>VFKA01000038.1 GCA_009885795.1 Rhodospirillales bacterium | reverse complement strand
GGTCTTTTCTTTGTGCCATAAAGGCTTAACCTCATCCTGAGGAGCGCCCCGAAGGGGCGCGTCTCGAAGGACGCAACCAAGCCGATGCAATTCTTTCACAACCTCTGAGCTTGTCGAAGCATGATGGCCGGGGCCGTGAAACACGCTTCCATGATTCTTGGTACTGAGGCCGACAAGATCGAGGCGCGGGAGCGGCCCGAGGATCGGGGCTTCATGTTGGGCGCTCTCGCGCTGGCGCGAAGGGGGCTCGGCCGTGTCGCCCCCAATCCGGCGGTCGGTTGCGTGTTGGTCCAACAGGGTGCCGATGGCGTCATCGAGGTCGTCGGCCGCGGCTGGACGCAAAGCGGCGGACGCCCGCACGCGGAGACCGAGGCGCTCGCGCGCGCCGGCAACCGGGCGCGCGGCGCCACGGCTTACGTCACGCTGGAGCCTTGCGCGCATTGGGGCGAGACCGGGCCTTGCGTCGAGGCGCTGGTTGCGGCGGGCATCGCGCGCGCGGTCATCGCCATGGAGGATCCCGATCCGCGCGTGTCGGGGCGCGGCGTGTCGTGTTTGCGCGCCGCCGGAATCCCAGTGGTCATGGGCATGGGCGGGAGCCAAGCCGCGGACATCAACGCCGGATTCCTGACGCGCCTCGAAAAGGGCCGGCCGCTGGTGACCCTCAAGATCGCGTCCAGCCTCGATGGCCGGATCGCCACCGCCTCGGGCGAAAGCCGCTGGATCACCGGCGAGCAGGCGCGCGCGCGCGCGCACATGATGCGCGCCGAACACGACGCCGTGCTGATCGGCAGCGGCACCGCCATCGCCGACGATCCGGAACTGACCTGCCGATTGCCGGGGCTCGAGGACCGCTCGCCGATCCGCGTTGTCGTCGACCGGCGCTTGCGGCTGCCGGTCGCGGCCAAGATTCTGGCGTCGACCTATGGCGCCGCCTGGATCGTGACCCGCGAGGACGCCGCCGAGCGCGGCAAGACGCTGGCCGATCGAGGCGCCGTCATCATCGCGTTACCCGGCGCCGGGCCGGACGCCGTGTTGAAGGCGCTTGGCGATCGTGGATTGACGCGAGTTCTCGTCGAGGGCGGGGGAACGCTGGCCGCGTCATTTTTGCGCGATGGCCTCGTCGATCGCATCGCCTGGTTCCGTTCGTCCTCCATCATCGGCGGCGACGGCCGGCCGGCGGTGGCCGATCTCGGCCTAGCCTTGCTCGAGGCCGCGCCGGCATTCAATCGCGTGGCGGTCGAGCGCCTCGGCGAGGACGTACTCGAAACCCTTTGCCGTTAGACCGAGAGTCGGTGTATCGAATCTCGGAATCCTCGACTTTGCCGCCATGCTTCGAGACGGCCGCTGGCGCGGCCTCCTCAGCATGAGGTAATATTCCTCATCCTGAGGAGCGTTCGAAGAACGCGTCTCGAAGGATGGGCCATGGGGCTCGGGCTACCCGCATTTCGGTATCGCAGGATCGAACCCACCATGTTCAGCGGCATCGTCACCGATATCGGCACCGTGCGCGCCGTCGCCCCCGGCGGCACGACGAGAATGGAGATCGCCACCGGCTACGATACCGGAGGGATCGCCATCGGCGCTTCGATCACTTGCGCCGGCTGCTGCCTCTCCGTCGTCGAAAAGGGTGCCGGCTGGTTCGCGGCCGATGTCTCGGCCGAGACCCTCGCCTCGACGAATCTCGGGACTTGGCGGGCCGGCACCCGCGTGAATCTGGAGCGGGCCTTGCGCCTCGGCGACGAGCTTGGCGGTCACCTGGTCATGGGTCATATCGACGGTGTGGCAAGGATCGCCTCGCGCCGCCCGGACGGCGACTCCTTGCGCTTCGTGCTGGAGGCGCCCCAGGGCCTCGCCCGCTTCATCGCGCCCAAGGGCTCGGTCGCGCTCGATGGCGTGTCGCTGACCGTGAACGAGGTCGAGGGCCGGATCTTCGGCGTCAACATCATCCCGCTCACCCTGCGCCTGACGACGTTTGGCGAGACCGCGCCGGGCGACAGCGTCAACCTGGAAATCGACATTCTGGCGCGCTATGTTGCCCGGCTGACAGCGGAGGGCGGCGCATGAGCTTCATCGAGGTCGTCTCTCCCGTCGAGGAGATCATCAACGAGGCCCGCAACGGCCGGATGTTCATCCTGGTCGACGACGAGGGCCGGGAGAACGAGGGCGATCTGGTGATCCCGGCGCAGATGGCGACGCCCGAGGCGATCAACTTCATGGCCAAGCACGGGCGCGGCCTCATCTGCCTGGCGCTGGCGCGCGAGCGGGTCGAACAGTTGCGCCTGCCGCTCATGGCGCAACAGAATCTGACCCGTCACCAGACGGCCTTCACCGTTTCCATCGAGGCGCGCGAAGGCGTCAGCACCGGCATCTCGGCGCCCGATCGCGCCCAGACGATCGCCGTCGCCATCGATCCGAGGCGCGGGCCCGATGACATCGTGTCGCCGGGCCACGTCTTTCCCCTGGTCGCCCGCGACGGCGGCGTTCTGGTGCGCTCCGGGCACACCGAGGCCGCGGTCGATCTGGCGCGGCTCGCCGGCCTCAACCCATCGGGCGTCATCTGCGAGATCATGAATGACAATGGCACGATGGCGCGGCGCGAGGATCTGATCGCCTTTGCCCAGCTTCATGGCCTCAAGATCGGGACCATCGCCGACCTCATCGCCTATCGCCGGCGCCACGACCGCATCGTGGCGCGCATGCTGGAGGCGGATTTCGAGAGCCGCCATGGCGGCAGGTTCAAGATGAACGTCTACGTGAACCGCATCGCCTATGCCGAGCATATCGCGCTGGTGAAGGGGGACATAAGCGGGCCCGAACCGGTGCTGGTGCGCATGCATGCCCTCAACCTGCTCGACGACGTGCTGGGCGATCTCGCTAACGGGCGCGGGGGCGAATTGCAGTCGGCCATGCGGACCATCGGCGCGGCCGGGCGCGGCGTGATCGTCCTCATCCGCGAGCCGTTGCCGACGAGCCTCTCCGACCGCGTCAAGGCGCGTTCCGGCGCGCCGCCGGCCAGGGCCGGAGATCTGCGCGACTACGGCGTCGGCGCCCAGGTGTTGCTCGATCTCGGGATCAAGGATATGATTCTTCTCTCGGATACGAAGCGGAAGATCGTGGGTCTCGAGGGATACGGCTTGCGAGTCGTCGCGCAGCGGTCGATCGCGCCAGCCGGTGAAGGGGAATGAACGGGAAAATGAACATGTGGCGGGCGCATCGCGGAGCGGATCATGAGCGATAAACCGCATGTCATGATCGCCGCCTCCATGTTCTATCCGAACATCACCGAGGAATTGGTGCGCGGCGCCGAGGCCGTGCTAGGGCCGGCGGGCGTCACCTGGAAGCGGTTCGACGTCCCCGGCGCCTTCGAGATTCCAGCCGCCATCCGCATGGCGATCCGCTCGATCGAGTTCAGCATCGACCGGCGGCGCTACGATGCCTTCGTGGCGCTGGGCTGCATCATTCGGGGCCAGACATCGCATTACGATCATATTGCCCAGGAGACCGTTCGCGCGCTTCAGACTCTGGCGACCGAATACACCCTGGCGATCGGCATGGGCATTCTGACCGTCGAGAACGAGGCACAGGCGTGGGAACGCGCCAGGGTCGATCACAAGAACAAGGGCGGCGAGGCGGCCAACACCTGTCTCGCCATGGTGGAAACCAAGCGCCGATTCAGCCTGTTCCCGCGCCGCGAGCCGGCATGAGCGCGCAGGCCCAACCTGGGCCGATCGCCGCGCCGATCTCCCGCCCGCGGCGCGCAGCGAGGCTGGCGGCCGTGCAGGCGCTCTACCAGATCGATCTCACCGGCGCGGCGCCCGGCGCGGTCATCGAAGAATTCGAACGCCATCGGTTCGGCCGGGCGGTCGACGGCGTCGAAGCCGCGCCGGTGCACAAGATTTTCTTTGCCGAGATCGTGCACGGTGTCGTCGGCCGGCGGACCGAGTTCGACAACATGATCGCGGCGGTGCTTGCCGACGGCTGGTCGGTGGAACGCCTTGAATCCGTATTGGGCGCGATCCTGCGCGCCGGCACCTACGAGCTTGCCGCGCTGCCCCTGATACCCGCGCCCTCGGTCATCGACGAATATGTCCAGCTCGCCCGCGATTTCTTCACCGGCAAGGAGCCGGCGCTGGTGAACGGCGTGCTCGATTGCCTGGCGCGTACGTTACGGCCCCATGAACTCAAGGGCGGCGATCGTGGTCCGATCCTGACGGAAAGCCCCCTTTCGGGGGTGCTTTCCGCCGGGTGACTCGGCCCAGAAGCCTATGAATGATTTCTCCGATTGCGACTTCCTTTCCCTTGTCATGCCCGGACTTGATCCGGGCATCCAGGTATTTCACCGATTCCTGGATGGCCGGGTCGAGCCCGGCCATGACATCGGTGGGTTCGAAGTGTCAGAGTCACGGTTCTAGTGTCCCCAGCGCGTCTTCCGGGTGAGTTCGAGCTGATCGAGCGCTACTTCGCGCCGCTGGCGGAGGGCGCCGCCGGGGCGTTCGGATTGCGCGACGACGCGGCTCTGGTCGATCCGTCGCCCGGCTGCCGCTTGGTGGTGACCGCCGATGGCGTCATCGCGGGCGTGCATTTCCATGAGAACGATCCGCCCGATCTCATCGCGCGCAAGGCGCTCAGGGTCAATCTCTCCGACCTTGCCGGCAAGGGCGCCCGGCCGCTCGCCTACTTCATGACCGTGGCCTTCGGGCCCGGCGTCGACGAGGCCTGGGTCGCCGGCTTTGCCGCCGGGCTCGCGGCCGACCAGGCGACTTACGGCATCAAGCTCATGGGCGGCGATACGGCCGCGACGCCGGGCCCGACAACCGTGTCGATAACGGCGATAGGCGAGGTTCGCGATGGCTACTACCTACGCCGCGGCGGCGCGGCGGCGGGCGATGTCGTCATGGTTTCGGGCACGATCGGCGACGGGGCGCTTGGGCTGCTGGCGGGGCGGGGCGAATTGCGGGGTCTCGACGAGGCGCATAGGGCGTTCCTGCTCGATCGCTATCGCCTGCCGCAACCCCGCTCGGCCTTGGGGCCGGCGCTGGCGCAAGCCGCGCTCGCGACGGCCGCACTCGATGTTTCCGACGGCCTTGCCGCCGACCTTGGTCACATGGCGGCGCAATCGAGGCTGCGTGCGACGATCGACGTCGCGCACCTGCCGTTGTCGGACGCGGCCGCCGCGGCGCTCGCAGGGGACCGCCGGCTGTTGGCGACGATCCTCGGCGGCGGCGATGACTACGAGTTGCTGGTCGCCGTGCCCGACGCGGGACGGAGCGCCGCCGAAGATCTGGGAGACCGTCTTGGCGTTCCATTGACCGCGATCGGACGGCTGGAGGCGGGGGAAGGTGTGCGAATCCTCGATGAATCGGGTGAAGCGATCGCCCTAGGCAGCACCGGATACAAACATTTCTAGCAAGCCGTTATGCTTCGAGACGCCGCTTCCAGCCTTCGCAGCCGAAGCGGCTGCTTCGGCGGAGTAGGTTCGCGGCTCCCCGGCATGAGGTAACATCTTGATATAGAATGCCTACCTCATCCTGAGGAGCGTTCGAAGAACGCGTCTCGAAGGATCGGCCATAGGTCTCGGGCTATCCGTGATTCGGTGTTAACCAGGCGTTGACCAAGATGACCGAGCATGGCGATGATCGCCGTCTTTTCAGGTCAGCCCTTGTGAAAAAACTGCTCGCCATTGTCGTTGTCCTGCTGCTCGGTGGAGCCGCCGCCGGGTGGTGGTTCTTGCTGCGCGAGCCGGAGGCCTCCTCGAGCGAATCCGTCGACCAGACAGCGATCTTCATGCCCGTTCCGGCCATCAAGGTGCCGATCATCCGCGGCAACAGCGTCATCAGCGAGATCGTCATCGACCTGTCGCTCGAAATTCACGGCGAGGAGCGGCGCGCCCTGCTGTTGCAACGCATGCCCTACGTCATCGATGCCATGACGGTCGAGCTCTATGAACTGATGCGCTATCGATTCATGTCGGATCGAGGCTATGACGCGACCCTCATCAAGCGCCATGTCAAGCTCGCCATCGACAAGGCCGGCGGGCAGGATCTGGTCGCCGAGGTGCTGGTCCGGAGCATCCATACCGGCGGATAGACGCTCGGCGTCCTTGCCGCCGACGCCGTTTTGCGGTCAATGTCCCGGCCATGCCCACCCCGACCGTACTTCGCAACGTCCGGATTCTTGCCGTCTGCCAGGCCCTCACCATGACCGCGGTGGTGGCCATGCTGACGGTGAGCGCGCTCGCCGGCCAAGCCTTGGCGACCGACAAGGCGCTGGCGGCGCTGCCGTTGGGGTTGCAATTCCTCGCCACGATGGTGACGACCATACCGGCGTCGCTGCTGATGCGCCGGATCGGCCGGCGCGCCGGGTTCCAGCTCGGCGCGTCGATCGGCCTTGTCTCCGGCCTGGTGTCGCTTGGCGCCGCGATGGAAGGCAGTTTCTGGCTGTTCTGCGTCGGCAACGCGGTATTCGGGATCGGCCAGGGCTTCGCCGTGTTCTACCGTTTCGCCGCCGCCGATGCCGCCGACCTCGACTATCGGCCCAAGGCGGTGTCGCTGGTTCTGTCCGGAGGCGTGGCGGCGGCGATCCTGGGGCCGGAGATCGCCAAGCGGTCGGACGACCTCATCGCCGGCGCGCCCTTCGGCGGCACGTTCATCGCGGTCGCCCTGCTCTTTGTCGTGGTCCTTGTTTTGCAACGGGCCCTGACCATACCCCGGCCGACCGGCAGCGAATGGCTTGTCGCCGGCCGGCCGCTCTTGGAGATCGTCCGCGGCCCGAGCTTCGCGGTCGCGGTTCTGGCGGGGATGGTCGGCTACGGCATCATGGTCCTCCTGATGACGGCGGCCCCGCTGGCCATGGTCGGGCATCGTCACGCATTCGACGACGCCGCCTTCGTCATCCAGGCGCATGCGCTCGGCATGTTCGCGCCGTCCTTCGTCACCGGCCACCTGATCCGCCGCTTCGGGCTAATGAACGTTCTGCTGGCCGGCGCGGCGCTGATGGCGGCCTGCGTCGCCGCCGGGCTTTCCGGCACCGGCATGACCGAGTTCCTGGCCTCGATGTTCTTTCTTGGGGTTGGCTGGAACTTCCTCTTCATCGGCGCCACGACGCTCCTCACCGAGACCTACAGGCCGGAGGAGCGCGCCAAGGTCCAGGCCGTCAACGACTTCCTGATCTTCGGCATGGTGGCGATTTCGTCGTTCTCCTCGGGCGCGCTGCTCAACGTCTTCGGCTGGGAAACCGTGAACTACGCCGCCATCCTGCCTCTGGCCGCGGTGGTGGCTGCGACCCTATGGCTCAAGGGCCGGCGCCGCGCCCAGCCAGCGGCCTAAGCGGTCTAAAACGACGCAACAAGCCGTTGCCAGCCCAAGGCCGTTCCCGTATGTTCGGGCGCTTTTTCCGCGGGCTAGGGGCGCGGCGGACCTTCCATAAATCGTGACTAGCAAGGATTGGGGTTGGGGAACCATGAACGAACTCGATTGGCTCGTACTCTTCTGCGGCGTTCTCGCGCTCGCCTATGGCGGCGTCATGACGATTCGGGTCATGGCGCAACCGAGCGGCAACGAACGCATGCGCGAGATCGCCGCCGCGGTACAGGAGGGCGCGCGCGCCTACCTCAACCGCCAGTACAGCACCATCGCCTTGGTCGGCGTCGTCATCGGCGCCATTCTGTGGGCGACGTTGGGGCTCGAGGTCGCCATCGGGTTCGCGGTCGGTGCCGTGTTATCGGGGGCCGCCGGGTATATCGGCATGAACGTTTCGGTGCGCGCCAATTTGCGCACGGCCGAGGCCGCGCGCCAGGGTATCGCCCCGGCGCTCTCCGTCGCCTTCAGCGCCGGCGCGGTCACTGGGCTGCTCGTGGTCGGGCTCGGCCTCTTGGGGCTCGCCGGTTATTTCTTTGTCTTGCGCGGGGCCGGATTCGAGTTGCGCGAAACCTTGGAAGCGCTGGTGGGCTTGAGCTTCGGGGCCTCGCTCATCTCGATTTTTGCGCGCCTCGGCGGCGGCATCTTCACCAAGGGGGCCGACGTCGGCGCCGATCTGGTCGGCAAGATCGAAGCCGGAATCCCGGAGGACGATCCGCGCAACCCGGCGGTGATCGCCGACAACGTCGGCGACAACGTCGGCGACTGCGCCGGCATGGCGGCCGACCTGTTCGAGACTTACGTCGTGACCATCGTGGCGACCATGCTGCTGGCGGCGATCTACTTCACCGATCCGGTGGCGCAAGCGCAGATGCTTGCGTTCCCGCTCACGGTCGCGGCGGTGTGCATCGTCGGCTCGATCGCCGGCACGTTCTTCGTGCGCCTCGGGTCCGGCAACAACATCATGGGAGCGCTCTATAAGGGGTTGATCGCGACGGCGATCGTTTCCGCCGCCCTGATCGCCGCCGTGGTCGGCTTCATGTTCGGGTTCTCGACCGACATCGCCTTCGCCGGCGGCACGATCAACGGGCAGCAGATTTTCCTTTGCGCGCTCGTCGGGCTGGCGGTCACCGGGCTGCTGGTGTGGATCACCGAATACTACACCTCGACCGCCTATCGCCCGGTGCGCTCCGTGGCCCAGGCCTCGACCACCGGCCATGCCACCAACATCATCCAGGGCCTGGCGGTGTCGATGGAGGCATGCGTGCTTCCGGTGCTGGTCATCTGCGCCGGCATCGTCATCGCCTATTCGCTGGCGGGGCTGTTCGGCATCGGGCTTGCCGCCACGACCATGCTGGCGCTGGCCGGGATGATCGTGGCGCTCGACGCCTATGGGCCGGTCACCGACAACGCCGGCGGCATCGCCGAAATGGCCGATCTGCCGAAGGACGTGCGTAAGACGACCGACGCCTTGGACGCGGTCGGCAACACCACCAAGGCCGTCACCAAGGGCTATGCCATCGGCTCCGCCGGGCTGGGGGCGCTGGTGCTGTTCGCGGCCTACACCGAAGACCTCGCGCGCTATTTTCCCGATCTCGCGGTCGAATTCCGGCTCCAGGATCCTTACGTGGTCGTGGGCCTGTTCATCGGCGGCGCCTTGCCGTTCCTGTTCGGCGCCATGGGCATGAAGGCGGTGGGGCGTTCCGCCGCCGCCGTCGTGGTCGAGGTGCGCCGCCAGTTCAAGGAGATCGCCGGCATCATGGAGGGGACCGCCAAGCCCGATTACGGCCGGGCCGTCGACATGCTGACCCGCGCCGCGATCAAGGAGATGATCGTGCCGTCGCTGCTACCGGTCTTGGCGCCGATCGTGCTCTACTTCGTCATTGCCGCGGTCGCCGATCGCCAGGCGGCGTTCACGGCGCTGGGCGCCATGCTTCTCGGCACCATCGTCACCGGATTGTTCGTCGCCATCCAGATGACCTCGGGCGGCGGGGCCTGGGACAACGCCAAGAAATACATCGAGGACGGCAAGTTCGGCGGCAAGGGTTCGGACGCCCATAAGGCCGCCATCACCGGCGATACCGTGGGCGATCCCTACAAGGACACCGCCGGCCCGGCCGTGAACCCGATGATCAAGATCACCAATATCGTGGCGTTGCTTCTCTTGGCGGCGCTCGCCGGGTAGGCGGCGGTCCCTCATTTGTCATGGCCGGGCGAAGACCCGGCCATCCAGTGCCACGGCAAAGGTGTCTGGATGCGCGGGTCAAGCCCGCGCATGACAGGTTGGGGTTGCGGCGGCCGGCTAATTCGGATCCGGAAGCTTGACCGCGCTGGTGCTGCCGCCGGTTTGCAGTTCGCTGAACCGGCCGATGTTGCCGAAGATCTGCTGCAGGACCGTCAGCTTGCGGCCGTGCGTCGGTGTCACGTCCTCGACCGGCGTCACGATGCGTCCATCCTCGACGCCGTAAAGCTTCATCGTCTCGACGACGCCGCTATCGTCGAATTTGACCATCAAGACCTGCTGGTCGATGATATCGGGGTCGAAAAACGCCGTGGTTTCGGTGCGCGCGCCGATGTAGTACCAAGTCTTGTCGTCGAACGTCCCCATGGTCGATGGCGTGCCCAGGAGTTCCGCCACCTGCATTCGATCGAAACTTCCGGGCTGAACCGCCAGCACCGCCTCTTCATCCGGTACGTGGCCGCGGACATCGAGGCGCCCCTCGCAAGCCGCGAGCAAGCCGGCGAGCCCGGTGGCGAGCACGACGCCCGCCGCCCATCGCGCCCGCGCGCTGGATCCGGTTGCTGCAACCTGTCGGCCAATCGACATCGCCACTCCCAGAAAGAAATCAGCCCCAACCATAGCCTCGGGCGGCGGCTTGTCAATCACGGTTCGGGGTCGCGGCGATGACGCCGCGCCAGCGGAAGGAGGCGTCGACGCGGCTCTACGCAAGCGCGGTCGCGCAGGCGCGAATGCCGGCGTTCTACGCCTGGGCCGGAATCCCCGACACGCTCGATGGCCGCTTCGAGATGCTGGTGCTGCATGTGTATCTGTTGTTGCGCCGGCTCAAGGCCGCCGGCGAGGATGCCGCCGCCTTGCGCCAGACGCTCGTCGACGCCATGGCCGCCGATTTCGACGCCAATCTGCGTGAGCTTGGCGCCGGCGATCTGGGCGTCGGCCGGCGCGTAACAGGCATGGTCGGTGCCTTCCTCGGCCGCGTCGCGGCCTATGACATCGGGCTCGAAGGCTCGAACGACGTGCTGCGCGAGGCGATCGAGCGCAATGCCTTCGGCACGGTCCCGCCGCCGCCGCTAGGCGCCCGGAGGATCGCGGATTATGTGCGCCAATCCGCGGCCGGTCTCGCCGCCCAGCCCAGCGCCGCCCTCATGGCGGGGCAGGTCGAATGGATGCCGATCGAACAGGGCGGGGTGGGTCGCTAAGAGCCCTTGGGCAATAGGTGAATCGATCCGAGCCGTGGGGCGCCAAGTAAAAAAAGCTGTCATCGCCGGGCCTGACCCGGCGATCCATCGTCGTCGCGCGCGCGGTGTTGCGCCCGATCGGCGCGATTCTTCCAGCGACGTCAGCGGCCGCGCCATGGATCGCCGGGTCAGGCCCGGCGATGACAAGGGGGGAGGCGGCGCGGGACAACATGAATCGAGAGAATGAGACTTGCATCGCTTATTTCCTGACAAGCCCCAAGATCCCCCTTGGGCCTTGCCGCGAGAAGGTTCGTGTCATATCCATGATCGATGGCGGATCGGGTTCAGCCGGCGCCCGAATTCTCGCGCCCGGTCTTGGCGGAGCGCGTGGGACTTGCGGGCCTATCCCTCGAGATTGAGGCCAATGCGGCCGAACGCGCGGCTTTGGCGCGGCGATTCGGGCTGGTGTCTCTCGACCGGCTGGCGGCGCAGGCGCGGTTCACCGTGATGCGCCCCGGCCTCGTGCGGGTGGCAGGACATTTCGAGGCCGACATCGTTCAAGCTTGCGTCGTCAGCCTGGCGCCGGTACCGGCCCGGCTATACGAGGCGTTCTCGGTGGCTTACGACGAATTGGCGCCCGAAGAGGCCGGGGAAGTCGATCTTTCTCCCGGCGCGCCGGAGGCCCCCGAGCCGCTTCGAGGCGGCTCTATCGACTTGGGCGAGGCCGTGGCTCAACAACTGGCGGTGGCGCTCGACCCCTACCCAAGGGCGCCTGGAGCCAAACTCGACCCCGCGGCCGAGAAGGAGCGCCGAGAAAGCCCGTTCGCGGCGCTGGCGGCGCTAGAAAGCCGCCGCCGACAATGACTTAATCGATTCGCGATAGGTTTCTTGCCCGATCCATTGATTCGCTATAGATATTCACCGGCCCGCGAGGTGGCTCCCCAACCGAAAGACGTTCCAAATGGCGGTTCCAAAGAAGAAGGTGTCCAAGTCGCGCCGCGATATGCGCCGATCGCACCATGCCTTGAAGACGGTCATGTCGATCGAGTGCCCGAACTGCGGCGAGACCAAACGCCCGCACCATGTGTGCGGGGCCTGTGGCTATTACGATGGCCGCGAGGTAACGGCGCCGCGCGTCGGTTGAGCCGCGGCACTTGGACACGCCCGGGAATTGATCCCGTGAGCCAGGACATCTCGATCGCCTTGGACGCCATGGGTGGCGACCACGCTCCGGAAATGGTGGTGCGCGGCGCCAACATCGCGCGCCAGCGTTTCCCGAAGGTCCACTTCCTGATCTTTGGCGACGCGGCCCAGGTGGAGCCGATCGTCGCGAGCATGCCGCTGCTGGCCAAGGTCAGTTCGGTCCATCATGCCGGCCAACAGGTGAAGGCGGATGACAAGCCGTCGGTCGTGCTGCGTACCGGCCGCGATACGAGCATGCGTCTTGCCATCGACGCGGTGCGGGACGGCCGCGCCGCTGGCGTGGTGTCGGCCGGCAACACCGGCGCCCTGATGGCGATGGCAAAGGTCGTCCTGCGCACGCTGCCGGGGATCGATCGGCCGGCGATCGCGTCGTTCTTCCCGACGCTGCGGGGCGAAAGCGTCATGCTGGATTTGGGCGCCAACGTGCAGTGCGACGCCGACAACCTGGTCCAATTCGCGGTCATGGGAAATGCCTTCGCGCGCACCGTGCTGGGCGTCATGGAGCCGAGCGTCGGGATCCTGAATGTCGGGTCCGAGGACATCAAGGGCCACGAATACCTGCGCGACGCGCATGCGATGTTGCGGTCCGCGAACCTGCCCGGCCGTTTCCACGGATTCATAGAAGGCGACGATATCGCCAAGGGTACCGTCGATGTGATCGTCGCCGACGGGTTCACCGGCAACGTCGCGTTGAAGACCCTCGAGGGAACCGTGAAGCTCTATGCCGAGTTCATGAAGCAGGCCTTTCGCAGTTCGGTCTTGTCGCGCATGGCGATTTTGTTGGCGCGGCCGGCGCTGAAGACCCTGCGCGCCCGCGCCGACCCGCGCCGTTACAACGGCGCGATCTTCCTTGGCCTCAATGGCGTTGCCGTCAAGAGCCACGGCGGCACCGATTCATTCGGCTTTGCCAACGCCATCGGCGTGGCCGTGGACATGGCGCAGCACGGCGCCCTTGACAAGATCAAGGACGACGTCGCGCGGCTCACCATCCCGGAGCCGGCCGGTCCCGTGGCTGCCAGCCTATAGATGGTGCTTCGATCGCAGGTGCTTGGCTGCGGCGGATATTTGCCGGAGCGTATCGTCACCAACGCCGAGTTGGCGAAAAGGATCGACAGCACCGATGAATGGATCGTGCAGCGGACCGGCATTCGCGAGCGCCGCGTCGCCGCCGATGGCGAACTTACCTCGGATCTCGCCGTCGCGGCCTGCCGCGAGGCGCTGATCCGTGCCGGCATCGGGGCGGCGGAGGTCGATCTTCTGGTCGTCGCGACCTCGACGCCCGATGAGACGTTCCCGGCCACCGCCGCCCGGGTGCAAGCCGCGATCGGCATGACCGGCGGGGCCGCCTTCGACGTCCAGGCGGTCTGCTCGGGATTTGTCTATGCCCTTGCGGTTGCTGATAATTTTCTGAGAGTCGGGCAGGCGAAGACGGCGATCGTGGTCGGCGCGGAAACCTATTCGCGCATCCTCGATTGGACCGATCGGGGCACTTGCGTCCTCTTCGGCGACGGCGCCGGCGCGGTGGTCTTACGCGCGATCGAAGGGCAGGGGACTATCGAGGACCGCGGCGTGCTGTCGACGCATCTTTTCGCCGACGGCCGCTATCACGATCTGCTCTATGTGAATGGCGGTCCGTCCTCGACCGGCACCGCGGGCGTCGTGCGCATGGAGGGGCGCGAGGTATTTCGTCACGCCGTGGTGAAGTTGGCCCAGGCCGTCGATGCGGCGATCGCGGCAAACGGAATCTCGAGCAGCGACATCGATTGGCTGGTGCCGCACCAAGCCAACCTTCGCATCATCGAAAGCATGGGTCATCGCCTCGGCCTCCCCGCGGAGAAGGTCGTGGTCACGGTCGACCGTCACGCCAACACCTCGTCGGCGTCGATTCCGCTGGCGCTGGCGGAGGCCACCGCCGATGGCCGCATCAAGCCCGGCCATCTCGTCTTGTTGGAGGCGATGGGCGGCGGATTCACCTGGGGTTCGGCGCTGGTGCGCTGGTAGCCGATAAAGCGCCGCATTCGATTTTCTGGCGATTGACGGGCCTTCTCTCAGCGTCTAGCATTTCCAAAGTCCGGGGACGCGAGGGGCGGCAGATGAGCGAGCATACCGTTACGCGGGCCGAGCTTAGCGAAGCGGTCTATCAAGAAGTCGGTCTGTCGCGAAATGAATCGGCCGATCTGGTCGAATCGATCCTGAAGGAGGTCACCGATGCGCTCGCGCGCGGCGAGACGGTGAAGATTTCGTCCTTCGGCAGCTTCATGGTGCGCCAGAAGGGCGAACGCATCGGGCGCAACCCCAAGACGGGACAAGAGGTGCCGATCCGGCCGCGGCGCGTTCTCGTCTTTCGCGCCTCGCACGTCCTCAAGAGCCGAGTGAACGACGGCATCGGGAAGGCGGCTCCGTGACGGCGCAATCGCGAGCCGGGACGCGCCCGTCCATCGGAGCCATCCGGCCGCGACCCATCGGGCGGCGGCTCGAAAAATCCGCGGCGGCATTCCGCACCATCAGCGAGGTCGCGACCGAACTCGATGTGCCGCAGCATGTGCTGCGGTTCTGGGAAACGAAATTTCCGCAGGTGCGGCCGCTGAAGCGGGGCGGGGGAAGGCGCTATTACCGGCCCGAGGATGTCGATCTTCTGCACAGTATCCGGCGGCTGCTCTATCAGTCGGGATTCACCATCAAGGGCGTCCAGCGGCTGTTGCGCGAAGGCGCGCTGCGCGACACGCCGGAAAGCCACACGCCGGAAAGCCACACGCCATCCGATGGCGCCGGCAAGGCCGCGCCGGCGCCCAAGGACCGGCAGCTCGAACTGGCGATCCAGGGCGGGCTGAATGCCCGCCAGCGCACGGAGTTAGAGGGCGTTCTTCGGGAACTGCTGCAACTTCGCCAGCGCCTCGTCCAGATATTGGCTTAGACCGCCGCGCGGCGCTTGTTGCGGAACCGGGTGGCCGGCGGCTATAGAAGGAACTGGCCGGAGCGTAGCGCAGCCTGGTAGCGCATCAGACTGGGGGTCTGGAGGTCGCTGGTTCAAATCCAGTCGCTCCGACCATTTCGGGCCTTGGCCCCCTCGCTTTCCAACGGCCCGTCAGGACGCGAAGATGTCTTTCTTGCAACCCTCGGTGCTGCTCCAGGTGCCGCCCATGTCGGTGCAGCCCATCTCGTAGAGCCCTTCGACTTCGGTGCAGGCACCGAGCGTCAGACCGAGCAATCCCAGCAACGCGGCCAATACCATCCCCCTCATCGTCCCCTCCCCATTTTCGGCCACCCGAACAGCGGGCGGTCAGGAGGTCACTCTACGATGGCTCGGCGCCGGATGGTAGGGCCTAGCCCTGACGAAGGCGGGACTTGATCACCAGGCAGTCGATGTTCCTGGTGTCCAGTCCCTCGCAGAGGGCACGCGCCTCGGCGCGGCTGGCGAACTCGCCGATCCGCAGGCGGTAGTAGATACGGCCGTTATGTTCTTCGCCCGCGACGGCGACCAGCGGCTGCCATTCGGACAGATCGTCGTGCTTGCGGGTGATCTTGCGCCAGCCCTTCATGGCGGCGGCATCCGAGTAATAAGACCCGATCTGGGCGCGGTAGATGTGTGTTGCGTCTCGGCCGGTAGCCGCCGGTTTGGCCGGAGCGATCTCGGGTAACGCGCCGCTCGGCGAGCTCTCGGCCGTGTCGTCGAGCGATGAACCGGCGGCGGGCTCGATGGCGGCGAGCAGCTGCGCCTCGGTATCGTCGGATTCGAGGATCGTGCCGGACGTCTCGGCCGATACCAGCGGCGCGCTGAAGACGGGCGTGGCGGGCGAGGCATCGGGAACCATGGCGGCCTCGGCGTCGGGAATCCGGCCGTCCGGCAGGCTGGCGACGAACGTTGGCGCGGGGGCCTCGGGCGCCGGCATGGCGGCCGGAGCCGGAACTGGAGCCAAGGCCGGCGCGGCGGCAACCGCCACGGGCGCAACCGGAATTTCGGACTCTTGGCTGGACTCGAAGGGATTGCTTGAAGCATGCGTGCGCGAGGGCCTCAAGTGGCGTTCGTCGCTATCGGTGATGGACGGCAGCGACGCCGACGAACTCGCCATGTCGGGCCTGGCGCGCGGGGTGTCGGCTGCGTCTTGGGCGATCTGTTGCACGCCGGAAGTATCGAGCGCGGTATGGATGGAGACGGCGCTGCCCGCGATCTGCGCTCCGGCGGCGTAATAGCGAAGGTTGCTCTGAACGTCGGCCGCGTTCAAATCGGTGCTTGCCATCTTTTCGGATTCCGCGAGCCGCCCGGCCACGCCATAGGCGAGCGCCAGATTCTGCCGATTTGTCGCCGTCGCGCTCGGCGTGCCGGCGAGCTGCTGGAGTTCGGCGATAGCCGCGTCGGACTGGCCGCCGAGCGCCAGCGACAAGCCGAGATTGTTCCGCATCTCCGAGCTATTCGGATTGATCGACAGGCCGCGGCGATAGATTTCCTGCGCCCGCGCGTGATCGCCCAGCATGTCGTAGGCGATACCCAGTCCGTTGAGGCCCTGCGTATCGTTGGGGCGCGAGGCAAGCAGCGTATCGAAGCGCGAGGCCGCGAGGTCGGGCTGGCGCAATTTGAGATGCGCCTTGCCCATGCCGCGCAGCGCGCGATCGTTGGCCGGCTCCAGCAACAGCGCGCGGGCGAAGGCCTGGCTCGCCGGCTCGTTGGCCCCGCCGTCGAGAAGGCTCTCGCCGAGCCCGATCAGGGGCGCGGGATCGGAGGGGTTCGCAAGATGCGCGCGGCTATACATTTGCGCCGCGTTCTTGACGTCGCCCTTCGCCTTCAGGCTGTCGGCGATCGCGATGATATCGACGTTCTGCTCGGGACCGGCCGCTTCGTCGCCGTCGCCCGCGACCAGCATCCCCGCGAGTTCGAGCAGCGGCGGGCCGGCCATCGAGAGGAAGGTCATCGCCGCCGGGCCGGCGCAACCGGCGACCGGCAGGGTCAGAACGATGGGCCAAATAATCGAGTTGGATAGGAGTCGTTTGAAACCAGGCACGGCGGCAACCTCCACATTGGTGGGGTTAGGAACTTGCCGTTAACCTTAAGAGGGATTGGTTAGCGAAGGCTTAAAGCCGGGCGCGCATCGCGCCTCGTCCTTCGACAGGCTCGGGACGAGGCTGAACCAATGCCAACGCTCATCCTCACACCGAGCCTGTCGAAGTGGGAGGATGAGCGAATTGGTCTCTTGGCGGCCGATCTACCCGCCGGCAACCGCGAGGGTGGCGAGCCAGGAGCCGACGCTGACGGCCGACAGCGGCTGAACCGCCAGGATCAGGCACTCCTGCGGCGCGGTGAGGACGAACCGCGGCTCGCCGGAAAGAGAACGCACGACGCCGAGCCGGTCGCCCTGCGCGGCGCGCTCTCCGGGCTTGCGCTCCACTTCGAAGAGGCCGCCCGCGCCGGAATGGATTTCGCTGCGCACGAGGGCGGGCAGGCGTGCCGGGCCGGTCCCGCCGCCCTCAACGGCGTTGCCGGCCGCCAGCAGCATGGCCATCAGCGCATGGGCGCCCTGGACCGCCGCTTCGACCTCGATGGCGTGAAACCCGGCCAGCTCCATGGTGATGGCCGGCTTGCCGGAGCGCACCGCCCAACTGGACCAACTGCGGTCGATACCCTGAGCGTCGGAAAGCTCCGGCGGCATTTCGCCGATGACCGGCAGGCCCGACGCTTCGGCCCAGCGTACGACGCGCTGGTGGAGACCGGCGTCGGCGATGTGGTCGAGGAGGGCGAAGCAGGTCGATAGCCCGGCGGTGTGGACGTCGATGAGCGCGTCATGCTCGCCGAGCAATTCGACCAGCGCCGCCGCCAGTCTTTCGCCCAAGGCGCCATCGCGCCGTCCGGGGAATTGCCGGTTGAGGTCGCTCAACTCGAGGGGGATGTGGCGCCGGCTCGCGCGCACCGCCAACTGATTGACGCAAGGGATGAGCGTCAGGCTGCCGGCGACCGGCGCATGCGCCAGCATTTCGCGAAGCCGCCAGATCGCCCCCGTTGCCGTCACCTCGTCGCCATGGAGCGCGCCGGTGACGAGAACGCGCGGGCCCGGGCGGCTAAAACGATGGCGCGTGCCGACAAGGCCGGTCGCCATGCCGGCATCGTCCGCGCCGACCTCGATGACGAAGTTCTCGGATTCCACTGAGGGTACTCAGTACCGGGTTTCGGAAACCGCCGATACGCGACCGCGGTCCTCATGCTTCGACCCGCCTTCGCGAAGCCCGCTTCGGCGGGCGAAGCAAGGCAAGCTCAGCATGAGGGCCTCATCCTGAGCCTGGCGGGC
>VFKA01000065.1 GCA_009885795.1 Rhodospirillales bacterium | reverse complement strand
GGTCTTTTCTTTGTGCCATAAAGGCTTAACCTCATCCTGAGGAGCGCCCCGAAGGGGCGCGTCTCGAAGGACGCAACCAAGCCGATGCAATTCTTTCACAACCTCTGAGGAGGCCCGAAGGGCCGTCTCGAAGGATGATGATGACCAGCGAGTCATGCGCTTCTGGAATCGGACACTCATGATATAGTTCCGTCTCCAAGGAGAAATCTTCATGGCACTGGCCTTCGCCCGGATGCATGGTTGCGGCAACGATTTCGTGGTCGTCGAGGACCGCGAAGGCCGGCTGGCGCCGCATCGCTCGGCGCTGGCGCGGGCACTCTGCGACCGGCGCATGGGGCTGGGTGGCGATGGGTTGATCCTGATCGGCCCGCCGCCGGAAGCGGGCGCCGCAGGGGGCACCGACGTGGCCATGACCTACGTGAACGCCGATGGCAACGAGGGCGAGATGTGCGGCAACGGCGCGCGCTGCGTCGCCTGGCGGGCCGCCGATCTGGGCCTCGCGGGCCGGCACCTCGCCATGGCGACGGGCGCCGGGCGCATCGCCGCGCGGGTCGCGGGCCGCCACGTGACGCTAAGCCTGACCGAGCCCAGGGATCTCAGGCCCGCGGTCCCGCTCGCGGTCGCCGATCAATGGCTCGAAACCCATTACGTCGATACCGGCGTGCCGCACGCCGTGGTGTTCGTGGCCGACCGCGAAGGCCTGCGGGCGCTCGATGTGGTCGGCCTCGGGCGCGAACTTCGCCGGCACACGCATTTCGCGCCGCGCGGCGCCAACGCCAATTTCGTCGCCGTCATCGGCCCGTCGCGTCTCGCCATCCGCACCTTCGAGCGCGGCGTGGAAGACGAGACGCTGGCCTGCGGCACCGGGGCGGTCGCCGCCGCCATCCTCGCCCACGCTTCCGGCAAGGTGCGCCCGCCTATCGGCGTCGAGCCGAGGGGCGGGGGCGTTCTCGAAATCGACTTCACCGCCGCCGCCGGCGGCTACAAGGACGTGACGCTCGCCGGCCCGACCGAGCTCATCGCCACCGGCGAGATCGGCAACGACTGGCTGCTGGCCCGCGGCCTGCCGCTCTCCGGCGGCGACCCCAAGGCCATGACCGGCGCCGGCCAGCTCGAGGCGGCGGGCTAGCCCGACTCATTTCTCGCCTCCCTAACCCGCTTGCACCCTCTCCCGCTTGCGCGTGGGGGACGGCACGTAGCGATTGACCTTGACCTCGCGGGAGCGCCGCCGCATGGCGTGGCTATCGTGCCAGGCTTGCATGCGCAGCAATGTATCCATGGACACGCCGAAGGCCTTTTCCACCCGCAGCGCCATCTCCGGCGATAGGGCGGCCCTCTTGTTCACAACATCCGAAAGCGTCGCGCGGCGCACGCCGAGGATCTCGGCCGCGCGCGACACCGACAAGCCGAGTTCGTCGAGTACTTCACTCCGGATGAATTCGCCGGGATGGGCGGGCCTCATGCCGACCCTTATGGGTCTTCGTGCCATGGCTTCAAGTCTTCATGTGACCAGACCGTACGGTATAACCGTACGTTCGTCAACCCTGCCTTGGCTCCGCGAAGACTTGCGCCCGGCACCTGTTCGCCCCATGGTAGTCCCCGGAACACAGTATCGCGGTACGTGGGATCGGCCCTCATGTTTCGACAAGCTCAACATGAGAGCCTCATCCTGAGCCTGTCGAAGGATAGAGGCCCGATTCTCGAACTTGCAATAGCGGGTACTAGGGACATGATCGGCTTGCCCTCCGACGCGCATGGACCTGACTGACACCGATGCCGGCCTCCGCCGCGCCGTCCGCCTCGTGGCGCTGCTGAACCTCGGCTATTTCGGGGTCGAGTTCGCGGTGGCGCTCGCCATCGGTTCGGTGTCGCTCTTCGCCGACAGCATCGACTTTCTGGAAGACGCCTCGATCAATTTCCTGATCTTCGCCGCGATCGGATGGAGCGCGATCAACCGGGCGCGCGTCGGCATGGCGCTGGCGGGAATTCTGCTGATCCCCGGCCTGGCCACGCTGTGGATGGCGTGGGACAAGTTCAACCTGCCGGTGCCGCCGGAGCCCGTGGCGCTGACGTTGGCGGGCGCGGGCGCGCTCGCCGTCAACTTGACTTGCGCCTTCATCCTGGTCCGCTACCGCACGCATCGCGGCTCTCTCACGCGCGCGGCCTTCCTGTCGGCGCGCAACGATGCGTTTGCGAATGTCGCCATCATCGCGGCGGGGTTGGTTACGGCGTACACACTCTCGGCGTGGCCGGACCTCATCGTCGGGCTCGGCATTGCCGCCGTGAACGCGGATGCGGCGTGGGAAGTGCTGACGGCGGCGCGCGGCGAACATCGCGCGGCAAAGGCTTGAGTGCACGGACAGGAACTACGTGCGCCTGATTGCCGGGCCGGTGGTTTCCGAACGTAGCGCCTCTTGCGGCGTCAGATTGCGGGTGAAATTACCTTCTGCCATACGCCGACGTTGTTCCCACTCTTCGGATAGTGAAAACGTACCACTTCGGAGAACCCAATTTTTTTGAATAGTCCTTGGCTGGGTTTGTTGTCCTCGAGAATAGCGCACTGAAGCAGACACCCGCCATCGTTCGTCGCCATATCCTCAGCCTGTCTCAGGAGTTTTTTGGCGAGACACTTGCCTCTGAATTCCGGAGCGACGGTCAGATGGTTAATCTCGAACTGATACCATTGAACGCGCTTCAGCTCCAGGCAGGCAATGGCAACTCCGATTCCGGACTGCTCGAAGAGATAGTCGTCAGCGGACTTGAGTACCCGATCTGCGTCGTAGCGAACGACCAGTTCGTTATGTGAATTTAGGAGATCAGCGATCTGACTGGCATGATCCCGGTTCATTCGTCAGCCCCTCACCGGTTTCGAGTGCGGCCGGATGGAAACCCGAACCTTCACCTGCCGGTCGAGCCGGCCGAGGATGGTCATCAGCCAGTCAACGGTGAAGCGATCAAGCCGCGCATTGCGGATGCGCGAAAAATCGGCTGCGGCGATGCCGGTGACGGCCTGCGCCTTGCGCACGGAAATCTCCTTGTCGTCCAGCACGCCGATGATCTTGGCGGCCAGGATGGATTTCAATTGTTCGAGGTCGGCGTTCGGATGACCGAAGTCGCGGAAGACGTTGCCGCTGCCTCTGGTAATCTCAATATCCTTGGTCATCTCGGGACTCCATTGGGCGTTTGAGCCTGCGTCGGACAGGCTCGACTGCCTATCTGTTCACACCTCGACCCTCGGCGCGTCCTTACTGGCGATGCCCCAGCGGCACGCCGCCCCGCAATGCGCGGCCAGCAGGCCCGAGAGCCCGGCGGCGGCATCCTCCAATCGCCAATCCGGTGTCGGTTCGAGTGCTTCGATGTTGAGCACGGCGCGCCTCGTGCCTGGGCCGATGGCGCTCCTCGCGTCCTGATACCAGTTCCAGCGCCGGCACAGCACCTTCTCGGAATCGGCATAGACGATCTCGCCGTCCTTGGGTGGATTGGGCGTCCGGCCCTCGTCGCCCAGCGCCACGAAGCTGTCGCCGGGCCGGCTATGGCGGTAGGCCAAAGGCGGCGCGAGGCGGTCGAGATCGTCGGCGCCGACCGGCATGCGGAAGCTGGCCGAGACCGTGTTATAGAGATCGACCAGCAGATTGACCCGCGGCAGCGCGCCGGTCTTCTGGATCGTCTTCAACAGCCGTTCGACCGAGGAGCGATAGCTGGTCTTCTTGACCCCGAAGGCCCGGTAAGCGGCCCGCCACGCCTTGATCTCCGGGATCTCGGCGATGTCGGCGCCCTCGAGCTTGGCGCGCAACTCGCCCTCGGTCTTGTCCAGGAAATACGCGGCCTCGGCCGAGCGCTCCGCTGGAATGGACAGATTTTCCGCCACCACCATCGCCACGCGATAGGATGGAAAACCGTCCATGATGTCGCCGATGTCGAGGATGATTCGTGGCATCATGGAATCCTTATACCAAGTTTCGGAAACTTCGACCCATCCGCCATGCTTCGAGACGCCGCTTCGCGGCTCCTCAGCATGAGGTAACATTTCGGAATAGAACGACTACCTCATCCTGAGAGGTTGTGAAAGAATGCTGGTTCGCGGTTCCTGTGTGCTTCGAGACGGCCGCTGCGCGGCCTCCTCAGCATGAGGTCTTTTCTTTGT
>VFKA01000075.1 GCA_009885795.1 Rhodospirillales bacterium | reverse complement strand
TCGCCCTCGTCGCCCTCGTCCCCTTCGTTGCCTTCGTCGCCGTCGTCGGCAACGGTGGCGGCCGTGCAGGTCCAGCCCGTCGGCACGCCCGGATCTTCCGGCAGCGGCACGCGCGATTTCCCCGAAAGGCCGAGCGCCCCGGAATTCGTCGTCACCAGGCCGCCCATGAAGTTAAATTCGGCGGACGTGGTGATCGTGACGAAATCGACTCCGCCGACATCGTCCCAAACCAGCGTGACCCGCATGTCGTCGCCGCTCATGCCGGAAACGCTTGAACGCGCCGCGTTGACCAACGGCTCGACGCTCGCACCCACGCTTACCATGGCGAGGCGGCCCGTTTCCTCGGCGGCGTATTGCAGATTGTTGTGCATGAGGAATGCCCGCCCGAACTCGATGATGCCGACGACCGCGGCCAGCAAAACAGGCGCTATCAAGGCAAACTCGACTCCGGTGACACCGGCCTCGCGGCGGGCCCGGGTCTGCTCGCCCGAATCCCGACCGCGCGCCTTGGCCGGCCGCTTGACAATCCGCATGCGCCTGGGCTCGCCGCCGAAGGAATCTGGACCGCGCCGTTTCATTCTCTATGGCTCCATCACTGCCGGCGGAACACCGCGGTCCCGGTCAGGGTCATCGAGTCGGGTATGCCCGGATAGGGAAAGATCGCGGAATAAGGCTTGGTGACCGTCACTTCGTATAGACGGTAGAACGATTGCGACCCGCACGTACCCGTCGAACAGGACACCGTGGTGCCGCTCGGGCACTGGCAATAGGGGTTGTACGTCACCTCGACGTCGGCCCCATCGACGAAGGTGGAATTGCGCACGACCTGCTCCAAGCCGGCGGCGTCGCTGGGGTTGATAAGCGCATACTGCCCGCCGGCGCGCGCGGCGCTGCGCAGCGACATGGTTTCGAACGTCGCGAAACCGAAATCGAAAATACCGACTAGAATGAGAAGTGCGACCGGTAGAACGAATGCAAGTTCGACCGTGACGTTGCCGCGCTCGTCCGTTCCGGCGGCCCGAGCCAACCGGCGGCGGAGCGCCTCAGCCAATACGTCAAGTCGGGGCTTGGCCATCGCCGCCTCACTCGACCAGGTGCACGTTGTAGACGTTGGCCGGGCTAAGGCTGTCGTCGCATCCGGCGTTTTGGATGCTGGAGTCACCCGAGAACGTGACCGTGCTGGCGATGATCTGCGTGCAGGTGGGCGCGCCGACGCCATTGTTGCCGTTGAAATCGAGATTCTGGGAGGGGAAGTAGAGCCCGCCCTCGAGGCTCATGGTCGAGCCGCCGTTGAACCGGTTCGGGTTGACCATGGCGTCAGCCCGGCGGTCCTGATAGAAGAGGATGCCGGCGAAATGTTCGGTCTCGTCCGTGGGGGCGCGAAGCGTAACGGTAGCGCTGCCATTGACGTCGATCTGCCCGATTTCGCTGGTCGGATTTCCCGGCGCCCGGGTCATCACGATGGTGACGCCGGCGTCGCCCGTGCAGTTCGGGCAATCGATGATAGCGGTCGCGTTGGCGGTGAAACTTCCGCCATCCACGTAATAGGTGCCGGGCTCCAGGTGCAGCGTGCCTTGCACGTCCAACCCGTCGCAGAGCACGTAATAGCCGTCCACGCCCGGCGAAAGCGTCTGTTCGTCGGTCGGACTGTCGTTGAATCCGGTCGCGTCGCAGCCGACGAAGGCGGGAATGGTCAAACTCGCATAGGGGTCCTCGAGCGGCCAGGTATGCGTCATCGGCTCTTCTTGAAGGTAGACGCCGGGGTTGCCATGAGGGTCGTAGCCGCCGGGCGTCCACAGCGACAGCGCGGTGAGGTCCGTGTTGCCGCCGATCTCGATCGCGTCATTGGCGCGCGAATTGGCGGCGACAATACAGTTGATAAGGTTGGCGGTGGTACTGCCCGTAAAGGTCACGCCGCCGCTCACCGTCGGATGGAGCGCCAGCACGCAAGCCTCGCCCAGCACCTGGCGCGTCGCCACGCCGCGAACCTGCACCGTGATCTCGGCGTCGGTGACGACGCTGGCAAGATACAGGCGTTGCGGTTCGGTGACGATCGCCTCGAAGGCCGCCGTGTCGGCGGTGTAGGCGCCCGTACTCGGCGGATTGTTGATATCGAGTTCGCCATTGTCATCGTCGAACCCGTTGCGCTCGGCTTCGACCAGCGCCGCGGCATCCAGCGGCGCGCCCTCGTTGCCGCGCACATGCTCCAGTGCCGCCGCGATGGCGGCCGCGTCGGCGGCCGTCTGCATCTCGCGGCGCGCCTGATACCACACGCCGACGTCGATGCCGAGCCCGGCCAGACCGAGGAGCGCCGGCAATGAAAGCGCGAAGATGATCGCGGTGGCCGCCCGCCGGTCGCGAACAAAGTCGCGCAGGTCGCGCACCAACGTTCGGTAGGCGTTCATGTCGGTCAAGCTTGCAACCCTTTCCATGTATTACCGAAGCAAAACTCAGTGTCGATAGATAAAATTGCTTATAATTTCAAACACTCTCATGAAATAGCTTTTACGAAATAAAACATTAACAATGTGTTACTCTTATAATTGTATATATTTACCTTAAACCTATCCCGGGACGGTCCAAGCCGGCCCGATCGCGTCTTCGCGGAGCGGCCGCCGGCGGATTTTGCGCCGAACCCCACCAAGAACCGATTAATGCGGTGGCATCGAGCGCCGCCCCGTGGCCTGGGGCCTCGGGCCGCCGTGGCATTTCCGGGAAGTTAACGGAATAACAACCCTTTTCGCGCTATCGCTCTAGGTGACGAGGCCTAGCCCCGCGGTACCGAAAGGCGAATGTGAGATCGATGTTGGACGGCTCTTTCCTACACTTCGCCATCCTGGCGGCCTTTGCCGGTCTCATGACCTGGGCGGCGGTCGAGGATCTGCGGCGATATCTGCTGCCGAACATCATTTCCGTCGCGGTGGTCGTGCTTTATCCGTTTTATGTCTGGACCGCGCCGGCGCCTGTCGATTGGCTTTGGTCGCTTGCGCTCGGTGGCGGCGCGCTGGCGGTGGGGTTCCTCCTGTTCTCGCGCGGTTGGATCGGCGGGGGCGACGCCAAGCTTGTTGCCGTGGTGGCGCTTTGGGCGGGCCCCGATCAATTTCTTCGCTTCTTGCTCGTGACGGCGCTTGCCGGGGGCGCGCTCGGGATAGCGCTGCTGACGATTCGCCGCCTACGCCGCGCCGCGCCTCAAGCCGCGGTCGCGGGCGGCGCCACGCAACCGAAGTCTCCCACGAAACTGCCCTTGCCTTATGGCGTTGCGATCGCCTTCGGCGGCGTGACGACCGTCTTCGGCTCGCTGATCGGAGGTTGAAACGATGAACCCTCGTAGCATTGCACTGGTTGCGGCGGCCTTGGTGATCGCGGTCGGCGCGGCCTTCTTCGTTCGCGGATGGCTCCAGTCCCAGAAGCCGGAGCAAGTGGTCGAAGCCCCCAAGGCGACGGCGGTGCTGGTCGCCAAGGTGGACCTGCCCGCCGGAACGTTCATCAAGGAAACCGACATGCGCTGGCAGCCATGGCCGGACGACACGGTCGATCCCGCCTATCTGCTGGAAAGCAAGAACAGCATTACCGACTTCGTCGGTGCCGTGCCGCGTCAAGGCATCGCGGCGGGCGAACCGATCACCGGCACGAGGGTCGCCAAGCCCGGCGATCGCGGCTTTCTCGCCGCGGTCTTGAAGCCCGGCATGCGCGCTATCTCCATTGCGATCAGCGAGACCAGCGGCATTTCGGGTCTGGTATTCGCTGGCGACCGTGTCGACATCATCCTTACGCATGCCGTCGGCACCGGCAAGGACAGCGCGACCGTGCGCGCCAGCGAGACGGTTCTCGAGAACGTCCGCGTCCTGGCGCTGGACCAGTCGCTGAACGACCAGAGGTCGGAGCCCAAGGTCGCCAGCACGGCGACGATCGAAGTGACGCCGAAGCAGGTCGAGATGGTGGCGGTGGTGCAGGAACTGGGACGGCTCTCGCTCAGCCTGCGCTCTCTCGCCAAGCCCGAGGACGAAGCCATCGCCTCGATCGACGCCGAGGAAGAAGCCCTGCTGCAGGAGCTTGCGTCCATCGATTCAGCGGTCACGGCGCCCGCGCCGGACAGCGATGACCCGGCCGCGCCGTCTAGTAGTTCTCTCTACGATATCGCCGAGCCCGAGCGCGGCCTCACCTACACGCTCGACAACGAGGTCAGCCACCTCATCAACAAGCCGCGCGGCAAGGATCTTCACAAAGTTCTCGTCTATCACGGCAACCAGGCGACCGAAGTGACGGTCGACTGAGCCATAGCTGGGGGGATTGATATCATGGCGTTCACGCGAACCGCATTGCGAGCGATTCCATGGCTGCTGGCGGCGGCCCTGATCGTATCGGCCTGGCCGAGCGCTCGCGCCGCCGAGATCATCCGGACCACCGGCGAGCCGATGGTCATCGAGGTGAACGAAGGCAACCTCGTGCGCATCGACCAGCCGGCGGCGGCGGTGTTCGTCGCCAATCCGGATATCGCCGACGTCGCGGTGAAATCGCCGCGCCTCATCTATGTTCTGGGCAAGAGCCCCGGCGAGACCACGCTCTTCGCGGTCGATGGCGATGAGCAGGTTCTGCTCGCCAGCAAATTGGTGGTCACGCACAACCTGTCGCGCCTGCAGGGCGCCCTTGGCGAACTCTTGCCCGCGGCGTCGGTTACGGCGCAGTCGGTCGAAGGCGGCGTCGTGCTCACCGGTTCGGTCGAAACCCCGGTCGAGGCCGAGGACGCCAGGCGCCTGGCGGCGCGTTTCGTGGGCGACGGCGCCGACGTCATCAACCGTTTGCGCATCACGCAATCCAATCAAGTCACCTTGCGCGTTCGCATCGCCGAGGTTTCGCGCAGCATCGCCCGTCAGCTCGGCATCTCCTGGGCCATCGCCGGCGATGCAGGCGGCATCAATTTCGGCCTCGTGACCCGGCGGTTCCCGGGCCTCGATGCGACCTTTGGCGGAAGTCAGCTCGGCGATCTGTTTGGCGCCGGCTTCGATATCGCCGGCACCGACTTCAACGCCCTGGTCGATACCCTGGCCGAACAGCAGCTCATCAATCTTCTGGCCGAGCCGAACCTGACGGCGCTGTCCGGCGAGACCGCGAGCTTCCTCGCCGGCGGCGAGTTCCCGATCCCGGTTCCGACCGACGACGGCATTGCCATCGAATTCAAGAATTTCGGCGTCGGCCTCTCATTCACGCCGACCTTGCTGTCGGGTAACCGCATCAGCATGCGCGTGCGCCCGGAGGTGAGTGCCCTCTCCGAGGCCGGGGCGGTCATCGAATCCGGCATAGAGATCCCGGCGCTGACCGTACGCCGGGCCGAAACCACCGTCGAGCTCGGCAGCGGCCAGACCTTCGCGATCGCCGGCCTCATACAATCCGACTCGCAGCACTTCATCAACAAATTGCCCGGCCTCGCCGACATCCCGATCCTGGGCGAGTTGTTCAAGTCCGACAGCTTCGAGCGGGGCGAGACCGAACTCATCATCCTGGTCACGCCCTACATCGTGCAACCGATCACCGATCCGGCCACCGTGGCCCTCCCGAACGACGCCGCGATCGGGCCGGAAGGCAGCCAGAAGCTGTCGCTCGCGCCCGGCGCGCCCAGCGGCGCCGACACCTCCGGGCTGATCGGTCCGGCCGGCTTCGTCATCGAATAAGGGGGAAGAGCCATGAACATTCGACGACACACTCGCACCGCCCGGTGGCTGGCGCCCTTGGTGCTGCCGCTGGTGTTGTCCATGCTGCTCGTCGGTTGCGCCGACCTGACCGATAAGCGTCTCATGACCTATGCCGGCTGGCGGCAGTCGCAGCCCCATCCGTTTCCCGAAGCCGTCCAAGTGCCGGTGCGCCACGCGGTCCGCTTCCCCGGCCCCGATACGAGGCTGAGCGACGTCGAACGCGAGGCGCTGCGGATTTTCCTGGCGCGCAACGGCGTGAAGCAGGGCAGCCGCGTTCTCGTTGCCGGAATCGGCCCGGTGGCGCTGTCGGATGGCCGCATCGCGTCCGTTCGCCAGGCTCTGTACGAGTTGGGACAAAACCCGATCGCGACCACGCCCGCGGCAAGCGGAGTCGAACCGAGATTGGATGAGGTCGTGGTGACCGCGCATGTCACCACCGTCATCAACCCGACATGCCCGGGCTACAATGCCCCGATCGTCTTCGACTTCGAGCACCGCCCGATCATCAGTCCCGGGTGCGCGGTGGCGACGAATCTCGGTCTCATGATCGCCGAGCCGTCCGACCTCATCGCCGGGCGGGAGCTTGCCCCCGCCGACGCCGACCAGCAAAACCTCGCCATCCAGCGCTATCGCACCAACGCGATTACTCCGATTAAAGAGGAGTCGACGATCCAATGAGCAGCCTAGCGAAACTTCACGACCCAGCGCCCGCGCCGGTCGCCCACGAGCCGCATTTCGCCGCCGAGGGCGCCGTCGAATGCCTGGCGGTGATATCCGACAACCAGACCCATGACGTCGTCAGCGCCGTCTGTACCCCGCGCTTTCCGCTGTTGCGCATGCGCGATGGCGGCAGCCGCGAGGCCTTGGCCATCCTCGCCGAGGGCAGCCCGCCCGGCGTTCTCATCCTCGATGTCAGCGACACCCCGAAACCGTTGACAGCGGTCCTGCCGATCATGGCGACGTTTCCCGGCAACATGAAGATCATCGTCATCGGTTCGCTGAACGACATCGCGCTTTACCGCGACATGATCGAATCCGGCGTCGTCGAGTATCTGGTGAAGCCGGTGACGGAGAAGGCGTTGAACGGCGCCCTCACCCGTCTTTCGGCGCCACCGCCGGCCGCGACGGCCGCGTCCGCGCAAACGCAGCGCCGGTCGATGATCGCGGTCCTGGGCACGCGCGGCGGCGTCGGCTCGAGCACGTTTGCGGTCAATCTCGCCTGGATCATCGCCAACGAGCACAAGCAGCGTACGTCCCTGGTCGACCTCGACCTCCAGGATGGAACCATTGCCTTGGCCCTCGACGTGGAGCCGACGCGGGGCCTGCGCGATGCACTCGAGAATCCATCCCGCATCGACAGCCTGTTCATCAGCAGCGCGGCCGTGAAGATCGGCGAGTACCTTTCGGTCATGGCCGCCGAGGAAAGCTTTGCCGACGACGTTCATTACGATCCCGCGGCTCTCGATCTGCTCATTCATGAATTGCGCCGCCAATCCGACGCCCTCGTGATCGACGTTCCGCGTAGCGCCGGGTTGGTGCGCGGGCGAGTCCTGGCGGCGGCGACGGACGTCGTCCTGGTGACGGAACTGACCTTGGCCGGGTTGCGGGACGCCATCCGCCTTAGCGGCGCGATTCATCAAGCGGCGCCCGATGCCCGCATGGCGATCGTCGCCAACCGCAGCACGGGCAAGGATCCGGTGGGCCGCGCGGATTTCGAAAAGGCGCTCGGCCGCAAGATCGACTATATCGTCCCCGATGACGGCAAGTCGCTCGCCGCGGCCGCAAGCGCCGGCAAGCCGCTCGCCACGGTCGCCAAGGCGAGCAAGATACTGCCGCCGATCAAGGCCTTCGCCGCGTCGTTGTTCGCCGCGGACCAGAAGCCCCGGAAGCGTTCCTTCTGGCGCGCCGGCAAGTAATTCGTCGCATCCAAATCCTAGGTGATCGACGTGACGTCGACCGTAAGCCCGCTGCCCACGCGACGACCGGAGGCGAACCCGCCTCCAGACTCGGCGTCCAATGACGTGGCGCGCATGGTCGATCGCCTGCGTCCGGCGATCCTCGAACGCCTGCAGAGCCAGAATCCCGGTGAGATGTCGCGTCATTCGCTGGCACTGAAGATTGGCGAGATCGCCTCCGAGGCGCTGGACGGGATCGATCACCAGCTTGGGCTTCTGGAGCGACGGGCGCTGTTCTCGGCATTGATCGAGACCGTTTCCGCGGCGCTGGCCGTGAAGTCGCAAATTGTCCCGGCGGAGGCACCCGCCATTCCGCAAGCGAACGGTCTGCCGCCCTCGATGATCCGGCCGGGAGCGAAAGTGGACCCGAGCGCGACCGCCCGCGCGACGGTCGAGGACGCCAAGCGGCGCGTCCAACCCATCGTCGTGCAACGCATCGACGTCGGCGCCGCGGCGAAGCTCGACCGCGAGGAGCTGGCGAACCAGATCGGCGAACTGGTCAACGAGATTCTCAAGGAACAGAAACTCCACCTCAACCAGCGCGAGCAGCGGGCGGTCGTCGAGCTTCTGCTCGACGACATGCTGGGCCTGGGGCCTCTGGAGCCGCTGCTTGCCGACGACACCATCAACGACATCATGGTCAATGGGCCCAATCAGGTTTTTGTCGAGCGCGCCGGCAAGCTGACCCTCACCGACGTCAAGTTCCGCGACAATGCGCACGTCATGAACATCGCCAGCCGCATCGTTTCGCAGATTGGCCGGCGCATCGACGAATCCTCGCCGCTGTGCGATGCGCGCCTCCTCGACGGCAGCCGCGTCAACATCATCATTCCCCCGCTCGCGATCGACGGTCCCTCGATCTCGATCCGCAAGTTCTCCAAGAAGGGCATTACCCTCGACGTCATGGTGCGCCAGCGCAACGCGTCGGAAGCGCTGGGGACCGTGCTCAAGATCGCCGCGCGCAGCCGCCTCAACATCTTGATTTCGGGCGGCACCGGCTCTGGCAAGACGACGCTGCTGAACGCCTTGTCGCAAATGATCGACCAAACGGAACGCATCGTCACCATCGAGGACGCGGCCGAACTTCAGCTCCAGCAGCCGCATGTGGTCCGCCTCGAAACCCGCCCGCCCAATCTCGAAGGCCACGGCGAGGTCACCATGCGCGATCTGGTGAAGAACGCGCTGCGCATGCGCCCCGACCGGATCATCCTCGGCGAGGTTCGCGGCGCCGAGGCCGTGGACATGCTGCAAGCCATGAACACGGGCCATGACGGTTCGCTCGGCACCGTTCACGCCAACCGCCCGCGCGAGGCCCTCACCCGCATCGAGAACATGGTCGGCATGGCCGGAATCAACCTGCCCTCCAAGGCGGTGCGAACGCAGATCGCGGCCGCGCTCGACTTGATCATCCAGGTCACCCGCATGCGCGACGGCATGCGGCGCATCACCCACGTCACCGAAGTGGTCGGCATGGAAGGCGACGTCATCACGACCCAGGATCTGTTCGTGTACGAGTTCGAGGGCGAGGAATCGGACGGCAAATTGCGCGGCACCTTCAAGTCTTCCGGCCTGCGGCCGCATTTCACCGCCAAGGCCGCCTATTACGGGCTCGAGCGCCCGCTGATCGAGGCGCTATGAACGCCCTCTACGAAGCCATGAATGCCCAAGGTCTCGGCTTGACCGAGGTCTTGCTGGCTTTGGGCTTCATGTCGGGAACGTTCATCCTGCTGTTCCATGTGGTGTCGAGCGCGGGACGCGCCAAACGCCAGCGCCAGCACATGTTCGATCGCTTGTCGACCCAGCCGGGCATGAACCTTCCGGCGCTTGCCAGAGTGAATGTCAGGCGCGACGTCTCGATGAGTTCCAGCGCCTTCCTGGACCAGCTCATCCGCCGGGCGCTCCCCAATGCCGCCAAGCTACGCACCAAGCTCGAGCGCACCGGCTACGGAATATCGGTCGCTCAGTATCTCGTGGCCTCGGCCGTTGTCGGCTTGCTGTTCTCGGGCCTGGCGCTGGTCTTGCTGGGACTGCCGATCGCGGCCTGCCTGCTTGTCGGCGTTGCCCTCGCGGCCGCCCTGCCCTACGGCACCATCGCCTTTCTCGGCGGCCGGCGCCTGAAGAGGTTCGTCGCTCTGTTCCCGGAATCGATCGACCTCATCGTCCGCGGTATCAAATCCGGCCTGCCGGTCACCGAATCGATCAAGATCGTCGGCTCGGAGATGCTCGACCCCATCGGCGTCGAGTTCCGCCAGATCTCGGACTCGATCAAGATGGGCATGACCCTGAACGAGGCGCTCGTCGCGGCATTGCCCCGCATCGACACGCCGGAGTATCGCTTTTTCCTCGTCTCCCTGGGGATCCAGCAGGATACCGGCGGTAATCTCGCCGAAACGCTCGAGAACCTCAGCACTGTCATCCGCAAGCGCCGCCAGATGCGATTGAAGATCAAGGCCTACGCGTCGGAAGCCAAGGCCAGCGCCTACATCGTCGGATCCCTGCCTTTCATCATGTTCGGCATCATTCTGGTGCTGAACTACGGCTATGCCAGCCAACTCTTCATCGACCCGCGCGGCGTCGTGCTGATCGCGGCGGGCCTCCTCTCCTACGCCATGGGTATTTCCATCATGTGGAAGATGGCAAAGTTCGAAATATGACCTTCGAAAGCATCCTCTTCGCCCTCAACCTCTCGGCCGAGGACGCCATCACGATGATGGCCGGCATCGTCGCCTTTTTGTCGGTCTTCATTCTGTGGAACGGGCTCGTGGCGCGGCCCGCCAACATGCGCCGCGTGCGCGAACTGGCGGCCAGGCGCGAACAGCTGCGCCAAGGATTGCAGGCGCCGGCGCGCCGGCGCCGTACGCAGGCGAGCATGTCAGGGTTCATGCGCCAGTTCGTGGACAAGCTCAACCTGCAGCGTAACCACAGGGCCGAATCGATCACGCTGAAGCTCGCGCGCGCCGGCTGGCGCAACAATGACGCGATGGTGGCCTTTCTGTTTTTCAAGGTCGCCCTGCCGGCTCTTCTCGGCGTGGCCGCCGCGATCGTCTTCTATTTCGGCGGCGCCTACGATCTCTCGCCGCCGATGCGCATGGCCACCATCGGCGGGGGATTGTTGCTGGGATTCATGATCCCGGATATCATTGTCAGGAACGCGATCGCCAAGCGCGGCGACAAGATCCGCAAGTCGCTGCCCGATGCGCTCGATCTCATGGTTATTTGCGCGGAGGCGGGGCTCAGCCTCGATGCGATGCTGAAGCGCGTCTCCGATGAATTCTCGCGCGGCGGTCCGGAACTGGCCGACGAATTGGTGTTGACCTCGATCGAACTCGGCTTTCTTCCCGATCGGAAGCAGGCGCTCGCCAATCTGAATCTGCGCACCAATCAGCCGGGAATCCGGGCGCTGTGCAACGCCCTCAGTCAATGCGAGAAGTTCGGCACCCCGCTGGCGCTTTCGATGCGCGTGCTTTCGGCGGAGTTCCGCGAGGAGCGGATGTTGAAGGCCGAAGAGAAGGCCGCGCGCCTGCCGGCGCTGCTGACCGTGCCGATGATCATGTTCATCCTTCCGCCTCTGTTCGTCGTGCTCATGGGCCCGGCGGTCCTGAGGCTCATCGACGCCTTCACCAATATAAATTAGCTTGCCGGCCCGCCCGGCCGTGCGATTGTATTCGCCGGCGGCAGCACCTTGCTCGGCCGCCTTGACCGAACATCGGCAAGAGGCGGGTTCCCATGACACGGATGTACTTCCCCAAGGACGAATACGAAAGCCGCTGGCGCGCCGTTCACGCCAACATGCGCAAGAAGGGCTATGGCGCGGCCGTGGTCTGGGGCCGCTCGGCCGGATCCTACGATCGCTGCGGCGACGTACTCTATCTCACGAATTTCTATTCCGGCCACTCGGCGCATGAATACGACACGGTCCTCTGGCAGGCGCGCTCCTATGCCGCGGTGCTGCTAGAGGACGGCCAGGCGCCGGAGCTTCACATGGACGAGGCCGGATACCCCGAGGACCTGCTCGCCACCGACCGCAACCGTTGGCACATGGACCCGATCAAGGGCGTTATCGACGCGCTGAAATCGCGAAAAATAGCGGGCAAGGTGGCGCTGGTCGGTTCGGACACGCTGCCGATGAAATACTGGCGCCAACTCGAAGCGGCGACGCCGGGTATCCAATGGGTTCCCGAAGACAAGCTGGTCCTGGAGTGCCGGCGCCGGCAGAGCGCGCGCGAACTCGACTGCCTGCGCGAGGGCGGCGAAATCGTCACGCGCGCGCTCAACATCCTCATGGAAAATCTCATCGTCGGAAAGACCGAGGCGGAATCGGTCGGATTGGCCGCCGCCGAGGCCATGAAGCACGGCGGCGCGCTGGCCTATATCCGCTGCTCGCATGGCGAACGCGGCCAGTACTGGTCGCGCGAACCCATCACCGGCTACAGCACCGACCCGGTCCGTGACGGCGATTTGGTGCGGGCCTGGTTCATGGGGCCGATGAAGGCCGGCTATTTCCTCGATCCCGGCCGCACCACGGTGTGCGGCAAGAAGCCGACGAAGGCGCAACGCGACCTGATCGAGGGCTGCGCCGCCATCGTCGAGGGCATCATCGCCGCCATGAAGCCGGGCGTGAAGGTGCGCGATCTGGGCAAGCTCGGCTTCGAGCTGACGAAGAAATACGGCGGCGACATAAAGGGCGCGGCCGCGCAATGGCCCCTCTTCGGCCATCGCCAGGGCATGTTCTGGGACAGTTGGATCGGCACCGACATCACCGACGAGGACGACGTCTTCGAGGCCGGCACGGCGTGCAGCTCCGAGGCCTTCCTTATCCACGAGGGCGTCGGCCTTGCCGGCTTCGAGCAGAACCTCATCATCGGCAAGGACGGGGTCGAGATTCTGACCAAGACGCCGATGCTGTGGTGGTAGGGGGTGGATCGCCGGCATGGGCGCTCGGCGACTCTCGCCTTGCGGCGCCAATCGTGGCAATATCCAACTCCATGAAATGAGCCGCCCTGATCGAGAGCCTGAGAACGTACGATGCGGTTCTGCGCGAGAACGGCGCGACGGGTCTATTTATTTTTGGCTCGCGGGCGCTCGGTACCGAGCGAGCCGACAGCGATCTCGACCTCTTCATCGACTACAACCCGGCGGCGAAGATTCCGAACCTGTTCCGCCTCATGCAAATCGAGGAGCAGATATCTGAGGTACTCGGAATCCCCGTCACCATTACGACGCGGGACGCGCTTCACCCGCTGATGAAGGACAGCATAGAGCGGGACGCTGTTCGGGTCGCGTAATGCGGGCAAGAGCGCGCGGTAAGGGTCGCGCTGTTTTCATCATGGCGGAGCCGGGAAGAACGGCGCGGAAATCGGCGCCGGCAGGACGCAAAGGACGACCCTGGCGATGAAATGGCGCGCCCGGCAGGAATCGAACCTGCGACCTGCCGCTTAGAAGGCGGCTGCTCTATCCGCTGAGCTACGGGCGCGTCTGGCCGGACCGACCGGCATCAATGTGTCCAAGGCTCGCGCCGGTCGAAGCGAAAATTGTCGGCGTAGTTCTTGGGCAGGGCTTTGCGCGGCGCCGGCTCCTCGACCGTGTAGGCGTGCCCATTGCGTTGCGCGAAGGCAACCGCTTCGTCGCGCGTATCGAAGGCAAGGCGGACCTGCTGAGACGTGTCGCGCGAACTGGTCCAGCCCATGAGCGGATCGAGCTCCCGCGGAGCGGTCTGTTCGAACTCGAGCGCCCAATGGCGCGTCTTCGCTCGACCGGACTGCATGGCGGTCTTGGCGGGCTGATAGATGCGAACCTTCATGGCCGTCCGTTGCTCTCGTCGGTCCCTTGGCAATGCGTCCCGGATGGTCGGGGCGACTGGATTTGAACCAGCGACATCCTGCTCCCAAAGCAGGCGCGCTACCGGACTGCGCTACGCCCCGATGCTTGATAAATAAAGGGTTTCCCGCCCTGCCGCAACCGGCTTCCAGGGGGCGGGTTCGCATGGGGGTGAACCTTCAGGACACTATCATCGCTGTAAGATTTCCGTGCCAAATCATCGTTTAACTCGCTCGAGCGCGCAAAAGGATGGTAAGAATACCGTCACTGGGGCGATTCGTCGTTTCCCCCGGGGGAGATGGGCTTTCATGACCGAGAAAAGGGGGTTGTTCGGGGTCTTTTCCGGCCGGCGTACGGGGTCGGACATGGCCGTCGGCAACAAATTCAAGAAGCGCGACGCTCCCTGGGTCGTGTGGGAAGTATCGATGCTGACCACCGGCACCGACGGAACGCCCTATGTGCAGCTCACGCGAGTGGGCGACCATACCATGCGCAAGACCGTGTCCCGGGCGACGCTGGAGCGCGGCCTCGAATATGTGCGCGCGCGCGAGTTCTGACGGCCGCGTTAGCAAAGCGATCTTACTCTAGACCCGCCCGCCCGACCGCTTGCGCGCCGGCGCGTCCACCGGGGTTGTGCCGATGAAATCCGCATCGACGGATTTCGCGCTCGCCAGATCGCGGGCGGCGATCGCGGCGCCGCGGAAGCTCGTGCGCATCGCGCCGCCGGGAATGCCGATGAGGGGCAGCGTCGCGATGACGCTGTCGGTCAACTCGACGTTGAACATGTCGGCGCCATCGAAGCGCACGCCGAATATCTGCGCGCCGCGGAAGACGGCCTGACGCAGATCCGAGCCCGTGAAGTCGACGGCGAAGAGCCGCGCGTCGGTGAAATTGGCCGCCACCAGGTTGCAGCGCCAGAATGTCGCCATGCGGATGGTTCGCCCGACGAAATTGGATCTGGCGAAATTGGCCTCCTCGAACACCGCGCGGCTGCCCTCGCGCCCGTCCGTTTCCAGCCAGCGTTCATGCGCTTGCAGCGTTTGCTCGAGATCGGCACGCTCGCGCACCGGCAACGGATCCAACGTGGCTCCCTTTGCCCAGGTACGCATGACGTCCTGGTCCTCGCGCGTCAGTCCGCGTAGATCCGCGCCCTCGAAGTCGGTTTGATTGAGCTTGACCCCGGCCAGCTTCGCCCCCGTCAGCTTGGCGCCGCGGAAATCGGCGCCGCTGAGATCGGCCCCGCTGAGATCGGCGCCCGTCAGGTCGCATCCGCCGAAATCGGCGCGCGAGAGCGTGGCGTCGGTGAGGATCGCGCCGGACATATGAGCGTCGCGAAACTTGGCGCCCGACAGCTTGGCGCCTGTCAAATCGGCGCGGAAGAAGTTCGATTCTTTGCCCTCGGCGGCATTGTCCGCGGCCATCTCGCCGGAGCGCGTCTCTTTCTCGTGCCTGTAGAGAATGCCCTCGCGCAAATCGACGCCTTGCATATCGGCGCCTTCGAGATTGGCGCCGCGTAAGTGCACGGCGCGAAGCGAGGCGCCTTTCATGTTGGCCTTGCTCAGATTGACGCGGTCGAGATTGGCTCCGAAGAAATCGGTTTCACTCAGGTCGCAACCGGAAAAGTTCACGCGCGTCAGCCGCGAGCCGGCGAATTTCATGCCCCTGAGAATCAGGCCGGAGAGGTCGAAACCGGACAGGTGGCAGAACGACAGATCGCCACGCTGGCCGCGGTTTGGCGAACGCATCCAACTCAGATGCGCCTTGATCACCGCCTTCAGCTCTGCCGCCGCGAGTATTTTGAGCTTTTTCATGTCTTTCGTCACACCGGATCATGTCCGCCGGCAAGGACGGCCTAGTTGATACTGAAAGCCCTATTCTGTCATAAAGGATTAACGAATTACTCTATGGAGAACGTTTTTCATGTCGCGCAACACCACCGAGCTTACCCCCCGGCTCTATGAGTACGTCCTGGATGTCTCGCTGCGCGAGCCCCCGCTGCTGGCGGAACTGCGCGCCGAAACCGCCGCCATGCCCATGGCCCTGATGCAGATCAGCCCCGAACAGGGACAGTTCATGGCTTTGCTCGTCGAGGCGATGGGCGCGCGCAAGGCGCTCGAGGTCGGCACCTTCACCGGCTACAGCGCGCTTTGGGTCGCGCTGGCGCTTCCGGCCGACGGCCGTCTCGTCTGCTGCGACATTAACGAAGAGTATACCGCTGTCGCCCGCCGCTACTGGCAACGGGCCGGCATCGCCGACCGGATCGACCTGCGACTGGCGCCGGCGGTCGGAACCCTCGATTCGCTCATCGCCGGGGGCGGCGCAAACAGTTTCGATTTCGCCTTCATCGACGCCGACAAGGAGAATTACGACAGCTATTACGAGCGCGCGCTGCGCCTGGTGCGCCCCGGGGGTCTCATCGTTGTCGACAACGTGCTATGGAACGGCGACGTGGTCGACCCGGCGAAGAATGACGCCAACGTGACCGCGATCCGCGCCCTAAACCGCAAGATCAAGGACGACCGGCGCGTGGCCGCCAGCCTGCTGCCTGTCGCCGACGGCCTCATGATCGTCCGCCGGCGCGTCTGATCCAGGTGAAACTCGGCAAATCTTCGCTTTAATCGCCTTTTCACATTAATCCTTAATCGCGGATTCACGCCTGTCGCCGATTATATGCGACAGGCCGGGATTGGCCCGGCCGAACCGAACCCCAAGGGGGTAGAGGTGGAGCATGTGGAAGAATGTCCTTTGCCTGTTGCCGGCGGTTCTGCCGTGGTTCGCGACCGGCGGCGCCGAGGCGGCTTCGGCGAGTTGCGGCAGCCGCGCCGAGGTTCTGTACCGGCTCGCGGCCGATTATAAAGAGACGCCCTCCGCCATCGGGCTCGCCAGCAATGGCGGCCTCATCGAAGTGCTGACCAACACCGACGGCGCCACCTGGACCATCATCATCACGATGCCGAACGGCGCCACCTGCCTCGTCGCGGCGGGCGAAAGCTGGCAGCCGGTGGTGCAGATCGCGGCGGACGAGTCGGGGGTATAGCGGCGGCGCTTGGATGACGCTTCTAGTCGCGCACAAAGCGGCGCGCGCAACCGGAAATGAGCATGGGCGCCACATCGCCCCTCCGCCTAGCCTGAAAAGTCCGGCTTCGCCACCATCAACCAGTAGACAGCCAACAGACTTATGAAGGCGGGCCAGCCCAGGAAAAACCAGAGCCGCATGGCTCGGTGATAGGCGGCGCCTAGCGGTGCCCCGATCCGCGCTGCCTCCTCGGCCAGACGTTGCGCTCTGATCTGCAGCCAGACAACCGGTCCCCAACAGGCGAACGCCACACCGAAGAGAATGTAACTCAGGACCAGCCATGGCTCGAACGGGCTGGCACCGGTCAAATAGATCATTGCGAAGCCGGTTGCCGGTTGAACCACGCCGCTCGTTCCAGTGAAGATCCAATCGGCACGGACGACCATGCGGCCAACCCGCGCGATCGTGCGTGGATCGCCAGTGCGATGGGCCGACCATTGGTAGTAGGCGGTACCCGCGCCAAAGCCGAACAGCATCGTCGAACTGACGATATGCACCCATTTGAGCCAAACAAACGTATCGATCATCGTTGGTCCGTCAGCACGGCATTGACGAGGATAGCCATGAGAATCGGCAAGTTCTTGAGCAGCGCGCCAAACGGATCGAGCCAGAGCATCGGGAGTACAAAGCCAAGCACCCCCGTGTATCCGAGAACAACAACGAGTTGAGCCCAAAGCGCTACGCGGCCGCGCCGGTCGGATATGAGCAGGCCGGCAATACCGAAATCGAGCAAGGACGAACCGATCTGAAGCGGAACGACCAAACTTGCCGGCAGCCCGAGAACCGCCAAGACAGCAAACGTCGACGAACGACCATAAAACAGCCCGAGCGTGCCCGAAGCGACCCACAACAGCACGAGGACGGCCCGTAGAACGGGTGCAAGGAAGAACAGCCTTGCATGCCACCGATCCTGAACATCCGCGGGTTCGCTTTCCAAGGCATCGGCGAAACTCCGCGGCTTAAAGCCGACCATTTCGGCGAAGCGGCGCGAATCGCCAGCATTGCCTTCCAGGAGTTGCCGGAGGCTGTTGGTCGAGACCGGACCCAACTTGAACCAATCGCCCAACTTCGCCATGACGCTCATGATCGACAGCGGTATAGCCAGGGGTCGGGCCGACCCGAAACCCAGCCAGCGGCGGTAGCGTTCCAGCAGGATACGAAGGGACAACGTCTCCGGCCCAACCGGCTCCAGCACTTGGCCGGAAAACGCTCCAGTTACGCAAACCACGCGAATGGCATGCGCCAGATCGTTCACATGGATCGGCGTAAACGCGTAGCTGCCGTCACCGGGGAAGAGCAAGACGCCTGGCAACCCGGCAAGGCCCCGTAGCAGCGAGGTGCCGCCATAGGATCCCTTGGCGTAGACCAGTGACGGCCTCAGGACAGTCCAGTCGAGACCGCTTCCCATGAGCGCCCGCTCGCCCTCGAGCTTGGTGCGCGCGTAATCTGTCTCGACGTCCGGCCGGGCGCTAATGGCGGAGAGGAGAATGACACGGCGAACGCCGACTTCGATGCACGCTTGGTACAGCGCTTGCGGCGCGGTCACATGAACCGCGCGCATACTCGGGCCGGTCAGCACGCCGGCGACGTTCACCACCGCATCGATACGGAGCAGGCGTGAACGCCAAACAGCTGGGTCGATATCACGCGTCAAATCGCAGGCGATGAACTCGGTGCCGGGAAAGGATCGGCCCATCGCAGCGGTTCCGCGGACCGCGCCCACGACCGTATGTCCGTGGCCGAGCAGATCGGCAACAACGTGACGGCCAATGAATCCTGCCGCGCCAACAACCAGAATACGCACTTCTTCGCCCCGTATGTCCCTCGCAGCGACCTCATCTACCGTCGCGCTGCCATTCTTGATAGGCCGTTCCTTGAAGATGACATGAACATCGATGAGCTGGGTCTAACCGCCCCTATTCGAACGCCGGGTGAAGTACCCGGTCGCCGGGCTCTAGCCCAAGCCGCGCCGACGCACCGCCGTTGAGTTCCAGCACGGAGCGCACCGCTTCCCCGGAGGAGATCGCCGCCGTCGACAACGGCACCGCGCGCTCGACGATGGCGACGATGCGCCCATCGGCGGCGATGAACAGCATGTCGAGCGGCAGCAGCGTGTTCTTCATCCACATGCTGACGGCCTGATCGCGCGGATAGAGGAACAGCATCCCGGCATCGGCCGCCAGCCTATCGCGAAACATCAACCCTTGGGCGCGCTGCGCCGGCGTGCGCGCGACCTCGACCTCGAAACCGCGCACGCCCCCGTCCGTCTCGATTTCGATCCGGTCGCGCGGAAACGTGACGAGTTCCCCCGCCCCTGCCGGCTGGCCGAACGCCAGCGCCGCCGCCAGCGCCGCCGCGCCGCCGCCGGCCATTCTCCAAATCCGTCGTCCGCCGCTCGTCATCCCCGACAGCTACCACGACATCCCCGGCATGGCGAGCATCCGGCTTGACTTGCCCGCCGACGCGGGTGAAACCCTCATCCCTTCCGCGATCGGGGAGCCGCCCATGACCTGCCGAGCCATCATGACCCCGGAGCCGATGACGCTGCGCGAGAGCGACACCATCGGCACCGCCGCCGACCGCCTGATCGCCAACCGCTTCATCCTCTTGCCGGTGGTCTCGGACACGGATCGTTATGTCGGCGCTTTCGGCGTCTTCGAACTGGTGGCGCTCCTCCTTCCCAAGATCGCGACCGTGGACGAGGTACTCGCCAACTTGTCCTTCCTCGCCGACGACGTCGCCGGCTTGCGCGAACGATACGCATTGCTGGCCGGCGGCCCGATCGGCCCGCATGTGCGCACCGATCTTCGGTTGGCGCGCCCCGAGACGTCGATCGTCGAAGCGCTGCTGCTGTTCCATCGCAACCGCTTCACCCTGCCGGTCGTCGAAGCCGACGGCCGCCTTGTCGGCATCGTCTCCTATTGGGACGCGGTGTCGGCCGTGATCAAGGGGTAGCGCCGTGAGCGAACCGTCGGTGGTCTTCGGCTGGGATCCGCTCTGGGTCTCCAGCGCCATTCTCGTCGCGACTTACGCTATCATCATGACCGAGCGGTTGAATCGCGCCGTCGTGGCGCTTTCCGGCGCGGCGCTCATGGTTTTTTCCGGCGTCCTCGATCAGGACCAAGCCGTCGAAGGCCAGGATTTCAACACCCTCGCCCTCCTCATCGGCATGATGCTTCTCGTCGCCATCAGCCGCCGGTCGGGCATCTTCCAGTACGTCGCCATCCGGTCGGCCAAGCTGGCGCGCGGCAGCCCGTGGGCCATTCTCGCCTTGCTGTCTCTCGTGACCGCCGTGGTTTCGGCGCTGCTCGACAACGTGACCACGGTGTTGCTGATCGCGCCGGTGACTCTCATTGTCACCAGCGAATTGCGCGTGCCACCCTATCCGTTCCTGTTCACCGAGATCCTGGCTTCCAACATCGGCGGCACCGCCACCTTGATCGGCGACCCGCCGAATATTCTCATCGGCTCCGCCGTCGGCCTCACCTTCAACGACTTCGTCGTGAATCTGGCGCCCATCATCGTGGTCATCTTGGCTGTCCAGATGCTGGTCAATCACCTGATCTGGGGCCGGCACATGCGGGCCGCGCCCGAGGCGCGGGCGCGCATCATGGCCATGAATGAGCTTGAGGCGATCACCGACTGGCGCCTCCTCAAGCAATCGCTCGCGGTCCTCGGCCTCGTCATCCTGGCCTTCGTCATGGCCCGCGTGCTGCATCAAGAGGCCGGCACGATCGCGCTCGCCGGCGCGGTGCTGCTGTTGTTGCTCGATTGCTGGCCGCGCGACGCCGAGGCGCAGACCCATCACGTGCACCAGACTTTCGCCGAAGTCGAATGGGTGACCATCTTCTTCTTCGTGGGCTTGTTCGCGGTCGTTGCCGGGGTCGAGCATGCGGGCCTGCTCAATCTCGCCGCGGACTGGCTGCTCGTGGCGACCGCGGGCGACTTCACGGTGATGGCTCTCGCGATCCTCTGGGGCTCGGCGATTCTCTCGGCCATCGTCGACAACATACCCTTCGTCGCCACCATGATCCCCGTCATCAAGGGCCTGGCGCCATCCTTCGGCGGTCCCGAAGCGCTGCTGCCGCTGTGGTGGTCGTTGTCCCTGGGCGCGTGTCTCGGCGGCAACGGCTCGCTCATCGGCGCCTCCGCCAATCTCACCGTCGCCGGCATCGCCGAGCGGGCCGGCGTTCCGTTCCGCTTTTTGACCTTTCTTTGGCTGGCGTTCCCGATGATGCTGCTCAGCATTGCGATCAGCACGGTGTATGTTTATCTGCGTTACCTGATGTAGGCGGGAGATGCGACGATGGACCTGACTGGCGAATACCGGATTCCGGCGCCACGCGAAACGGTGTGGAAGGCGCTGAACGATCCCGAAATCTTGCGCGCCGCCATTCCCGGCTGCGAGGAATTGGTCAAGGTTTCCGACACCGAGTTCACCGCGACCGTGACCTTGAAGATCGGCCCGGTGAAGGCCCGTTTCGGCGGCAAGGTGACCTTGAGCGAGCTCGACCCGCCAAAGGGTTACAAGATCTCGGGCGAGGGTCAGGGCGGCGTCGCCGGCTTCGCCAAGGGCGGCGCCGAGGTGAGGCTCACCGAGGAAGAAGGCGGGCGCGCCACGCTGCTCGCCTACACGGCCCAGGCCGACGTCGGCGGCAAGCTGGCGCAGATCGGCTCGCGGCTCATCGGCGGCGCCGCCGATAAGATCGCCGCGGAATTCTTCACGAGCTTCGCCGCCGCGGTGACCGCCGGCGGAACCGCCGCGCCCGCCGCGAGCGAAACCGCCGCCCTTCCCACCCCCGCCGAGCCGCAACAAGCCGGCAAAGGCCTTAGTCCGACGATCTGGATCGCGGGCCTCGTCATCATTGTCGCGGTGCTGCTTTTCATCTTCCTTTCCTAGTGTTCCGTTATCTAGGAACTTGTCATTGGCGGGCTTGACCCGGCAATCCATGGCGTAGCGGCGAGATGGATGCCCGGCTCGGGGGCCGGGCATGACATCCTTGAAGGAACTTTCTGTCGGAAACGGCACCGGCGACAAATTTCGCCTTCGCACTTGACCGGAGCCGGCGGGCCATCGACAATCGATTCTGGTTTTACGAGGGATCGGCGCCGGTTCCAGGGAGGAAAAATCCATGCCAACGGTATCCATGACGGTGAACGGCAAGGCGGTCTCGGCCGAGGTCGAGGCGCGCACCCTGCTGGTTCAGTTCCTGCGCGACAAGCTCAGCCTCACCGGCACCCACGTCGGATGCGACACCAGCCAGTGCGGCGCCTGCGTCGTGCACGTGGACGGCAAGTCGGTAAAGAGCTGCACCATGCTGGCGGCGCAGGCCGAGGGCGCCAAGGTCGCCACCATCGAGGGCCTCGCCAACGGCACCGAGATGCACCCGATGCAGGCCGCCTTCAAGGAGCACCACGGCCTGCAATGCGGCTTCTGCACGCCGGGCATGGTGATGAGCGCCCTCGACCTGGTGAAGCACAACCCCAGCCCCAGCGAGCACGACGTGCGCGAGTGGCTGGAGGGCAACATCTGCCGGTGTACCGGCTACCACAATATCGTCAAGGCCATCACGGCCGGCGCTGCGGCAATGCGGAGGTAGGACCATGGCAGACACAGGCATCGGCGCTTCGGTGCGCCGCAAGGAAGATTTCCGCTTTCTCACCGGGCGCGGCACTTATACCGACGACATCAATCGTCCGAACCAGGCCCACGCCTACTTCCTGCGCTCCCCCCATGCCCACGCCAAGATCAAGTCGATCGACGTTGCCGCGGCCAAGAAGGCACCGGGCGTCGTCTCGATCCTGACCGGCGCCGACATCGTCGCCGACAAGGTCGGCAGCCTCATCTGCGGCTGGGTGGTGAAGGACAAGCAGGGCAATCCGCACAAGGCGCCGGCGCACCCGCCGCTCGCCAAGGACACGGTTCGTTACGTCGGCGATCACGTCGCCGTGGTGATCGCCGAAACCCTGCCCCAGGCGCGCGACGCGGCCGAACTGATCAAGGTCGACTACCAGGTGCTGCCCGCCGTGGTCGATCCGGCGCGTGCGCTCGATCCGGGCGCGGCGCAGGTTCACGCCGAGGCGCCGAAGAACCTCTGTTACGATTGGGAGATCGGCGACAAGGCGGCGACGGAGGCCGCCTTCAAATCGGCGCACCACGTCACCAAGCTCGACCTCATCAACAACCGCCTGATCCCGAACGCGATGGAGCCGCGCGCGGCCATCGGCGAGTACGATCCGGCCTACGAAAGCTACACCTGCTATTCCACCTCGCAGAACCCGCACGTGCTGCGGCTTATCCTCTGCGCCTTCGTGCTGGGCGTGCCGGAGCACAAGATGCGCGTGGTGGCGCCGGACGTGGGCGGCGGCTTCGGCTCCAAGATCTACTGCTACGCCGAGGAAACGGTTTGCACCTGGGCCGCGCGTAAAGTGGGGCGGCCGGTCAAATGGACCGCCGAGCGCGGCGAATCCTTCCTGTCCGACGCGCACGGGCGCGACCACGTGACCCATGCCGAGCTCGCCATGGACAAGGACGGCAAGTTCCTCGGGCTCAAGGTCGATACCATCGCCAACATGGGCTCCTATCTCTCGACCTTCGCCACCTGCGTGCCGACCTACCTCTATGCCACGCTGCTGGCCGGCCAATACACGACGCCGGCGATTTATTGCGAGGTGAAGGCGGTGTTCACCACCACCGCGCCGGTGGACGCCTATCGCGGCGCCGGCCGGCCGGAGGCGGCCTATCTGATCGAGCGCCTGGTCGAGACGGCGGCGCGCGAGTTGAAGATCGACCCGGCCGAACTGCGCCGGCGCAATTTCATCAAGCCGCACCAGTTCCCGTATCAGACGCCGGTGGCGCTGCAATACGATTCCGGCAATTACGAGAGAACCCTGGACGAGGCGCTGAAGCTCATCGACTACAAGGGCTTCCCCGCCCGCAAGGCCGAATCGGCCAAACGCGGCAAGCTGCGCGGCATCGGTTTGTCGGCCTATGTCGAGGCTTGCGGCATCGCGCCCTCGGCCGTGGTGGGGTCTCTGGGCGCCGGTGTCGGGCTTTGGGAATCGGGCCATATCCGCTTCGATCCCACGGGCTCGGTGCGCATCTTCACCGGCTCCCATTCGCACGGGCAGGGCCACGAGACGACGAACGCGCAGATCGTCTCCGACCTTCTCGGCGTGCCGATCGACAAGATCGAGGTCGTCCATGGCGACACCGACCGCGTTCCCTTCGGCATGGGCACTTACGGCTCGCGCTCGGCGGCGGTGGGCGGCAGCGCCATCTTCAAGGCGGCCGACAAGATCATCGCAAAGGGCAAGAAGATCGCGGCCCATCTTCTCGAAGCCGCGGAACAGGACATCGAACACGCCCACGGCGTCTTCAAGGTGAAGGGCACCGACAAGCAAAAGACGATCGGCGAGATCGCCTTTGCCGCTTATGTGCCGCACAATTATCCGGCCGGCCTCGAGCCCGGCCTCGACGAGACGGCGTTCTACGATCCGGCCAATTTCACCTACCCGGCCGGGGTACACATCGGCGAGGTCGAAATCGATCGCGACACCGGCGTCGTCACGGTGGTGAATTGGGCGGCGGTCGACGATTTCGGCACGGTGATCAACCCGATGGTGGTGGAAGGCCAGGTCCATGGCGGCATCGCGCAAGGCATCGGCCAGGCGTTGCTGGAAAACGCCGTCTATGACAAGGAGACCGGCCAGCTCCTGACCGGCTCCTTCATGGACTACTGCATGCCGCGCGCCGACGACTTGCCGAGCTTCAAAATCGGCATGACGCATACGCCCTGCCCGCACAATCCGCTGGGCGTCAAGGGCTGCGGCGAGGCCGGCGCCATCGCCGCCCCGCCCGCATTGATGAACGCCGTCACCGACGCTCTCGGCGTCAGGCACATGGAGATGCCGGCCTCGCCCGCGCGGGTGTGGCAAGTGTTGCAGAAGACCGCGAAAGCGGCGGAATAGGGAGGACGTTACGATGCATGACTTCCATTATCATCGCGCTTCGTCGCTCGCCGACGCCTTAAAGGCGCTCGCCGCCGCCAAGGACGGCAGGCTGCTTGCCGGTGGCATGACCTTGCTGCCCACCGTGAAGCAGCGTCTTGCCTCGCCGTCGGACCTCGTCGACCTCGCCGGGTTGACCGAACTGCGGGGCATCAGGGCCGAGAACGGCGGGCTTGGCGTCGGCGCCATGACCACGCATGCCGAGGTCGCGCATTCGCCCGACGTGAGGAAGACGATCCCGGTGCTGGCGGCGCTGGCCGAGAGCATCGGCGACCCGCAAGTGCGCAACCGCGGCACCATCGGCGGCTCCATCGCCAACAACGATCCGGCGGCGGACTATCCGGCGGCGGTCCTCGGGCTCGACGCCACGGTCGTCACCAACAAGCGCAAGATCAAGGCCGACGATTTCTTCAAGGGCCTGTTCGAGACCGCGCTCGGCGAGGACGAGATCGTGACCGCCGTGCATTTCCCGAGACCGGAGAAGGCGGCCTACGTGAAGTTCCCGAGCCCGGCCTCGCGCTACGCCCTCGTCGGCGTGCTGGTGGCGAAGACGGCGGGCGGCGTGCGCGTCGCCGTCACCGGGGCCGGCGCTTGCGTCTTCCGGGTGAAGGAGATGGAAGAGGCGCTTGCCAAGAGCTTCACGGCCGACGCGGTGAAAGGCATCAAGATCCCGTCGAAGGGCCTGAACAGCGACCTGCACGGCGGCGCCGATTACCGCGCGCACCTCATTTCCGTGTTGGCGGGCCGCGCGGTTACCGCCTGCGGGTAGAGCGGAGTTCGTCTCTCCCGCAAGTGGGAGAGGGAGGGCCCCGCGCACCCTGCGTTTGTCATCGCCGGGCTTGACCCGGCGATCCATGGTAAGCGCCAACGACGGCGCTGGAAAATTTCGCCATTCGGGCGCAACGCCGCGCGTGGGACGCCGATGGATGCGCGGGTCAAGCCCGCGCATGACAGGCGGGAGGCGTCTCCCCCTTTGTCATCGCCGGGCTTGACCCGGCGATCCATGGTAAGCGCCGGCGGCTTCGCCGGAAGAATCGCGCCGATCTTCATTGTTATCGCGTGCGACGCCGATGGATCGCCGGGTCAAGCCCGGCGATGACAGCTTTACTACGCGTCCCACGGTTCGAATCGATTCCCTTATTACCTAACGAGCCCTAATCTGGCGCTATGCGCCGTATCGCACTCATCTTCGTCGTAACCGCGGCCCTCGCCGCCGCGCTCGTCTGGCTGGCGCTGCCGATGCTGGCCGGCTTTCTGCTGCGCGACCGCCTGGCGGCATACGGGATCGAGAACGCCGAACTCACGATTCAATCCCTCGGTCTCGACGAGGCGCGCATCGTCGATCTCAAGATCGGCGACAGCGCCAGCGCATCCTCGATCGCCGTTCTCTATTCCTTGTCCGAATTTGTCGTATCGCGCGTCGATATCGACGGCCTCGTCTTGAAGGCTCGCCTCGAAGGCGTAGCACTTTCCTTCGGCGAACTCGATCCGGCCATCGAAGCCCTGGCCGCGGCGGAAGAAGGCTCGGCCGTGCCTCCGGAAGTCCACTTCAAGGGCGCGCGCCTGGAGATAACCGGCGCCAATTTGTCCGCCACGGTGCCGTTCAACGGTGGCGTGCTGCCCAAGGACGGCGGCTTCGAGGCTATTCTCGGTTCGACCCGCGGCCGTTTCGACATCGCCGGCGCCGGCGCCGGTTTTTCCGGGGCCCTCCACGCGGTGCTGCCGGCGGGCGCTCCCCTGGAGGCGACACTGCGCTTCGAACTCACCGCGCCCGATGTGGCCGGCGCGCATTTCGAATCCGGCAGTCTCTACGCGGCGGTCGAGAATGGCGCCGGGCGAGCCGAGCTTCGTCTGGTCGAGGCGGACGAGCGCATGAACATGGTCCTCGATGCGACGCTCGACGATCTGGGCCGGCCGGCATCCCACGCGAAGGCGCGCCTCGCGGTCGAAGCCGCCGCCGATGCCGCCCTCTGGCCGCTGCTCGGGGTTCCCAATCCGGCCGAGGGGCGCCTGACATTGGATGGTTTCGCCGAAGGCACGATGGCCGACATGGCCGGGTTCATCGGAACGATTTCCTTCGCCGCCGACGCCCTTGCCTGGCCGGGCCTGGCGCGGAACATCGGCGCGGCCGGCGCCTTCGATCTGTCCTTTGCCGGCGACGACGTCATCCTGACCATTCCGGCCGATCTCCTGATCGACGCAACGCCGGACATGGCCGGCGCCCCGCCGCTGCTCCAGGGGCCGATGAAGATGACGCTGCGCCCCGCGATCTTGCGCCTTTCGCGCCAGCCCTCCGGCCTCGTGCTTGCCGGCGAGGATCTCGGCATGGCGATTGTTTCCGGCGGCCTCGCGCTCGACGCCAAGCTCGGCGGCACATTCGTCTTGCGCGAAACCTCCGCCACCGCGACCGGCCGCGCCGATCTCGATCTCCACGGGCGCGCCGTCGCCGCCGGCGCCGTTGCCGAGGGCTTGCGCGTCAAGATTCCCATCGCCATCGAAGCCGGCGCCGAAGGCTATTCGCTCGAAGCAACCGCGCCGGGCCGGGCGTCGTTTCGCCGCCTCTCCATTCCCGGCCTGCCGGCCTTGGCCGATCTCGATCTGCCGATATCGGTGGCGCGGCTGTCGCTGTCGCCGGAAGGCATGGTCGGCGATGTTCGCATAGGCAAGACGGACGTGACGACCGAAAGCTTGACCCTCCAATCCGCCAAACTCGCCGTATCGCTGAGCGAACCGGCCGGCGGCGCGTTTCGCGCCGAGGCGACTCTCACCGGCCGGCTGGGGCCGGTGGAAAAATCCTGGCTCATTCCGCTTGCCTTCGACGCCAAGGCGGCGATCGGCGCCGACGCCGCGGATTTTTCCGCGCGGCTCCTCGGCGGCGCGGTCTCGGCATCGATCGAAGGCCGGCACCGCTTTTCCACCAATGCCGGCGAGGCGCGCATGACTGTCGCGCCGATCGTCTTCGCCGAGCGTGGGCAGCAGCCCAAGGACGTTGTGCCGCTGGCGGCAAATTGGATCGAGACCGCGTCGGGAAAGGTGGCCTTGGCCGGCGGCGGAAAATGGAAGGGCGGGCGCATCGAGACGGACGCGAAACTTCTTCTCGAGAATTTCTCGCTCGTAACCGCCGCCGCCGAAATCGTGCGCCTGAACGGCGTCATCGACATCGACGGGCTTGCGCCCTTGACCACGCCGCCGGGCCAAGAGATCGCCATCGCGCTCCTCGATGCCGGCCTGCCGCTGACCGACGGTCTGGTGACGTTCCGTTTGGCGCCCGGCCGGTTCGACCTTGCCGGTGCGCGCTTTGCCTTCGGCGGCGGCGAGATCGGCATCGAGCCCGCGAGCATCGCTCTCGACGCCAGTGTTTACGACCTTGCCGTCGCCGCCGCCGGCATCGATCTCGCCAAGCTGGTCGAGCTCGTGGACATCGACGGCCTCTCCGCCACCGGCTTGCTCGATGGCCGCGCCCCGGTGCGGATCGAAGGCGCCGACTGGGCCATCGAGGACGGCCGGCTTAAGGCCCGGTCGCCAGGCCGAATCGCCTACGCGCCAGCCTCGGCGCCGGCCGCCCTTGCCGAGCAGGGCGAAACAGTGGCCCTCGCGCTATCGGCCCTCAACGATTTCCAGTACCAAAAGCTCGATCTCACGATCGACCGCGCGGCCGGCGGCGATATGGAGATCGGCGTCCATCTGGCCGGGAAAAATCCTGGTTTTTACGATGGTTATCCGGTGGAGTTCAATCTTAATCTTACCGGTCGCCTGGACCAGATCCTGCGCCGGAGCCTGGCCGGCTACAAGGTGCCGGACACCATCGCCAAGCGGCTTTCGCAATTCGGCGCGGCCCCCCGGTAACGCGCCTTGCAATAGCCCGATTGTTGGGCGCAAATGAGGGCATGAAACCGGGCTCGAGGCATGGACTTGCGGCGGCGCTTGGCTTGGCGCTTGTCACCGCCTGCAATCCGACGGTGAAAGTCGAGGCGCCCGACAAGCCCATCGTCATCAACCTGAACGTGAAGATCGAGCAGGAAGTCCGGATCAAGATCGACCGCGAAGTCGAGGACCTCATGAAAACCAACCCCGATCTGTTTTGAACGCCCAAGGACGCTGAAACTCGGATGCGCACCTTCTTCCTTCGATTGGCGGCCGCGATGGCGGCGCTTGTCTTGTTCGCCGGTTCGGCTCACGCCGATGCCCTCGACGACGCCCAAGCGGCCGGCCTCGTCGGTGAAACGCCGACAGGTTTCGTGGCGGCGGTGGAAGGCAGCCCCTCGCCGGATATCGCTTCCCTCGTCAAGACCATCAACGCCAAGCGCCAGGCGGCCTATGCCCAGATCGCCGCCGATACCGGCACCTCCGTCGAGACGGTGGCGGCGGTGACGGCCGAGAGGCTTTATCGGGAATCGCCGCCCGGCGAGTACCTCCTCGTCGACGGCCAGTGGGTCCGGAAGTAGCCGCGGCGATCAGCCTGGCGGTACCCGCGCTGCGAGTTCGGTTTGTGGCCTAAGGTCGGGATGGGGACCCCGTAGTGACTCGCAAAGAGCATTAAGGAACCGGCTCAGATACGCTTGGCAGATAGTGAGGCATTGCTCAAAGCCAAGCGTTACCCTGCCGCATATTATCTTGCCGGCTACGCCGTGGAATGCGCGTTGAAAGCATGTATCGCCAAGACATTTCGGGCTAACACCATTCCCGACCTGAAGCGGGTTCAGCGTGTCTGGACCCACAAACTGGACGACCTGGTGGGCTTGGCGGGACTCGGAGACGCGCTAGAAAAGGAAAAGGACGTGGAGTTTCGGAGCTATTGGAACACGATCAAGGACTGGGAACCTGAGCGAAGGTATCTTGCGAATGTGCGCCGCAAGGACGCTCAGGATTTTCATCGCGCTATCGCCGACCCGCATCACGGAGTCCTACAATGGCTGCAGCAACACTGGTAGATCGTGACATCAAGGATGGAAGGTCCTTGATCGAACAGTTGGATAAAGACAAGTTTCCTGTCACCGCTGCCTTCTGGCTCTACGAGTCTGACAGCGACAGCTGGCGCCTCTTGATTGCGAGCCCAGTGGTCGAATCCGGCGGAACGCTTGGAGCCTATCGGCGGGTTGACCGGAGCTTCAGTCGCCTCAAGGAGCGTAGCGCCGGGAATTTCGACTTGGAGTTCACGCGTGTCAAAATGATCTCGCCCCGGGATCGCTTGCCGACATTGCTGGGCCGCGCCGTTCAGACGGGTCCTGGAATCGGTTCGATCAAGTTTTCGGGCGTCCTCCAAGAAATGTGGATCGAGGACGCGTATATCTATCGGATCGGGAAAAAACCCGCCGCGCAACCGCGTTTGAAGAAGCCGGCGGCCCGCACCGCGGCTCGGCATCCCTGAAAACGTGACGCCATGGATGGTGCCCGCGCCATGGAAGGCGTCTAACCCCCCTCCGCGCCCTCGATCACCAGAAGGTCCCCGCGAGCAAAGCCGATCGCAACCGCCTGTCCGCGCTGAGGCGGTTTGACGTTCGGATTGTTGAAGGTGTCGAGCGAGACCGAACTCTCCTTGAATCGCACGCGCACGCGCACGACCGAACCGAGGAAGCTCACATCTTCGATCATTCCCTTCATGACGTTGCGCTCGCCGGCGCCGGCGCTCGCATCGACCAGGGCCACCGCCTCGGGACGCAGCGCCACCAGGCAATCCTCGCCCGCCTTGCCCAGCTTCGTCGCGACGGCGGCGACGACCTCCTGGCCATCGATGGTTATCCTGCCGCTCTCGGGCGCCACCACCTTGCCGCGCAGGATATTGAGCGTGCCGACGAAGGATGCGACGAAGCGCGTGCGCGGATAATTGTAGATCTCGAACGGCGTGCCGACCTGATCGACGCGGCCTTCGTTCATGACCACGATCCGGTCGGACATGGAGAGCGCCTCCTCCTGGTCGTGCGTCACGTAGACCGTGGTGATGCCGAGCGCCAGTTGCAGCGAGCGAATCTCCGCGCGCAGCGAGACCCGGATCTTGGCGTCGAGCGCGGAGAGCGGCTCGTCCAGCAGCAGCACCTGCGGCTTGATCGCCAGCGCGCGTGCCAGCGCCACCCGCTGCTGCTGCCCGCCCGAAAGCTGATAGGGATAGCGCCCGCCCAGTTCCGGCAGCTTGATGAGGGTCAGCATCTCCTCGACGCGGGCGCGGATTTCGGCGGCCGGGCGCTTCGCCACCTTCAAGCCGAAGGCCACGTTTTCGGCGACGGTCATGTTGGGGAAGAGGGCGTAGGACTGAAATACCATGCCGACATTGCGCTGGTTCGGGCGCAAGGTCGTGACGTCGCGGCCGTCGATGCGGATCGTCCCGGCGCTGGGCGATTCGAATCCGGCGACCATGCGCAGCGTCGTCGTCTTGCCGCATCCGCTGGGCCCCAGGAACGAGACGAATTCGCCGCGCTCGATCGCGAGGTCGAAATTCTGTACGACGGCCTGCTGCCCGAAGCTCTTGCGCACGCCGTTGATTTCAAGAAACGCCATTTACGGTCCCCTAGCCCTAATGCGCCGCCTTGATCGTCTTGCCCCGCCCGAAAATCTGGATCAGCCCCATGCACGCCCAGGTCACGACGAAGGCGATGATCGCCAGCGCCGAGGGCTCGTAGGCCCGGTTGGCGCCGATCAATTGCAGATAGGGCCCGAACGCCGGCCGGTTCAGCAGGCTCGCCATGGTGAATTCGCCGATGACGATGGCGAAGGTGAGAAAGGCGCCGGAGAGGATCGCCACCCGCACATTGGGCAGGATCACCCGGAACAGGATCGTGGCCCAGCCGGCGCCCAGAATCTCCGCCGCCTCGGTCAGGGTCTTGACGTTGATGGACCGCAGGCCGGTATCGACGGCGCGATACATGTAGGGCAGCGCCAGGGTGACGTAGCTGAAGGTCAGCAGCACGTCCGTGCTTCTCTCGTTGGCCGTCATCGGCAGGAACGAAGAGCTGTTGTAGAGGCGCAAATAACCGAACACGATGACGATGGCCGGAATGACCAGCGGCAGCAGGGTGATGAACTCACGACCGGGCGCAGCCGCGGCAGCCGCAGCTCGATCCAATAGGCGGTCGGCACGACCAGCAACACGCCCACCACGATCGTCGCCAGCGCCAGCACCGTCGAATAGCTGAAGGTCGCCTGGAAGGCAGGGTCGGCCAGCACGATCCGATAGGCATCGAAGCTGTATTCGCCGCGGCGCACGCGCAGCGAAAATTCGAACGTGCCGATCAGCGGGATCAGGAAATAGAGCGTGCCGAAGGCGACGGCGAGCCAGGAGCCGATCTTCATGCGCTTCATCGCAACCACCTTTCGCTGCGCTGGCGCAGCCAGATATAGGCGCCGTTGGACAATCCGGTGATGAGGATCATGCCCAGGGCCAGCGCATAGCCGAGATTGGGATCGTGCAGCACGTCGCCGCGGATCTGCGCGTACAACAGGATGGTGACGATGTTGAGCGAGCTTCCGGTGAGCGCGTAGGCCGTGGCGATGGCGCCGAAGGCGTTGGCGAACAGCAGCAGCGTGGTGCCGAGGATGCTCGGCCACAGCACCGGCAGCGCCACGCGGCGCCAATATTCCCAGGTGCTGGCGCCTAGATTCTCCGCCGCTTCCCGCCACTCGCGCTTCAACCCGTCGAGCGCCGGCGCCAGGATCAGCACCATGAGCGGAATCTGGAAATATAGGTAAGTGAGCGTCAATCCCCAGAAGCTCAACAGATTGAATCCGGTGTCGTAGATGTTGAAGCCGAAATACTTCACCAGCAGCGCCGTCACCAGACCGGTGCGCCCGAGCGTCGCCAGGAAGGCGAAGGCCAAGGGCACGCCGGCGAAGTTCGAGGCGACGCCGGAAAACGTCATCAGCGTCGGCCTGATCCATGCCGGTAGCCCGCCGATGACCCCGGCATAGGCGAGGAAGAACCCGATGAGGGCCCCGAAGATCGCCGAGGCCGCGCTGATCTTGATGCTGATCCAGTAGGCGGAGAGGATCGTCGGCTGAAACAGGTTGTAAATGTTATCGAGCGTGAAGCGCCCCTCGGCGTCCTGGAATCCGCCCACGACCAGGAACAGCGTCGGCAGAATCAGGAACATGAGCGCGAACAGGAAAAACGGCGTGACGCCCAGCCACGCCCAGGCCGTCCGGCCGATCTGGAACGTCGAGGCGCGTGGGGCGGTCTGCGCTTCTTGTGTCAAGCGGGTTGGCTCATGCCAGCGAACCCCTCCCCCGCCAAGGGCGAACCGCCGGGCGGGGGAGAGTTCTCTCGGTCAGGATTGGTGTTCGGAGTCTACTGCACGTTCGCTCCGACCACGGCGTCCCACTGCTTGGTGATGATTTCCTTCGCCGCCGCCTGCTCGTCGAGCGTCGGGAAGACGGCCTTTTCGTAACTGGCCGCCGGCGGCAGTTGGTCCAACATCTCCTGCGGCACCTTGCCGTTCTTCACCAGGTCGTTGAACCGGATCGGGTGGCAATAGCCCTTGAGCCAACCGAGCTGCCCTTCATCCGAATAAAGGTACTCCATCCACAGCTTGGCCGCGTTCGGGTGCGGGGCATAGGCGCTGATCGCCTGGACGTAGACCCCGGCGACGACGCCGGTCTCCGGCACCACGACCTCGACCTTCGGGTTGCCCTTGAGCGTGTCGCGGTCGGCGAGCGCGTTGTAGTCCCAGCGGATGATGATCGGCGTCGAGCCTTGCGCCAGCGGCGCCGCCTTGCCGATCACCGGTACGAAGTTGCCGTTCTTGTTGAGTTCGGCGAAGAACTTCAGCCCTTCGTCGGCGGCCTTGGCGGCATCGCCGCCCGCAACCGATAGCCCGGCGGCGTACACCCCTTGGATCGCCTGGTTGGAAGCGCGCGGGTCGCCGGCGAGAGCGACGCTGTTCTTATAGTCCGGGCCCAGAAGATCGGCCCAATCCTTCGGGACGTTCTTCACGATGTCGGCATTCACCTCGAACGCCAGCACGCCGTAATAGTCGCCGTACCAAAAGCCTTCGGCGTCCTTGACGCTATCCGGGATCGTGTCCCAGGTCGCGACCTTATACGGCTGGATCAATCCATCCGCCTTGGCCGTGGGACCGAAGGACAGGCCGACGTCGATCACGTCCGGCGCCTGCGGACCCATATTGCCCTGGTTGGCCTTGATCGCCTCGATCTCGTCGCCCGAGCCGGCGTCGGGATTGAGCTCGTTCACGATCAGGCCGTACTTGGCCTTGAAGCCCTCGATCACCCCGCCATAGCCGCACCAATCGTGCGGCAGCGCGATGACGGTCAGCTGGCCTTCGGCCTTGGCGGCGGCTACGAGCTCGTCCATCGTCTGGCCGGATGCGAACCCGGTTGACGACATCAACGCCACGACCGAAACCGATATCATGCGTAACCACGTCGATCTCATTATCTTCCTCCCGTTGTCGAAAGCCTGTTCATGTTAAGCAGGCTGGGAGAACGCTAACACAGCCACGCATTCGCCGAAAGCAGCATTGCTCCACGTCCGAAAAGTTTCATGCATCGCCACAACATTTTGATTCTTTTGGTGGAATTGGCTAGGATTCCGCCATGACCCTGCCCCGCTCCGTCGACGAGACGCTCGGCGTCCTCACCGCCGGCGACTATGTCGCCGACCGCAGCCTGGCGACGGCGCTCTATCTGTCGCTGAAGCTCCATCGTCCGCTCTTCCTCGAAGGCGAGGCCGGCGTCGGCAAGACCGAGATCGCCAAGGTGCTGGCGAAGTCCCTCAAGCGCAAGCTCTTGCGGCTGCAATGCTATGAAGGCCTCGACGTGTCCTCGGCCGTCTATGAATGGAATTACTCGCGCCAGATGGTGGAAATTCGTCTCGCCGAATCCGCCGGCGACAAGAGCCGCGACACGCTCGACAGCGACATCTACGGCGAAAAATTCCTGATCAAGCGCCCGCTGCTTCAGTCGCTCGAACCGCAAGCCGGCGGCGCGCCGGTCCTCCTGATCGACGAGCTCGACCGCACCGACGAACCGTTCGAGGCCTATCTGCTGGAGATGCTGTCGGACTTCCAGATCACGATCCCGGAGCTTGGCACCATCGCCGCGGCCGAGCCGCCCATCGTCGTCATCACCTCCAACCGCACGCGCGAGATTCACGACGCGCTGAAGCGGCGCTGCTTCTACTACTGGGTCGATTATCCCGACGCCGCGCGCGAGCTCGAGATCCTGCGCGTGAAGTCGCCGAAGACCGGGCCGGAGCTCGCGCGCCAGGTCGTCGGCTTCGTCCAGGCGCTGCGCAAGCGCGACCTCTTCAAGCTGCCCGGCGTCGCCGAGACCATCGATTGGGCCGACGCCCTCGTCCAGCTCGACAAGGTGGCGCTCGATCCGCAAGTCGTGGGCGACACGCTGGGCGTGCTGCTCAAGTACCAGGACGACATCGCCAAGATCCGCGGCAGCGAGGCCGCCGCCATCCTCGACCAGGTGAAGCAGGAACTCATCGCCGCCGCGCGTTGATGCGACGAACAACAGCTGTCGTCCCGGCGAAAGCCGGGACCCATCGCGACGGGGGATCGATGGATTCCGGCGTGCGCCGGAATGACAACCTATCCCCGCCCTTCACTCCGCGAGCTTCACCCTCAATAAGGCGCCATCGACGCCGACGACCTTGACCCGCGCGCCGGCCGGCAAATCCGGCCCCTCGATGCGCCAGACCGAGTCGTCCACATTGACGACGCCGCGCCCGTTCACGATCGCCTGCTCGACCACGAGCGTGCGCCCGACATACTGTTCGGCGCGACGGTTCAAGCGACTGTCGTCGGTCTTGATCGGGCGGCGGCGCACATAGGTTCTCCCACCTACGGTCACGACGATCGACAAGACGGCGAAAAACAGGAACTGGATCTCCCAGCCCAGCGCGGGTACGGCCAGCAACAGAATCCCGGTCGCGATGGCGGCCAGCCCCGGCCAAATGAAGAAGGCGCCCGGCGCCATCACTTCGAGCACGCCGAGGCCAAGGCCGAGGATCAGCCAGTGCCAGAACTCGATCCGGCCGAGCCATTCGCTCATCATGCCTTCTCCTTGTCCCACGGACCGGATTTCTTGGGAAACGCCTCGCGCGCCAATTCGGCGATGCCGCCGATGGCGCCGATGACGCCGGCCGCGTCGAGCGGCATGAGCACCAACTTCTGGTTGGGCGCGCTCGCCACTTCGCGCAGCGCTTCAACGTATTTCTGGGCGACGAAGTAGTTGAGCGCCTGCACGTTGCCCTTGGAGATCGCTTCGGAGACCACCATCGTCGCCTTCGCTTCGGCCTCGGCCATGCGCTCGCGCGCCTCGGCGTCGCGGTACGCGGCCTCGCGCCTTCCCTCGGCCTCGAGAATGGCGGCCTGCTTCTCGCCCTCGGCCTTGAGGATGGCGGCTTGGCGCAAACCCTCGGCCACCAGAATGGCGGCGCGCTTGTCGCGCTCGGCCTTCATCTGCCGGCCCATGGATTCGACCAGGTCGCGCGGCGGGGCGATGTCCTTGATCTCGATGCGCGTCACCTTCATGCCCCAGGGCTGGGTGGCGCCATCCACCACCTTCAGCAATTGGTGGTTGATCTTGTCGCGCAGCGAAAGCAGCTCGTCCAAATCCATCGAGCCCATGACCGTGCGGATGTTGGTCATGGTCAGGTTGAGGATGGCGTTCTCGAGGTCGTTGACTTCATAGGTCGCCTTGGCGGCGTCGAGCACCTGGTAGAAGACCACGCCATCGACGCTCACCATGGCGTTGTCCTTGGTGATGACTTCCTGGGTCGGCACCGGCAGCACGGTCTCCATCATGTTCACCTTGGCGCCGACGCGGTCGATGAACGGCAGGATGAAATTGAGGCCGGGGCGAAGCGTCAGGGTGTAGCGCCCGAAGCGTTCGATCGTCCACTCGCGCCCCTGCGGCACCGACTTGACCGCCATGGCGATCAGCAGGATGGCGAGCGCGACGAAGGCGATGACGAAGATAGAAAACGCGCTAGAATCTTCCATGGGGGACTCCGAAGACTGTTCTACTTGTGCGCCGGCAACATATCACGATCGGACATCGGCCGATAGCGCGACACGGAATCACGGGGACACAATGCTTATTTCACTGTCCAAAATGAGTATTAGACCTGTTGCAAAAGTAGCTTGGGCGCAGGGAGGACGCAAGGTGGGCGAAGCGCCGCGGCTTCAAAAGCCGGCGACGAGATTGACGACGCCCGCGACGATGGCGAACTTGGCGGCATAGGCGGCCCTGGGATAGCGGTATCTGTCGGCGAGAATGCGAAAGGACTTCAGGCGGGCGATGGCGTGTTCGACGCGCACACGGAAGCGGCTGAGGCCGTGGTTGTAAGCGCGTTCGTCCTTGGTCAGCGGTCTTTTCTTCGATCGCTTGTAGGGGATGTCCGTCGCGGGGTGGTCGTTCTGATAGCCTTGATAGCCGCTGTCGGCGTAAAGGCGTGAGCCCTTGGGCAGAGGCGGCCCGCGCCTTCGCAGTTCGATGTCATGAACGCGCCCGGGCGCGGGCCTTGAGGTGGCGACGATCCGTCCTCTTTCGGTCAGTATG
>VFKA01000084.1 GCA_009885795.1 Rhodospirillales bacterium | reverse complement strand
GACGACGATCGCGCAATGCAGCAGCGCGGTGCCCGACAGCCACGGCAGCAGCGAGGCGTTCTCGACCGGATCCCAGAACCACCACCCGCCCCAGCCGAGCTCGTAATAGGCCCAGCGGCCGCCGAGTGCGATGCCGGCGGTGAGCGCCACCCAGGCGGCAAGCGTCCACGGCCGCACCCAGCGCGCCCAGGCGGCATCGACCTTGCCCTCGATCAGCGCCGCGACGGCGAAGGAGAACGCCATCGAGAACCCGACATACCCGAGATAGAGCGTCGGCGGGTGAAAGGCGAGGCCGGGGTCTTGGAGCACCGGATTGAGATCGTTGCCGTCGGCCGGCGCCGGGAAAAGACGCAGGAATGGGTTGGAAGTGAGCAGGAGAAAACCTAGGAACCCGGCGCCGATCATCGCCTGAATGGCGAGGACGCGGGCGCGAAGCGCTTCGGGAAGATTACCGCCGAAGAGAGCCACGGCGGCGCCGAACAGCGTCAGGATCAGCACCCACAGCAGCAACGAGCCTTCGTGGTTTCCCCATGCGCCGGCGATCTTGTAGAGCAGGGGCTTGGCCGAATGGGAGTTGGCGGCGACCAGCGCCACCGAGAAATCGGAGACGACGAAGGCGTGCGTGAGCGCCAGGAACGAGAGCGCCACCAGCGCCAACTGCGCAACCGCCGCCGGTGAAGCAAGAGCCATCAGCCGCCGATCGCCGCGCCAGGCGCCGACGAGCGGCAGGCTCGCTTGCGCAAGCGCCACGGCCAGCGCCAGGACCAACGCGTAATGCCCGAGCTCGACGATCATTCGTCCGTTCCCCGCCAACGCCCCGATTTCTTCAGCGCCTCGGCGACTTCGGCCGGCATGTACGTCTCGTCGTGCTTGGCGAGAACTTCGCTCGCGACGAAGACGCCGCCCGCGCCAAGCATGCCTTGAACCACCACGCCCTGGCCCTCGGCGAAGAGGTCCGGAAGCACGCCGGTGAATTCGACCGGCATGGCGGTGGTAAGGTCGGTCACGCGAAAGCGCACCGTTGCCTGGCCGGCATCGCGCGCGAGGCTGCCCTCTTCCACCAGGCCGCCGATGCGAACCGGACGGTTGGGCGGCGCGGCGGCGGTGAGTTCCGTGGGCGAATAGAAAAACACCAGCGTGTCGCGGAGCGCGTTCAGCACCAAGGCGGCGCCAGCCGCCAATAGCGTCAATCCGACGCCTAACGCCACCAGACGCCGCCGCTTGCGTGTCATCTCCGATCGGCCCCGTCGAGCGCCTTGCGCGCGCGCCGGAGGCGCCGAAGGCTCGCCGCCAGCATCGCCACGAGTACCAGGGCCGCGGCCGCGTAAGCCGGCCAGACGAACGCGCCGTGGCCGCCCATGGAGAAAAAATTCTCCATCACCGCGCGCCCGCGTCGCGATATCGCACGGTCCTCAGGCGGGCCTCCAGCAGTTCCGCCTTCACCCGCACCAGCAACACCGAGACGAAGTAACCCATGAATGCCAACGCCATGCAAAGCAGCGGCCACAACATCAGCGGATCGATGGCCGGCGCATCGAGGCGGCTGACACTCGCCGGCTGGTGCAGCGTACTCCACCAATCGACCGAGAACTTGATGATCGGCACGTTGACGAATCCCACCAGCGCCAGGATCGCGGCGGCGCGCGCGCCCCGCGCACGATCGTCGAACGCGTGTGCCAGCGCCATGTGGCCGAGATAGAGGAAGAGCAGGATCAACACCGACGTCAGCCTCGCGTCCCACACCCACCACGTCCCCCACATCGGCTTGCCCCAGAGCGAGCCCGTGGCCAGCGCCACCACCGTGAAGCCGGCGCCCAAGGGCGAGGCCGCTTGCGCGATCACGTCGGCGAGCGCGTGGCGCCAAACCAGCGCCACGGCGCTTGCCGCGGCGATCGTCGTATAGACGAAGAGCGCCATCCACGCCGCCGGCACATGGACGTACATGATGCGCACCGTATCGCCTTGCAGGTAGTCGGGCGGCGCCGCCACCAGCCCGAGATAGAGGCCGAGCGCCAGCAGCGCCACGGTCAGGCCGGCGCTCCACGGCAGCAGCGCGTCGGCCAAGCGCAGGAACCGGGTCGGATTGGCGAGGCGATGAAAGGCGGACATGCTTGCGGACATGATGGGATCAGTCCAGCGCCTGGCGCAAGGCCGCCGCCGCGGCCCAAGGCGCCAAGGCGAGCGACACCAGCAGCAAACCGGCCAAAACCGACAGCGCCGGGACGATGGACAAGCCGAATGACGCGGCTTCGGCCGCCGCGGCGCCGAAGATGAGCGCCGGCACGAAGAGCGGTAGCACCAGCAAGGCCAGCAGCACCCCGCCGCGCCGCGCGCCTAGGGTGAGCGCGGCACCGACCGATCCCACTAGGCTCAAGATCGGCGTGCCGATGCCGAGCGCCGCGGTGAGGCCGGCAAGGCCCTTGCCGTCGACCTCGAACATGAGGCCGATAAGCGGCGCGATCACCGTCACGGGAAGCCCGGTCGTCAACCAATGCGATGCCGCCTTGGCCAGCACCACGAGTTCGACCGGCATGGGCGTCAAGGCCAGGAGATCGAGCGTGCCGTTCTCGTAATCGCTCTGGAAGAGCCGATCGAGCGACAGCAATGCCGCGAGCAGCGCCATCGCCCAGATAACGCCGGGGCCGATCTGCCGCAGGATCGCCGGATAAGGACCGATCGCAAGGGGAAACAGCACCGAGGCGAAGACGAAGAACGCCAGCACGAGAATGGCATCGGCGCCGCGCCGAAGCGCCAGCGTCACGTCGCGCCGGGCGATGGCGAGCCACGCCGCTACCATGGCGCGTCCGAACCATCCGCGACGGCGTAGTCGGCCAAGGACAGTTGCGCCGCCGCGATCGCCAGTTCGCCATGGGCCGAGGCGACCAGGCACCCGCCGGCTTCCATATGCCGCGAGGCCAGGGCACAAAATGCGTCCGCCGCCGCCTCGTCGAGACCCGCCATGGGTTCGTCCACCAGCCAAAGCGAAGCCGGCGTTAGCAACAGTCGCGCCAATGCCAGGCGCCGCCGCTGGCCTTGCGACAATTCGCGCGCCGGACGGTCGGCGATTTCGGCGAGCCCGAACGCGGCAAGGGCATCGGATGGCGGCCAGCCTCCGCCGTCGAGCGCGGCCCAGAAGCGCAAGTTTTCGGCGGCGCTCAGATCATGGCTGACGCCATCCTGGTGACCGACGTAACCGAGACGCCGGCCATGAGCGTCCGGGTCGTCGGCGACGGCATTCCCTTGCCATGCGATCTTGCCCGATGCCGGCGGGAGGAGGCCGGCGAGACAGCGCAACAAAGTGGACTTGCCGCTGCCGTTCGGGCCGCGCAGCACCAAGGCTTCACCCGGCTCCAGCGAAAAGCGCAGCCCCGAAAAAACGAGACGCCCGCCGCGCCGGCAGCCGAGGTCGCTGACCGCGAGCTGGCTCATCGCCGGATGAAATCCCCTATCGATCGATGTTGTCTATTCACCATGCCCGCTTCTTACAACTTCGACCAAGTCTAGGAAACATCGACCCGGCGGCCATGCTTCGAGACGCCGCTTCCAGCCTTCGCAGCCGAAGCGGCTGCTTCGGCGGAGTAGGCTCGCGGCTCCCCGGCATGAGGTAGTGCCCCCTTATCCTGGGGAGGCCCGTAGGGCCGTCTCGAAGGATGGGCCATAGGTCTCGGGCGTCGGTATTTCAGTATAGGCAGGCCGAACAAAAAGCGCCGCGTTCCTGGGGGAAGGAACGCGGCGCCACGTTTGGGCGGGATCGCTGGGGGGGCGAGGGCCCGCCTGTCGTCCAGTCTTTGGGTAGTGCCGCGGCCGACTGGCGAGCCGCGACTGGAGAGGGAAGGTCTCCTTGCGCATATCATTTAGGGAGCGTCTATGGCCCGATTTAGCCCCGAAGATGGCGAAATTGTGATTTTTGCATCATAAATAATAGTGTTTATTCAATGAGTTAACTATGTACCCCGATCGGGTTTCCTGTCTGGACGAACTATTCTTTTGTTATTTCAATGTTATATCGCGATATCGGTCGAGAAAACATGAAGCGCGGGACGCTCTTGCCTAGGTTCATGGGACTTTCTATGGTGGCGGGCGCACGCGCTCACCGCCCTAACGGCGTGGGAGGCCCCTTTGGCCAAAAGCATCGACAGCATGAAATCGCGCCGAACCCTCAAGGTTGGCGTCAAGGCCTATGACTATTTCAGCCTGCCCGCGGCGGAAAAGGCCGGGCTTGGCGACCTGTCGCGCCTGCCTTGTTCGCTGAAGGTTCTGCTGGAAAATCTCCTGCGGCACGAGGACGGCCGCTCGGTGAAGGCGGCGGACATCAAAGCCGTCGCCAAGTGGCTGAAAAACCGGAAGTCCGATCGCGAGATCGCCTTCCGGCCGGCGCGCGTGCTGATGCAGGATTTCACCGGCGTGCCGGCGGTCGTCGATCTTGCCGCGATGCGGGCCCAGATGCAGGCCATGGGCGATGACCCGGGCAAGGTCAACCCGCTCTCGGCCGTCGATCTCGTCATCGATCATTCGGTGATGGTCGACAATTTCGGCGACAAGCAGAGCTTCGCCCGGAACGTCGCACTGGAATACGAGCGCAACGGCGAGCGCTATGCCTTCTTGCGCTGGGGCCAGACCGCCTTCAATAATTTCCGAGTCGTCCCGCCGGGCACCGGCATCTGCCATCAGGTCAATCTCGAATACCTGGCGCAGACCGTATGGACCTCGTCCGATAGCGCCCGCGCGCTCGCCTATCCCGATACGGTCGTGGGCACCGACAGTCACACCACCATGGTGAACGCGCTTGGCGTGCTTGGCTGGGGCGTGGGCGGCATCGAGGCCGAGGCCGCCATGCTGGGGCAGCCCATTTCGATGCTGATCCCCGAGGTCGTCGGCTTTCGCTTGACCGGGTCTTTACGGGAAGGCGCCACCGCCACCGATTTGGTGCTCACCATCACGCAGACGCTGCGCAAGAAGGGGGTCGTCGGCAAGTTCGTCGAGTTCTTCGGGCCCGGGCTCGACCAACTGGCGCTGCCCGACCGCGCCACCATCGCCAACATGGCGCCGGAGTACGGCGCCACCTGCGGCTTCTTCCCCGTCGATGACGAGACCATCAAGTATTTGATGGCGACCGGCCGCGCCCCGGCGCGCGTGGCGCTGGTCGAGGCCTATGCCAAGAAGCAAGGCTTGTGGCGCGGCCCCAAGACGCCGGAGCCGCTTTTCACGGACACGCTCGAACTCGACATTTCGACCGTCGAGCCTTGCATCGCCGGCCCGAAGCGTCCGCAGGATCGCGTTCCCTTGAGCGACGCGGCCGCCGATTTTCGGCGCGCGCTGGTCGAGGGGTTCGGCAAGAAGAACCCGAATCTTGCGCGCCTGCCGGTTCCGGGCGCCGACTTTTCCCTGGGCGACGGCGACGTGGTCATCGCCGCCATCACCAGCTGCACCAACACCTCGAACCCGAGCGTCATGCTGGGCGCCGGCCTGGTCGCGCGCAACGCGCTGAAGCGCGGGCTCGCGGTAAAGCCCTGGGTAAAGACGTCGCTGGCGCCTGGGTCCAAGGTGGTGACCGACTATCTGGCGAAGTCCGGACTGCAAAAACACTTGGATCAACTGGGCTTCAACCTGGTGGGCTATGGCTGCACCACCTGCATCGGCAATTCCGGCCCGCTGCCCGATGGCGTCGCCGACGCCATCACGCGCGGCGACCTGGTGGCCTGCTCGGTGCTGTCGGGCAACCGCAACTTCGAGGGCCGGATCAATGCGCTCACCCGCGCCAACTACCTCGCCTCGCCCATGCTGGTCGTCGCCTATGCCATTGCCGGATCGCTGAAGATCGACTTGGCTCGCGAACCGCTCGGCCACGATCGGAAGGGCAAGCCGGTGTTCCTGAAGGACATCTGGCCCACCAACAAGGAAATCCACGACACGGTGAGGAAGGCGGTGACGCCGGCCATGTTCCGCAAGCGCTACGCCGACGTGTTCACCGGCGACCAGGCCTGGCGCAAGACGCCGACCGCCAAGGGCATGACCTATGCCTTCGAGGCGGCCTCCACCTATGTGCGCCTGCCGCCCTATTTCGAGGGCATGGCGGCGGAGCCGGCGAGCAAGATCGCCGACGTGACCGGCGCCCGGCCGCTCGCGATCCTGGGCGACAGCATCACCACCGACCACATTTCGCCGGCGGGCGCGATCAAGAAGGACGGGCCGGCCGGTCGGTATCTGATCGAGCACGGTGTACAGCCGGCCGACTTCAATTCCTTCGGCGCGCGTCGCGGCAATCATGAGGTGATGCTGCGCGGCACCTTCGCCAACATCCGCCTCAAGAACGAGATGGTGCCGGGCGTCGAGGGCGGCGTGACCCGTTTGATGCCCGACGGCGCCGTCATGTCGATCTACGACGCCGCCATGAAGTATCGCGCGGGCGGCGTTCCGCTCGTCGTCATCGCCGGGAAGGAATACGGCACCGGCTCCTCGCGCGACTGGGCGGCGAAGGGCACGGTGCTTCTGGGCGTGCGCGCGGTCGTGGCCGAAAGCTACGAGCGCATCCATCGCTCGAACCTCGTCGGCATGGGGGTGCTGCCGCTGCAGTTCAAGGCGGGGACGACGCGGCGCAGCCTCGGGCTTACCGGCCAGGAAATCTTCGACGTCGCCGGCCTTACCGCCGGCATCAAGCCGGGCATGGATTTGACCTTGCGCATCCGGCGCCCCGACGGAACGCAAAACGACGTGCCGGTCGTCTGCCGCATCGACACGGTGGACGAGGTCGAGTATTTCCGCCACGGCGGCATCCTGCCCTACGTGCTGCGCGCGCTCCACAAGCGCGCGGCCTAGAATAGCCCTCACCGCAACGTGATTTGCGGTTGAGGGCGGGCGGCGCCTAGTCTCCACCCATGCGCACATTCTTCATTGCCGCCATGCTCGGCGCCGCGCTGCTCCGGCCGGCATCGGCGGAGGATTCCTCGCAAGCCGTCGTGGTCGAGCTTTTCACCTCGCAAGGGTGCAGCTCGTGCCCGCCGGCCGACGCGTTCCTGGGCGAACTGGCGGCGCGGCCCGATCTCGTCGCCCTCTCGCTCCACGTCGATTACTGGGACTACATCGGCTGGAAGGATCCCTTCGCCAGTCCGGAGACGACCCTGCGCCAGCGCGCCTATGCCCGCACCGTCGGCCGGCGCATGGTCTATACGCCGCAGATGGTGATCGACGGCGAACATGACGCCGTCGGCTCGGACCGCTCGGCGGTGTTGCGCCTCATCGACGCGGCGCGGCGCGACAAGATTCCGGTGACGCTGACGAGGACCGCGGGCGGCGGTTGGGAAGTCATGCTGCCCGACAGCGCCATGGCCCTGCCCGAGCCCGCGACCGTGTGGCTCGCCTTCTTCGACAAGGAGCAGGTGACGCCGGTAAAGCGCGGCGAAAACGCCGGCGCCACGATCTCCAATTTCAACGTCGTGCGCCAGTTGCGCGCGCTGGGCACGTGGGACGGCAGGGCGGCGCGCTTCGCGCTCGACTCCGCCGGGAGCGCCGGTTGCGCCATCATCGTTCAGGAAGGCCAGACCGGCCGGGTGCTGGGCGCGGCCATCATGACCGCGGCGCCCGACGGGAGTTAGAAATTCGAGGTCGGAGTGAGCTAACAAGGATGGACACCATGAAAGCGATTTGGCGCGGTCAGGTGATCGCGAAGAGCGATCGAACCCTCGAAGTTCACGGCTACCGGTATTTCCCGAGGCGATCCGTGCGGATGGATTTGCTCCGGCCGGCGCCGAAGACGAAGGACGATCTCGCGTGCCCGCACGGGGTCCGGTTCTACGACCTCGCCGACGGCGCGACTCGCGGCGAACGGGCCGCGTGGTCGTACGAAGCGCCGCTGGCATCGATGAGCCAAGTCGATCGGTGGGTCGGCTTCTGGGATGACGTCGAGATCGAGTGAAAAAACGACTCCCGACCCCCTTTCTCAGGTCAGGAGAACGCGGCCATCCTCGGGCGGCCATTCGCACCAGACCTTCCGGCCGAGGGTGACGCGCGCCGCCACATCGGTGGCGCTGGCGACCCGCGCCATGACCGGGGTCGATTGCCCGGCCACGCGCACGCGCACCAGCTGGTCCTGCCCGAGATAGGAAATATCCACGACCGTGCCGGCCAGCGTATTGGCGCTTTCCGAAGATATCGGCGCCAGATGGACGCGCAGGCGTTCGGGGCGGACCGCCAGCGTCGCGGCCTCGCCCGATTGACCGCCCTCGGCCTTGAGCAGCCCCAGCCCCTCGACCTCGACGCCACCGGCCGCGGCGCGCCCTTCGAAGAAGTTCATGAGCCCGATGAAACCGGCGACGAACCGATTGGCGGGACGCTCATAGAGGGCGCGCGGCGAATCCATCTGCGCCACGCGCCCGTCCTGCATGAGGGCAATGCGGTCGGCCATGGCGAGCGCCTCCTCCTGGTCGTGGGTCACGACCAGGAAGGCGATGCCGGTCTCATGTTGCAGGCGTTTCAGCTCGACTTGCATCTCGCCGCGCAGCTTCTTGTCGAGCGCCGCCAGCGGCTCGTCCAGCAGCAGCGCGCGCGGGCGCTTGATGAGGGCACGGGCCAAGGCGACGCGCTGGCGCTGGCCGCCCGAAAGCTGGTCCGGGCGGCGCTTGGCGAGGTCGCCGAGCCGCACGAGGTCGAGGGCCTCGGCGACCCGGCGCGAACGCTCCGGCCCCTTCATGCCCTCCATCTCCAGGCCGTAGGAAACATTGCCGGAGACCGACATGTGCGGGAAGAGAGCATAGGACTGGAACATCATGTTGACCGGACGGCGATTGGGCGGGATCGCGGTGATGTCGCGCCCGTCGAGCAGCACGCGCCCCGTATCCGGCCGCTCGAAGCCGGCGATGAGGCGCAGGAGCGTGGTCTTGCCGCAGCCGGACGGCCCGAGGAGCGCGAAGAACTCGCCCTCGGCCACGCCCAGCGTCACCTCGTCCACCGCGGCGACCGCGCCGAAGCGCTTGGCGATGGCATCGACGGCGACGACGGCGGTCATAGCGGCTCGTCCCGGCGCAGGCGCTGCGAAACCAGGATGAGGACGAAGCTCACCCCCAGCACGATGGTGGCGACCGCGTTGATCTCCGGCGTCACGCCGAAGCGGATCATGGAATAGATCTGCATCGGAAAGGTGGTCGAGGACGGCCCGGCGCCGGCGGTGAAATAGGCGATGATGAACTCGTCCACCGAAAGCGTGAAGGCGAGCAGTGCCCCCGACAGCACGCCCGGGAATATGACCGGGAGGGTGATGCGCAGGAACGTGCGCGATTCGCTCGCACCGAGATCGATCGAGGCCTCGACGATCGACTTGTCGAAATGCTTGAGCGTCGCGCGCACGACGACGCAGACGAAGGCGATATTGAACACCGCGTGCGCGGCGATGATGGAATGGAGCCCCAGAGTGAAATCGAGGGCGGTGAAGAACGACAGCAGCGCGATCGCCAGCACGATATCGGGAATGATCATCGGCATGTAGATGGCGGCGTCCATCGCCGCGCTCGACCGCAAACGTTCCATTCCCAGCGCGAGCAGCGTGCCGATCGCGGTGGCGATCAATGTCGAGAACGCCGCGACGATGAGGGTATTGACGACGGCGGCGCGGATCGCCGCGTTGGCGAGCATCTTGCCGTACCACTCGACCGAGAATCCGGTCCAGGCGGTGGGCAGTCCGCTTTCGTTGAAGGAGAGCGCCACCAGCACGGCGATGGGGCCGTAGAGGAACAGGTAGACGAGGCCGAGATGAGCCCCGAGTACCCGTCGCGACAAGGGGGCCTTAAGCATGAAGGCCGGCGCCTCCGGCGCGTCTGGCCACCACGGCTTGAACGAGAAGCAGAAGCATCATGAGCGCGATCAGCAAGAACGCGAGGCCCGAGCCGAACGGCCAATCGCGCGCCGACAGGAACTGATTGAAGATGAGGTTCCCCACCATCAGCGTGCGGCCGCCACCCAAGAGGTCGGGGGTGATGAAATTGCCGATCGAAAGCACGAAGACGAAGACGCAGCCCGCGGCGATCCCCGGCACCGTCAGCGGCAGCGTGACGCGCAGGAAGGTGCGAAGGCCCGAGGCGCCCAAATCCGCCGAAGCCTCCAGGGTCTCCGGGTTCAACCGCGCGATCGAGCTGTAGAGGGCCAGCACCATGAAGGGCAGGTAGCCGTAGACCAACCCGACGACGATGGCGAAATCGTTGTAGAGCAGCGGCAAGGGCTCGTCGGCGAGCCCGAGGACCTCGAGCCCGTGGTTGATCAGCCCCTCGCGATTGAGCAGCACGATCCAGGCATAAGTGCGGATGAGATAGTTGCTCCAGAACGGCAGCATCACCAGGATCAGCAGGGGAACCTGCCAGCGCTTGGGCGCGGCGGCGATCCCATAGGCGGCCGGATAGCCGAACAGGAGCGCCGCCAGCGTCGTCATCGCCGCGATCCTGGCCGAGGATATGAAGATGCCGAGATAGAGCGGGTCGGCGGCGCGGGTGTAATTCTCCAGCGTGAAGACGCGGTCGATGCCGCCGTAGGTGCCGCGCTCTAGGAAACTGTAGACGAAGACGATGGCGCAGGGCGCCACCAGGAAGAGCGCGAACCAGGCCAGGCCAGGCCCAAGCAGCACCAATCGGCGCGTGAGTTCGGACATGTCTTGCCGGTCGGCGGGGCCGGGGCGCCCTTGGCCCCGGCCCGGGACTTCGACCTACTGCGCCGCCAGAATCTCCGTCACGACGCGGGTGAACTCCTTCTGCCCGTCGCCGAGATCGCGCAACTGCTCCTGCTGGAACAGCACTTCCGACGAGATCGCCAATGTCGGATAGGTGGTCAACAGGGTCTGGTCGAGTACCGCCAGCGCCTTTTCGTTCGGCACTTTGTAGAGCGAGAAGGCCATGATCGAGGCGTGCACGTCGGGTTTGAGAACGTAGTTGAGGAAGGCGTGCGCCGCGTCCTTGTGCTCGGAAGCGGCGGTGACGACCATGGCGTCGACGAAGAGATCGCTGCCTTCCTTCGGGATCACGAACTTGATCGCCGGGTTCTCGGCGACGCCGAAATTGCACCAGCCGTCCCAAGCGTGCACCAGGCTCGCCTCGCCCGACACCAGCTTCGAATAGAACGTGGTGTCGTCATAGGCGAGGATGTTCTTCTTCGCCGCGATCAGCAGTTCCTTGATCGCCGCCAGTTCCGCCGGATCGACGGTGTTGACCGAATATCCCAGCGACTTGGCGCCCGCCGCCATCAGCCAGCGGTCGGTGGACAGCATGGTGATCTTGCCCTTAAGGGCATCGGCGGGCTTCAGCAGGTCGTCCCAGCTCGTCGGATCCGGCTGCACCAGATCGCTGCGGTAACAAAGTCCCGTCGTGCCCCAGGTGTAGGGCACCGAGTACTTGTTGCCCGGATCGAAGGGCAGATTGCGCGCCTGCGCGTAAAGATTGGCGAGGTTCGGAAGCTTGCCGTGGTCGAGCTCGGCGATGAGACCCAATTTCGCCAGCGCCTCCACGAACGGGCCGGAGGCGAAGACCACGTCATAGCCCTTGCCGCCGCTCGCGGTCACCTTGCCCATCATGTCTTCATTGTCGATCTGGACCGACCATTCCGCCTCGATCCCGGTCTCCTTGGTGAAGTTCGCCAGCAAATCCGCCGGCCAATATTGATCCCATTGGGAAATAACGATCTTTTCGGCAGCCGGCGCGGGGGACGCCAACAACGCCACGGCCACCGCCGCCGCCAGTCCGGAGAGATACTTGTTCATGCGCGTAAGACTCCTCTTTCTGTTGCAGCCGGCGCGGTTCTGGAGCCACGATGCCGGTTCGGCGGTCGATGCCGCTCGCTTGACTGTCCATTGCCCGGCCTCGGCGGTCAACCGGGTTTTGACCGGACCCGAACTTCGCTAGACTAGGAAACGCTCCCACTTCGGGCTGGTCCATGAAACGTTGGTTCGAACTCGCCGCCCCCGGCCTGCTGCTGGTCATAGCCCTCTTCGCGCGGTTGCAGGAGGGGACGGTGGTTCAGGAACTGCGTCATCTCGTCTTCGACAGCTACCAGCGCCTGGCGCCGCGGGAGTACGAGGCGCTGCCGGTGCGCATCGTGGATATCGACGAGGAAAGCCTCAAACGCCTGGGCCAGTGGCCCTGGCCCCGCACCGTGATGGCCCGCATCGTCGATCGGCTGGCCGAATCCGGGGCCGCGGCGGTGGCGCTCGACATCCTCTATGCCGAGCCCGACCGCATGTCGCCGGCCGGCATCCTCGAAGCCTTCGCCAGCCAGCCGGGCTATGACCGCCTGCGCGACAGCCTGGCGAACATGCCCGATCCCGACAGCGAACTCGCCGCCGCCTTCGGGCGCGCGAACACGGCGATCGCCTTCGTGCTGCTCGACCGGCCGCGCGACGAGGCGCCGGCCGTGAAGGCGGGTCTGTCGTCGGTGGGCGACGATCCGATGCTGTTCGTGACCAGATTCCCGGGCGCGGTGGCTGCCCTGCCGCCGCTTCAGGCCGCCGCCATGGGCAACGGGTTCGTCAACAGCACGCCCGATTCGGACGGCGTCATTCGCACCGTGCCGCTGCTGCTGGCGCTGGACGACCAGATCTATCCAAGCCTTGCCGCCGAGGCGCTGCGCATCGCGCAAGGGGCCAGCACCTACATCGTCAAGTCTTCCGGCGCGCAGAGCGAGCAGAGCTTCGGCGAGCACACCGGCATCACGCACGTGAAGATCGGCGCGATCACGGTTCCGACCGAGGCCACCGGACAAATGCTGCTTCACGACACCGGCCACGTCGACGCACGCTTCATTTCGGCCTGGACGGTGCTGGAGCAAGGGTTCGACCCGACACCGGTCGCGGGCAACATCGTGCTGATTGGCGCCAGCGCCGAAGCGCTCAAGGATTTGCGGGCCACGCCCTTGAACCCGACCTCGGCCGGCGTCGAGTTGCACGCCCAGGCGCTGGAACAGATGCTGGCCGGCGACTATCTCACCCGGCCCGATTGGGCGGATGGGGCGGAGATCGTCTTTCTCGTGGTCCTTGGGTTGGTCCTCATGGTGGCCGTGCCGCGCATGGGCGCCTTGGGGGCGGCGGTCATCGGCGTTCTGGCGATCGCCGGCGCCATCGGCGGATCGTGGATCGCCTTCCGCGAGGCCCGGATGCTGTTCGATCCCCTGCTGCCGGTCGCGGCCACGTTCGGCGTCTACATGGCGAGTTCGCTCATGTCGTACATGCGCACCGAGGGCGAGAAGCGCAACGTCCGCATGGCCTTCGGGCGGTATCTGTCGCCGGTGCTGGTCGAGGAACTGACGCGCCATCCCGAACGCCTGAAACTCGGCGGCGAGATGCGCGAGCTGACTCTCTTGTTCTGCGACATCCGCGGGTTCACGCGCATCGCCGAAGGCCTGCGGCCGGAAGAGCTGACCCACCTCATCAACGGGTTCCTCACCCCCATGACCACGGTCATCCAGGCCCATGGCGGCACCATCGACAAGTACATCGGCGATTGCATCATGGCGTTCTGGAACGCGCCGATGCGCGACGAGGCGCATGCCAAGCACGCCGGCGAAGCGGCGCTGGCCATGCGCGAGGAACTGCGCCGCCTCAATCAAGACCGCGCCGAGTTAGCCAAGCGCGCCGGGCGCAAGCCCATCGACATCGAGGTCGGCATCGGCCTCAACACCGGCGAGGCTTGCGTCGGCAACATGGGCTCGCATCAGCGCTTCGACTATTCGGTGCTGGGCGATGCCGTGAACGTCGCCTCGCGGCTCGAGGCCCTGTCGCGCGTCTATGGCGTCGACATCGTCATCGGCGAGGATACCGCCGCCGAGGCGTCCCAGGCGGCGCTTCTGGAGCTCGACCTGGTGCGGGTCAAGGGCCGCGCCAAGCCGTCGCGGATCTTCACCCTGCAGGGCGGCCCCGAGGTCAGGGCGGCGCCGTGGTTCGCCGAGCTCGAAGCCGCCCACGCGCGCCTCATCGAGGCCTATCGGGCCCAGCGCTGGGACGAGGCCAAGGCCGCCCTCGCTTCCTGCCGGGCGCATGAAGGCGGGCCGGCGGGATTATATGATCTTTATGAACAGCGAATCATGGACTATGTTGAGACGTCGCCGCCGCCGGAGTGGGACGGGGTCTATACGGCGGCGACCAAGGCCGGCTAACGCGCGTATAGGGCGGGCTGCGTTGCAACAGTTAAATGTAGGGTGATCCGATGTCGTTCTTATCTCGATTGTTGTCGGCTACCGTCCTCGGCGCGGCGCTTGGCTCGGGCTCGGCCATCGCGGCGGAAACCGAAATCGGCGAAGTGATGCAGCAGGAGTTCCTGGGCGCGGAAGGCCTGCGCGAGTCCGGCGCGCGCGAATCGCTCTATTTCAACACCGACGTCTTCTCCAGCGAGACCGTCGAGACCGGCCGGGGCGGACGCACGGCTCTGAGGTTCCTCGACGGCACGCAGTTGCAGGTCGGCGGCAATTCCTCCGTCGTCCTCGACAGGTTCATCTACGATCCCGATACCGAGGTGGGCGATGCGGCGATCACCTTCACCAAGGGCCTGTTCCGCTTCACCAGCGGCGACATGCGCAACAAGGACGCCGCCATGGTGCTGAAGACGCCAACGGCGACGCTCAGCATCCGCGGCACGAAGTTCCTTCTTTGGGTGGCACCCAAGGACGGCGCCACCGAACTCTTGGTGGAAGAGGGATCGGTGTTCGTCATCCCGTGCGGCGGCAATGCCGTCTTCGCCCGCCGGAGCGAAATCATCCAGGTTCCCGCGGATTGCTCCGGCGCGTCACGTGCGTCCGAGCGATCGAATCCTCCAGGAGGCCTCGACGACGCCGGCCCGGGTGGCGACGATTCACCGGATGGCGGGTTCGGGGATTCCGAGCCGGGCGATGGCAATCTGGACGGCGGCGATCAAGGCACCAGCGACGGCCAGACCGATGGGAGCGGCAATGACATTTGAGAAAAAGCCTGGCGGCGCGAACAATGCCGGCCTCCATTGACGGTCTGCCGAGTATCCGCATAAGACCTTGAGCCGAGCGGGTTCGTACGCTCCGGAACGATAGCGAACGTCCGGTCCGCCAAACCACGGCGGATCGGGCGGCGGTTGGTCGGCGTCCAACAGGCTGCCATTCAGGGTTCTGTCATGCACGAGATCGTACTCATCGTCCTCGGCTTGATGGGGCTCCTGGTGGTGGTGAGCCTGCTGCCGCCTATCGCCAACCGCCTCAACCTGCCCTTCACGGTTCTTCTGGCGGCGGCCGGCGTGGCGCTAGGCGCCGGCGTCGCCGCGGTCGCGGGCGTGCACCGCATGGGGCCGCTCGGCGACTTCCTGATGGCATTGAACGAGTTCCGTATCTCGTCCGAGGCCTTTCTTATCATCTTCCTGCCGACGCTGTTGTTCGAAGCGGCGCTCGTCATCGACGTGCGCCGGCTGATGGACGATCTGGCGCCGATCCTGCTTCTGGCCGTGATCGCGGTGGTCGCCTGCATGCTGGCGGTCGGCGGCGCGCTCGCCGTCCTCTCCGGCGTCGACCCCATCGTCTGCCTGCTGGTGGGGGCGATCGTGGCGACGACGGACCCGGTCGCCGTCGTCGGCATATTCCGCGATCTGGGCGCGCCCCGGCGGCTGACCATGCTGGTCGAAGGGGAGAGCCTCTTCAACGACGCCGCCGCCATCGCCCTATCGACCCTACTCCTTGCCATGTTGACGGCCGGCGCCAGCAGCGACGTGGGCGCGACCACGCTCGCTTTCCTGTGGTCGTTCCTGGGGGGTGCTGTCGTCGGCCTGGCGATGGCGCGTATCGCCTGCTGGCTGTTCCTGCCGCTCCGGGGCCTGCGGCTGGCGGAGATCACGCTCACCGTGTCGCTCGCCTACCTCTCTTTCATTGCCGCCGAAACCTACCTGCACGTATCGGGCGTGGTCGCGGTGGTGACGGCGGGGCTCACCGTCGGCTCGGTCGGGCGCACCCGCGTCACGCCCACGACTTGGCACAGCCTGGTCGAGACCTGGGAGCAACTCGGATTCTGGGCGAGTTCGCTCATCTTTATTCTCGCCGCCATGCTGGTGCCGCGGCTCTTGGACGAAGTGACGCCGATGGACGCGCTGTGGCTGGCGGTCGTCGTGCTGGCGGCGCTGATCTCGCGCGGCGTGGTCCTGTTCGGCCTCTTGCCGGCGCTCTCCGCCACGGGGCTCGCCGCGCGCGTCAGCAACACCTTCAAGATCGTCATCCTGTGGGGCGGCCTGCGGGGCGCGGTATCGTTGGCGCTGGTGCTGGCGGTGGCCGAGAACGCGGATTTGACGCCGGAGACGCGCCGGCTGGTGGCCGTGCTGGTGACGGGGTTCGTGTTGTTCACGCTCCTCGTGAATGGACCGACGTTGCGCCCACTCATCCGGCTGCTTAGGCTGGACCGTCTGTCGCCGGCCGACGCCGCCGTGCGCGAGCGGGCACTAAGCAGAGATTCGCTGATTGGCCAACGGATGGGGTTTTCGGCTTTCGTTCATGGCTTTGATCTCTTCGTCGATTACGGTTTTGAGGCTGTCTGCGTCCTTGAAGGTTTTGTGAGCAAGATGATGGGCCTTGAGGGTTTTCCAGTCGCGCTCGATGTCGTTCAGTTCGGGCGCGTATTTGGCCAACCATTCGGGTCTGAGCCAGTGCTCGCGGACGGCAAGTGCGGCCAGCGTGGCCTTGCTCCTGTGGACCGGGCCGTTGTCGAGAACGATGACGGCGGGCTTTTGCTCCTGTCCCGGCCTGGGGCCGTAGACGCCGTCGAGCCGTTCGAGGAGGGCGACGACATCGGCGCTCTTCTTGGTCCTGGAGGTCTCGACGATGAGTTGGCGGGAGACGAAGTCGAGCGCGCCGGTCATGGCGATGCGCGCCGACTGCCCCGGCGCTTCGACACGCAGGTCGGCGCCCCTCTTGGCCCATGCGCGGGCGAGATAGGGATGGGTCAGCGCCTCCGATTCATCGGCGAACAGCAGCACGATGTCGTCCGCCAGCGCCTGGGCTTTGAGCAACTGAAGGCGCAGGCCGCAGCGTGCGACGGCGTCAGGGTCCTGCCGGCCTTTCAGCGTGTGGCGGGGCCGCTTGCAGGCAAAGCCCCCTTTTTGCGCAGCACCACCGAGAGTCTGGAGCGCGAGATGCGCTGGCCGGTGCGCCGCTCGATCTCCTCCGACAAGCGCGGCAAGGTCCAGTTGGTGCGGTTGGCGACCGGCGCTGCAAACAGTTC
>VFKA01000061.1 GCA_009885795.1 Rhodospirillales bacterium | reverse complement strand
TATGAGGATTGGGCCGACCTACATCAAGATCGGCAAGGCAGTGCTGTATCCGATCGAGGAGCTTGGGGCGTGGGATCAAAAGAATATGGTAACGTGCCGTGCGTCAAACCAACTCACGATGGACGCCAGTGAGCGAACGTGATGATCACGCAGGAACACACAATACCGCCCCCAAATACCGCCTTCAAATAGATAATGAAAATTAAAAGGCTCCTCCACAACTATCCGTCTTTCCACCCGTCTGCACGGTCGATCACGCGCGGTCATTCTCGATCCATGATCGAGCGTGCGGCTGGTGCCCAGCCAAACATCGGCCGCTATGACACTTCATCCAACAGGGCTTTGAGGTTGGCGCCGATCCGGCGTCCAACATCAACGGTTTCCAAACCATGCAGACTCGCCAAGCCTTCGACCGCTTGCCAGACATCACTGGGCTCAGATGGGCGAGCACCGGTTCGCGTGAACGGGCCATCGGTCTCTGTGAGGACGCGACCTAACGGGAATGCGCGGTTCGCGACGGCCCGATTTTCGTTCGCGAGCATCTCGGCGTTGACCGAGAAATAACAACCGAGATCGACAGCGCGTCGGATTTCGGCCGCCGTCCCGGTGAACCAATGCAACACCACCCGGCCGCGCGTCGGCGGCAGATGCTTCTCGATCATGTCGAGCACGATCTTCGTCGCGCGAACGCTGTGGACGGTCAGGATCTTGTCGGATGCTGTGGCGCAAGAGGTAAGTACCTCTGCGAAAACCTCCTTCTGCCGGTCGAACGAACGGTAAAATTTGGGTCCTGCGTCGAGACCGACCTCTCCCACGTAGCGTGTCCGCGGCAACAGCTCCTTCCAGAGCGCAATCTCGTGGCTCCGCTCGGCGACGAGCTGCGGATGCAGTCCCAAAGCGGCCCGGACGTGGCGGGTCTGCGCCGCGAGCTCCTGATTGCGTGGCCAAGCCTTCGGCGTCGTTGTCACGGCGAGGGTAAAGACCCCTTCGCGCTCACACCGCGCTACCGCTTCGGCATGGTCGGGATAAAGGTCGAGGTGGCAGTGGAAGTCTACGAGCGGGCGCACTTTATCCGAAGTCACGTTGGAGCCGTCTGAACACCGGTCAAAAGTCGGCCGACCTCCTCTAGCCCCCGACGATAGACGTCGGCCAGTGCGTCGTGCCGGGCCGCATCGTCGTAGAGCGGCCCGGGCTTATGGATCAGCACCTTGGCGAGATCGGGACGGGCGGCCAGACGCGCGATCGCCATCTGAAACGAGCGGACCTGCTGACCTGCGGCCTGCTTCGTGTCGAGGGGGCCGGCGCTGAGATTCGCAAGCGTATACGCCGTCGGGTCGTTCGGCAGGAGCGAGGCGCGTCGGATCAAACACGGCAAGCAAAAACCGCAGTGACCTTGCGGCTGCTTCGTCCAGCGCCCCTTACTCGGCGACGAACAAGACAATGATGACGGGACGAGATTCGCCAACAGCGACGGGTTCACACAACCGGCCACCATCTCGCCCTTGGTCTTGTCCCAGTATGGATTCTCGACGCGTCCGGCTATCCCGAGCACGACCAGCATCTCGTTCCAACGCGCGATATAGAAAGGATGTGTCGTCCGCGTGCTGAGCGCGCCGAGTCTCAGGCGGTCGAGCGGCACATTGAGCGCGATCAAGCCATTCTCCGGCACCTTCAGCACGAACGGACCCGCCAAAGATGTTCCGGCCGTCACACCAAGGGAGAAAAACAGGAAGGACCGTCCACGTGTTGTATCCTCGGAGGCAACGTCATCAAACAGACCAGCGTCGAAGCTCATCCAAACTCGGAGTCGGCTGAACGCCGACCCGGGGTATGCGGCCTTGAGGCCATCGAAACAGCGCTCTTGTGATTTGCTCACCAGCCCTTCGCCCGCATGGCTTACGAGCAACGGCGTCCCCTTGCCTTCAAGGGTGTCGATCGCGCCGATCAAGCTGTCGAGACCGCCGGAGAACAGGCTGACGCCGTCAAACCGGGGCGGCAGGAGAGTCGGCGGCGCTGCTGGCACGATCGTCTTGAACGTCTTCGGGCGCTTCCTGAAACCGACCACCCATCGATCGCCGGTAAGGAAGTTGAGGGCCCGCACCAGGATCGGAGCGGCCGCTGCCCATCGGACCGGATCGCTGACCGGAACTACCAATCGAATCTCACGTGTCCAGGCGTCCTGAGACTCGCTGGAACGAGACAGCCGGGTGTCCGCCGCATGGACATGTGCAGCCACTACAAGCAGGTCCGCACCGATCTCGCTCGGCGACAGAAGCAGCGCCTTTAGGTCATTCAAGGCTTGGCCGATCCCGTGGTCTAGGCGGTTCCCAGCGACCAGCTGAAGAATGGAAGCGACCTCGTCACGCGCTTTAGGCACGCGGGTTTTGTCATCGACACCGAAGCGCCCGATAAGGACGTGCCGCCTCATTCGCTCGCCTCCGCATCGCCCATCGTCTGAAGGATTTCGAAAGCAGACTGGTAGACGCTCGTAACGAAGCCCGTGACTGCGTCAGGCGACAACGACTGGATATTGACGCCGGCCGCGTTGATGGCGTCGCTAACACCGCGTTGGATGAAATCCCGAAGCTGCGCTTCGACGCGCGCCGCCGCGCGAGGGTCTGCCGGCAAGGTGACGACCTTGGTCCCTATATCGTTACACAGACGAGCCTCGATCGCATGGGTTGCGTAGAGTTCGAACACCGTCTGAATCTGTATGGGGGTCAGGGAGTCAATGTCGGTGATACCGGCACCCGCGAGGTCTGCGATCGTCTCGATGAAGGCGTCGCGGGCGATGCCCTCATCAATCGACCCGCCTTCCGGACAGATATAATCCGCGAGCCCGGCGAACACCTCCTCGATCGGGCGTCCTGCTAGGCTTTCGAGGTTCAACGCCCGGAGCGCTTCGCGGACGCCGCTGGCGCTCGCATCGTTCAGGAATCGAACGAGCCCCGCTCCTGCCCCACGCGACGAACCCATCCGTTGGGCGGCGCGACGAGACCCGCCCGCCGAGGTCGAGACATAATGAGAGACCGCGCGTCCCAAGTTGCGACTGTCGCTTCCCCCTGAACCGGCGAAGCGCGAGAAGCTGTTGCGCGCCGCTCTGAAGCGGTCGGAATCCCCGGCCGCCGGCGCGATCGGTCTCGGCGCCGGCGCGGGAGGGACGGCGGGTGGCGCACCGTCCGTAGGGGCGGGCTGCGCTCCATCGCCCGGCGGTGCCGCGCCACTTCCTGCGCCGCCACCGTCGCTCTCCAACCAACTCGGGATCAAGGGCGTCCCACCGCCAGCGCCGCCATATGCGTTCGAGGTCCCCATCAGCGGCGATCCCTACGTGTGCGCAGCGCCGCAGCAGCCGTCGTCTTCAAGAAGGAGGCCTTCGATGTGGACCATGTCTGCAAGAGCCGCTCCAACCGGGCGACCGACTCCCCATCCTTGATGACACCCTCCCAGCCGGACGCAGGCCAGGGACCGCAGCGGTCCGCCGGAAGAGCCTCGAGCAGATCGAGAAGATTCGGCTGTAGGGTCGGATGGGCGCGCACCAGCACGGCGATCCCATCGACGCCGGGCGGAGCCGTCTCAAAGGCGTCGCTGCCCATCACGCGGCCACGCAACTCTTCGAATACCTGTGCCGCCTCCGCAGGCACAAGCTGCTTTAGCTCCCCTTCGAAGGCCTGAACAGCAAGCTTCGACCCCAGCAGCTTTTCAACCACAGCGGCTAGGCGACCCAACACCGAGGCCGCCCCGAAATAGTCCTTCCGGTCCTTGGTGACGAAGAGATAAGGGCGGAGATCGACCTCGGCCAAAGACGGCGTGAGCCGCGCCCAGGCCCGGATCGCTTCCGCCGCCTTCCATTCCGCCAGCACGGCGCTGTCCTTCGCCGCCGCATCCGATCTGGTGTCGTCATCGGCGACTGCCGCCTTCGGACCGACCCGTTTGCGTTTCGACGTATCCGCCACCTCTGCGGCGGCGGCTTCGAGGGCTGACAGGTCAGCGCAACGTCCATCGGGACTGCGCGCGGCGGCGCTCGCGATCTGATCGAACAACCTCGACATGAAGCGCTCGGCCAACATGAGCTTCGCCAGAACCGGGAGCTTGACCTCCTCGCCGAACCCACGCGCCAACGCCGTCTGGTGCCGTAGCATCAGCGTGTTCAAAAACCTCTTGATCTGCCGTGGATTGCCCTGGGTGCCACTGGCGAGGATGGGGCCGATCTGATCGCTCAGCGTGAGCGCGTTCTGAACGTCGCTGGCCTTGTCGCCCAGCGCCGTCCTGACAGTCTGCGCATCCAGGCCTGCCGTCGTCCATGGCCGCTTGAGCAGACCGCGCGCCGCGTCGATCAATTTCGCATAGTCGGCGTCGTCGTCGGCGAGTTCCGCGCCGATTAGGAGGAGCGTGACGTAGATGCGGGTCTCGGTCTCCCCCAGCGCCGGGATGCGGAACGGTATCTGGATCAGCTTCTCGAGGTAGTTCCGCGCGTAGTCGCGGGGACCGGTCGTATCCGGCAGCTCGGGGAAATGCTTGCGCACCGAATATTCGATCATCGCTTCATCGGCGGCTACGACGAAGGCGGTCCGGTCGGTAAACACGAACAGGCGGACCGCTTCGAGCGTCTCGATGGCGGTGTCGGGAAGGCAGCGATCGAGATCGTCGATCAAAACGATCAACTGGTCGATCCCGGCCGCCTTCAGCAGCCCTGTGAAAGCCTTCCGGAAGGCCTCGATCTCTTCCGGAACGTTCTTCGATTCAGCCGGCTTGAGCAGCCCCTGCACGCCGTCAACGGCCTTGTCGTAATTCTCCTTAGTCGCGAGCTTCGCGGGATCGGCGAAGACACCCTTCACTGTGTCGACGACGGCGCCGATTTGATCAGCAGTCGGAATGCCCGTCATGGCGGTGAACGCCAGGCCGCCGCCGTGGCGCGCGATCTTGAGCCAATCGATCCGGCGGAAGATATCTGTGACCGCCGCCGCCGCCTTCGACAGCATCGGACGCTTCTCGAGCAAACCGGTGACGATGCCCTCGATTAACGCGATCTTGGCGTCCTCGAAACCCTGGAACCGCCATCCGTTGAACTTGAGACAGAGGACCCCGTCCTGGTCCGCGAGGCCACTCTCGATCATCTCCAGGATACTAGATTTTCCCGCCCCCCAATCGCCGTGAACGCCTATCGTCACTGGGCGGTCCGGCTTCTCCCGCAGCAACGCGATGATCGTCTTGGCTATCGCTTCGTTGTTAAGGAGATCGACCTTCGTTTCGTTGTCGGTAAGTATCACGCCATTCCCCCCAAAGGCCGACTCTATCGTGAGACTCACGACGACGACTGTTTCCCTATGGTGGACACTGCCGCAACGGAGGGTTTTTCACCAGATATCTTCTCGTTATGCTACTTATTCTGCAATGCAGTACATTCGAGCACAGCTGGGACGTAATCAAGGACGGCGTCGAGCTATTTTCCCTTCATGAAAGCCATGTTGAAGTCGGCCGCGCCGCACTATGAATTCGATGCCGAACTGACCCGAGGCCGCAGGCGGAGCGGCTCGGCGCTATGAAGACAGAAGCCGGCTGGCGCGGTTGAGGGACGGGGCATGGCTTTAGCGATTATCCGACATCTAGAAATCAAACGCTTCCGCGGTGTGCGCAGCTTGAACTGGTCTCCACACCCCCAGTTAAATATCGTCGTTGGAGCGGCCGACGGAGGCAAGTCGACCGTCTTGGAAGCGATCGCGTTGCTGTTTTCGCCGGCGCCGAACTTTGGCCTGTCGGAGTTCGACTATCACGGTCGGAATCTGGAGAGCGGCTTCTCGATCCAGGCCGTCCTCTCGTTCAGCGACATCAGCATCATGCGCGACGAGGGTTTCCCGGCGCCGCCGATGCAAGGCTGGCTCACCGATAAGCTGTCCGATCTTCCTGATGAGGCGGGCGCCGAGCCTGTCCTGGTCTGCCGCCTCACCGGCACGGCCGATCAGGAGTCCCACTATGAAGTCCTCGGCGCGGGAGGCGAAATCCGTGCCCCGTTCAGCCGCGCTATGCGCCGACGAATCGGATTGGCCCGGCTGGGCGTGGCTGATCGAGGAGATCGCGATATCCGGCTGGTACAGGGCGGGGCCTTAGATCGATACCTGCAAGGCCAAGAGGTTCGCCAGACCGTCCTGCAAGCCGTAATGAAGACGCCGCTCCATGATCAGCTCGACGCCGGTCCAAAGGCTGCGCTGAAGTCGATCAGCGACGGTTTCGAGACCCGCAACCTTCCCCATCCAGTTAGACTTGGCTTGGTCGGAACGCCAGGCGTCTCACTCGCCGCTAGTGTCGGCCTGACGGTCGGCGCCGACGACCCGACTTCCTTGCCGCTCTCGGTGTGGGGAACCGGCACCCGCAGGCTTGCAGCGTTGGAGATCTCAACGCTCGGCGCAAGCGCCGAAACGATCGCTGTCATCGACGAGCCAGAGACGGGGCTCGAACCCTACCGCCAGCGCGTCTTCATCCGGGATCTGGCCGCGCACGGACGCCAAGCGTTCGTAACGACCCACGCACCGGCGGTGCTCGCCCAGGCGGCCAAAGCTACATCGCAAATCTGGCGGATTGGCGATGCGCCTCCACCTGACCCCACGGTCGAGATGAAGGAAGACGAAGCGGCCGACGAACCAAAATCCCACGCGCTCTTTGGATTGGCTGGTAGTGAATTGAACTTGATCGCCTTGACGCAAGCGGAGGCTTTGTTCGCCAAGCTGCCGGTGGTCTGCGAGGGCGCGACCGAGGTGGGATTCGCGACACGGCTACTGGAGCAGCGCTTCGGCGAAGGCTTTTCCTGTCGCGGGCTCTTCTGTCTCGACGCCGGGGGCCATTTCAAAGCGCTTCCGATCTGCAACGCCCTGCTCGTCGCGGGTTTTCCCCTGGCGGCCGTCGTTGACGACGAGGGCAAGAAAAATGGGAGCTGGGATAAGGTCTCTGCAAAGTCCAACTTGCTGCGATGGGACGGCGGCGCCTGCCTGGAGACCGCGGTTCTTTCAGCGATGCCCGACTCGCAGCTCCTGGAGGTCCACCTTTGGGCTGAACAGGTGACCCACCGAAATGCGGCCCATCAAGTGGCGGAAATCCGCCGGGAGCTTGCGGCCGAGAAAGGCCCGTCCATCACCGAATTGTTCGAGAATGCCGGACGAGCGGCATTTTTGGCCGCCATACTCGCGAGCGCCTGTCCGAAGCCCGAAAAAAACAAGAAGCCCCGAGGGTGGTTCAAGAGCTTCGAGGGTGGCTACCTATTGGCGGACAAGCTGCTCGCGCTCACCCCCGCGCCTGAGCTGATGACCAAGGTCGATGCCTTCCTCACGGCCATCGAGGTGGCTACGGCACCGTGACACAATCGCTCGACGAATTGCTTCACTCTGATGCGCCGCTCGTCGTGATCGAGGCGGCGGCAGGATGTGGCAAAACGTGGACAGCGGCCAAGTTTGCGAAGGAGATGTCCTCCCGGCTGGATCATCAGCGGGTGCTGCTCCTATCCCACACGCACGGTGCCTGCGGTGAGTTTTACCGGCGCTGCGCCGGTCCTGGTTTGCGGATCGACGTGGAGACCTGCGATAGCTTCGCTCTGAAGGTTGTCGGTCCCTACGCCACGGCGCTTGGCCTCCCATTTCCACTCGACCACTTGGTGGGCCGCGACGGGGTCTCGTTTGAGACCATCCGATCAAAAGCCGCTGACCTGGTCGGGCGGTCGCCGACGATCGCGCACCTGATCAGCGCACGATATCCCGTGATCATCCTCGATGAACATCAGGACGCCAGCCTCACGCAGCACGAGCTGGTGATGACCTTGATGAAGGTCGGCGGATCTCGCCTACGAATATTCGGCGATCCTATGCAGGCGCTTCACAGCGGCGACGGGGAGCACCACGTCGATTGGGATGCCCTATGGACAGGCTGCAACGACAGGCGTGAACTCACCGAGCCAAAGCGGTGGAGCGAGGTCCCCGAACTCGGACGATGGATCACTGCGGCACGAACGACATTGAAAGGTGGCGGGGCCGTCGGCCTGCGCGACGCGCCCGCTGAAGTCCGCGTGTGCGCGACGACAGGGTTGGCCGGCCGTAAGAAGTTCAAAGATCCGCGACTCGCCGGTGAAATCCTACATGCATTCCTGGACGACCGGCTTGGCCGCTCCGTCGTAATCGCTCACCTGAGCGACATGGTACGCGCGCTGGCGCAGGGCGCGAATTGGCGGGCGGGGATCAATGAGGGTGCCGTGCTTGAGCACCTTGATCGGCTTCTGGCCAAGACGGAGGATGAAGGGCGAACTGCTGCAACGCTTGCAGCGGGATTTCTGAGCTTCGCGACCGATATCGGCTCAGGTTTCCCGAAGGCGCTTCGAGACGGACTCGAAAATCGGGCAGGACCCCATTTAAATCGCACTCAGGCGGGCACCAATCAAATGCCCTGGCTTGATGTCCTTGAGGCGATATACGCGGAACCGAGTCATCGCGGTCTCGCCGCCGCCATGGATCGATTGTCCGAAAATCTACCGGCCGGATATCGCGTTCGCCTTGGCGACCACGCAGCGGCACTGCGGGCCGTCGGACGGACCGATGACCCTCGTGGTCACCTTCATGCGCTCAGCCGACTGCGTCGTCGTCGCGCCCTACCGCCCTTGAGCACAAGCACGGTCCACAAGGCCAAGGGACTGGAGTTTCGCCGCGTCTTGGTCTGTCCGGCTGATGCTCATCAGTACCCGCCGGGGGCGTATGGCGCGCGCCTGTTCTACGTTGCTATGAGCAGAGCTACCCACCAATTGACGATCGTTACTGACTCAGACGCTCCACTGGTCCATTTGGGCGCGACCTCTGTGGCCGGCGAATAGGGTCCGATGAGTATGGCTGTCATTCCGGAACGCGGACCTTCTCAACGTCGTGCAAGAGTCACTTTCGGAGGCGCGGCCTCCCTCGCCAGGCTGCTTCGACGCTCTCCCAAAGGCACGTCCAATTGTGCAACAGGCTGCTGCACGTTTGCCTGTCCTCAGGAGATCTCGTGTCTACCCAGGCCTATCTCACGCTAGAAGAAGTCGTTGCCCGCTACCGTGGCCAAGTCAGCGAAGGTACACTGCGGAACTGGAGAACGATGCGTGTCGGTCCATCCTACATCAAGATCGGCAAGGCGGTCCTCTATCCCGTCAGCGAGCTCGATCGTTGGGACAAATCCAATCTGGTGGTTTGCAGACCCTCTCGATCCTTGTCGCTGCAGGAATGCGCTCCGGAACGTTGAACCGCATCATTGCGACTGACTTTTCAAGTCCTACGCAATACGATACGAACGAAATCCACGATACGGAATCCGTGATCGGGCGGGATTGTCGAGTATCATGGAAGTTTCTCTGGGATCGTTGAGTATTTGTCCCGGGTAGTCACGCATCACATATACCAATTAGCTACCCCAGTTGATTCTCAAAGTTTGCCAAACCATTGAAAAACAACATGGATTAACTTTCGAATATACTGGTGCACAATCACCCTTCGGGCGATCCCACCCCGTCGCAGGAGGACATCGCCATGACCAGCGAGGTTGCCGGCGCCGTCAAAAAGCTCGGCATTGCCCTCCACGACCATGTCGTGATCGGGCGCCACGGCCAGGCGAGCTTCCGAACCCTCGGGCTGCTATAGGTCGGCGGCTGGGGAATTCGTTGACTATTCGTGGACTATATGTCGGTTTGTCGCGTTGTTAGGCTGTGGCAAAGGCGGGGGCGGGGTTTGGCCAGGGCGTTGGCTTGGGCCGCGCCTTGATTCTATACTGCCGGTGTCCGAAATGATATCCTGGGCGGAGCGGAATACGAGGAAGCAGCGACCATGAACGTCATGTCCCCCACCGAAACCAGGGTCGAGATGACATTCGCCGTACCGTTGCTGGTGCGGCGGATACCGGACTGCGCGGCGACCAATGAAGGCCTCCGGCAGATCATCCTCGAACACGAAGCCAAGGAATCGGGCACGACCAAGAGCAATTTCGGCGGCTGGCATTCCGACGGCAACATGCTGAAATGGGAGGGCGAGCCGGTCGCGCAGCTGCGGCGCTGGGTGGACGAGTCGATCCAACACATTTCCCGGATGCCGAAGCAGGGCAAGCCGGACGATGGCAAGAGAGTCAAGTTCGCCGCCACGGCCTGGGCCAACATCAACCGCGACGGCAATTACAACAACCTGCACAACCATCCGCGCCAACATTGGGCGCTGGTCTATTATGTGTCGCTGGGCACCGAAACGCCCGGCGTCAAGAACAACGGCAGGCTCGAAATCCGCGACCCGCGGCCGGGTTCGCGGTTTTACAACCCGCCGGGCTTCAAGTTCGGTGTCTCCAAGATCGTAACGCCCGAACCCGGCATGCTGCTCATCTTCCCCGCCTGGGTCGAGCATTGGGTTCATCCTTTCCGCGGGACGGGCGAACGCATATCGATCGCCATCAACATCCGCGTCACCGACGAGCCGGGCGCCAAGAAGAAGTCGGACTACGATTAGCGCGCGGTTATCGTTAGCCGCCGCGAGGTAAGCGACGCGTGGCGTCGTGGGGGATGGGGGCTTCCGACAATTCCGACGAGGGCCGTCACTATATTGGTTCTCGCGCCGTTGGTGTCCATGCCGACGGCTGGGCGTTCCGTTCGCGCGCGCGACGCCCCTTCGGCGCCCGCTATCGGCAAGGAGCGTGTCCAGACCTATCTCGACGACCAACGCTTCGCCGCGGGCGAATCGTTCTTCAATCCCGGCGATATCGACGGTGAACCCGGCACGTTCGCCGCCGAGCAATAGTCCGGCCGGGGTTGCGTGCGGGTTTCCTCGCGATCCGTTCGGGTTTCGTCGCGCCCGGCCGACTCCGTCATGACGCCGGCCGCCTTGAGCGCGGCGACGGCGTGCCGCTTCAGCTTCGTGCGCGGCTTCATCCGGCGCATCGTCGCCGAGCGCTGGCGCATCGAACGGGTGCTGTTCGACCTCGACGGCGAGGGCCGCGGCACCGCCATCTACCGCGTGCGCACCGCCGAGCGCGATCTCAACTTCATCGTCTTCTCCGACAAGATCCCGCCCATCGATACCTCGGAACGGATCATCGCCAACAGATACGACGGCGTGGCGCTCGTGACCCAAGGCCCGCTCGATCCCGGAACCGTGGAGACGGCAAGGGTCGAGGCGCCGAAATTCATTCTCGCCCGGTCCGGCCCGCAAGCCATCGGCTGGACAAGGTGCAATCGCGGCCAACGCTACTTCGATCGCATCGTCGAGAGCCTGGCGGCCGGGCGCCAGCCGGCGTCGGACGAGATCGCGCGCGCCGGCTACATCCTGCGCAACAACGGATTTTGGGGCAATGGACGGCACGGCAGCGCCGTGTTCGAATCCTTTCCGCCCGCCCACCCCTTGAGCACGCCCTACATGGCCGAAATGTTCACGCTCTATCTGTGGCGGCATTTCGGTTTCGACCTCGTCGAGCATGTCGCCCGCGCGCGCGAGCCCCGCGCGGCCGCCCTCGACCCGCGGCTGAAGCGCTATCTCGGCATGGGCAATGCCTCGGGGCTCGGCATGGTGCCCTTTGTCGTCGCCCATCCGGATCGGATCGACACCTGGGTCGGTGTGCGCGAGGAAGCCATCGCCGCCGCCAAGGCGCGACCCGTCGCGCCGGACGGCCCGGACACCAGCCGCCTGTTGTCGCTTCTGGCGCGCGCCATCGCCTTCTTCGGCGAGGACGGCGATGTCGATGATGGCCTGTTCATGCCGCCGCGATTGCTGGTGGCCGACCTCGAGGCCGTGCGGGGCGCGGTGCGCGAATTCGCGAATTCCGGGCGGATCGTGGGGCAGGCGCCTGCCCATGCCTGGGAGGCGCTCGCGGCATGGGCGCAAACGCGCATCCACCGCGCATCCCTCGAGCTGCTGCACGCGCTCCTGATCGAGCTCTACCCCGACACGGCCGATCGCTTGGCCGCCCGCCTCATCGTGCCGGCCCGGACCCACGACGTGGTACCGGACATGACGTTGGCGGCGCTGCGCCGGCTCTTGCGCGCCGACTACGGCTGGGCGTTTGCGATCGACCTCGCGAAGCCGGGCGCGCGGCGCCTGTTTTGGTACTACTCGCGGGAAAACGAGGAACCGCGCATCGGGCTTCGCGGCGAGGATCCCGGCGAGGCCCATGAGCCGATGGTCGGCATCGCCGACCTGGTCCAGCGCCTCGACGAAGATTTGGCCGGTTGGCCCGAAGATACCAGCGTCGCCGATCTCCTGTGGGCCGCGCCGCAATGGCGCTCCCTCGTCGCCCGAATCCAGTGCGCGAGCGGGCTCCCCTATGGCGAGATCCGCGGCAATCCGCTGGCCGAGAATTTCCAGCCCTGCCACGTCATCCGCTTCGCCTTGTCGCTGCTGGGCGTCGAGAAATTCGAGGCCCGCTCCTCGAAATGGGTCCGCGGCACCTTCCTTCAGGGCGCGCCGCTGGCCGAAGACGTGGCCGAGGGTCATGAAGGCGACTGGCTCTATCCCTTGCGCCCGGACATCGGAACCGTCCCATGAGCCGCGATCCCGACGCCTCCCTCATCGTCATCGACGGTCTGCAATACAGCAACTGGGACCGCCCGCTGTTCGAGGAGCTGCGCGCCGGCGGCATCACCGCCGTGCACGCCACCATCGCCTACTGGGAGAACGCCGCCGAGACCTTGCGTACGATCGCGGCCTGGCGGCGTCGGTTCCGGCAACATGGGGATTTGATCCGCCCCGCTCTCACCGGCGAGGATATTCGTGCCGCCAAGCGAGCCGGCCGGACCGCCATCGTGCTTGGATTCCAGAACTGCACCCCCATCGAGGGCGACCCCGCTCTTGTCGAGCTGTTCCACGGCCTCGGCGTCCGGCTGATGCAGCTCACCTACAACCATCAGACCCTGCTCGGCGGCGGCTGCTACGAACCCGTCGATTCCGGCCTCACCCGCCTCGGGCGCGAGGTCGTGGCGGAGATGAACCGGGTCGGCATGATCGTCGATCTGTCGCACAGCGGCGAGCGCACGACGCTCGAAGCCATCGAAACCTCGGCGCGGCCCGTCGTCATCAGCCACGCCAATCCGGCCTGGTTCCACGACGTGCCTCGCAACAAATCCGACGCCGTGCTGAAGGCCCTGGCGGCGCGCGGCGGGCTGCTCGGATTCTCGATCTATCCGCTGCACATCGGCGGCGCCGATCGCACGCGGCGGCAATTCTGCGACATGATCCGGCGCACCGTCGACCTCATGGGCATCGACCATGTCGGCTTCGGCACCGATTCCGTGCGCGGCTGGCCCGACGAGGTGCTCTCCTGGATGCGCGCCGGGCGCCAGGTCGGACCCGATGAAGGCGAGCGGCCAAGCTGGCCGCGCTGGCCCGACTGGTTCGCCACCCCGGCGGACTTCCCCAACCTGGCCGATGGGCTCGCCGAGAGCGGCTTCGACGACGCCGAGATCGCCAAGATCATGGGCGGCAATTGGCTGCGCCTGTTCGACCAGGGCTTCGGGCCGCCCGCCGCGACCGATTCGCCTTGAAGGTCTCGATTCTCGAATACCCGACGCTCGTCGGCCGGGCCTTGATGATCGCCGGCATGGCGCGCGGCGCGAGCGCGGCGGCGGCGCGCCTCGTGCTGTGGCGCGAGCTCGCCCATGGGGACGGCCTTGCGTCCCTCGAACGCCATCTTCCGGAGCTGGAGCGCTCGCCTCGGGAGCCACCCCGCCTCGCAATCGGTTCCGGCGGCGCGCGGCTGGCCGAGGCCGGCGGCGCCAGCCTGCTGCTCGTCGGTCCCGGCGCCCTCGACCTGGCGGTCGCCGACGCAAGCCGCTCGGGCCGCGGCGCCATCCGCATCCAAGGAGCAACCGGCGGCGTCTTCGCGGCCGGCCTTGCCCCGTCGGCGGCGGAGCGCGGCATGGCCGCCAGCCTGCGATGCGAAAAGCCCGAGGATGGCGGCGATGTCGTCCTTGTCTGTTTGGCCGCCGGTGGCGCGGCGGACATCCTCGAAGAAGGTCGCGCCCGCCGCGCCCGCGCCACAAGTGAAGGAATCGACATCGACGAAGCCTTGTGGCGGCGACTGCGGGCCTACGGCGATAGGATTTTAATCCCGCCCTCCGAACGCTCGCGCCGGGACGCGGGATAGAGCGGCGCTTACGCCCTCGCCGCCAGCCGTTTGGCCAGCGCCGCCGCCTCCGTCATCGCCTTGGCGATCGACGCCTCGTGCCGCTCGCCGCCGAATTCCTGGTACTCGATCCCAATGTGATGATCCTCGGCGACCCCGAGATAGTGCATGACCGTGCGCAAATGCGGCACCAGGTGATTCCTGCGTTCGCTGATTCCCCCGGGCTCGAATCCGAACTCGCCATGCGTGGTCAGCATCACCAGGATCTTGCCGGTCATGATCGGTTCGAGCGGGAAATCGCCCCGGCCCAGATCGAAGCTGAAGGTCTTGTCGACGCGTACGACGTTGTCGACCCAGGCTTTGAGCGCGGACGGCATGCCGTAATTGTACATGGGCGTGCCCAGCACGATCACATCGGCCTTGGCGAGCTCGGCGATATAGGTATCCGAGGGAATCAGCAGCTTCTTCTGGGCCGCCGTCAATTGATCCTCCGGCGTGAACACCGCCGCGATCCACGTCTCGCTCACATGCGCCGGCGGATTTCGGCCGATATCGCGTTGGATGAGCGCGTCCCTGGGCCGCTCCTCGCGCCACGTATCGACGAAATGGCCGGACAATTGGCGCGACAACGACCGCTCGCCCCTGACGCTCGCATCCAGATGCAGGATCGTCGTCATGCGAACCGCGCGTCGCGCCAGGCAAGCGCCGCCTTCAAGCCGTCCTTGCGCGTGATCTCCCGAAACGTGCGCCCCTCCGGCGTCTCGGTGCTTTCGATCAGAACGTCCACGTCGTGGGCCATGTCGAGCGCCTGCGTCAGCCCCATGATGTCATAGGTGCGGTTGATCGCCTGCTTGGTCATGGCCACCTTCACGCGGTCGTTGACCGCGATCTCGCGGGCGATGCCGAGCGCGACGTCGAGTTCCGTTCCCGCCGGAACCACGCGGTTGACGAGGCCCATCGCCAACGCTTCCTCGGCCGTGATCTTGTCGTTGCCGGTGAGCAGCGCCTCCTTGGCCTTCTTCGGGCCGCTGAGCCACGGCATCAGCAGCACCACGATGCCGCTGCCGAAGCGCAGCTCCGGCTCGCCGAAGCGCGTGCCCTCGGCGGCGATGGTGATGTCGCAGGCCATGGCAAGCTCGCACCCCCCGGCCAGCGCGTATCCGTGCACGGCGGCGATGGTCGGCTGCGACAGGTGCCAGAACCGCATGATGACGTCGTAGTCGCGCTTCAGCACCGGGCGCCAGTCGGCGACGCTCGTCTTGGGCTCGGCCGAGCCCTCCTTGAGGTCGAACCCGGCCGAGAAGGCGCGGCCCGCCCCGGCGACGACGAGCGCCCGAATCGTCTCGTCCTTCTCCACCTGGTCGAGCAGCCGGTTCAGCTCGTCGATCATGCGGCTGTCGATGGCATTGAGGCGATCGGGCCGGTTCAACCGCAAAAGCCCGACAGGTCCCCGCCGTTCGAAGGCAATTGTATCGAATGTCATGAAAATCCCCAAACGGTTGCCAGCCGGTTAATGACTGATTTACCGTTTGCCTGCAACATCCGTCCATGCCTCATCGCGAAGATACCTCGGTCGTCGAGCTCGCCCCGCGCGGCGGCGCCGTCGCGGCCGCGCCGCTTGTCGGCTATGTCGTCTCCGTTTCCGGCGCCAAGGCGTCGGGCGTACTCGCTCCCCGAAAGACCCAGAGCGACGAGGTCGACGCCGCCATGCAGATCGGCGCCGTGGTCAAGGTCGCGACCAAGCGGTCCGTGGTCTTCGCCGTCGTCAATGGGCTCACCGTTCAGTCGCCTTCGTCTCCGCCATCGCCCGACGATACAAGGACCATCGACCTCGATCTCTTCGGCGAGATGTTGATCGGCGAGGACGGCAAGCTCGATATCTTCCAGCGCGGCGTTTCCGTCTATCCCTCGCTCGGCCATCCGATCCATCCGGCCTCGAGCGAGGATCTGGCGCAGATGTACGCCCGCCCGCAAGCGTCCAACATTCGCATCGGCAGCCTGCACCAGGACCGCCGGCTGCCGGCCTACGTCATGACCGACAAATTCCTGGGCGAGCATTTTGCCGTGCTCGGCACCTCGGGATCGGGCAAGTCCTGCACGGTGACGCTGCTGCTCCGCAGCGTGCTTGCGGCGCATAAGAACGGCCACGTGGTCCTCCTGGATCCGCACAATGAATACGCCGCCGCCTTCGGCGACATGGCCGAACTTGTCAACACCGACAATCTTAACCTGCCGTTCTGGCTATTGAATTTCGAGGAAGCCTGCGCGGTCATGACCTCGCGCGGCGGCTCGACCGCCGAGGCCGAGCGCAACATCCTCAAGGAAGCGATTCTCGGCGCCAAGATCAGGGCCGCCTCGGGCGCGCCAACCGAACATTTCACGATCGATACGCCGGTGCCCTACCGCCTGAGCGACCTCTTGGCGATCGTCGAGGATCACATGGGCCGGCTGAACAAGGCCGAGAACACCGGACCCTTCTTGCACATCAAACAGCGGATCGAAAGCCTGCGCTCGGACAAGCGCTTCGCCTTCATGTTCTCGGCGCTGATGATGCGCGACATCATGCCCGACGTACTCTCGCGGCTGCTGCGCGTTCCGGTGGACGGGCGGCCGATCACCATCGTCGATCTCTCCGGCGTACCCTCGGAGATCGTCGACGTCGTGGTGTCGGTTCTGGTGCGGATGATCTTCGATTTCGCGGTGTGGAGCGACCGCGATCGCGGCATCGCCACTCTTCTCGTATGCGAGGAAGCCCACCGCTACATCCCGCGCGACGAAAACGCCGGATTCGCGCCCACCCGGCGCGCGATCGCCGTTATCGCCAAGGAAGGGCGCAAGTATGGGGTCTCGCTCGGCCTGGTGACGCAACGCCCCTCGGAGATCTCGGAGACCATCCTCTCCCAGTGCAACACGCTCTTCGCGCTGCGCATGAGCAACGACCGCGACCAGGCCTTCGTCCAGCGCGCGCTCCCGGAAAGCGCCATGGGCTTCATCGGCGCGCTGCCGGCGCTGCACCGCCAGGAAGCGATCGTGGTGGGCGAAGGCGTCACGCTCCCCATGCGGGTTCGTTTCGACGATCTGCCGATAGAGAACCGGCCGCGAAGCTGGACCACGTCCTTTGCCGGCAACTGGCAGGACAGCAAGGCCGGCAAGGACGAGGTCGCCGACGTCGTCGACCGCTGGCGCCGCCAGGCGCGCTGACACCCACACCCTCAAGGCGAGCGAATCGGGTTTCCTCGCCCTTCGAGACGCGCCCTTTCGGGCGCTTCTCAGGGTGAGGAAACACCGAGACTTCCTCATGGTGAGGAGGCCGCGCCAGCGGCCGTCCTCATCCCGAGCTTGTCGAGGGACGAACCATGAAGCGCGGGGTAGGACAAGCGCCCGCCGCCGCGCTATGATGCGGCCTTCGATTTCCCGATCGCACGCCCGCCCAGCACCCCTCATGCTCGCCGCAAATCTCGGCCTCCTCTTCACCGCCATGACCTGGGGGGCGATGATCCCGTTCGTCAACGCGCTGCTCGCCACCTGGGATCCCTATTTCCTCGCCGCCATCCGCTATGTACTGGGCGCCCCCGTGCTGATCGTCATCCTGCTCGCCGTCGAACCCGGTCCGTTGCTGCCGCGCGGCGTGCCGCTCTGGCGAACCAGTCTCCTGGGCGGGATCGGAATCGGCGTCTTCGCCCCGGCCTTCACGCTCGGCATCGCGTATTCCAATCCGGTGACCGCCGTGGTGCTGTCGGCGGCCGGCCCGGTGGTGGCGGCGGGGGTCGGCTGGCTGTTCTATCGCTTTCCGATCGAGCGGACGATGTGGCCGGCCGTCATCCTCGCCGTCCTCGGCTGCGCGCTCGCGACCTACGACCCCAGCTACGGCGCGATCCCCTTCGACTTTCGCGGCGGCGAGCCGCTCATCCTGCTCGCCGCCGCGTGCTGGTCCTGGTACTCGATAGCGGCGCAAGCGTGGCTCGCCGGTTCCTCGCAGCTTCGCATCACCACCGTCACCGTCATGACGGGCGCCGTCGCGGCCACCGCGGTCTATCTCGCCGCCGCCGCGGCCGGATTGGCGCAAATGCCGCCGCCGCCGCCGGCCGGCTGGCAGGACGTCGGGTTTCTCGCCTGGATCGTGCTGCTGGCCGTCGTCGTCGGGAATTTCACCTGGCATTTCGGCGTGCGCCGGGTCGGCGTGGTCGTGGCCTCGATGTTCACCAATCTCTCGCCGGTCTTCGCCATCGTCATTTCGGCCATGATGGGTATCGAGCCGCGCTGGCAGCAGGTCGCCGGCGGCGCGCTCGTGCTGGCCGGATTGTTCCAGGCCCAGGCGCGCAACTGGATTCGAAGGCGAAGCAGAGTCAAATAGCGGAACCAGCCATGAGCGAGTACCAGTATTACGAATTTCAGGCGGTGGACTACCCGCTCGGCGAAGCGGACCGGCGGGCGCTCCGGGCGCTGTCGACGCGGGCGCGAATCACGGCCACGAGCTTCACGAATTCCTACGAATGGGGAAGCTTCAAGGGCGATCCGGCCAAGCTCATGGAGCGCTGGTTCGACCTCCATCTCTATCTGGCGAACTGGGGCACGCGCCGGCTCATGATCCGCCTGCCGAAGCGGCTGGTCGATCGGTCGATTCTCGATGCCTTCCTCCGCGAGGTCGATTGCGCCGCGCTCCGGGCCTCGGGCGAGAACCTGATCCTCGACATCGAGCGCGAAGAGGTGGAGCCCGACGAAGATGAAGACGACGGTTCGGGTTGGCTCGCGGCGCTGGCGCCGCTCCGGAACGAGGTGCTCGCGGGCGATCCGCGGCTCTTCTATCTGCTGTGGCTGACGGCGGTCGAGGCCGATGCCTTCGAGGCGGACCAACCGGAGCCGATGCCGGGAATCGGGCCGATGACCGGGGCGCTCGAAGCCTTCGCCGAGTTTTTCGGGATCGACCCCGATCTCGTCCAGGCGGCGGCCGAACGTTCCGCCGGCGCGAGTACGACATCGCCGGATGCCGCCCGGAGAGCCATCGCGGCGATGACCGATCGCGACAAGACCGAGATGCTCGCGCGGCTCGCCGACGGCGAGCCGCATGTGGCGGCCGAATTGCGGGCCGCGGTTCGGCAGCGCCTGGCATTCGGGACCGACGCCTCGCCGGCGGCCGCGCGCACGGTCGGGGACTTGCGCGCCCGCGCCCGCGCGATCCGCCTCGCCCGCGAGCGCGCGGCGGAAGAAAAGGCCGCCGCCGAACGGCGCCGGCGGGAGAAGGAGGAAGAGAAAGCCCGCCGGGCACGGCTCGACGCGATCGCAAGGCGAGGTGAAAGCGTGTGGCGCGAGATCGAGACCGAAATCGCGCGCCGCAACGAGGCCGCCTACGACAAGGCGGCAAGCCTTCTCCGCGACCTCGCCACGATCGCCGACGAACGGGATGCGTTCGAGGACTTCGCCGCCCGACTCCGTTCGATCCGCGAACGCCATGCCCGCAAAGGGCGCTTCATCGACCGGCTGAAGGGCATGGGATAGCGCGGGACGTCATCGCCGAGTGGAACGACTTCTACAACACTGAGCGGTCGCACTCCGCTCTTGACGGCAGGACGCAGCAGAAGCCTACTCGGCAAACAGGCCTGTGGACATGATGGACAAGGCCGGCGCCTTGCCCACATTCCCACAGGTCCGACAGCAACAAAGAGCGATCTACATGAATGAGGTCTTGGCAGCATGATCAGCAACCGGAATACACCCTTAACTTCGCTGCTAACCTCTCCAACCAACCGGGACCGTCTCAATGCCCAAGATTAATGTTGCCGAAATAAGGAAGCGCGCCCTGAGCTATCTTGATAAGGCACCTCAGGGCATTCGCTACATGGAACTCGTGAAAATGGTACACCAGTCGGCGCCTGAAACGCCGATTAACACCGTGCACGGTGCCTTCCAGGATTTGCTCTCGAAGACGAAACAAATCGTCAGGCCGAGCAGGGGGCTATGGGTACTCGCGAAACATGTCGAGTCGCGTACGGGTGAATTCGAAAGCGATAGTCAAAAACCACCGAACGAAATCGAGGTCGACGTAAGAGGCAAGAGGACTAAACCGTCGGAGGAGCAGTTTTACCAACCGTTTGCCGATTGGCTCAGGACCGACGCTGAGATCAATGAGACGCTTGTGATGGGTGGAAAAGCCTTCAAGAATAAGTGGGGCACCCCAGACGTCATTGGCGTTTACAAGCCTCGAAAAAGTGACCCCATTTCATTTCCAATCGAAATTGTTTCAGCGGAAATGAAGATCGACCCGACGCAATCGGTGATCGCTTTTGGACAAGTGTGTGCTTACAGGTTATTTTCGCATAAGACCTATGTCGTAATGCCGGACACGATTGATCCCAACGATGAAGATCGCCTTCATGCCCTATGCTCGATTTACGGGGTTGGCTTAATTCTGTTCGCGCTTGATCCAAGCGAGCCACAATTTCGGGAGAAGGTGAAGCCTCAGCGCTTCGAGCCGGACATGTTCTACGCGAACGAGTTTGCGCGCCGACTGCAAGAGGTATCAAAGCGCGACTTCGATCGGTTATTTTGATTTGACGTCGGAGCAGGGAAAGCGGTCGCTGGCGGGCCCCGCCAGGGCGCTCCTGAAAGTGTTCGACCGTTCGCCCGAGGCGGCGCTCGCGGCCCTCCGATAGCGCCAGCCCGTCGCGCGCGAGCGCGGGATCGATGTGCTCGGCCCGGGTCTCGGCTTCGTTCATGGCTTTGGCGGTTTGGGTTTCTTCGGTCGGGGCAATTTCCGCACTTCGTCTTCGAGTTGCTTGAGGTGGTCGGCCTCCGCCTCGTCTTCGAGCCGCGCACGGCGACGGGCGGCGAACCGATCATACTCTTGCTCCGCGATGGCGTCCGCCTCCTCGCGACTGACCTTGCCGGCGCCGGGCAGGATGGCGCGCTCGTTCAAGCGCAAGAAATCGTCGAGCCGGGTCCGCCAGTTGTGCAAGAAGACCTGCTTGCGCCGCCGAGCCTGATCCTCGGCGAAATCGAGAAACATGACGACAATGCGGTTTAACTCGGTGATCTCGGCTTCGCGCAGGTAGTTCTTTGCAACGGTCGCATCGCCCTTGCGGACCACGCCGCTTTTCCACGCCGTCAGCCCCATGTTTGCCTTGGCGGCGTTGGCACGTTCGGCAATCAGTTCGGGTGCGGTCTTCCCGGTGGCGGCGAAGTGAAGCTTATTTTGTACCGTCTGGAAAAAGACCTGCGTCTGCGGCTCGGACGGTGAATAGTCCGCCGCCAGCGCGAGGATCTCCCGCACGCGCAAATAGACCCGGCGCTCGCTGGAGCGGATGTCGCGAATGCGCTCCAACAGTTCGTCGAAGTAATCCGTCTGCCCCTTGCCCGGCGGATTCTTGAGCCGCTCGTCGTCCATGGTGAAGCCCTTCACCATGTATTCGCTCAAGCGCGCCGTCGCCCATTGACGGAACTGCGTGCCGCGGGGAGATTTCACCCTGTATCCGACGGCGATGACCACTTCCAGGTTGTAGTGTTGCGTGTCGTAGCCCTTGCCATCGGCGGCAGTTATCCGGAATTTCCGGATAACTGATTCCTCGGCCAGCTCGCCCTCGGCAAAGATATTCTGGACGTGCTCGTTGATGGTGCGGACGTCCTTTTGGAATAACTCCGCCATCAATCTTTGCGTCAGCCAGATCGTCTCGTCCTCGAACCGGCACTGGATGCGCGTGCGGCCGTCCTCCGTCTGATAAAGGACGATGCTGGACCGCGGCGGTTCGTTGTCGGGCATCGGCATCTCCTACAACCGGACTCGGAAGGTTTGGGGCCGCGGAACCTGTAGCGGGCCATAGGGCGGTTTCCGGCGCAAGCCCCGTCGCGCCCGGCGGCCGGCGATGCTAGACTCCAATCCCTGCTATTCGGAACAAGGTGACAGACATGGCCAAACGTCGATCTGGATCCGGGGCCGGCACCGCCGGCGGGCGCCGCGCCGTGAAGTCTCGAACCGGCCGCGTCGCCGCGCTCCGCCGTGCCGGCGCGAAGGCCCGGCCGGTCAAGCGCAGAGCTCCCGTCAAAGCCCCGGCCAAGCCGATCCTCTTCCGCCGCGGCGAGATGCGCTTCGAGCCCTATGGCGGTCCGCCGGGTTCGGCCACCATCGCCCGCCTGGTCGGTCCCGCGCTCAGCCGCACCATGGGCGCCGGCATCGCCACCTTCGACGGCTGCTCGATCGAATGGACGGTCCTCTACGACGAGCTGGTCGTGGTACTCGAAGGCATTTTCCGCCTTCGCCTCGCCGCCGGCCGCGCGATCGAGGCCCATGCCGGCGACGTGGTCTGGCTGCCGGAGGGCACGGCGCTTCGTTACGAGGGCGAGCGCGCCGTCGTCTGCTACGTGCTCTATCCGGTCGATTGGCGCCGCCGCCATGGGCTCTAACTTCCGATGATCCCCCGCTACAGCCGCGCGGGCATGGCGGCGATCTGGGAGCCGGCGAACCGCTATCGCATCTGGCTCGAGATCGAGACGCTGGCCGCCGAGGCGATGGCCGAGATGGGCACGATCCCCCGCGCCGCGGCCAAGGCGGTTCGCGAGCGCGGCCGGTTCGACATCGCCCGCATCGACGAGATCGAGCGCGAGACGCACCACGACGTGATCGCGTTCCTGACCGATCTCGCCAGCCACGTTGGGCCGGAAGCGCGCTTCGTGCACCAGGGCATGACCTCCTCGGACGTGCTCGATACCTGCCTCGCGGTCCAGTTGACCCAAGCCGCCGATCTGCTGCTGGCCGACCTCGACGCGCTTCTCGCCGCGTTGAAGCGCCGCGCCGTCGAACACAAGATGACGCCCTGCATGGGCCGCAGCCACGGCGTCCATGCCGAGCCGACGACCTTCGGCCTGAAGCTCGCCGGCCATTACGCCGCCTTCGCGCGCGGGCGAAAGCGGCTCGAAGCGGCGCGCGCCGATGTGGCCGTCGCCAAGATCTCGGGCGCGGTCGGCACCTTCGCCAACGTCGATCCGGGCGTCGAGGCGTACGTGGCGGAAAAACTCGGCCTCTCGCCCGAGCCGGTCTCGACGCAAGTGGTCCCGCGCGATCGCCACGCGCATTTCTTCGCGGCGCTTGGCGTCATCGCCTCGTCGGTCGAGAACCTCGCCATCGAGATTCGCCACCTGCAGCGCACGGAAGTTCGCGAGGCGGAGGAGTATTTCGAGCCCGGCCAGAAGGGCTCCTCGGCCATGCCGCACAAGCGCAATCCGGTGCTGTCGGAGAACCTGACCGGCCTCGCGCGGGTGGTGCGCGCGGCGGTCGTGCCGGCGCTCGAGAACGTGGCGCTCTGGCACGAGCGCGACATCTCGCATTCGGCGGTGGAGCGGGTGTTCGCGCCCGACGCCACCATCGCGCTCGATTTCGCGCTGGCGCGCCTCGGCAAAATCATCGAGCGCCTGGTGGTCTATCCCGACGCCATGCGGCGCAACCTCGACCGCCTGGGCGGCGTCATCCATTCCCAGCGCGTGCTGCTGGCGCTGACGCAGGCCGGCATGGCGCGCGAAGACGCCTATCGCCTGGTGCAGCGCCATGCGCTCGCCGCCTGGGATACGGGGCGGGATTTCCAGGCGCTGCTCGCCGCCGACCCGGAGGTCGCGAAAACCTTACGCGCGGGCGAGCTTGCCCGGCACTTCGACCTCGACCATCACCTGAAGCACGTCGGCACGATCTTCCGACGCGTGTTCGGCGAATCCTAAAGCTTCACGACTTCACTTCGCGGATGACCTGGTCGCGGGCGGTGCCGAGCAAATCGGCCATCTCCTTGCGCACGCGATGCTCGGTCATGGCGACGCCCTTGGCCTTGAAGTCGGCGAGCACCTTCTCCACCACGTCGTCGTCGCCGGGCTTCTCGAAGTCGGCCATGACCACGGATTTGGCGTAGGCCTCGGCCTCGCCTCCATGGATCTGGAGCTGCCCGGCGGCCCACAACCCCAAGAGCTTGTTGCGGCGGGCATTCACCTTGAAGTCGAGCTCCTTGTCGTGTTTGTACTTCTGCTCGTAGCCTTTTTCGCGATCGTCGAATTGTGACATGAAGCCGCTCCGTCTCTTGCCATGCTTTGCCTATGCGCCCCTTATAGCGCCCAGGGTCGCCTGCGTCCAAGCCAACCCGGAACTTGCCTGAGATGTGCAGCGTCGTCATCCTCTATCGTCCGGACCATCGCTGGCCGATCCTGTTCGCGGCCAATCGAGACGAGATGAAGGGCCGGCCCTGGGCGGCGCCCGGGCGCCATTGGCCCGACCGGGCCGACGTCGTCGCCGGTATCGACCGCCTGGCGGGCGGAAGTTGGCTGGGCGTCAACGACAATGGCGTGCTGGCCGCGATCCTGAACAGGGCCGACTCCCTGGGGCCGGAAACCGGCAAGCGCAGCCGCGGCGAGCTGGTCCTCGAGGCGCTGGATCACGCCGATGCCTCGGCCGCCGCCGAGGCGCTCGGCTTCCTCGACCCGGCGGCCTATCGCAGCTTCAACATGGTCGTGGCCGACAACCGCGACGCCTACTGGCTGCGCAGCATCGGCCGGCCCGAAGGCTGGATCGATGTCGAGCGCTTGGCCCCCGGCCTCTCCATGGTGACCGCGCACGACCGCAACGACGCCGCCAACAGCCGGCGCATCCGCGCCTATCTGCCCCGGTTCGAGAAGGCGCCCGCGCCCGATCCCGATGCCGGCGACTGGTCGGGTTGGCAACGCCTCTTGGCCGACCGGCGTTTCGACCAGGGCGGCGGGCCTTACGACGCCATGAACATCGCGACCGAAGGCGGCTTCGGGACGGTTTCGAGCTCGCTCATCGCGCTACCGGGGCCAGGCGCCGGAACGCTGCCGGCCATCTGGCTGTTCGCGCCCGGCCATCCGGACGAAAGCACGTTCGAATCGGTTGACCTCGCGTGATTGTATCGGGGTTCCACACCTGCTATAGCAAGCCTTGACGTCGCGCCCCTCCTGTCAGACCGGAACCTTCCCCCCATGACCCGACGCCGCCGCATCTATGAAGGAAAGGCGAAGGTCCTGTTCGAGGGGCCGGAGCCTGGAACGCTGGTCCAGTATTTCAAGGACGACGCCACCGCCTTCAACAACCAGAAGCGCGGCACCATCACCGGCAAGGGCGTGCTCAACAACCGCATCTCCGAATACCTGATGACGAAGCTGAACGAGGCCGGCGTGCCCACGCATTTCGTGCGCCGGCTCAACATGCGCGAGCAGCTCGTGCGCGAGGTCGAGATCATCCCGCTCGAGGTCGTCATCCGCAACGTGGCGGCGGGCTCGCTTTCGAAGCGCTTCGGCATGCCCGAGGGCACCGCGCTGCCGCGTTCGATCGTCGAGTTCTACTATAAGTCGGACGAGCTTGCCGACCCGATGGTGTCGGAGGAGCACATCACCGCCTTCGGCTGGGCGAGCCCCCAAGACCTCGACGACATCATGGCGCTGGCGCTCCGCATCAACGATTTCCTGAGCGGCCTCTTCCTCGGCGTCGGTTTGAAGCTCGTCGACTTCAAGCTCGAGTTCGGCCGCCTTTACGAGAATGACGAGATGCGCATCGTCCTTGCCGACGAGATCAGCCCGGACAGCTGCCGCCTGTGGGACGTGAAGACCAACGAGAAGCTCGACAAGGACCGATTCCGGCGCGACCTCGGCGGCGTCGAGGAGGCCTATCAGGAAGTGGCGCGCCGGCTCGGCATCCTGCCCGAAAGCGGGCCCCGCGACATGAAGGGCCCGGAGACCATGCAATAGGGCGTCCCTACCGTTGAAGGCTCGGGTTCACATCACCCTGAAATCCGGCGTCCTCGACCCGCAAGGGCTGGCGATCGCCCACGCGCTCCATGCGCTCGGATTTTCCGGCGTCAAGGGCGTGCGCCAGGGCAAGTATATCGAGATCGACATCGAGGGTAGCGATCCGGCGAAAGTCCGGGCCGAAGTGGACGCCATGTGCGCGCGTCTCCTCGCCAACACCGTCATCGAGAATTACGCGATCGAGATCGCCTAGCGGATGCAATCCGACAGATGACACTCATTTCACTCACATTGTCATCGCCGGGCTTGACCCGGCGATCCAGGATTTGCGTGCTTTTCGGCGCCTTGCTGGATGCCCGCGTCAAGCGCGGGCATGACAATAGTAGGAGCCAAGTGTCGGACTGGATCGCCTAGAGATGAAATCCGCCATCATCGTCTTCCCCGGATCGAACCGAGAGCAAGACGCGCGGCGCGCGCTCGGCGATGTCGCCGGGACCGAGCCCCTGATGGTCTGGCATGGCGAGGGCGGTTTCGACGCCGTCGATCTCATCGTCGTGCCCGGCGGATTTTCCTATGGCGACTACCTGCGCTCCGGCGCCATCGCCGCCCATTCGCCGGTGATGCGCGAGGTCGTGGCCCGCGCCAGGAAGGGCGTACCGGTCCTGGGGATCTGCAACGGCTTCCAGATCCTGACCGAAGCCGGGCTGTTGCCGGGCGCGCTGCTCAGGAACGCGGGCCTCAAATTCGTTTGCCGCAACGTCGGCTTGAAGGTCGAATCCAGCCAGACGCTCTTCACCAGCGGCTACGCCGCCGGCCAGCGCCTCAGCGTTCCCGTCGCCCATCACGACGGCAATTACTTCGCCGACGAGGCGACGCTCGACCGGCTGGAGGAGCGCGGCCAGATCGCCTTCCGCTATCTCGACAACCCCAACGGCTCGGCGCGGAACATCGCCGGCATCTTCAACGAGACCAAGACCGTCTTGGGCCTGATGCCGCATCCCGAGAACGCCATCGAGACGCCGCAAGGCTCGACCGACGGCCGCGGATTATTCGAAGGGCTGGCGCGGGCGCTGGCGTAAAGCGGCCGGCGGTAGCGATTTCCTTGGAACGTCGGCCGTCGGCACATGCCGCGCCAGATCCATCGCGTCGTGCAGGAGCCTCAAGACTTCGATAGCCAGCCGATCGCCATCGCGGCCGATTCGGAACAGCACGAAGTGCCGCCCTTTGCGCCCCTGGCGGCCGACATGGAGCGAGAACAGCCCCTTGGCGATTTTGTCGCGCCGCCTGGCGCCGGGAATCGTCGGCCCCGCGGACAGGGCCGCAACGGCGTCGGCCAGGGTTTTCGCGTAAGCCCTCGCCTGGGCCTCGCCGAACCGCTCGATCGTCCAGCGCAGGATGTCCTGGAAGTCCGCCTCGGCCGCCGCCGACAGGCGAACGCGCCAAGGATCTCTCGCCGGCACTACTTGCGGGCCGCGACGGCGCCGCGCCGTCCCATGGCCTTGTCGGCGAGCAATTCGAGATGCCGCCCGAGTGTCTCCGGTTCGTCGAATTCGCGAAACCGGCCAGCTTCAAGATCGGCGATGCCGACACGCGCGGCGTCGCGCAGCGCCTTCAGCCTCGCCTTGTCCTCGGCGGCGCGGCTTTCGATCAGCCTCAGCCCCTCGCGCAAGACCTCGCTCGCATTCTGATAGCGGCCGGAGGCGACCAGCCGTTCGACGAGCGCCGCTTGGCGCGGGGTGAGAACGACATTGCGGGTCGGCATGGGTGTAGCTCCGGCGGTCACGGGTTCTATTGGCATAATATGCCATATTCCCTCGAACGGGCGACAAAATTTCCGGCCCCCGGTCGCATCATGTTAAGGAACCTCGTGCTTCGATGCGATGCGTGACTCAGGCTCTGGACACCCCATGACCGAACATCGCCTGCCATCGCTTGGCTTCGAGGACTGGGTGGAGCGCGTGTTCGGCCACGCGGTCGAGACGCAACCGCAGGCCTGGTATTTCGAGCCGGACTGCTGGTCGTGGGAGGCGCCCGCCGACGTAAAGCTCGCCTACCTCGCCCGCCTGTTCGAAGACCCCGTCCCGCCGCTCGCCGCCTTCGCCGACAGCCAGATCGCCCAAGGGCTCATGTATCTCCTCTATAATGGCGCCAGCGACTACGTCCTCTCCCTCGCCGAACCGGCGGTACCGGCCGCCTTACGCCTCGATTGCGCCCGCTCGATCCACACGCTCTTCGAGAAGCTGCTGGCGCCGCGCTGCACGCCGACCCTCTCGCATCTCGACGAGAAAGGCGGCGGCCCGCTGAACGCCATCTGCTACATGTGGTGGGATATATTTCCTGGCGTCCCCATGCCGGCCGACCCCGCGCGGGACGATTTGGACGCGGCCTATCTCGATGCGATGGCGCGCACGCTGGCGCTCCCCTCCCCCGCGGCGCAGGAAAGCGCGCTCCACGGCCTCGGCCACTGGCGCGGGAGCGGGCGCGACAAGGCCGAAGCGATCGTCGACGACTACCTCGCCCGCCATGGCGACACCCTTCGCCCCGCACTCGCGCGCTACGCCGCCGCCGCGCGTTCGGCTTGCATCCAATGAACCGGCCCGCTCCCGCCCGTCATTGCCCGAAGGCCGAGCCGTTGTAGAACGTGGTGCCGCCCAAACCGTTCGCCGTGCCGCGCGTGCCGTCGTTGAAGTCGTAGAACGTGGTGCCCCCGAACGCATTCGCCGTGCCCCTTGTGCCATTGTTGAAATCGTAGAACGTGGTGCCTCCGAACGTATTCGCCGTCCCCCTGGTGCCGTCGTTGAAGTCATAGAACGTGGTGCCGCCGAACTTGTTCGCCGTGCCGCGCATGCCGTCGTTGAAGTCGTAGAACGTCGTCCCCCCGAAACCGGTCGCCGTGCCCCTGACGCCGTTCGAGCAATCATAGAACGTCGTGTTCCCCAACGTATTGCCGGTGCAGCTTCCGGCCTCCACCGGCGCGGCCCACAAGGCGGCGAGCGCCAGCGCGCCCGCCGCCAATCCCCGAAACCACCTTGTCATGACGTCCTCCTTGGGCAAGAACATATCATGAACAAAATAACCCTTCTCGCTCCGGGCGCGCAAGTGGATTCTCGAACCCGGTATCGGCCAAGCATAGAGGGGACGGTTCATGAATTTTTCCGGGAAGAAGGTTCTGGTTACCGGCGGCACGCGCGGCATCGGGCGCGCCGCGGTCGAGGCGTTCCTGCGCGCCGGCGCCAGGGTCGCGGTGAATGGCGGCAGCGAAAAATCCGTGGCCAAGACCCTGGCGGAACTGGCCGCGGGCGGGAGCGCGGTCGGCGTGGCCGGCGACCTCGGGCTGGTCGCCGATTGCCGGCGCGTCGTCGAAGGCGCGATCGACAAGCTCGGCGGCCTCGACGTCCTGGTCAACAATGCCGGTGTCGGCGGACCCAGCGCGCCGATCGACGACATCACCGAGGACGAGTGGAACGCCACCCTGAATATCAACCTACGCGCCGTCTTCTTCTGCATGAAATACGCCGTGCCGCGCTTACGCGCGGCCAAGGGCAATGTCGTCAACGTGGCCTCGATCCTCGGCCTCGCCGGCCGCGGCTCGGGCCTGTCGCTCTATTGCGCCTCGAAGGCGGGCGTGGTGAACCTCACGCGCGATCTCGCCTGCGAGCTGGCGCCGGACATCCGCGTCAATTGCGTCTGCCCCGGCGCCGTCGACACCGAGATGCTGCAAGAGACGGGCCGCGATCTCGGCAAGGGCGATTTGGCGGCCGGCTATGCGCTTCTGACAAAGAACCGGCCGATGAAGCGCGTGGCCCACCCCTCGGAGATCGCCAACGCGATCCTCTATCTCGCCTCCGATTACGCGAGCTTCGTGACCGGCTCCATCCATGCGGTCGATGGCGGGGTCATGGCGAAGGTGGGGTAGGACGGCCGCTCGCATCGAGCGCCGAACGCGGCCTGGCACTGAAACGCATGAAGGAGTTCGCATGACGAAGAAGAAGCGCCGTATCGGATCGTCCTTCGACGATTTTCTGAAGGAGGACGGCATCTACGAGGAGGTGACCGCGCGCGCCATCAAGCGCGTGATCGCCCGCCAACTGGATGCCCTCATGCGGGACCAGGGCGTGACCAAGACCGCGCTTGCCAAGCGCATGCGGACGAGCCGGGCGCAGTTGGACCGGCTCCTCGATCCCAAGAACGAGTCGGTGACGCTCGCCACCCTCACCCGAGCCGCGCGGGCAGTCGGCCGCAGACTACATATGGAACTGGTTTGACGGCCGGATAGCGGGATTACGGCCGGCTATCCGGTCCGTTCGCCCTGTAGCGTGAGTGAGCTCAAGACCGTCAGGCTGCCTCGACGCTCACCACCAGCCGCCGGCCCAGCGCCGCGAGCCCCGCTTCCAGGCGGCCGATCTTCGTTTTGTGGCGCGGATCGATCATGCGCCGGACCTCGGTCTCGGCTACGCCGAGACGTTGCGCGAGCGCGACGTTGCTCGTGCCGGTCTCGCGCAGCGCCATGTAGAGCGCGACCTTCGCCGCCATCACGGCGCCCGGCACGACCCGAGGCCGCCCGCGCGCGGGCGAGGGAACGGGAACGTCCCGCCGCGCCTCCATCAACGCCGCGATTGCTTCCTCGAGCGCGTCGGCCGCCTCGGCCAGCGCCTCGTCGCGGCTCGCTCCGTCCGTGACGCAACCGGGCACGTCGGCAACGCGGGCGACGACGCGGCCGTCCTCGTCGGTTTCGAGGTCCACCGGAAAGGCGAGACGGGTCGGGTACATGCCTGCCTCCATTCACAATTCCGAGGGATCGATTCCGAGATCGTTCAGCATCGCGCGCAGGAGTCCCTTGCCGATCTCCTTCTTGCGATCCTTCACCACGGTGTACCGCTCCCCTACGTACACCGTCGCATGGCTGCCTTTGCCGCGCTTTTCGTCCAGCCGGACTTCCAGGCTCCGCGATCGGCCGTACCGCTTGAGCCGACGCAGGAACTCGCTGCCCTTCACGGCCCCAGTCTCCGGCCCATCGTTGGAATATCGAACATTTTTGTTCGAAGTGCAAGCGAAATCCCGAAACCTCGAACGCTCCGCCCGGGAAGGACTTAGCTCTGGCGGTTCTCCGCCCCTACTAGCGCATCGCCCGGAGGATCGGGGAAAGCCGGGGACACGACAGGTAACCTTGCCACGGCGCTTGAACGGCGGCTCGACCGCACGCCTAAACCGCAGCGACTGGGGGGCAAAGCAAGAGCCGAGACGCCAGCGAGCTAATGAGTATCGTGTCTCCGGATTCCGGGCGCAGCCTTCCGTTCTTTTGGCCGCTGTTGAAATTCGAAACTGTCGAGCAAGAACTCGCACAGGGTGAAAGTGGCATTCACTGCCAGCTTGGCGTGATGTCGGGCAGGGTTGTAGCGACGCGCATGGCGATCGCTGGCCTTATTGGAAAGCTCGTACAGGCCCGTGACCTGGCTCTTCAGCCCTTGCAAGATGCTCTTGAGATAGCTTTCAAGGCTTTCACCGGCGGGATTGAGGTTCAACGGCCCGGCCACCAGCTTGTAAAGCTCTCGAATATCGCCTTCGTCAGTCTTGAAGTTTGTCCCCGTGCGCAGAAGCAACTCCTTCAAGAAGCATTCAACGAGCGTATAGGAACTAGCGATGGCACCGGCGTGATCGCCAGTTTCGATCTTCGCTCGCGCCTTCTCGATCTGCTCACTGATGCTTTCTTCAGTAAGCGCGATCAGGGAGACGGCTTCTACCACTGCGGGACGAAGCTTGTCGGAGATGAAGCGGTCGTTCTCGAAGCGAAACCCATCGCGCTCCATCCGGCGAGCGAGCGCTTCGATGGTTCCTTCCACACCAGCAGGATTGGTTACCCATTTTTGTATCTGACGAAGCTGCTCGATCACCTCATCATAGGCGGCTGCCAGCTTGCGGATATCGGTCGCCGACGTGAAATCGATACTGGCGTAATATTGCTCGACCAAACCCCGGCGCTGTCCGCTCACCGGAGGTACAAAATCTGCGCGCGGCTGCAGCCCGGCACCGTCGAAGATCAATTCTATCTCGCGCAGCACAAACCCGACCAGAACTTCCCGGAACTCATTGCGCGTCCGCTTACTGATCAATTCACGACTCATGCCACATCCCAACGGAATTACGGTGAAAGTGCGTCTTACTTACATGTCGCCGCTCCGCGACGAGCATTGGGCATGGCCCGTCTTGTCGGGTCTGCCCCCCAATCTGACGCAACGCGGCGATCTCGTCGAAGTCGGCAACGGCCGTCGGCCGCAGCCGCCAGGCGTTCACCGCCCGCCCGGCGCCGACATTCCTTCGTACTTGGCGCGCAGGCGCCCGAGCGCCGCTTCCCCATCGAACGGCTCCCCGCTCTCGCGGCCCTCCCGCGCCAGCCGGCGCAGTTCCTCGTCGCTGAGCGGGATCACGGTTCGCGACCGCCGCCACTGCCGCAGGGCGTCCCGAACCACCTCGCTTGCGCTCGTGAACTCACCCGCCGCGATAGCAGCCTTGATCTCCGACACCATCTCGCGTGGCAGTGAAATCGTGATCTTGTCGAGCATAGCCATGATGTCCGTTCCCGCACTGTTATGACTATCTACCATGGTATTGGGTGCGGCCCAATCAGTGCTTGACATTAACCGCTATTTGCGTTATAGTGTTACGCAAACGAACCCGCAGCGGATACCTCACCCATGCCGAACCCCCACCCCGACGTCCCGGCTCCGGCCACCCCCTCCCTGCCCCTCCACCGCCGGGGCCGGCTCAACAACGGCAACCCCTCGGGCGATTTCCTCGCCGCCCCCCGCTGCGGTGCCCGGACCAGGGCCGGCGGCGCCTGCCGCTCGCCCGCCATGAAGAACGGCCGCTGCCGCATGCATGGCGGAGCCAGCACCGGCCCGCGCACGGCCGAAGGCCTCGCCCGCTCCCAGCGCGCCCGCTGGGTACACGGCTTCCGCTCGGCCGAGACGGCGGCGGATTTCGCCGAGGCTCGCCGCCTGATCCACAGCCTCGACGCCCTCATCGCCGCCGCGCGCTCGGCCGCGCGCGCCGCCAAGCGGGGCGCCGCCTCCAGCGGGACAACGCCCGCCCGCCCCGCTTTGCATGGGGTCGATCGTCGAATTTCCCTATTTTCTCCCCACGGCCCGCTTGGCGCCGCCGCCTCGGTTGACCTCGCCCCCCGCCCAAGGCAAGAAGTCCCCGCCTCATGTCCACCGCCCCTCTCCACTCCGCCTCGACCATCGCCGACCACGGCCTTAAGCCCGACGAGTACGGCCGCGTGGTGACGGCGCTCGGCCGCGAGCCCAACCTGACCGAGCTCGGGATCTTCTCGGTCATGTGGAGCGAACACTGCTCCTACAAGTCCTCCAAGGTCTGGCTCCGCCGCCTGCCCACCGCCGGCCCCCGCGTCATCCAGGGTCCGGGCGAGAACGCCGGCGCCATCGACATCGGCGACGGCCTCGCCGCCGTGTTCAAGATGGAAAGCCACAACCACCCCTCCTTCATCGAGCCCTACCAGGGCGCCGCCACCGGCGTCGGCGGCATCATGCGCGACGTGTTCACCATGGGTGCCCGCCCCATCGCCAATCTGAACGCGCTGCGCTTCGGCGCGCCCGAGGATCCCAAGACGCGCCACCTCGTCTCCGGCGTCGTCGCCGGCATCGGCGGCTATGGCAACTGCATGGGCGTGCCCACCGTCGGCGGCGAGGTGAACTTCCACCGCGGCTACAACGGCAACATCCTGGTGAACGCCATGACCGTGGGCCTCGCGCGCAGCGACCGCATATTCAAGTCCGCCGCGTCCGGCCCCGGCAATCCCGTCATCTATGTCGGCGCCAAGACCGGGCGCGACGGCATCCACGGCGCCACCATGGCCTCGGCCGAATTCGACGAGGATTCGGAAGCCAAGCGCCCCACGGTCCAGGTCGGCGACCCCTTCACCGAAAAGCTCCTGCTCGAGGCCTGCCTCGAACTCATGGCGACCGACGCCATCATCGCCATCCAGGACATGGGCGCCGCCGGCCTCACCTCCTCCGCCGTGGAGATGAGCGCCAAGGGCGGCCTCGGCATCGAGCTCGACCTCTCATCCGTGCCGGTGCGCGAAACCGGCATGACCGCTTACGAGATCATGCTCTCCGAGAGCCAGGAACGAATGCTCATCGTCCTCAGGCCCGCGGCCCGCAACCGCGCCCGCGCCATCTTCGCCAAATGGGAGCTCGACTACGCCGAGATCGGCCGCCTCACCGAAACCGGCCGCATGGTCTTGCGCATGGGGGCCGAGACCGTGGCCGACATCCCCTTGCGGCCGCTGGTCGACGCGGCGCCCCTCTACGAGCGCCCCTGGGTTCCGACGCCGCCCCGCGCCGCCGTCGATCCTGCATCGGTCCCCGCTCCCGCCGATCACTTGGAGGCCTTGCGCCGCCTGTTGGGATCCCCAGACCTCTGCTCCAAGCGCTGGGTGTGGGAGCAATACGATCATCTGGTGATGGGGCAAACGGTCCAGCGTCCCGGCGGCGACGCGGCCGTGGTGCGGGTGCCCGGCACCAACAAGGGACTGGCGCTTAGCAGCGATTGCACGCCCCGCTACTGCCTCGCCGATCCCAAGACGGGCGGCGCCCAGGCGGTGGCGGAAAGCTGGCGCAACCTCACCGCCGTCGGCGCGCTTCCCCTCGCCATCACCGACAACATGAATTTCGGCAATCCCGAGCGGCCGGAGATCATGGGCCAGTTCGCCGGCTGCATCGAAGGCATGCGCGAGGCCTGCCTCGCCCTCGACTATCCCGTCGTCTCGGGCAACGTCTCGCTCTACAACGAGACCAATGGCCAGGGCATACCGCCCACACCCGTCATCGGCGGCGTCGGTCTCATCGCCGACATCTCACGCATGGCCGGCATTGCATTGCGCGGCGAAGGCCATACCCTCATCCTCATCGGCCGCACCGACGGCCACCTTGGCGCCTCCCTCTACTTGCGCGAGATCGCCGGTTCCGAGGACGGCCCCCCGCCCCCCATCGACCTCGCGGCCGAACGGCGCAATGGCGACTTCGTACGCGGCCTGATCGAACGGGGCCTCGTCACCGCCTGCCACGACCTGTCGGACGGCGGGCTTCTGGTGGCCATCGCCGAAATGGCGCTCGCCGGCAACATCGGCGCCACCCTCGACCTGCCGGCCGGCGCGCTGCCTCACGCTTGGCTGTTCGGCGAGGACCAGGCCCGCTATATTGTCGCCGTCGGGGGCGAGCCTGGGCGCATCCTCGACGAGGCGGCGGCGGCCGGCGTGGACGCAAAACCGATCGGCGTCACCGGCGGTCTGTCGTTGACTCTGGCGGGCGGCCATACCATATCGCTTGCGAGCCTGCGCCAGGCGCACGAAGAATGGCTGCCCCGCTACATGGGCGCCGCCGCGAGCTGAAGAAGAAGGGATACCCTGAAACCATGGCGATGGACGCGGCCGACATCGAGCGCCTGATCAAGGAGGCGATTCCCGGCGCCTCGGTCGTGATCGAGGACTTACGCGGCGATGGCGACCATTACGCCGCCCATGTGACGGCGTCGGCCTTCGCCGGCAAGACCCGGATCCAGCAGCACCAGATGGTCTATCAGGCGCTGCGCGGGCGCATGGGCGACCAGTTGCACGCGCTGGCACTCCAGACCGCCATCCCGAAAACCGCCTGAACCCATTTTAAGATCGGAGAAATCCCATGACCACCGCCAGTCCCGTCGTCGAGCGCATCCGCCAAGACGTCGCCGGCAACGACGTCGTCCTCTACATGAAGGGGACGCCGGTGTTCCCGCAATGCGGTTTTTCCGCCGCCGTCGTGCAGGTGCTGACCGAGCTCGGCGTCAAGTTCAAGGGCATCGACGTGCTGACCGATCCCTCGCTGCGCCAGGGGATCAAGGATTTCAGCAACTGGCCGACCGTGCCGCAGCTCTACGTCAAGGGCGAGTTCGTCGGCGGCAGCGACATCGTGCGCGAGATGCATGCCTCGGGCGAGCTGCGGGAAATGCTGCAGACCCGCGGCATAGCGGCCAACACGGCATGACTCCTGGTTGGTTAGCTCCGGCGGGGCCATGAGCGCGCGACTTCCGATCGAGCCCGTCCGCAAGACTCTGGATTTACGTTGCGGTCAGGCCTCCGCGTTCGAGCGATTTTCGGCCGGCATCGCCAAGTGGTGGCCGCTTGCGGTCCATTCCGTCGGCGGCGGCGACGCCGTGCATTGCGCCATCGAGCCCAAGGTTGGCGGACGCGTGTTCGAGCGCTTGGCCTCCGGATCCGAAGAGATTTGGGGAACGGTGCTCGCCTTCGATCCGCCCCGGCGGCTTGCCTTCACCTGGCACCCCGGCCGGGCGGCCGAGCGGGCGCAAGAATTCGATGTGAGCTTCGCTTCCACTGGCGCCGGCACGACCGTCGAGCTCGAACATCGCGGCTGGGAAAAGCTCGGCGAACAGGCTGCGCGGCATCGCGCCGACTACAACACCGGCTGGGACTTCGACTTCGGTCAACGCTTCCGCGACTTCGCCGAAGCGACCGCCTAGGTTCCGGCCGGCAGGTCGCCCCAGCCGAAGGCGGCCATGCCGAGGCTGCCATGGGCGAAGCTGCGATGTAGGACCTTGCCCCTATCGCCGCCGCCGGCACCCAGCGCCACGAACAGCGGCAGGAAGTGGTCGTCGGTCGGGTGCGCGGCCTTGGCCTCGGGGCGGGAGTCGCGATAGTCGAGGAGCGCCGCCTCGTCGCCGGCGACGATGGTTTCGGCAAGCCACTCGTCGAAGGCCAGGGCCCACGGCGCCGGCCGGTCGCGATCGACCTGGAACTGCCGCAGACTGTGCACGGCCCCGCCGCTTGCCAACACCAGCACGCCTTCCCTGCGAAGCTGCATGATCGCCTGGCCCAGCGCGCGATGCGCCCGCGGCCCCCCTTGCGTCAGGATCGAGAGTTGTGTTATAGGAATGTCGGCCTGGGGATAGAGCAGCAGCAGCGGGTTCCACGCGCCGTGGTCGAGGCCGCGGACGGCATCGACGGCGCAGGCGATGCCGGCGGCCGTGCACAGATCGGCCACGCGCCGCGCCAATTCGGGCGCGCCCGGCGCCGGGTACCGCAATCGGTAGAGAGCCTCCGGGAATCCGTGAAAGTCATGGATCGTCTCGGGCTTTTCCGCGCCGCTCACCGCCGCGAGCCGCATCTGCCAATGCGCCGACACGCAGAGGATGGATTGAGGGCGTCCCAAGCGTTTGCCCAGGGATGCCAGGAAATGGCGGGCCGGAATATCCTCCAGCACCAGCGTCGGCGCGCCGTGCGATATGAAGACGCTCGGCCAGGTTCGGTCGTTCACGTCCGGCTTATCGCGAGTAGAACTCGACCACCAGATGCGGCGCCATCTGCACCGGATAGGGCACGTCGGCCAGGACCGGCTGGCGCACATAGGTCGCCTTCATGGCCTTGAAATCGACGTCGATGTAATCGGGCACGTCGCGCTCGGTGGACGCGGTCGCCTCCAGTACGATGGCGAGCTCGCGCGACTTTTCCTTCACCTCGATCACGTCGGAATCGCCGACCAAGTAGGACGGAATGTTGACGCGCTTGCCGTTCACCCGCACATGGCCGTGATTGACGAACTGGCGGGCGGCGAACACGGTCGGCACGAATTTCGCGCGGTAGACGACGGTGTCGAGGCGCCGCTCCAGCAGCCCGACGAGATTCTCGCCGGTGTCGCCGCGCCGGCGCGCCGCCTCCTGATAGATGCGGCGAAACTGGCGCTCGCCGATGTTGCCGTAATAACCCTTGAGGCGCTGCTTGGCCATCAGCTGAATGCCGAAATTCGACGGCTTGCGCCGGCGCTGGCCGTGCTGGCCGGGACCGTATTCGCGCTTGTTGATCGGGCTTTTCGGACGGCCCCAGAGATTGACGCTGAGGCGCCGGTCGATCTTGTACTTGGACTCTTGCCGCTTGGACATTGGTTCGATTCCTTGCTTTTTTGTCCCGATAGTTCCACCACCAGCGGACGGGATGACGGCACTAAACGACCGTCATCCGCTTTCTCGGGAATATACGAAGCGCGCCTTTTACAGGGCTTCACCCCCATAGTCAATGTTCGTGAAAGGAGGCCGGATCGGGGCTTGACACGGCACGAATCAACTGTATTTTACACTTAAGTTAAATAACGGAACACGCAAATGCCGACCCCGGATCCCTTGAGCCTCGCCTTTTCCGCTCTGGCCGACCCGACGCGGCGCGCGATCCTGGCGCGGCTTGCCCGCGGGGCCACGACGGTGGGTGTGCTGGCAAAGCCCTTCGCCCTCTCGCTGCCCGCGGTCTCGCGGCACTTGAAGGTGCTGGCCCGCGCGCGGCTCGTCGAGCGCGAGACCAAGGCGCAGTGGCGCGTGGTGCGCCTGCGGCCGGCGGCGTTCCGGCAGGCGTCGGGCTGGCTCGATCACTACCGCAAATTCTGGGACGAGCGCCTTGACGGCCTCGCCAATTTTCTCGCCCTGATGCCTCAAGACAAGGAGAGACCCCATGCCCGCAAGAGCAAAGGCAAGACCCAAGCGCCCCGCCGCGCGGCCCGCCGCCGCCCGCGTGCTAAAGATGCGCCGCCATCTCGCGGCACCCCCTGAACGCGTCTTCCGCGCCTTCACCGACCGCAAGCAACTGGTCAAATGGTGGGGCCCCGAGGGCGCCACCATCCCCTATTGCCGCATGAGCGTGAAACCGGGCGGCGCTTGGCGTACCTGCATGCGCATGCCCGACGGGTCGGACAATTGGGTCAGCGGCGTCTATCGCGAGATCGAGCGCCCACGGCGCCTGGTCTTCACCTGGGCCTGGGAGGCCGATGGCAAGCGCGGTCATGAGACAGTGGTGACGATAGACTTCCGTCCCGCGCCGGGCGGCACCAACCTCTCGCTCAGCCATCGGGTCTTCGAATCGGCGAAGGCCCGTAGCGCGCACAAATGGGGCTGGGCCAGCACGTTCAAGTGTCTGGCCGCCTTTCTCGCCTGATTTCAAACCAAGGAGGAAGAATCATGACAAGCACGTATCAAGGCGGCTGCGGTTGCGGCGCCGTGCGTTAGACGATCAAGGCCGATCCGATCATGGCCGGCCACTGCCATTGCCTCGATTGCCAGCACATGACCGGCGCGGGACACTCGAGTATGATCGGATTCCCAAAGGCGGCGGTGACGATGCAAGGTCAACTCGAATTCCATGAGACGACCGCCGACAGCGGCAACAAGGTGGGGCGCGGGGCCTGCGCGACTTGCGGCTCCCTCGTCGCCGCACGGTCGAGCGGCTTTCCGGACATGGCCACGATCTTCGTCGGCAGCCTCGACGACCCGAAACGGTTCAAGCCGCAATTCGTCGTCTTCACGGTGCGGGCCAATGGCTGGGACCACATGGATCCCGCGCTGCCGAAGTTCGAGCGCATGCCGCCGATGCAAAGCTGAATTGAAGGAGGATAATCGTCGCGATGGAAATCTATTGGATCAGCGGCAGCCCGTATGCGTGGCGGGCGCTCCTCGCGCTCGAGGTCAAGGGCGCGCCCTACGTTTCGCGGCTGCTCGATTTCTCGAAGGGCGACACCAAGACGCCCGAATTCCTGGCGCTTGCCCCTCGCGGCAAGGTGCCGGTGTTGAAGGACGGCGATCACGTGCAGACGGAATCGCTCGCCATCATCGCCTATCTCGACCGCAAGTTCCCGGCGCCGCCGCTCCTGGGCCGGACGGCGGAGGAGACGGGGCGCATCTGGCGGGCGATTTCGGAGTCGGTCTCTTACCTGGAGCCGGCCGGACGCCGGATCGCCACGCGCGTCTTCTTCGGCGACACGAGCGAGCCCGCGGACCAGATCGGCAAGGCGGTCGAAGAGGCGCGGGCCGAACTTCGCGGCATGGAGGACGCGCTCGCCCGGCGGCGCTGGCTCGCGGGCGATCAGTTGAGCGCGGCGGACATCGCCGTCTATCCGTTCGTCGAGCTGCTGCTGCGCGCGGCCGGAAAAGACGCCGCCCAGCCGCTCGACCTTCGGCTGCTGCCGTTGGCGAAAACCTATCCCGCGATCGCCGCCTGGCGGGAGCGGATCATGGCCCTGCCCGGCTACGAGCGGACCTTTCCGCCGCATTGGCGCCCGGCGGGCGCGGCGGCGGCGAGGTAGAGGGGGCGGTAAGCCGCTGTATGGCTCGCTCGGCGCACGGTAGCGTGATCGGCAACCGGAATACACCTTAACTCCGCTGCCAACCTGTCCAACGAAGTGGGACCACCTCAGTGTGACCTGGCGCGCTGCTAATTCTCGCCTCGTTCCAACAATTCGGGGGCTATCCGTAACGCCTTGGCAAGCTTCACGCGCAGCTTACGGCTTGCCCGCCGCCCGCCCCGCTCGATCTGAGAGAGATAGACCGAGCTTGTCCCGGCCCCTTTCGCGAGCCGCGCCTGGGTCATGCCGCGATGCTCGCGAAAAGCCTTGATCGGGTGGCTGCCATCCAGGATCGCCGCCAACACGGAGTCCGGAATGGTTTCCGAAGGATTTTTCAGGAACTCCCGAACGGCCGCAACGTCCACGCGGTCCTCCAAGGTGGACTCGATGCGACGCCATTCATCGATCGGGATTACGATAAAAGCCGGCTTGCCGCCTTGGGTGATAACCTGTCTGCTCATTTATAAACCTCTCCTCGATGTCCCACGCGAACAACGATCACGGTCAGAGTCTGGTGTTGCAACGTGTAAATCGCCCGCCAATCGCCAACCCGCAATCGGTAGCCTTCGACGCCGACCAGCTTCTTGACACTGTTATTCGGCGCGGTCGGATCCTGAGCCAAGGCCAAGACTTTCGCCCGTATGCGCGTGGCAGCCGTCCGGTCCATGCCGCTTAATGTCTTGAATGCATCGGTCGAATAGGCGACGGACCACATGGCACTATATGGCAAAAAGCCTTATAAAAGTCAAGCAAAATGCTTTACAGCATTTAGAGCGCCGAGCGGCGTTACGGCACTTCACCCCTTACACCCTCTTCCGCCGCACCCGTTCGTTCGCAAGTTCGGTGACGATGCCGTGCAGGGTTTGGATTTCCTGCTCGGTCAGGTCGGCGCGCTGGAACAGGTTACGGATGTTGCGCACCATGCTCGGGCGCTTTTCCTCGTTACGCAGGAAGCCGCAGGCGTCCAATTCGCGTTCCAGATGCAGGAAGAAGTTCAGCAGCTCCTCCTTGGGCGCGGGGCTGGTCTGGTTGGTGACGAGGCGGTAGGGCGGCGTATCGTCGCCGGCCATGAACCATTCGTAAGCGACGATCAGGACGGCTTGCGCCAGGTTGAGCGAGGCGAAGGCCGGGTTCAACGGCACGGCGAGGAGAGTGTCGGCGAGCGCGAGTTCGTCATTGGTGAGGCCGGTGCGCTCGGGCCCGAACAGGATTCCGACCTTCCGGCCGTCGGCGATGCGGGCGCGGATTTGGGCCGCGGCCTCGCGCGGCGTCACCACCGGCTTGATCATCTGGCGGTCGCGCGCCGTGGCGGCGTAGACGGCGTGAAGGTCGGCGATCGCTTCTGCGGTCGAGCCGTAGAGGCGCGCCCCGGCGATGACCGCGTCGGCGCCCGCGGCCGAGGCCACGGCCCTCGGGTTCGGCCAACCGTCGCGCGGGCGCACGAGGCGCAAATTCCCAAGGCCGCAATTCAACATGGCGCGGGCCGCCGCGCCGATGTTTTCGCCCATCTGCGGTTCGACCAGGATGACGACGGGGCCCGGTGCCCACTCGCTCTCTTTTGTCCGGTCGGTACCGGCCATCGGGACGCCTTTCACCTAACAGGCCGCGGATGAAGCAGTCCGCTCATCCTCCCACTTCGACAAGCTCAGTGTGAGGATGAGCGCTTGCAACAGGGTCGCCTCGTCCTGAGCCTGTCGAAGGGCGAGGCGTGACGCGAATCGAAACGTTCTTGTAGAACCTGTTAGACCGAGCCGCCCCCCTCACCCTTCCCTCTCCCCCCGATTGGGGGAGAGGGTTGGAATGGGGCGGCGCCGTCGCGGAAGAGTTTCCAGGCGATGGCGTCGTGGAGCGCGTTGTAGGATGCGTCGATGATGTTGGCCGAGACGCCGACCGTGCCCCAGCGCTCGCCCTCGCCGTCCGCGCTTTCGATCATCACCCGCGTCACCGCGCCGGTGCCCGCGCCCGGCGTCAGGATGCGGACTTTGTAATCGACGAGCCGCATGTCGGCGAGTTCGGGGTAGACCGGCAGCAAGGCCTTGCGCAGCGCCGAATCGAGCGCGTTCACCGGGCCGTTGCCGGTTGCCACCGTCATGCTGGCGACGCCGCCGATCTCGATCGAGATGGTGGCTTCGGATTCGGTGACGAGCTCGCCGCGCGCGTTCCAGCGCCGGTCGTCCATCACCCGGAAACGGTTCAGCTTGAAGTAGTCCGGCACGCGCCCCAAGGCGCGGCGCGCGAGGAGTTCGAAACTCGCCTCCGCCCCGTCATAGGCATAGCCGTCATATTCGCGGGCCTTCACCGTCTCGACCAGCGAGGCAAGGCGCGGGTCGTCGAGGTCGACGTCGAGGCCGATGTCGCGGAACCGCGCCATGATGTTGGCGCGGCCCGACTGGTCCGACACCACGACGTGGCGCCGATTGCCGACCAGCGCCGGGTCGATGTGCTCATAAGTGCGCGGATCCTTTTCGACGGCCGACACGTGGAGGCCGCCCTTGTGGGCGAAGGCGGAGCCGCCAACGTAAGGAGCGCTTTTCAGCGGCGCCCGGTTGAGGCGCTCGTCGAGAAGATGCGACACATGGGTCAGATCCGCCAGCGCCGCCGGCGTCACCCCGATCTCGTAACCGCATTTCAGGATCAGCGTCGGAATGAGCGAGACGAGGTTGGCGTTGCCGCAGCGCTCGCCCAGGCCGTTCAACGTGCCCTGAACCTGGCGGGCGCCGGCGCGCAAGGCGGCCAGCGAATTGGCGACCGCGTTCTCGGTGTCGTTGTGACAGTGGATGCCGAGCCGCGAGGCCGGAATGACTTGCGCGACGGCGCCGACGATGCGCTCGACCTCGTCCGGCAGCGTGCCGCCATTTGTGTCGCAGAGCACGATCCAGCGCGCAGCCGCGCCCGAGGCGGCCTTGACGCAGTCCAGGGCATAGCCGGGATTGGCCTTGTAGCCGTCGAAGAAATGCTCGGCGTCGAAGATCACTTCGGATTTGCGCCTAGCCGCGTGGGCGATGCTTTCGGCAATCATGTCGATGTTCTCGGATCGCGACGCGCCCAAAGCCACGTCGACGTGAAAATCCCAGGTCTTGCCGACGATGCAGACGACCGGCGCCTTGGCGTCGAGGAGCGCGGCCAGGCCCGGATCGTTGGCGACGCTCCTGCCCGGCCGGCGCGTCATGCCGAAGGCCGTGAGCTTGGCGCGGGCCAGCGCCGGCGGCTCGGCGAAGAAGGCATCGTCGGTCGGGTTGGCGCCGGGCCAGCCGCCCTCGACGTAATCGATGCCGAGACGATCGAGCGCCGCGGCGATGGCGAGCTTGTCGGCCACCGAGAAATCGACGCCCTGCGTCTGCGCCCCGTCGCGCAGCGTGGAGTCGAGCAGATAGACGCGGTTGTCGCTGGTCATGAGGGCGGTCTTATCGCACTGGCCGCTTGCCGATGGCAAGCGGATGTCCGGGTTCAGGACATATGAGACACGGAGGTCTCGGCGCCGCGGATTTGAGTAAGGTACTGGAATGGGGTGAGTCCTTTCAAGGCGCCATGAGGTCGATAGGTGTTGTAGAGGCGACTGAAGGCGTCGAGTTGCTTGTTGAGATCGTCGAGAGGATGGGCGAGGTCGTGGCAGGCATAGAACTCGTATCGCCAGGAGCCGTTGGCGCGCTCGACGCCGCCGTTGAGTTGGGGGGATTTGGGCGGCAGGACGTGAAGGGCGATGGCCTTGGCTTGGCAGGCAGTTTCGAACTCGGCCATGAACTCGGAACCGCCGTCGACCTGGATGCCGGTGACGGGGAAGGGCAAGGCGGCGAGGATCTTGTCGAGGAACTGGGTGGCGGCGTGGGCGGTGGCGTTTCGGAAGGCGTGGGCGGCGGTGAAGCGGGCGACCGGATCGTAGGCGGTGAACTGCTTGATGGTGCGCTCGCCGGTCGGATTGACGGTGAGGGTATCGAGCTGGACGAGAGCGCCGGGCACGGTAGCCTTGAGGCCCTTGGGCAGGCGCGTGGCGTAGCGCCGGGCCAGGCGGCGCTGGCCCACGGCGCGCCGCCGGCGCAGCGGCACCGGCTCGATGGCGCCGCGTGCGATCAGGCGACGCAGGATGCGCCCGACCGTGCTGTCGGAGACGATGAACCCCTGGTCGCGCAGCAACGGCCCGAGCTTGGCCTTGCCCCACATAGGGAAGCACCGGCGCAGTCGTTCGATCTCGCGCACCAGGGCCGGCGGCTGGTTGGTCTCGCGGCAGCGATGGGGCCGGCGCGAGCGCGGTTCGAGGCGCTTGCGCCAGCGATAGAGCGAGCTTGCCGGCACGCCCACGGCCTGGGCGGCCTGGACCGCCATCAGCCCATGGCGGCGGGCTTGATCCCAGCGGGCCAGCGCGTCGCGCCTGAGCGCTGCGCTTGGCGATGGCTCCGCGCTCAGGCGCGACGCGAGCCGCGCGCCCTGATACACTTCGCGGCGAAGGCCAAAAACCTTCATCGGGGTCTCCTTTCGTTGCGAGCTTCGACAACCCGCAGCGTGGAGACCCCGAACCGTCTTGGCTACTCCCGTCTCATATGTGTTTGAACCTGGTCAGCGGAGCCATGTCACGAACGAAGCCGGCCTCATGGTTCGAGACGGCCGCTGACGCGGCCTCCTCACCATGAGGTTCCTTGCCGACTACGAAACCCGCTTCCAGGTCGTGCCGGCGGGGCCGTCTTCGAGCAGGATGCCCTTGGCGGCAAGCTCGTCGCGGATGCGGTCGGCGCCGGCGAAGTCGCGGGCCAGCCGCGCGGCGGCGCGCGCGGCGATGCGCGATTCGATCCAGGAGGTGTCGGCGCCTCCGCGCAGCCACGACGCGGGAGCCTCGCCCAGAAGACCGAGCAGCGCGCCGGCGGCCAGTAAGTCGCCCTTGGCCTTGGCGCGCGCGGGCAGGCCGTGCGCGCGGTTGAGCGTGTCGAGCGCCTCGTGTAAATGCGACAAGGCCATCGGCGTATTCATATCGTCCTCGAGCGCCGCCAGAACGGCAAGCGGTGCTACGGCCGATGAGGGCGCCACCTCCGCCGCCTTGTCGAGCGCGCCATAGTAGCGATCAAGCAGCGCCTTCGCCTCGATGAGCGAGTCGCGGGTGATGTCGAGCGGCTGGCGGTAGTGCGCGGTCAAGAGCGCCAGGCGAATGGCCTCGCCGCGATGGCCTTCGTCGAGCAGCTCGCGCACGGTGAAATAGTTGCCGAGCGATTTCGACATCTTCTCGCCGCCGATTTGAACGAAGCCGTTATGCATCCAGACGCGCGCCAGCGGCGCGCCGTCATGGGCGCAGCGGCTCTGCGCGATCTCGTTCTCGTGATGCGGGAAGATGAGATCGATGCCGCCGCCGTGTATGTCGAAGGTCGTGCCCAGAAGTTCGCCGGCCATGGCCGAACATTCGATGTGCCAGCCGGGGCGGCCTCGCCCCCACGGGCTCTCCCAGCCGGGCTGCTCCGGCGTACTCGGCTTCCATAGGACGAAATCCGCCGGATGCTTCTTGTAGGGCGCCACCTCGACGCGCGCGCCGGCGATCATCTCGTCGAGCGTGCGGCGCGACAGCTCGCCGTAATTCGCCATCGCCGGAACATTGAACAGCACGTGACCTTCGGCCGGGTAAGCGAAACCCTTGGCGATCAGAATTTCGATGAGCCCGATCATCGCGCCGATATAGGCGGTGGCGCGCGGCTCGTGCGTCGGCGTCAGGGCGTGGAGCGCCGCCATGTCGTCGCGATAGGCCCGCGTCGTGCGCTCGGTTATGGCGCCGATGCTCTCGCCGCTCTCGGCCGCCGCGGCGATGATCTTGTCGTCGACGTCGGTGATGTTGCGCACATAAGTTACGTGGTCCGGCCCGTACACGTGGCGCAACAGCCGGAACAGCACGTCGAATGCCACCACCGGACGGGCGTTGCCGATATGGGCGAAATCATAGACCGTCGGCCCGCAGACATAGAGGCGCACGTTCGAGGCGTCGAGCGGTTGGAACGGTTCCTTGCGGCGGGTGAGGGTGTTGTAGAGACGGATCGGCATGGGCATTCATTCCGGTTCGCCGGCGAGACGCCGCAGCGCCCGGTCGCGGCCGATGAGAGGTAACAGGTTCCGCATTTCCGGTCCATGATCGCGCCCCGTGAGCGCCAGGCGCAGCGGGCGGAAGAGCGCCTTGCCCTTGGCGCCGGTGGCCTTCGACACGGCGGCAGTCCAGGTGGCCCACGCCTGGTCGTCCCAGGGCCCGGGCGGCAGGAGACTCGCCGCCGTCTCGGCAAATCCCTTGTCCTCGACGATCGGCACGACGCGGCCTTGGCAGACCTGCCACCAGTCGCCGATATCCACGAGGCGTTCGATGTTGCCGCGAAGGGCGATCCACGCCGTTTCATCGATCCCGGCCTGGCCGAGTTCCGCCAACCGATGTTCCACGGCTCCATAAGGCATCGCGTGCAAAGCCCGCGCGTTCAAATGCGCGAGTTCGCGCGGATCGAAGCGCGGCGAGCCGCCGCCGAACTTGGCCAAATCATGGGCGGACAGAAGATCGCCGAGATCCATGACCGGCTCCATGGGATCGCCGGTGCCGATGCGGGCGAGATAGGCATCGACCGTCAACGCCTCCAAACCGGAGCGGTGCAATTCGTCGAGCGAGAGGGCGCCCAGGCGCTTCGACAGCCCGGCGCCGGTTTCATCCACCAGCAGCGGCAGGTGGCCGAAGACGGGGGGCGCGGCATCGAGCGCGCGGAAGAGTTGGATTTGCGTGCCGGTGTTGGTGATGTGATCGGCGCCGCGGATGACGTGGGTGACCGCGAAGTCGATGTCGTCGACCACCGAGGGCAGCGTGTAGAGATAGCGGCCGTCGGCGCGCACGAGCACGGGGTCGCTCTGGCTCGCCCCGTCGATGTGCTGGGGCCCGCGCACCAGATCGTTCCATTCGACCATGCCGGCATCGAGGCGGAACCGCCAATGCGGCCGGTGCCCGGATTCGATCAGGTGCCTGCGCTCGGCCTCGCCGAGCGCCAAGGCGGCGCGGTCATAGACCGGCGGCAGCCCTCGGCGCAGCTGGTTGCGCCGCTTGGCCTCGAGTTCCTCTTGCATCTCGAAGCAGGGATAGAGGCGCTCGGCCTTCTTCAAACGCTCCGCCGCCTCGCCGTAGCGCGCGGTCCGATCCGACTGGCGCGCGATCGCATCCCAGCCGAGGCCGAGCCAAGTCAGATCGCGTTCGATGGCGGAAGCGAATTCCGGCGTCGAGCGCTCCACGTCGGTGTCGTCGAGGCGAAGCAGGAACGTGCCGCCTGCCTTTCGGGCGAAGAGCCAATTGTGCAGGGCGATAAAGGCATTGCCGACATGGAGGAGCCCCGTCGGGCTGGGCGCGAAGCGCACACGCACGGTCATGATCGATCAGTCCAACAACCGGCGGAAGGCGTTGGTGATCGGATAGCGCCGGTCGCGGCCGAAGGCGCGGACCGAGATCTTGATCCCCGGCGGGGCCTGGCGGCGCTTGTACTCGGCAACGTCCAGCATGCGCCAGACCTTGTTGACGACGGCCCGGTCGTGGCCGCGCGCGACGATGTCGGCGGCCGCCATCTCGCCCTCGATCAGGCAGTGAAGAATATCGTCCAGCTTGTCGTAGGGCGGGAGCGTGTCCTGGTCGGTCTGGTTAGGCTTCAGTTCCGCCGTCGGCGCCTTGGTCAGCGTGCGTTCGGGGATGACGCGGCCCTTCGGTCCATGGGCCCAGGCCGGCCGCTCCGCGTTGCGCCAGCGCGCCAGCTCATAGACCATCGTCTTGTAGACGTCCTTCAGGACCGAAAACCCGCCGCACATGTCGCCATAGAGCGTCGCATAGCCGACCGACATTTCGGATTTGTTGCCAGTCGAGAGCACCATGGGACCGAACTTGTTGGAGAGCGCCATGAGGATGATTCCGCGGATGCGGGCCTGAATATTCTCCTCGGTGGTATCGGGCCTGGCGCCCTTGAAGCAGGGCGCCAGCGTCTCGGCGAAGGCCGTCATCGCGGTTTCGATGGAGAGCGTGTCGAGCTCGATCCCGAGCAGGCGCGCGCAGTGGGCGGCGTCCTCGGTGCTGTCGCGGCTGGTGAAGGGAGAGGGCATCATGACCGCGCGCACGCGGGCCGCGCCCAGCGCATCGACGGCGATGGCAGCGCTCAAGGCGGAGTCGATGCCGCCGGAAAGTCCTAAGATCACGCCTGGGAATCCGTTCTTGTCGACGTAATCGCGCAGGCCCACCATCAGCGCCTCGTAGATGGCGGGCACGCCCTCGACCAGCGGCGCCACGCTGCCCTCGGCGCAACGCCAACCGTCGCCTTCGCGCCGCCAGCGGGTGAGCCCTACCGCCTCTTGAAAGTCCGGCAGCCGCGCCTTCAACGCGCCATCGGCGTCGAGCACGAAGGAGGCGCCGTCGAACACAAGCTCGTCCTGGCCGCCGATTTGGTTCACGTAGATGAGCGGCAGGCCGGTTTCCTTGACGCGGGCGGAGGCGATGTCGAGGCGCTGGTCGATTTTGTCGTGCTCGAACGGGGAGCCGTTCGGGACGATCAGCAGCTCGGCGCCGGATTCGGCGAGGCATTCGGTGACCTGGCTGGTCCAGATGTCCTCGCAGATGGCGAGGCCGAGCCGGACGTTGCGGAAATTGACCGGGCCCTGGGGCGAAGCCGCGGCGAAGACGCGCTTTTCGTCGAAGACGCCGTAGTTCGGCAGCTCGACCTTGAAGCGGCTGGCCGCCACCTTGCCGTCCGCCAGCAACAGGGCGGCATTGTAGACCTTATCGCCTTCGGGCCAGGGGGACCCGACGACCAACGCCGGGCCGCCATCGGCGGTGTCGGCGGCGAGGCGCCCGACCGCATCGGCGCAAGCGCCCGAGAAGGCCGGTTTAAGCACCAGGTCCTCCGGCGGATAGCCGGAGACGCCGAGCTCGGTCGTGACCACGAGATCGGCGCCCAGGTGCCTGCCCTCCTCGCGGGCCTGGCGCAGGCGGGTCAGGTTGCCCTCGACGTCGCCGACGAGGGGGTTGATCTGGGCAAGCGCGATGGCGAGGCTGTCGGTCATGGGAGATGGGCCGGCAATAGAGCGTTAACGGTCATGGATACACCATGGCGGGTTGGTTCGCCATGATGGCCGGGACCATGGGAGATCGTCCGATGAAGACATGGATCATTCTGGCGGCGGGCTTTGCGCTCGCCGGCGCCGCCATGGCAGGCGAGGCGGAAATCGCCCCACCGAACCTCGAGATCGGGAACCGCTTCAAGCTGGTGGAGGTCGAACAGGCCGATCACGATCTCCGGGTCGGCTCGCCGCGGCTCAACCTGCTGGTCGATACCCAGACGGGCCGAAGCTGGATCCTGCAATACAACCAGCGCCCGAGCGGGCCCGGCACCGGCTATATCTGGATGGAAGTGCCGTTCGTCGATCAGCCGAAGCCGTAGAGAGGTCGATCAGCGCCGGCGGGCCCCAGCCCCCAAGCGAGAGAATGGGAAACCCTTATTTCGACGATGGACCCCATGTAAAGCGGGAATTGCCGCTGGGCGGGGATGGCAGATGACAGACGACGGATGACGGAAGGCAGATATCGGCCGTCGGTCGGGAAAGGATACCCCAGGGTAGAAATCGGAGGTTCAATTCTGTCCCGCGCCGGGCGGAATGGAGCCTTGGCCTCAAGGCGCATTGCCGCTATCTCCCGCGAAAGGGGGTTGGCCGGAGACCATTTCACGATGTCAAAGAACTACCTCAATTCCGCCGAAGCGGAACGAGGGAACATTACAGGAACTACACTGGGAAAGTCAACGATTTTCAATGGTATACTTGGCAAGAGCGCCAACAGCGGGAACCGGCAGGCCCCGGTTGCCGCCAGCGAATTCCAGGTCTAGCCTTCTCGGTTGGATGCTGGTGTCGCCGGTGGACGCTCGGGCAATTCCGCCGGAAGTCGAGGAGCGGTTGCGGCGCGGCGACATCCGCCTGAAGCCCGCCGCCTGGAAGTCGGGCGATGCCGTCTGGCTCATCGACACGATCCTGCCCTTCGGCGGATTGGACGCGGCGGTGAATGAGACGAAACAGATGGTCTTCCCCGACCGGCCCGTGAACGTCGTCAAGTTCACCGCCGACAAGCGCATGCTAGGATAGGATCTAACGTTCGGTGCCCGCTCGGGCATGGGCAACCCATTGAACCGACTCAAAGCCCGGCGTTTCATGCAGTCGCCCCGGCCCTAGCGCCGGGGCTTTTTCTTTGTTAGCCTCTGACGTGGTACTAACAGAATATCCTGGAGCGGTGTGGGGACATCTATGAGATTTGAATCCCTTGGAATCAGCAACTGGCGACAGTTCGCCCAGGTTGACATCGCATTTCACCCACAACTTACGATCATAACCGGTGCCAACGGGTCAGGTAAAAGCACCGTCCTCAGGATTCTCGGGCAGCATTTCGGCTGGCCCAACAACCTGCTGGCGACTCCATTGGTCTTTTCCGATGGTGCAATTCGCTGGTTTGCCGGGTTGTTTCGGCTGCTTAAGAGCGGCGAGGTTATTTCTGGATCAAATCAGGCTGGAGAGATCAAATACACTAATGGTGTCACCTGTCCGATGATGGTGCCGGCTAAGCAAACAGCAGCCTATACCCTTCAAATTACAAATCAGCAATCGCTAGATGGCCTGCTGATTAACTCGCATAGACCCATGCCCTCCTACCAGCAGCTCGACCATATCCCCACCAACCCCATTGGCGCGCAACAGGCTTATCACACTTACTACACTGAGACGGTGAGCCGGTATCAGAACAATCACACTCAATATGGCCCGATGTACCGAATGAAAGAGGCTATTGTGTCAATGGCCATGTTTGGAAGTGGGAATGAATTCGTCCATGGAAACCCGACGATCTACGAATTGTTTATGGAATTCAAAAGCATTCTCTCGAAGATTCTGCCGGAGAGTATCGGCTTTAAAGACATAAGCATCCGAGTACCCGACGTCGTCATTGTAACCGATACAGGTGAGTTCATCATCGACGCGGCATCTGGCGGGTTGATGTCTTTGATCGATCTGGCGTGGCAGATATTTCTCTATTCACACGGTAGGAATGAGTTCGTAGTTGTTTTCGATGAGCCTGAGAACCACCTCCATCCATCAATGCAAAGAACACTTCTGAGAAAGCTACTGAATGCATTCCCGGGGGCGCAGTTCGTGATAGCGACGCATAGCCCCTTTATTGTTTCATCGATCAAGGACTCTAACGTTTATGTTCTTCGCTATGTCGATGGGTCAGTTGGAGGACCGACAAGCGAGATGCAAAAGCGTCTTGTGACTTCGGTGAAGCTCGACAATGTCAACAAGGCGGGTACGGCTGGCGAGATTCTTCGAGAAGTCCTAGGGGTTCCGGTAACACTCCCTGAGTGGGCCGCGGCTGATCTAGCGAATATTACACAGCGGTTTCAGGTTGAAACTCTTGACGCTCAAACTCTTGCTGCTCTGCGCCTACAGCTTGAGAACGCCGGTCTAAGCGAATTTTATCCGGAAGCGCTGCGCGCGATTGCGAATCAGTAAAATGATTAGACTGCATAAGACAGCAGAACCTCGGATCCTAGCTGAGAATGGCGCGGCATGGCGGCAGATACTCGTTGACAAACTGGCACGAGGTGAAGAGCCAAGCGCAGCAGAAAGAGCAAGGTACCGCCACCCTGACATCAAGGCGGCGCTTGTCATGGAGACGCATTCGAAGTGTGCATATTGCGAAAGCAAGTTCCGCGTAATTGCTCATCCCGGTAGGGTCGCGATGCCTACGCCGGGCTGAGCGGCCAAGGCATTTCGGATTGCCTCGAACGGCGAGAGCTTAGCACGCTGGCCGGTGC
>VFKA01000028.1 GCA_009885795.1 Rhodospirillales bacterium | reverse complement strand
CGCGGCCCAGCCAATCGACGATCTGCTGAACGCGGGAGGCTTTCGCTTCCCGCGCGTCGGAGCGCAGCGTCGCATAGGTGGTGAAGAGAATGCCCTGCTCCAGCCGGATTGGCGTGCCTTGGCGGAAGCGCGCGAGCGGCGTGATCAGCAGTCGCTCCTGCCCGAGCGCCGACCAGTCGCGCTGGGCGTCCTCGATCAGCTTGTCCGACTTCGACACCCAGACCGCGCGGCATCGGCCCTTCAGCCAGTTGTCGAGCAGGACGCCCGCGACCTGACGGCCCTTGCCGGCGCCGGTGCCGTCGCCGAGCATCCAGCCTCGACGGAAGCGGACGGCGATCTCGGTATCGTCCGGCGCGGCCGCGATGATGTCGAAGGTGTCATCGACGGTCCACGACCCGGCGAGGAAGCCGGCATTGGCCTCGCCGGCATAGATGACGCTCTCGAGCTGGGCGTCGGAGAGCAGGCCGTCCGCGATGACGGCGGGCGGGAGATGCGGGCGATAGCTCGGCTTGGGCGACGCGACCGACGCCATGGCCGCCGATTGCACCAGCCGCGTGGGGTGCGGCTTGGCCTCGGCGATACGGATCGACTGGAGCGCGTAGCTCTCATAGAGCGCCTCGCTGATGCGCCCCTCTTCGGCTGGTGCCCAGTCGCAAGGCTCATAGACGAGCTCAACGGCGTCGTCCGGAATAGGGCCGACCTGCCGCGGCACAGCCATCGACGCCGTCAGCGGCGCGGCTGGCGGACGCAACGCGGGCATCGCGGCGCGTACCAACAGGGGAATCGCCATCGCGGCGCGCGGCGGGACGTGGCGGATCGCCCAATCGAGCAAGGTGGCAGCGTCGGGCGCCACACCCGGCGACGCCGGAAACGCCGTCGGATCGTCGGCGGGGATGCGGTCGATCACGGTCAGGCGGGTATCGACGCTGGTGCCATGGCGAGCATAAACGCGGCCGTCGATGGCGGCGGAAAACACGACCCGGCCCCGCTCCTGAAGCCGGACGAAGCCGTCGCGCCAGGTGGGATTGTCGGGGGAGAAGTTGGCGCCGGTGATGACGACCAGGCGGCCACCCTCGGCGAGACGTGCCAGCGCCGAGGCGATATGGCGCAGGGCGGCGTCGGCGACCTTGCCGTCCACATGCGCCGCGGCCGAGAAGGGCGGGTTCATCAGTACGACGCTGGGCGCGATGCCGGCGTCGAGGTGATCGTGGATATGCGCGGCGTCATGGCGGGTGACGGCCGCGCCGGGGAAGAGAGAGTCGAGCAGCCCGGCGCGGGTCCCGCCCAGCTCGTTGAGGACGAGCGATGTCCCGGCGAGCTCGGCGAAGATAGCGAGCAGGCCAGTCCCGGCCGACGGCTCCAGCACGAGATCGATGGGGCTGAACGCCGCGGCCATGCTGGCGGCGAAGCCGAGGGCGATCGGTGTCGAGAATTGCTGAAGCGCCTGGCTCTCCTCGGAACGGCGCGTCTGCGACGGCAGAAGAGCGGCGACCTTGCCGAGCATGGCGAGCTGGGCGGCCGGTGTCGCGGCGCGCACCCGGATGGCCGGGCCGAACTT
>VFKA01000093.1 GCA_009885795.1 Rhodospirillales bacterium | reverse complement strand
GCCTGTTCCATCGCCCATCCTCCACCGATGTTCACCATCAGAGAGAATCATGTCTTCAATCCCGAACCAAGAAAATTTGAAATGTGTGCATGCCGTAGCCTTGCGGGAGAGGGTGCCGAGGGCAAAGCCCGAGGCGGGTGAGGGTGCGTGTGACATGCGTTCAGGATTCCGAGAATTTGTCATGCGCGGCCTCCTCGCGGAAGAGGTCGGGGGGCGATTCGATTCCGAGCAAGCGATAGCCGGGCTCGGTCAGGATCCGGCCGCGCGCGGTGCGCTGCACCAGGCCCTGTTGCATCAGGAACGGCTCGATCACGTCCTCGATGGTGTCGCGCTCCTCCGACAGCGCCGCGGCCAGCGTTTCGACGCCGACCGGACCGCCGCCGTAGTTTTGGGCGATGCAGCCGAGATAGCGCCGGTCCATGCCGTCGAGGCCGGTGGCATCGACATCGAGGCGCTTCAAGGCGCGGTCGGCGACAGCGGCATCGACGCGGCCCGCCCCATCGACGGCGGCGAAATCGCGAACCCGGCGCAGGAGCCGCACCGCGACGCGCGGCGTTCCGCGCGAGCGGCGCGCGATCTCGGCGGCGCCGGAGGGATCGAGCGCCATGTCGAGGAGCGCGGAGGCGCGGCGCAGGATCGCCTCGATCTCGACCGGGCTGTAGAAGCCGAGGCGCAAAGGTATGCCGAAACGCTCGCGCAGGGGCGAGGTGATGAGGCCCGAGCGCGTCGTGGCGCCGACCAAGGTAAAGGGCGGCAGGTCGATGCGCACCGAGCGCGCCGCCGGCCCCTCGCCGATGATGAGGTCGAGCTGGAAATCCTCCATCGCCGGATAGAGGATTTCCTCGACCGCCGGGTTGAGCCGGTGAATCTCGTCGATGAAGAGCACGTCGCGCGGCTGCAAATTCGTGAGCAGCGCCGCGAGATCGCCCGCGCGCACGATCACCGGCCCGGCGGTGGCGCGAAAGCCGACACCCATCTCGCGCGCCACGATCTGCGCCAGCGTCGTCTTGCCGAGCCCCGGGGGCCCGTGAAACAGCACATGATCGAGCGGTTCTTTTCGCCCCTTGGCGGCGGCGATGAAGACCGCGAGGTTTTCGCGCAAGGCCTGCTGGCCGACGAATTCGCCGAGACGCTGCGGGCGCAAGGAGGTTTCGGCGGCGTCGGCGCCGGCGGAACCCGGAGCGACGATGCGGGACTCGTTCACCGGCCAAGCTCCTTCAAGCCGGCGCGGATGAGGGCGCCGATGGCGGCCTCTCGACCCAGCGTGCGCGCGGCGGCCGCCACCGCGCCATGGGCCTCGACGCGGCGGTAGCCGAGATTGACCAGCGCCGATACCGCGTCGGCGACGGCGCCGCCGGGTTGAAGGGGTGGCGCATCGGCGGAACCAAGGGCAAGCGCGCCCGCCTTGTCCTTGAGTTCGGTGAGGATGCGGGTCGCGAGTTTCGGACCGACGCCGCCGACCCTGGTCAAGGCGACGCGATCTTGCGCCGCCAGCGCCAGCGCCAGCTCGTCGGCCGGCAGCACGCCAAGAATGGCGAGCGCCAGCTTCGCGCCCACGCCCTGAACCGTGGTCAGCAGTCGGAACCATTCGCGCTCGCCCCGGTCGAGGAATCCGTAGAGGCTGATCTGGTCCTCGCGCACATGGGTATCGACGATGAGGCTGACGGGCAGGCCCGGCGCCGGCAGGCGGGCGAGCGTGCGTGCCGAACAGAACACGAGATAGCCGACGCCGCCCACGTCGACGATGGCGCCGCCGGCGTTCGTCGAGTCGAGCGTGCCGGCGAGCTTGGCGATCATGCCCGCGCTTCCCGGACCCGCCAGGCCGTGGCGGTCTGGGCGTGGTGGGCGTGACAGATGGCGACGGCGAGCGCATCGGCCGCATCGGCGCCGGACGGCAGGCAGCCCGGCAGAAGGCGGCGCACCATGGCCTCGACCTGGTCCTTGCCGGCGCCGCCGACGCCCACGACCGACTTCTTCACCAGCTTCGCCGAATACTCGGCCACCGGCAGGCCGGCTTGCGCCGGGACCAGGAGGGCGATGGCGCGGGCGAGACCGAGCTTCAAGGAGGATGAGGCGTTGCGGTTGACGAAACTTTCCTCGACGGCGGCGCCTTCGGGATGGTGCCGCGAGATGACGGCAACCAGGCCATCGTGAAGCTGCGCCAGGCGCTGGGCCAGCGGCGCCAACGGATCGGCGGCGACGACGCCGTCGGCCACGTAAGTAAGCCGCGAGCCGGTGGAGTCGATGACGCCCCAGCCGGTCAATCTCAAGCCTGGATCCAATCCCAAGAGTCGCATTTATTCCTACCGAGCCTGTCTTTACGATCGCATCCAAGCGAGTCGGGCGTCGTCCTTCGACCCTCGTCCTTCGACAGGCTCAGGACGAGGGGGTCCAAAGCATGAGGCCCTCATGTTGAGCCTGTCGAAACATGAGGGCCGCTTTTCGGCTGACGGGTTCCAAAACCGGCACTCAAGCCGTCAGGCGCTGTAGCACGTCGTCGGCCACTTCGAAATTCGCCGACACGGATTGCACGTCGTCGCTGTCCTCGAGAATGCCGAGGAGCTTGAACAGCGTCTCGGCCGCCGCGGCATCGATCGGCACCGACGATTTCGGGTGCCAGGCGAGCTTCGCCCGACCGGCGGGCCCGAAACGCCGTTCCAGGCGGTCGCGAATGTCGGCGAAATTCTCGGGCCGGGCGGTCACCTCGTGTCCGGCGGAATCGCTTTCGACGTTCTCGGCGCCGGCATCGAGCGCCGCCTCGAACATGTCGTCGGCGCTGGCGACCGCGGCCGGATAGCTCAGCGTCCCTTTCCGCTCGAACATGAAGGCGACGCTATTGCTTTCCCCGAGGCTGCCGCCGTGCTTTGAAAAGGCCATGCGCAATTCCGAGACCGTCCGGTTGCGGTTGTCGGTGAGCGCCTCGACGATGATGGCGGTGCCGCCGGGACCGAAGCCTTCGTAGCGCACTTCGTCGTAAGCGACGTCCTCGGCGTTGCCGGCGCCGCGCTTCACCGCGCGCTCGACCGTGTCCTTGGACATGTTGGCCTCGCGCGCCACCAGCATCGCCGCGCGCAGGCGCGGATTGGCGGCGGGGTCGGGAAGGCCCAAGCGCGCGGCGGTCGTCAATTCGCGAATGATCTTGGTGAAGACCTTGGCGCGCTTGGCATCCTGCGCGCTCTTGCGGTGCATGATATTCTTGAATTGCGAATGGCCCGACATTCGGTCCTCGTTGTCGCGAAAGGAATCAGGTCATCGGGCCGGCGGCAAGACCCCCTCGACCGCCGGCACCCGGACCCGTTGCTAGAAGCCCAATATGGCAAGATTGGGGCGCCCGCGCGCTCGTTTACTTTATCTTTACCCACGGCCGCGAGAGTGGCTCACCCTCATTTGCACGACCGGCGGATCATCCATGGCGCGAAAACGGACCAACGACCGACGGAGCGGGCGCATCGACCCGGCCGCCATGCCGACACAAGAGGCGATCGCGGAAATCGCCCACCACGTCGAGGCCACCTCGACAAGGTGCAGTTCGGCGGCACTCTCGGTCGCCTTGCAATTGGCCCGCGCGGGCGAGGCCGCCGCCGCCCCGCGAGCGCGCCTGCTGGCCGATGAAGTCACGCGCCAGCTCGCCACGCTCGAAGGCGAGGTCAAGCGCTTCATCGTCGCGACCAAGAGCGCGTAGCGGGCCGGAATAAAGGGAAACGTCCCCTTTATCTTCCTTTTTAGCGCTTCATCGTCGCGACCAAGAGCGCGTAAACTCTAAGTATGACCACAGAGGCACAGAGGCACAGAGAAGAACATAGAGGGGCGCGTCCCCTTTTTCCCCTCCCTTCTCTGTGCCTCTGTGCCTCTGTGGTATAACTCTAGGGTTGGGGGCAGGTTGGGGAAAGCCTGCCGGCGACGCGCACCGGTTCGGCCCGAAGCGCCAGCCCGGTCTTGTCGTCGGTCTCGACGAAGAGCCCCGAGAGCGTCGCCGGCCCGTTGGCGGCGGATAATTTATCGGTCGGCATCTTGCGCTTGAAGCGGGCGATCGGCATTTCCTTCTCCATGCCGATCACGGAATCATAATCGCCGCACATGCCGACATCGGTGAGGTAAGCGGTGCCCTTGGGCAGGATCTGATGATCGGCGGTCGGCACGTGGGTATGCGAGCCGACCACGGCCGAGACGCGCCCATCCAGGACATGGGCTATCGCCATCTTCTCGCTCGTGGCCTCGGCGTGAAAATCGACCACGATGGCGTTGGCGGTGCCGATCAGGCGGTGGGAGGCCAGTTCGTGCTCGATGGCCGCGAAGGGATCGTCGAGAGCGTCCATGTACAATCGGCCCATGGCGTTCACCACCAGAACCTTGCGCCCTTGGGACGCCGGAAAGACGCCGCTCCCTCGGCCCGGCGTGCCGGGAGGGAAATTCAACGGCCGCAGCAGGCGCGGGCAGCGGTCGATGAAGCCGGCGGTCTCGCGCTGGTCCCAGATATGGTTGCCGCTGGTGAGTACGTCGGCGCCGGCGGCGAACATCTCGGCGCAGATCTTCTCGGTGATGCCGAAGCCCCCGGCCGCGTTCTCGCCGTTGACGATGACGAAATCGAGCGCGAGTTCGCGCCGCAGGCGAGGCAGGTGCTGGTCGATCACCTCGCGGCCCGAGCGTCCGACGATGTCGCCAAGGATGAGGATGCGCATCGGTTCAGGTTCCGCTTTCGCTCAATCGCAACCCACCCCCACCCCGGCCCTTCCCCATCGAGGGGGAGGGAGAAATGGCGATCGCTTCGCGTTCGGTCACGATCCAGTCGAGCTTCTCGTCGCCGGCGCCCGTGGGCACGGCCGCCACTTCCTGGCCCGCGAAGGCGAGGCCGACCCCGAGCACGGCGTGCCGCCTAAGCGCGCGCAGCGTGCGATCGTAGAAACCGCCGCCATAGCCCAACCGATAGCCCCGGCGATCGAAGGCCAGCAAGGGCGCCAGGACCGTCGAGGGTGTCAGCGCCGGCGCGGAATCGGATGGAGTCATCGCGCCGTACGCTCCTGCCACCAGATCGAGGCCGGGGCGCCACTGGCGGAAGACCAGCGCCTGCCCCGGTCCGACGACGACGGGCAGGCCCACGGGGTGGCCAAGCTCGTGCAAGGCGCGCATGAGCGGGCGTGAGTCGATTTCATCGCCGAGCGGCCAATAGGCGGAGACCGCCGAACCAGGTGCCAGCGCCATCGCCGCCATGAACCGATCGCGGAGCGCTATGCCGGCCCCAGGCACCGCGGCGGCCGCCGCGAGGCGGCGTTCCTTCGATTGGCGGCGAGCCAAGCGCTTTGCCGCCGTGACAGGATCCAAATCGATCACCGGGAAGTGAGATAGAACCGAACGGGGGCCGCCTCGGCCGGTGACGTACACGTATCCTCTGTGGCCTGCTTGCGCAGGTGGGGGCCATATACCGAGACCAGGGTCTCGGCAGGGACAGCTCCCGAGGTATCAATATTGGCCCCAGGGATAATTCCGCCGGTCGCGCCGCGCAGCACCCGTCCGTACCAGGGAACTTAGGCAGCCTCGAGCCCGGCGGCAAGGGTCTCGATGCGGCCGGCCAGCCGGTCGATGACTTGCGCGAGGCGTTCCTCGCGCGCGCGCGCGCGCGGTTCCTCGTCGCGGCGCAGGCGTTCGAGGTCGGCGCGGGCCTCGGCGAGCTCGTCGCCGATGACGAGAGAGGCCATGAGCAGAAGGCGCTGGTCGCCGACCTGGCCCAGCGCATTGGCGAGGGCGGTCACGCGCCGGTCGAGATCGCGGGCGATTTCGCGCACGCGGTTTTCCTGGCCCTCGTCGCAAGCGACGTCATGGGCGCGGCCGTGTACGGTGATCTGGATCGTCGGCATGTCCCTTTTACGTCTCCATGACCGAGCGCAGGCGGCCGATGGCGGAATCGAGCCGGCTCGAAACGGCGCGCGCCTCGTCCTGCAAGACCGCGTGGCTGGCGCGCACCTCTTTCAACTCGTTGGCCAAATGCTCGCGCGCGGCGCCCGAGCGCCGGTCCTGGCGGGCAAGGCCGTCCAGCAGGCGCGCGACCGCCGCTTCCAGGCGGTCCAGGGACTTCTCGATGATAGCCGTCTCCCCGCCATTCGGCCGCGGCGTTATCGCGTGATCGTTCGCCATGAGACGGCGATGTTAGAGGCGCGCGGTAGGACGCGTCAATGATCGCGCGGGGTTGACGTTGGGACCCACGGAACGGCATCTTCGCGGCGCCATGACAAATAAAGCGAGCGCATCCCACGCCGACATGGCCAACGCGATTCGGGCGCTGGCCATGGATGCCGTCGAGAAGGCCCAGTCCGGCCATCCCGGCATGCCCATGGGCATGGCCGACGTGGCGACGGTGCTGATGACGAAGGTGCTGAAATTCGATCCGGCGCGGCCCGATTGGCCCGACCGCGACCGGCTGGTGCTGTCGGCCGGGCACGGCTCGATGCTGCTCTACGCGATTCTTTATCTCACCGGCTATGCCGACATGACGATCGAGGAGATCGAGCGATTCAGGCAATGGGGCAGCCGCACCGCCGGGCACCCGGAATACGGCCACGCCGCCGGGATCGAGACCACGACGGGACCGCTGGGCCAGGGGCTGGCGAACGCGGTGGGCATGGCGCTGGCCGAGCGGCTGATGAACGCGCGCTTCGGCGACGGGCTGGTCGATCACCATACCTATGCGATCGCCGGCGACGGGTGCCTGATGGAAGGTATCAGCCACGAGGCGATCTCGCTCGCCGGGCATTTGCGGCTTAACAAGCTCATCGTGCTGTTCGACGACAATCATATATCGATCGACGGGCCGACCGAGCTTTCGGTGGGCGACGACCAGCTGGCGAGGGCGAAGGCGTGCGGCTGGGCGGCCGAAGCCATCGACGGCCATGACCCGAAGGCCATCGCCGCGGCGATCGAGCGGGCCAAGCGCAGCCCCCGCCCCAGCCTCATCGCCTGCCGCACGACGATCGGCTATGGCGCGCCGAAAAAGGCGGGGACCGCGGCGACGCATGGGGCACCCTTGGGCGCGGAGGAAGTGGCGGGGGCGAGGGAGAAGCTTAAGTGGCCGCATAAGGCATTCGACGTGCCCGCGGCGATCCTCGAAGCCTGGCGCGCGGCCGGGCGGCGGGGAAGCCAGGCGCAAGCGGCGTGGGTGAAGCGGTTGGAGGCGAGCGCCGAGCGCGACGAGTTCCGGCGCCGGGTCGAGGGGCGATTGCCGGATGGATTCGCCGCGGCGATCGAGGCCGTAAAGCGCGAGGCCGCGGAAAAGGCGCCCAAGCTCGCCACGCGCCAATGTTCGCAAACGGTGCTGGATGCGCTGGCGCCCATCATGCCGGAGCTTATCGGCGGCTCGGCCGATCTCACCGGCTCCAACAACACCAAGGCCAAGGGCATGGAAGTGGTGGCGGCGGAGGGCTATCGCGGGCGCTACATCCATTACGGCGTGCGCGAGCATGGCATGGCGGCGGCGATGAACGGGATGGCGTTGCATGGCGGCGCGATCCCCTATGGTGGCACGTTCCTGGTGTTCGCCGATTATTGCCGGCCGTCGATCAGGCTGGCGGCGCTGATGGGCGTGCGCGTGGTGTTCGTGATGACGCACGATTCCATCGGCTTGGGCGAGGACGGGCCGACGCACCAGCCGGTGGAGCATCTGGCGAGCCTTCGGGCGATGCCGAACCTCAACGTGTTCCGCCCCGCGGATCTGGTGGAGACGGCGGAGTGCTGGGCGCTGGCGCTCGAAGCGCGGGATCGGCCGTCGGTCATCGCCTTGACGCGCCAGGCGGTGCCGACGGTGCGGAAAGCGCACGCGGCGGAGAATTTATGCGCGCGCGGCGGCTATGTGCTGGCCGAGGCAAAGGGCAAACGGCGGGCGACCTTGATCGCCACGGGGTCGGAGGTGGCCATCGCGTTGGAGGCGCGCGCGGCGCTGGAGGCGGAAGGAATCGGCACGGCCGTGGTGTCGCTGCCGTGCTGGGAGATCTTCGACGAGCAATCGGCGGCCTGGCGCGCCGAGGTGCTGGGCGGCGGGGTTCGCGTCGCCGTCGAGGCGGCGTCAGTCTTCGGCTGGGAGCGGTATGTGGGCGCAGACGGCGCGGTCATCGGCATGCGCGGGTTCGGCGCCTCGGCCCCGGCGGGCGAGCTCTACAAGCATTTCGGCATCACGGCGGATGCGGCGGTGGCGGCGGTGAAGGCGCGGGTGTAAGGGGAGACGGCGGCGAGGGACAAAACCCCCGCCGCCGATAGTCGTCGTTACAGTACGAAATCGCCAGCCACGAAGGCAGTGGGATCGACGCCGACGACTTGGAGTTCGAATTCGGTACCGGAAGTACCGGCCGTATTAAACTCAAGGATCGTACCGCCGGCACCATCGGTCACCGCCCGGATTTGGCCCTCGGCGCTGAACGCCGCCGCGCCGATGAAGGTGAAATCCCCAGTGCCGCCAGCCCCAGGCGTGGCATCGATGGTATTCACGTCGATGACGTCATCGACCGTCACGCCGACGCCGGTAAAGTCGGTGATCACGTCCCGGCCCGCGCCGACGGCCGATTCGGTGGTTAGGTTGAAATCGAACCTGTCGGCGTCCGCGCCGCCGACCAGATAGTCGGTGCCCGCGCCGCCGGTGAGGGTATCGGCTCCAGCTCCGCCGACCAGGAGGTCGTTGCCGTCGCCGCCCGAGAGCGAGTCGGCGGCGGCGTTGCCGAACAGCAGATCGTCTCCACCCGCGCCGCTCAATGTGTCCGCGGCGGTTCCGTTCGCGAGCACGTCGTTGCCGGCGCCGCCGGTCAACGGGTCGGATTGGTCGGTGCTCAGATTATAGGTTCCCGTGCCCAAATTGTAGCCGAGATAGGTGGCGCCGCCGGCGAATTGGATGGTTTCGACGTTGGTGCCGCCGGTGAAGTGGTCGACCACGGTTATTGAATTGGTATTGTAGCCGATGACGAGTTCATCGCCGCCGATGTTCGCGAAATTCAGAGTCGTCAGCGCGGCGCCGCCGGTGTCGATGACGATGGTGTCCGTGTCGCTGTTGTCGTTGATCGTGTCGGCGCCGTCGTTGAGGCCGAAGCGGTAAATGTCGTTGCCGGAGCTTCCGGCGAGACTGTCGTTGTCGGCGCCGCCGAGGAGAACGTCGTTGTCGTTGCCGCCGGTAAGCGTGTCGGCGCCGGCCCCGCCCAGGAGCAGATCGTCGTTATTGCCGCCGGAAAGCGAATCGGCGCCGCCATTGCCGAACAGCAGATCGTTGCCGTCGCTGCCGCTCAACGTGTCTGCGGCGGACGAGGAAGCAATGACGTCGTTGTTGGTGCCGCCGTTGAGCGGGTTTGACGATTCGGGATCGAAGACATAATTGTTGTTCAGCGCATAGCCGTAGACCGTGGCGCCGCCGGAGAAGCTGAGGTTTTCAATCGCGCCGGCGCCGGCGGTATCGGTGGCGCCGTCATAGTGATTGAGGACATCGATCTGTTGGCCGCTATAGAGGATCCGCAAATCGTCGGTACCGGCGTCGCCATCGGCGTTCAGGCGCTCGAAATTGAGGCCCGAGAGCGTCGCCCCGCCGGCATTGATGACGATGGAGTCGGTGTTGCCGCTGTCGTTGATCGTGTCGGCGCCGTCGGCTAGGTCGAAGCGGTAGGTATCGTTGCCGGCCGCCCCGGCGAGACTGTCGTTGCCCGCGCCGCCGAGGAGGAAATCGTTGCCCGCGCCGCCGTCGAGCGTGTCGCTATCGGCCCCGCCGACCAAGAGATCGTTGTCGGCGCCGCCGGAGAGCGAGTCCGCTCCGCCATTGCCAAACAGGAGATCGTTGCCGGCGCCGCCGTCCATTGTGTCCGCGGCGGACGAAGACGCGATGATGTCGTTGGTAGTGCCGCCGGTCAGCGGATTGGAGGATTCGGGATCGATGAGATATGTTCCGGTTCCGAGCGCATAGCCGTAGACCGTGGCCCCGCCGGAGAAGGTGAGGCTTTCGATCGCGCCCGCGCCGGCGGAATCGGTGCTGCCGTCATAGTGGTCGAGGACATCGGCCTGCTGGCCGCTGTAGAGAATCCGCAGATCGTCGGTACCGGCATCGGCATCCGCGTTCAGGCGCTCGAAATTGAGACCCGAGAGCGTCGCCCCGCCGCCGACGATGACGATGGCGTCGGCGGTGCCGCCGCTGTCGGCGATCGTGTCGGCGCCGTCCGTCAGGTTGAACCGGTAGGTGTCGTTGTCCAAGCCGCCGGCGAGGCTGTCGTTGCCGGCCCCACCGGTGAGATCGTCATTACCAGCCCCGCCGTCCAGGCTGTCGTTGCCCGCGCCGCCGAGGAGGCTGTCATTGTCTGCCCCACCGGCCAGGCTGTCACTGTCGGCACCGCCATCGATCGTATCGGCGCCGGCATCGCCAGCCACCGTATCGTTGCCGGCCCCGCCGAGGAGAGAGTCGCTGTCGCCGCCGCCGGCGATGATGTCGTCGTTGGTGCCGCCGTCGATCGTATCGGCGCCGGCGTCGCCGGTCAGCGAGTCGTTACCGGCGCCGCCCTGGATGTTGTCGGCGGCGGTGCTGCCGGTGAGGGTATCGTTGAAGGCGCCGCCGATAACGCCTTCCATGTTGCGGTAGTTGTCGTTGCCGAGGCCCACGCCGGTCAGGTTAACCGCGGTGCCGCTGCTGCTCTGCACCAGCGTAAAGGCGATCGCGCCCGTGGCGTCGGAGAGGTCGAGCAGGTCGTTGCCGGCCTCGCCGTCGAGAACGTCGTCGTTGGCGCCGCCCTTCAGCGTGTCGTTGCCGGTGCCGCCGACCAGGAGGTCGTTGCCGGCGCCGCCGGAGAGCGAGTCTGCGTTACCGCCATTGCCCCACAGGAGGTCGTCGCCGGCGCCGCCATCCAGGGTGTCCGAGCTGCTCCCGGACGCGAGTACGTCGTTGGTGGCGCCGCCGGTCAGCGGGTCGGAAGTGTCGGTACTCAGACTATAAGTTCCCGTCCCCAAATTGTAGCCGAGGAAGGTTGCGCCGCCGACGAATTGGATCGTCTCGACGTTGGTGCCGGTGAAGTGATTGACGACGGTGATCTGCTGGCTGTTGTAGTCAATGACGAGGTCATCGTCGCTGTTTTCCTGGAAATTGAGGCCCGTAATCGCCGCGCCATTGGTGCCGATGACGATGCGGTCGGCGGTGCCGCCGCTGTCGTTGATCGTGTCGGCGCCGTCCAAGGTGTCTCGGAAGGCGTAGGTGTCGTTGCCGGCGGCGCCCACGATCGAATCGGCGCCGGTGAAGCCGAACAGGATGTCGTCGCCAGCGGTTCCGTCGAGACCGCCGACCGTGTCGCGGCCGATGGTCGCCGTGACCGTGCCGCTGGTATTGCCGGCGGTGTCGATCGCCTGGTAGGTGAACGAGCCGCCGGGCGTGGTGTCGTCGTCGAAGGCCACGGTCCCGGTCCCGGCCCCGCCCGCCGTGTGGACGGCGGCGGCGCCAGTTCCGGCGCTTACGTTCGTCACGTCGACCGCGCCGCCGGTGTCGTTCAAGAGCAGCAGCCATTCCGGAATACCGTCCGGCGCGGGTCCGACCGGGTCGTTATTGACGATGATCGTCTCGCCTAGCGCCGTCGGCGCCACGGTGTCGATGGTGACGGCGAGACCGGTCGAGGCCGCGCTCGTGTTCCCGGCGATGTCGGTCTGCTTGGCCGTCAGCGTGTGAACCGCGTTGCCGAGCGCCGAACTGGTGATCTCCCAATTCCCGGAGCCGTCAGCCACGCCCGTGCCCAGCGACGTCGTCCCGTCGGTGTCGTACAGCGTCACCGTCGCCCCGGCCTCAGCGCCGGTGCCCGTCACCGTCGGCGTGTTGTCGCTGGTGATGTCGTCGGTGCTCGACGTGCCGAGGTCGGAGGTTGACTTCAGGTCCGGCGCCGAGGGCGCCGCCGCCACCGTGTCGATGGTCATCGTGGGAACGTCCGCGGCCAGGCTCACGTTGCCGGCGATGTCCGTCTGCTTTGCCGACAGCCCGTGACCGCCGTCGGTCAGGGCCGAACTCTCGATCGACCACGTCCCATCGGCCGCCGCCACGTCGGTGCCCAGCACCGTCGTCCCGTCCGAGTCATAGAGCGTCACCGTCGCCCCCTCTTCGGCGCCGCTGCCCGTCACCGTCGGGGTGTTGTCCTTGGTGATGTTGTCGCTATCGGAGGCGCCCGTGTCCGACGCCGCCGCCAGGTCCAACGCCGAGAGCGAATTCGCCACCGTGTCGATGGTCACGACGAGGCCCGTCGAGAACCCGCTCTCGTTCCCGGCGATGTCCGTTTGCTTCACCTTCAGCGTGTGATCGCCGTCCGTCAGGCTCGTACTCACGATCTCCCAGTTCCCGGACCCGTCCGCCACGCCGGTGCCCCGCACCGTCGTCCCGTCGGTGTCGTAGAGCGTCACCGTCGCCCCCTCTTCGGCGCCGCTGCCCGTCACCGTCGGGGTCGCGCCCTTGGTAATGTTGTCGTCATCGAAGTCGCCCGTGTCCGACGCCGCATCCAGGTCCGGCGCCGAAGGCTCGACCACAACCGTGTCGATGGTGACAGTGAGCCCGTCCGAGGCCGCGCTCACGTTGCCGGCGATGTCCGTCTGCTTCGCCGTCAGCGTGTGATCGCCGTCCGTCAGCAACGAACTCGTGATAGACCACGTCCCGTCGCCCGCCGCCGTCGTGTCGCCCACCTCCGTCGCCCCGTCATAGAGCCTCACCGTCGCCCCCGCCTCGGCGCCGACGCCCGTCACCGTCGGCGTGTTGTCGTTGGTGATGTCGTCGCCATCGGAGTCGCCCGTGTCCGACAACGGCGCCAGGTCCGGCGGCGCGGTCGCTGGCGTCGTCAGTGCCACCGTGTCGATGGTGATGTCGAGGCCGGTCGAGGCCGCGCTCTCGTTGCCGGCAATGTCCGTCTGCTTCGCCGTCAACGTGTGTACGCCATCGGTCAGCGCCGAACTCGTGATCGACCACGTCCCGTCGCCCAACGCCGTCGTGCTGCCCACCTCCGTCGCGCCGTCATAGAGCTTCACCGTCGCGCCAGCCTCGGCGCCGCTGCCGCTCACCGTCGGCGTGTCGTCGTTGGTGTTGTTGTCCTCGTCGTTCGCGCTGTCCGACGCCGCGTCCAGGTCCGGCGCCGAGGGCGCCGCAACCGTTGTATCCAGCACCGCCGTGTCGCCGGTCCCAGCCGCGGTATTGAGGGACGTGTCGGTGACTTGAATCGCCGCCGTCACCGTCCCGTCGTTCAGCGCCGACAGGTCAACGACGAACGCGCCGTTGACCAGCCCGCTCACCACGACCGGGCCGCCGCCGCCCGATGACGTAAAGGTAATCTCCGCGGTTGCGTCGGCGTCGACGCCGGTGATCGTGTATCCCACAGCGCCGTCTTCGGCGTCATTGATCACGGCGTCGTCGATCGACACCGTGGCGTCATCGCCGACGTCCGCGTCCGTGTCGACCACCGCCGCCGCCACGCCCAGGAAGTCGTCGGGCGTCATGGTGTAGAGGCCGAGCATCTTGATCTTGAGGTCGAACAGCCCATCGCCGTTGGTGTCGGCATAGACATAGGTGTTGACGCCGTCGTTCCCGTACCAGACGCCATTCGCGGTGGGCGTGGTGCCGCCCCAGGCGAGGTCGGTGGCGCCGAGCAGCGCGCCCAAGTCGATCTTGTCGGACCCTTGGACGAAGCCCTCGATGCAGTCGCTGGCCGGCGAATCGCCCGGCTCGACATAGACGAAGGTGTCGTTGCCGGCGCCGCCGATCATGGTGTCGTTGCCGGCCGCGCCCTCGATCCGGTCGTCGCCCTGGCCGCCGAGCAGCGAATCGTCGCCGCTGCCGCCTTCGAGCGTGTCGGCGCCCTTACCGCCGCTGACGGTGTCGTTGCCGGCGCCGCCGCGAAGCAGATCGGCGCCGTTGCCGTCGGTGTCCTCGTCCTGGTCCTCGCTGTCGCCGTCCTCGTCCTCATCGCCGTCGTCCTCGTCGCCGTCCTCGTCGAAATCCTCGTCGTCCTGCTGGCCGTCCTCATTCTCGTCCTCGTCGGCATCGCCGCCGTCGTCGCCGCCGATAAGGTCGTTGCCGTCGCCGCCATCGACCGTGTCGGCGCCGTTGCCGGCGAAGATCTGGTCGTCGCCGGCGCCGCCCTGGAGAAAATCCTTGCCGTTGTCGCCGGTGATGGTGTCGTTGCCGCCGCAGCCGTCGACCGTGTCGCCGCCATTACCGGACCAGATCTTGTTCGCGAGTTCGTTGCCTTTCGCGTTCTGGCCGTTGCTGGCGGTGAGCTCGAGATTCTCGAGATTGGCGCCGAGCGTGTAGGTGCCCAGCGAGGTCTTCACCGTGTCGATGCCGCTGAGGCTGTCCGCGTATTCGATGACCTTGTCGTTGACGTTGTCGACGACATAAATGTCGTTGCCGGCGCCGCCCTTCATCGAATCGGCGCCGACACCGCCGTCGAGGGTGTCGTTGCCGGTGCCGCCGTCGAGGGTGTCGTTGCCCTTGCCGCCCAGGAGCAGATCGTTGCCGGCCGCGCCGTTCAGCCTATCGTTGCCGTCGCCGGCATCGATGGTGTCGGCGCCGGAGCTGCCATTCAACGTGTCGGCGTTCTTGGTGCCCTTATAGAGACCCATGAGATCCTCCCACAGCGGCCTGTCGGCCTAGCATGAAGCGCGCGCCCGGCGCCGATTTCGGCGCCATGGTTAATTTTTCGTTAAGACTGAAAAAAGTATTCAGAAATTGTAAACAGGAGTCGAGTCAAGAGTATGGTAAAGGTGATATTTTTTCGGGCTGCGGTATCCGCGAGAAAATCGCCGCCTCGAATAACAACGGAGAGACTGCTTCATGCCAATTCGCATTGCCATCAACGGGTTCGGGCGCATCGGGCGGCTCGTGCTCCGGGCCATCATCGAAAGCGGGCGCACGGACGTGGAGGTGGCCGCCATCAACGACCTCGGCCCGGTCGAGACCAACGCCCACCTGCTGCGCTACGATTCGGTGCACGGGAAGCTCGATTTTGAAATCAAGACCCGCGCCGGCGAGATGGACGCCGGCCGCGGCTGGATGAAGGTGACGGCCGAACGGGACCCGGCCAAGCTGCCGTGGAAGGCGCTCGGGGTCGAGGTGGCGCTCGAATGCACCGGCCTCTTCACCGCGCGCGAGGCGGCGGCCAAACACCTGGAAGCGGGCGCGCGGCGCGTGCTCATCTCGGCGCCGGCGACCGGGGCCGATCTCACGGTCGTCTACGGCGTCAATCATCATAAGCTGACGGCGGCGCACACCGTCGTCTCCAACGCGTCATGCACCACGAATTGCCTGGCGCCGGTCGCTTCCGTGCTGCACCAGGCCTTCGGCATCGAGCAGGGCTACATGACCACGATCCACAGCTACACCGGCGACCAGCCGGTGCTGGACACGCTGCACAAGGATCTCTACCGGGGGCGCGCGGCCGCGCTCTCCATGATCCCGACCACCACCGGCGCGGCCAAGGCGGTCGGCCTGGTGCTGCCCGAGCTCGCCGGCAAGCTCGACGGCACCGCGATCCGCGTGCCGACGCCCAACGTGTCGCTGATCGATTTCAAGTTCGTGGCGAGCCGGCCGGCGAGCGTGGAGGCGGTGAACGAGGCGATGCGCCGGGCGGCGAGCGCCGACAACAGCCCGCTGAAGGGAATCCTAGCGGTCAACGACCAGCCGCTGGTCTCCAGCGACTTCAACCACAACCCGGCGAGCTCGATCTTCGACCTCAACCAGACGCAAGTGGTCGAAGGAAGGCTGGTGCGGGTGCTCGCCTGGTACGACAACGAATGGGGCTTCTCGAACCGCATGGTCGATACCGCGGCCGCGATGGGCAAGCTTTAACATCGGGGATCGCGAGCGTGGCCCGCGCGATCATCGTCCATGAACTGGCCGACGCTGAAGCCGCGCTGGCGGCGGCGGAAAGCGCGGGCGTCCCCGTCATCTTGCTGAGCGCGCCGGGCGCCGCCATTTATGCCGGGATCGGCTGGTTCAAGGCGCTGGCTCGCGAGGCGGCAAGGCGCCGGCCCGAGGCGAAATTCCAGGCGATGCTCGATTGCGGCGAGCGGGCGGACCTCGTGCAAGCGGCATGGCGCGAGGCTTTCCGCGACGTCGTCTTCACCGGCCGCAAGGCGACCGCCGACAAACTCGAGGAGATCGCGCGCTCGCGCAAGGCCCGCCTGCATCGCCGCGCGCCCGAGGCGCTCGACCTCCTAGGCGCCGAGGACCGGGCGGCCGCTTGCGCGCGGTTTCTGTCCAGAGCAAGATCGTCGCCTGGGAGACCGCCGCCATGAAGATCACGCCACGCATCCGCAAGATCCTGTCGCACTACGAGAGCGACAGCCCCGGGACCAAGGCCAACCTCGCCCGCATCCTGATGCAAGGGCGCCTTGGCGGCAGCGGGCGCCTCGTCATCCTGCCCGTGGACCAGGGCTTCGAGCACGGGCCGGCGCGCAGTTTCGCCTCGAACCCGGCGGCCTACGATCCACATTACCACTTCCAGCTCGCGATCGACGCCGGATTGTCGGCCTTCGCGGCACCGCTCGGCATGATCGAGGCCGGCGCCGACAGCTTCGCCGGCGCCATCCCCACCATCCTCAAGTTGAACAGCGCCAACAGCCTCGGCGCGGCCAAGGACCAGGCGATGACGGGTTCGGTCGATGACGCGCTCAGGCTCGGCTGTTCGGCGGTCGGGTTCACGATCTATCCGGGATCGGAGCATGCCTACGCCATGATGGAGGAGGTGCGCGAGAACGCCGCCGAGGCCAAGGCCAAGGGCCTCGCCGTGGTGGTCTGGTCCTATCCGCGCGGCGGCACGCTCTCCAAGGAAGGCGAAACGGCGATCGACGTTACCGCTTACGCCGCGCACATGGCGGCGCTTCTGGGCGCCCACATCATCAAGGTGAAGCCGCCCACCGCGCATATCGAGCAGGCGGAAGCGAGGCAAGTCTACGAGGCGCGGAAGATCGACATCGCCACGCCGGCGGCGCGCATCGCGCACGTCGTGCAGGCCTGCTTCAATGGGCGGCGACTGGTCGTGTTCTCCGGCGGCGCCGCCAGGGACGTGGCCGGCATCGAGGCCGAGGCGCGCGCCATCCGCGACGGCGGCGGCACGGGATCGATCATCGGCCGCAACAGCTTCCAGCGTCCGCGCGAGGAGGCGCTCGCGATGCTCGACCGGCTGGTGCGGATCTATCGCGGCGAGAAGTAGGACTAACTCCTCAAGTATAGTCCCGATGGCCTTATCTGATATAATGCTCTATTGGCTCCAGAGTGTTCGTCTGCGTCACAGACTTGGCCAGCATGGCACTTGAGTTAGGTGACTTATTTTATGGGCTCACAACTCCCCCCACGTCGACGCCGATACTTCGTCGATTTTCGCGCGATCTCCATTCTTTTCACTTCCCTTTCGATATTCGGATTCGTACATGCGGGCCTAAACTTCGGACTTTCACGCGCATTTGAGCTGTTGCTGTCTGTGTACAATGAGTCCCTGTCCTTCGTACTCAAATTGACGCAGATCGAGCCAGCATTGCGGTTTATCTTATCGAGATTGTCGAAAATCTTCGACATTGATCTTGATCTGCATGAACACTGGAGGCACTCATTCGTGGTCATGGCACTATATTTTGCAATTGATCTAAGAAGTTATGTCGACCGCAAACTGCCCCTGCCGGCGACAATTTCGTCAGCGATTTTCGGCGTCCTAATTGCGATTGCGTTTAGCGTTGCATCGGGAATCTATTCATTGGCTGACCCAATCAGATTGGCCATTGTCCTGCCCATTGCTGGCTTTGTTCTCTACGAACTAGCAAAGGCGCCTGTTACAGCTACCTTTGTCCCAATTGTCGGACTCTCCTGGTTGCAAACGTACTTGTACTATACAATTAACTATGGTGTCTTTAATGCCGCACTCGGATTTGCGTCGGTAAAGGTGTTCGAAGCGCCACAGCTTGTAAAGCTTGATGGATCTGGGGCGCTCATCTTTGTCGCGTTCCTCATTCTCTTGTGTTTGAGAAATGTTTTGGTGTCCGCGTTCAAGGCGACTTGGAAACGCAACACTGAGATATCCTGGTGGAGTCAGTTTTTTGGTTCAGGAAGCGTGCGGGCCGCAGTGAACATTGTCTATGCTTTGGGTCTGTGTGCCCTTTATTTGATGAGTAACGCGGCGCTCAAGGCAGTTGGACAATAGCCGGTGACCCGCCCTGTTTCTTCGGACCAGATTTGGATTGAGACACTGGCTTTTTTTCTCTGGTTGTCCTGCCCGGAACGCTGATGCAACGGGCCGGGACGCGGAAGCCTCACACACTGCGGCGCCCCAGCCCATCACCTGACGGGATGCTGCGTTCTGTCGCGTGACAACCTCCATCCAACGGCGGTGACAACGACTCGTCCCTGATTTCTTTGTCTCATTGCAAAGATGCGGCCAACCCACCGCCAATTGCTTTACTAGGCCCCGCCCTGCTGATAGGGTCCGCCGCCTTCATTCGGACGCAAATCATGAAAATCAACGGCAACGCTGTTCGGCCGGGCAATATCATCGAGCATCAGGGGCGCCTGTGGCGGGCGGTGCGCATCATGCACACCCAGCCCGGCAAGGGCGGCGCCTATCTCCAGGTCGAGCTCAAGGACATCCGCAGCGGCACCAAGCTCAATGAGCGCTTCCGCTCGAGCGAGAGCGTGGAGCGGGTGCGCCTCGACGACAAGCCCTACCAGTTCCTGTTTCGCGACGGCGATCTCTTCACCTTCATGGATGCCGACAGCTTCGAGCAGATCACGCTCGGCGAGGACATGATCGGCGAACCCGCCGTCTATCTGCAGGAAGGCATGACGGTGCACGTCATGAGCCACGAGGGCGAGCCCTTAAGCGTCGAGCTGCCGGACAGCGTAATCTTGAGGGTGGTCGAGGCCGATCCGGTGACGAGGGGGCAGACCGCGACCTCGTCCTATAAGCCGGCGCGGCTCGACAACGGCGTGCGCACACTGGTGCCGCCGCATATCGAGACCGGCACGCGGGTCGTCATCAACACCGCCGATGGCGCTTACGTCGAACGCGCGAAGGATTGACCGGGAAGCGGCCTGGTACCAAGGATCATCGTTGGGCGATACGGAGCCCGGCCCTCATGCTTCGACAGGCTCAGCATGAGGGCCTCATCCTGAGCTTGTCGAAGGATAGTGGCCCGACTCACGTTCAAGAAACCGTGGGGACAAGCCCCATCATCCATGGCCACAAGGTCCGCCATCATCAACGTCATGACCAAGGCCGCCACCAAGGCGGCGCGCGGCTTGAAGCGCGATTTCGGCGAGGTCGAGCAGCTCCAGGTCACGCCCAAGGGCCCGTCCGATTTCGTGTCGGCCGCGGACCACCGGGCCGAAGCGGTGATCAAGGAAACGCTACGTCACGCGCGGCCGGATTTCGGCTTGCTCATGGAAAAATCCGGCGAGCATCCCGGCAAGGATCCCCGGAGCCGGTTCATCGTCGATCCGCTGGACGGCACGACCAACTTCCTGCACGGCCTGCCGCATTTCGCCATTTCCATCGCCTGCGAGCGCGACGGCGAGATCGTCGCCGGAATCGTCTTCGATCCGATCAAGAACGAGCTGTTTTGGGCCGAGAAGGGCATGGGCGCCTATCTGAACGACCGGCGGCTGCGGGTCTCCGGCCGCCGCCGCCTGGCCGAGGCGCTGCTGGCGACCGGCATCCCGTTCCAGGGGCACGGCGACCGCGAACGGTTCCTGAAGGAGATCGACGCCGCCATGCAGGCCACGGCGGGCGTGCGGCGCTATGGCTCGGCGGCGCTCGACCTCGCCTACGTGGCCGCCGGGCGGTACGATGCGTTCTGGGAACGCCATCTGTCGCCGTGGGACATGGCGGCCGGCGTCATTCTGGTGCGCGAAGCCGGCGGATTGGTGAGCGAGATCGAGGGCGGCGACTGGGGAATCGACAGCGCTAGCCTGCTTGTCGCCAACGACAAGCTGCATCGGGCGTGCGTGACGCTGCTTTCCGGCGGCGGGCCATAGAGACCGGCCGGTCGTTCCGCCCGGTCATTCCGGTTGTGAGCCTGGAGCCCGATGGACTATAGTTATCCGTTCAGGGAAAACGCGCGGAATTGGGCATCGTCATGCGGATGAAACAGAGTGTTGCGCCGGCTCGCCGGACGCTGATCGGCCTCGCTTCGGGAGCGTTGCTGTTGGGTGCGGCCGTGCCATGGAGCGGCACGGCGTCGGCGCAATCCAGCGACAACGTGACCGTCGATTTCGAGCAGCTCGAGAATCTGACGCCGAGCGTGCCGCTGGCGCCGCCGGGAACGACGACCGATCGGCCCGCCTTGGGCGCGCCCGCCGTCGATCCCAGTGTCGCCCAGCCCGCGCCGGCGGTCACGGGGGAATCCGCCTTGTCCGGGCTCGTGGAGCCGCCGGAACCGACGCCCATCCAGCCGCCGCCGCCATTGCCGGATTGGAAACTGGCCGGCGGCAGGCCCCCCACCGAGACGGCGGCAGTGGATAGCCCGCCGGAAAAACCCGAACCGGCCGGCGAAGAAACGGCCGAAGAAACCATGGAGCCGGCCGCCGAGGAACCCGAGGCGGAGGATATCGCCGAAATCGAGCCGCCCGAACTCGAGGCGGCCGAGGAACCCGTGACCGAGCCGGAGGCGGAGGCCGCGGTCGAGCCTGCGTCGCCCGAAACGGAAGCCGCCATGGACGATCCGGAGCCGGACGATTCCGAACCGGTCATCGAAGAGGGCGCGGAGCCGGCCGAGGCGCCAACGCCGGAGGCTACCGACCCGGAGAGCGCCGAGGTCGCCGAAGCCGAATCCGATCCGGGATTCTTCGAGAGCCTTTTTGGCAGCGCGGAAGACGAGACCCCAGAGGCCGTGGCCGCCCCCGAAAGCTCGGAAACGGCCGAGGCCGAATCCGAGCCGGGGTTCTTCGCGGGTCTGTTCGGCGGCGGCGAGGAAGAGACACCCGAGGTTACCCCCGAGACCGCGCCCGCCCCGGACGTCGAGGCGCAGGCCGAACCCGAAAGCACGGCGATCGCCGAGGCGCCGGCGCCGGAAGCGACTGCCCCGGAAAGCACCGAAACAGCCGAGGCCGAATCCGAGCCGGGGTTCTTCGCGGGTCTGTTCGGCGG
>VFKA01000031.1 GCA_009885795.1 Rhodospirillales bacterium | reverse complement strand
GTAGTACCGAATCTCGGGCTACCGAGACCTATGGCCCATCCTTCGAGACGGCCCTACGGGCCTCCTCAGGATGAGGAAGTTACCTCATGCTGAGGAGCCGCGAAGCGGCGTCTCGAAGCATGCCGGCCGTGAATGTTTCGGAGACTTGGTGTAAGGGTTTTCGCTCGATCAAGAAAGGACGTTTCCCATGCGCGTTTATTACGACCGCGACGCCGACGTGAACCTGGTCAAGGGCAAGAAGGTCGCCGTCATCGGCTATGGCAGCCAGGGCCATGCCCACGCCCTCAACATGAAGGACAGCGGCGTCAAGGACGTGAAGGTAGCCTTGCGTCCCGGCTCCGCCGGCAAGGCGAAGGCGGAGCAGGCCGGCCTAACCGTCGTGACCCCGAAGGAGGCGGCGAAGTGGGCCGACGTTATCATGGTGGTGACGCCGGACGAGCTTCAAGCCGCGCTCTATCGCGACGACCTCGGCCCCAACATGCGCGAGGGCGCGGCGATTGCCTTCGCCCACGGCTTCAACATCCATTTCAAGCTGATCGAACCGAGGGCAGACCTCGATGTCTTCATGGTGGCGCCCAAGGGGCCGGGCCACACCGTGCGCTCGGAATATGCGCGCGGCGGCGGCGTGCCTTGTCTGGTGGCGGTGGCCCAGAACGCCAGCGGCAACGCGCTCGAGATCGGCCTCTCCTACGCCAGCGCCATCGGCGGCGGGCGCTCGGGGATCATCGAGACGACGTTCCGGGAGGAATGCGAAACCGATCTCTTCGGCGAGCAGGTCGTCTTGTGCGGCGGCCTCACCGCCCTCATCACCGCCGGCTACGAGACGCTGGTCGAGGCCGGCTACGCGCCGGAGATGGCCTATTTCGAATGCCTGCACGAGGTGAAGCTGATCGTCGATCTCATGTACGAGGGCGGCATCGCCAACATGCGCTACTCGATATCGAACACCGCCGAATTCGGCGACTACACCAGGGGACCGCGCATCGTCACCCCCGAGGTGCGCGAGGAAATGCGCCGCATCCTCGCCGACATCCAATCGGGCCGCTTCGCCCGCGACTGGGTGCTCGAAAACCAGGCCGGACAGCCCTCGTTCAAGGCCATGCGCGCCGCCCACGCCCAGCACGGAATCGAGGAAGTGGGCGCCAAGCTCCGCGCCATGATGCCCTGGATCGCCAAGAACAAGCTGGTCGATAAGACGAAGAATTAGGGCGTTGCGGTCACGCCGCCGCCCGCACCTGGAGCCGCACTCTTAGGCCGGCATGCTGGGCCAGGACGACGAGCGCGTCCAGGCTGAACTTGTCGATCCGGCCGCGCAGCAAATCGTTGAGACGGGGCTGCGTCGTGCGCAGCCGCTTAGCAGCCTTTGACTGGGTCACATGCCAGCCCTCCACCTGGGCGCGCAGCGCGATCATCATCTCCGATCGCAGCCGCATATTGGCGGCGCGAGCCGGGGTCTTTTCCAGGGCGTCCCAAACGCTCATGAATACCGATGATGTCATCATTACCTCCGCGTGACGTTCCGCAACCGGGCAGCCGCCAATTCGATCTCGGCTTTCGGTGTCCGTTGCGACGATTTCCTGAATACGTGCAACACATAGACGGCCTCGGCCAACGTGGCCAGGTAGATCACCCGGAATGCACCCGACCGATCCTTCACCCGGATTTCCCGCACGCTGGCCCCGATGGCTTGCATTGGCTTCCAGTCATCGGGGTCGAGACCTCGTAGCACGCGGTCCAGCTGATACCCCGCCGCGCGGCGGGCTTGTTGCGGAAACTCGCGCAGGCGCGCAAGGGAGTCGCCGAGAAACGCCACGGGCTTGACCCTGGTCATGATATCCCGATCGCGAGTGTTATATCAGTAACGATATAGAAGTGTAAAGATGAGGCATGGTCCATTCATTTTTCGATATGCCTCCCGCCTAATTTCAATGGCGCCTCTCACTCCGGAATAAATCGCCCCCTCGTTCGTTCTTGCTACAGGGCCCAGCTTCGGGCGTTTATGGACTTGCGCGAACATTAGGGGAACATACTCATGACCACTTACACGCTGTCTCAGGTCAATGGCGCGAGTCTCGCGTTCAAGTACGGCTCCGATGTCCTTCATGTCGACATTGGAAGCGCCGCCGATCTCGCCATTGCCGTCCAGGGCAGCGACCTGTTCCTCGGCGCCGGGGCCGCGTCCGTCAAGCTGCTCGGCATGTCGCTCGGGCGCCTCACCTCCGGCAACGTCACCTTCGCCGATGGCTCCAAGCTCCTGGTCGGCGACAACACGACCGGCAACAGCAACGACAAGATCGACAACACGCTCGTGGGCGGCCTGGGCAACGATCGGCTGATCGGGCTCGGCGGCAACGACAAGCTCGATGGCAAGGAAGGCAGCGATACGTACGTCCTCTACGGGACCGGCGACGGCACCGATGTTTTCACCGACACAGGCACCTCCGGCACCGATCGGATCGTGGCCGGCTCCGTCGGCACGCAGATCAAGATGGCCGGCAATTTCTCCGCCGCAACCTCCGGCATCGAGGCGATCTCCGGCAACGGTTTTTCCAATGTGAGCATTCTGGGCGGCAGCGGCGCCGACAATTTCAATTTCTCCGGCATGACGCTCACCGGCATCGCGCAGATCGACGGCGCCGCCGGCCGCGATACCATCACCGGCAGCGCCGGCGCCGATGTGATGAAGGGTGGAACCGGCAATGACGTGCTCGACGGCGGCGCGGGCGAGGACGTGGCGGTGTTCGCCGGCACCAAGGCGACCTACTCGGTCGTGGTCAATGGCGACACCGTTCAGGTCAAGGACCTGGCGACCTCGACCAATGGCAATGACGGCACGGACACTCTCAAGAACGTCGAGATCCTACGATTTCTCGACGGCGACATCGTCCTGCCGAAGCCCGCGGTCGCGCCCCCCGCGAACTTCGCGCCGGTCGCGGTCGCGGATACCGGCTCTGCCGTCGAGGACGGCGCGCCGGTGACCATCGCCGTGCTGGCGAACGACTCGGATGGCAATTCGGGCGACACAAAGACGGTGTTGTCGGTGAACGGCGCCGGGCTGCAAGGCTCGGTGGCGGTAGCACCCGGCGGCACGGGCGTCATCTACTCGGTGGGCAACGCGTTCCAGGGCCTTGCGGCCGGCGCCACGGCGACCGAGACCTTCACCTATACGATGGCCGACGGTGCCGGCGCGCAATCGAGCGCGAGCGTCACGGTCACCGTGACAGGCGTCAATGACGGCCCAGCCGCGGTCGCGAATGTCGCGACCGTTGCCGAGAATTCCGGCGCCGTGGCGATCGATGTCCTGGCGAACGATACGGACATCGACAATGGCGACACCAAGACGGTGGTGTCGGTCGATGGCGCCGGACTGCTGGGCAGCGTCGCCATGGCGGCCGACGGTTCGGGCGTCATCTACTCGGTGGGCGAAGCGCTTCAGGGCCTCAAGGCCGGCGCAACCGCGACCGAGACATTCACCTATACGATGGCCGACGGCGCCGGCGCGCAATCGAGCGCGAGCGTCACGGTCACCGTGACCGGCATCAATGACGGCCCGGTCGCGGTCGCCGATGCGGTGTCGGTCTCCGAGGATGCCGGCGCGGTAAAATTCACCGTGCTGGCGAACGATACCGATGCCGATATCGGCGATACCAAGAAAGTCCTGTCGGTCGACGGCCCTGGCGTGAAGGGCCTCGTTCAGGCGGCCTCCGACGGCAGCGGCGTGATGTACATTCCGGGCGCTATCTACCAGGGCCTGAAAGCGGGCGAGACCGCGACGGAAACCTTCACCTACACGATGGCGGACGGCGCGGGCGCGCAATCGAGCGCCCAGGTCACGGTGACCATCGTCGGCGCCAATGACGGCCCGGTCGCGGTGTCCGACGCGGCAACGACAACCGAGGATTCCGGACCCATCGTCATCGACGTCCTGGCCAACGATACCGACATCGACATCGGCGATACCAAGGAAGTGGTATCGGTCGATGGCAGCGGCACGCCGGGGTGGATCGAACTCATCCTCATCTATGGCGTCGGCGTCGGCATCTGGCATCCCGGAACCCCGCCGATCCTGGGCTCGGTGTCGGTGGCGCCGGACGGACAAGGCGTCATCTATTCGGCCGGCGATGCCTTTCAGTTCCTGAAGGCGGGTCAAACGGCGACCGAGACCTTCAGCTACACGATGGTCGATAGCGCCGGCGCGCCGGCAACCGCGACCGTCTCCGTCACCATTACCGGCGCCAATGACGGCCCGGTGGCCGTGGCCGATGCCGCCATGCTCGCCTCGAACGCCGGCCCGGTGACACTGAACGTGCTGGCGAACGATACGGACAAGGATGCCGGCGACACCAAGACCATCTCGTCGATCGATAGCACCGGTTTGCAGGGTTCGGTCTCCATAGCGCCCAATGGCGCGGGCGTCGTCTATTCGGTGGGCTCCGCGTTCCAGGGCCTGGGCGCGAACCAAACCGCGACCGAAACCTTCAGCTACACGATCGTCGACGGCGCCGGCGCGAAATCGACGGCGACCGTCACGGTGACGATCGCCGGCGACAACGAAGCTCCGCTCGCGCAAGCCGACAACGCCGTGGCGTTCGAGAACGGCGCGGCGGTGGCGATCGATGTCCTTGCCAATGACACCGACGCCGACCTTGGCGATACGAAGACGGTCCTGTCGGTCGATGCCGCCGGGCTGAAAGGCACGGTGAGCGTGGCGCCGGGCGGTTCGGGCGTCGTCTATACCGTGGGCAGTGCATTCCAAAGCCTGAAGGCAGGCGACACCGCGACCGAGACCTTCAGCTATACGATGAAGGACGCGGGCGGCGCGCAGTCGTCGGCGAGCGTGACCGTGACCATCAAGGGCACGAATGACGGTCCGGTGGCGGTGGCGGATGCCGCGGCCGTTCTCGAGAACGGCGCGCCGGTGACGATCGCGGTTCTGGCGAACGACACCGACATCGACGCCGGTGACACCAAGACCGTGACGGCGGTGAGCGGCGTCGCGCTCAAAGGCACCGTGGCGGTGGCGGCGGACGGTTCGGGCATCGTCTATTCGGTCGGCGAGGCATTCCAGACCCTCAAGGCGGGCGTGACCGCGACCGAGACCCTCAATTACACCATGACCGACAGCGCCGGCGCGCAGTCGAGCTCCACCGTCAAGGTCACCGTGACCGGCGTCAATGACGGCCCGGTCGCCGTGGCTGATGTTAGGACGCTGTCCGAGGACAGCGCGCCGACGACCATCGCGGTGCTGGCCAACGACACCGACGTCGATGCCGGCGACACGAAGAAGGTCCTCTCGGTCGACGGCTCGGGCCTGCTTGGAACTGTCTCGGTCGCGGCGAACGGCACCGGCGTCATCTATTCGGCCGGCACCGCGTTCCAGGGCCTAATGACGGGCGAGACCGCGTTGGAGACTTTCAGCTACACCATGGTGGACAGCGCCGGCGCGCAGTCGACCGCGACCGTCTCGGTCACGATCACCGGCGCGAACGAGGTGCTGACGGCGGTGGCCGATACCGCGTCGATCCATGAAGACGCCGGTCCGATCGCGATCGATGTCCTGGCCAACGACATCTCGGTCCATCCGGAAGACACGAAATCGGTGCATTCGGTCGATACCGCGGGCGTGCCCGGGTCGATCGAACTCATTCTCATCTACGGCGTCGGCGTCGGAACCATCTTCCCGGGCGTTCCGGCGACGTTGGGCTCCGCCACCGTGGCGCCCGATGGCCAGGGCATCATCTACACGCCGTTCCAGAGCCTCAAAGAGGGCGAGACCGGGACGGACGTCGTCCGCTACACGCTGATCGACAACCACGGCACGAAGTCGGTGGGCACCGTCACGGTGACGGTGACGGGCGCCAATGACGCGCCGGTCGCGGTGAATGACGCCGTGACCCTCGCCTATGGCGCCGGGCCGGTCGCCATCGACGTGCTGGCGAACGACACCGATCCGGATTCGGGCGATACGAAGACGGTACTCTCGGTCGATAGCGCGGGCCTGCTGGGCACGGTCTCCGTGGCGCCGAACGGTTCGGGCGGCATCTACTCGGCGGACGGAGCCTTCCCGGGCCTGAAGTTTGGCGAAACCGCGACCGAGACCTTCACCTACACGATGAAGGATGGCGCCGGCCTGCAATCGACCGCGAGCATCACGGTGACGATCGAAGGCCCGAACGCGGGGCCGGTGGCGGTCGCGGATTCGGCGTCGATCGGCGAGGACGATGCGCCGATCGCCATCGACGTACTCGCGAACGACACCGATACCGATGCCGGCGATACCAAGACACTGGTATCCGTCAACGGAACGGGATTGCTGGGCTCGGCGGCGCTGGCGCCGGACGGCTCGGGCGTCGTCTATTCGACCGGAAACGCGTTCCAGGGTCTGAAGGCGGGCGCAACGGCGAGCGAAGTCTTTACCTACACCATGGCCGACAGCCAAGGCGCGCAATCGACGGCCACGGTAACGGTGACGGTGGTCGGCGCCAACGACACCCCGACCGCGGTTTCGAACATCCTGTCGATATCCGAGGATTCCGGGCCGGCGACCATCGCGGTTCTGGCCAACGACACCGACCCGGATATTGGCGATACGAAGACGGTCCTTTCCGTCAATGGCACCGGACTGCAAGGCGCGGTGGCGGTGGCGCCCGGCGGCGGCGGCGTCATCTACACGGTCGCCCAGGCGTTTCAGCTCTTGAACACCGGCCAGTCGGCGACCGAAACATTTTCCTATACGATGGTGGATGGATCGGGCGCGCAATCGACGGCGAACGTCACCGTGACCGTGGTGGGCGCGAACGAGCCTGTCGTCTATGTCTCGCCGCCGCCGCCGCCGAGCGGCGCGATCCTGGGGGGAGCTGGCGACGACACCATCGTTTCCTCCGATGCCGCCGATATCATCTATGGCCGGGCGGGCGATGACGATATCCAGTCATCGGGCGGCGCGGATACGGTCTTCGGCGAGCAGGGCGACGACAACATCGAGGCAGGCGACGGCAACGACGTTCTCGTCGGCGGCGCCGGCCGCGACGATCTGACCGGCGGCTACGGCGCCGACACGTTCCGGTTCTATTTGGCTACGGAGTCGACCGTCATCGATTTGGATCGAATCAGGGATTTTTCGTCAGCCGAGGGCGACAAGATCGACCTCAGCTTGATCGACGCCAGCACCGTCATCGGGGGTAACAATGCCTTCGTCTTGAGCGCGAGCTTCACCGGCGTCGCCGGCCAGCTCGTGCTTACCCAGACGGCTGCGGGCGACATGCTGGTGCAGGGTGACGTAAACGGGGACGGGATCGCGGATCTTCAGGTCGAGGTCCGCGGCGCAGCCTATCTTGGCGCCACCGATTTCCTGTTTTAGCTACTCGCTCAGGGCGTCACGCGAAAGAACGGCACCGGCGCCTCGAAGCCCTTGATCGCCGCCCGGTCGGCGGCCGGGGCGTAGGGCGCCAGCAGGCCGGCCACCTCGGCGTCGTCGTGGAGCGCTTGGGACAGCACGATGTCGCCGCCGAGGCTCTCCGACTGGAGCCGCGCCGCCAAATTGACCGCGGTGCCGAAATAATCGAGCCGGTCGTTGAGGGTGACGGCGATGCACGCCCCTTGGTGCAGGCCGAGCTTGATGACGATGGCTTCGCCGCCGTGGCCGGCGTTGAAGTCGGCGACTTTCTTCTGAATGGCGAGCGCCGCGCGCACGCCCTGCGCGGGATCGGCGAAGGCGGCCATGACCGCGTCGCCGATGGTCTTGACGACGGCGCCTTCATGGGCGCGCACCGCCTCGGCCAGGAAGGCGAAATGCTCGCGCACCAGATGGTAGGCGGCGGCGTCGCCGATGCGCTCGTAGAGCGCTGTCGAGCCCTTGAGATCGGTGAACATGAGGGTCACCCGGCCCACCGCGACATCGTCGCCGGGGCGCAGGGCCTGGTCGGCAAAGAGGTCGCGGAACGCCTGCAACGCGGTGACGCGGTCGGCGGTGAGCGCGTCGGCGAGCCAGGCGCGCTCCTCGATCAGCAGGGTGAGGCGCCGAGGGCTCGCATTTTCCAGGCGCACCGTTCCCGGCGCCGCCGGCGGGCCGGCGTGCACGCTCTCGGCCCCCGCGATGACGGCGGGGAATCCGCCGCCGGTGAACTCGACCGTCTGCTCGGGCCCCGGTTCGAGAGTACGCAGCCGATAGCGGCCGGGCGCCAAATCCGCTGCCACGTCGCGCGTGGCGCCCGGTTCGAGCGTTACATGGACCTTGACGTGGGGCGTGGTCATCGGCCCGAACAGGCAGAATTCGCCGCTTTCAATGGGCCTCACCGCGGCCGAGGGGCGGAAGCTCGCCTCGACGTTGGTCGAGAACTCGCGGTCGTAGTCGATGTTGCAGGTCGCGCAGTGGGCGCCGGTGGGCAGCCGGTCGAGCGAGGCGACCCAGGACTTGGCGACGCGGCAGCGCGGGCACAGCAGATCCCAGCGCAGCTCCAGGAGGCCGCTCTTCACCGCCTGCAAGCAGAGCTCGATCGCGGAGAGCTCTTCCATCCCCCAGTCGCGGGCGAGTTTGAGCGGCCGGACGTGCCAGAGATCGACCTCCTGCGCCGTCAGCACCAGATCGGCGAGGCGGCGGGCAAGGCCATGGCCGTTGGGCGTCGCCTCGATCGCCGCCACCATGGCATCGACGCGGGCCCGCGCCGCGGGCGCGACCGGAGGCGCCCGATACTCGAACGGCTGGGCGCTGGCCCCGGCCGCGAACGCGCGCGCATCGGCGGCGAGGCGGCCGAAGGTCTTGCCGGCCGAGGCGAAGAAGCCGCCGGCGAGGAGCAGGCGCCCGATCGGGTTCGCGGCGGCCGCTTCGATGGTGTAGGTGCCGGTGCACGCTAAGCCGGACGGGGACGGCGCCAGGGAGAACGAGGCGCAGAGCGACGCGAGCGGCCCGGAGCGGAACTCGCGGCAGTGCTCGAACCAGCGGCCGAACACCCAGTTGACCGGCTTTTCCTCCCATTCCAGGCGGAACGGCCCCTTGCGCGCGCGCCCGAACCAGCGCACGGCGCCGTCCGGCCCCGGCACTTCCTCGATCTCGTGCTTCGGCAGCTTCGCGGCCTCGTTGAAGCGCGCGGTATCCGCCATCACCGCCCAGATGACCGGCGCCGGATGATCGAACTGCCAAACGAAGGTGCGTTGTTCCGGTTTTCCCATGCGTGCCCTCGCGTTCCGCTTCTTATGCTGCCCGTGACATTGGTACGAATGATGCAAGCCGCCGGACGCGGATCACCGATAAATCCCTTGTTAACCTCGATACGACAGGTTTAGAAGTCATACTTCTGAATCAGGCGTGATTTGGCGAAGGGCGCCATGACGATTCTGTCGCATCCTAGGTCTGAACGAGGGACACCGAGGCGGGCTTCGCTCGTCCGCCCGGATTCGTCGGACGCGGCAGGCCTATCGACCCTGCGACTTAGGCGCCCCTGAACCGGCCGGCCGGCGCTCGTCTCGAGGGCGCCTCTGCCCGTTCGGGGGGATTGACTGTCCGAACCTGGTCATTCGCCTGATTTTGCAAAGGGTTACGTCCATGAACGAGATACGAGACAGGAACCGGGTGGTGATCTTCGACACCACCTTGCGCGACGGCGAGCAGTCGCCGGGCGCCTCCATGAACCTGGAAGAGAAGGTGCGCATCGCCTCGCTGCTCGAGGAGATGGGCGTCGATGTCATCGAGGCCGGATTCCCCATCGCCTCCAATGGCGATTTCGAGGCGGTTTCCGCCGTCGCCAAGCGCGTGAAGGCCAGCAGCGTCGCCGGCCTGGCGCGCGCCTCGCGCAAGGACATCGACCGGGCGTGGGAGGCCCTGAAGGGGGCCCGGCGCCCGCGCATCCACACCTTCATCTCGACCAGCCCGCTGCACATGAAGTTCAAGTTGCAGATGGAGCCGGAGAGAGTGCATCAGGCGATCGTCGACAGCGTCACGCACGCGCGCAACCTCTGCGACGACGTCGAATGGTCGGCCGAGGATGCTTCGCGCACCGAGCATGATTTTCTCTGCCGCTGCGTCGAGTCGGCGATCAAATGCGGGGCCGGCACGATCAACATCCCCGACACGGTCGGCTACGCCGTGCCCGAGGAGTTCGCCGCCCTCATCGCCATGCTGATGAACCGTGTGCCCAACATCGACAAGGCCATCGTCTCGGTCCATTGCCACAACGATCTGGGGCTGGCGGTCGCGAATTCGCTCGCCGCCGTGCGCGCCGGCGCCCGCCAGATCGAATGCACGATCAACGGGCTTGGCGAGCGCGCCGGCAACGCCGCGCTCGAGGAGATCGTCATGGCGCTGAAGACGCGCCAGGATCTCATGCCCTACGCCACCGGCGTCAAGACGGAATACATCACCAAGGCCTCGCGCCTGGTGTCGACCATCACCGGTTTTCCGGTGCAGCCCAACAAGGCGATCGTCGGCGCCAACGCCTTCGCCCACGAATCCGGCATCCACCAGGACGGCATGTTGAAGCATGCCGGCACCTACGAAATCATGACCCCGGAATCGGTCGGGCTCACCCGCTCGACCCTGGTGATGGGCAAGCATTCCGGCCGCCATGCCTTCAAGTCGAAGCTGAAGGAGCTTGGCTTCGAGCTCGGCGACAACGCGCTCGAGGACGCCTTCCGGCGCTTCAAGGAACTGGCCGACAAGAAGAAGGACGTGTTCGACGAGGATCTGATCGCGCTCGTGGAGGACGAGGCCGAGCGCGGCAACGACATCATCAAATTCGTGTCGCTGCAGGTGATCGCCGGATCGAAGGGGCCGCAGCGGGCGGACCTCGAGCTCGACGTCGATGGCACGGTGAAATCGACGACCGCCACCGGCGACGGTCCGGTCGATGCCACCTTCAATGCGATCAAGCATATTTTCCCCCATGAGGCGAAGCTGCAACTTTTCCAGGTCCATGCGGTGACCGCCGGCACCGACGCGCAGGCCGAGGTGACCGTCCGGCTCGAGGAGAAGGGCAAGACCGTCAACGGCCAGGGCGCCGACACCGACACGCTGGTGGCAGCGGCTCGCGCCTATGTTCACGCCCTCAACAAACTGCTAACCAAGCGTCAGAAGACCGCGCCGGCGGCGCTGACCGCGTGAGCGGGGTCGTCACCAGCCGGCTTGTTCCCGAAGCGAGGACCGATGTTTAGTAGGCTGCTCGGCATGCTGTCGGCCGACATGGCGATCGACCTTGGCACGGCCAATACGCTGGTCTACGTCAAGGGACGCGGCATCGTGCTGAACGAGCCTTCGGTGGTCGCCATTGCCCAGGTTCGCGGCAAGAAACACGTGCTGGCGGTCGGCGACGAAGCCAAGATGATGCTGGGACGCACGCCCGGCAACATCTCGGCCATCCGCCCCTTACGCGACGGGGTCATCGCCGACTTCGAGGTGGCGGAGGAAATGATCAAGCACTTCATCCGCAAGGTGCATAATTGGCGCGCCTTCGCCTCGCCGCAGGTGATCGTCTGCGTGCCCTCGGGATCGACCGCGGTCGAGCGCCGCGCGATCCAGGAATCGGCGGAAAGCGCCGGCGCGCGGCGCGTCTACCTCATCGAGGAACCGATGGCCGCCGCGATCGGCGCCGGCCTGCCGGTAACCGAACCCACCGGCTCCATGGTGGTGGACATCGGCGGCGGCACCACCGAGGTGGCGGTGCTGTCGCTGGGCGGCATCGTCTATTCCCGCTCGGTGCGCATGGGCGGCGACAAGATGGACGAGGCCATCATCGCCTACATTCGCCGCAATCATAACCTGCTGGTCGGCGAGGCCAGCGCCGAGCGCATCAAGAAGGAGATCGGCTCCGCCTGCCCGCCGGAAGACGGCGACGGCCGGATCATGGAGATCAAGGGCCGCGACCTCATGAACGGGGTGCCCAAGGAGCTCGTCATCACCGAGCGCCAGGTCTCGGAAAGCCTGGCCGAACCGGTGGGGGCCATCATCGAGGCGGTGAAGGTGGCGCTGGAACAGACGCCGCCGGAGCTTGCCGCGGATATCGTGGACAAGGGCATCGTTCTGACCGGCGGGGGCGCGCTCCTCAGCAATCTCGATTTCGTGCTGCGCCACGCCACGGGCCTGCCGGTGTCGATCGCCGACGATCCCTTGTCCTGCGTCGCGCTCGGCACCGGGCGGTGCCTCGAAGAGATGAAGACGCTGAAACATGTGCTGGTGAACGGCTACTAAGCTCGCTCGCAAGATGAAACCGCGCGGGGGATCGTTCCAGCACTACACGTCGCCGGTCCGGGCTTGGCTCCAGAAAGTGCCGGTGGCGGCGCTGTTGGCGCTTGCCGTCTTGGTCATGGTGCTGGGCAAGGCGGACACGGTGCTGATCGAGCGCGTTCGCGCCGCCATTAATGACGCCGTGACACCGGCGTTGGCGGTCCTCGCCGAGCCGATCGCGGCCGTCACCAGGGCGGTCGACAATGTCGCGCGCTATACCAATTTGCCGGGCGAGCTTGCGCGCCTCGAGGAGGAGCGCAACCGCCTGCGCCACTGGGAAGCGGCGGCGCGCCGGCTGGAGGGCGAGAACCGCGAGCTGCGGCGACTTCTCAATCTGGCCGTCGATCCTAACTTGCGTTACATCAGCGCCCGCGTCGTCGCCGACACGGGCGGCGCCTTCGTGCGCAGCCTCTTGGTGGCGGCCGGCGGGCGCGACGGGGTCGCCAAGGGCCAGGCCGCCGTCACCGGCGAAGGGCTCATCGGCCGCGTCATCGAGGTGGGCCAACGCTCGGCGCGTATCCTGCTCATCACCGACATCAACAGCCGGGTGCCCATTCTGGTCGAGCGCAGCCGCGAGCGCGCCGTCGTCGCCGGCGATAATTCGAGCCGTTTGCGGCTGACCTATCTGGCGCGCGATGCCGATGTGACGCCGGGCGACCGGATCGTGACCTCGGGCCATGGCGGGGTCTTCGTGCCCGGCCTGCCGGTGGGCGTCGTCAGTGCGATCCAGGACGGAATCGTCTATATTCAACCCTTCGCCGACTGGGATCGCATCGAGTACGTCCGCATGATCGACTACGAATTGCCGCGCGCGCTGCTGGGGCCGATCGGCGAGGATCGGCCGCTGGAGGTGCCATGACCGCCTCGGTGATGAGTCGCCTCGATCTGATGACGCGCGGCCTGTTCCCGATGGCGGTGACGCTGGTGTTGTTGCTTCTGGGCATGGTGCCCTTGCCGTTCCCTTACGTCCATTCCCTGGGGACGGGTCTGGCGCTCATTGCCGTCTATCATTGGGCGATCCATGCGCCGCACCTGCTGCGCGCGCCGATGGTGTTCGCCATCGGCTTCATCGGCGACAGCATGGGAGCGGCGCCCCTGGGTGTGGGCACGCTCGCCATGGTCGGCGCCTACGCGCTTGTCGTCTCCCAGCAAACGCTGCTGCTGGGCATGCCCTTCATCGTCGCCTGGTGGGGTTTCATGATGGTCTCGGCCGGCGTCTATGGCAGCCTGTGGCTGATGGTCAGCATCGGCTCCGGTGCCTTCCTCGATGTCGGCCCCGCGCTCTTCGCTTATCTCCTGTCGGTGTGCATCTATCCGCCGGTGGTGGCGCTTCTGGGCCTGAGCCGGCGTCTGCTGCCGCGCGCGCCAAGTTAGCATCATGGCCGAGGCACCGATCCGCGCCGCCGTGTTCAGCCGCCGCGCCCTCATGCTGGGCGGGGCGCAGGTGCTGCTGATGGGGGCGCTCGTCGGGCGCGTCTACCAGTTACAGATCACGCAGTCCGACGACTTCCGCGTCCAGGCCGAGGACAACCGCATCAATCTGCGTTTGCTTGCGCCGCCGCGCGGCCGGATCCTCGACCGCTTCGGCGTGCCGCTCGCCGTGAACGAGCAGACCTATCGGGTCGTGGTCGTCAGGGAGCAGGCCGGCGACGTGGCGGCGACGCTGGCCAAGCTGTCGCGCGTCATGGTGCTGAGCGAAGCCGAAAAAACCTCGGCGCTGGCGGAATCCGCGCGCAGGCGGCCGTTCGTGCCGGTGACCGTGCGCGAGAATCTGACCTGGGACGAGGTCGCCGCGATCGAGGTGAATGCGCCCGACCTGCCCGGCATCGCCATCGAAGTCGGGCAAAGCCGGCACTACCTGCTCGGCGGTTCGACGGCGCACATTCTGGGCTATGTCGGCGCGGTGGCGCAAGGCGAGCAGACTGGCGACCCGCTGCTGGAACTGCCGGGCTTCGATGTCGGCAAGAGCGGGTTTGAAAAACAGCATGACGCGCTTTTGCGCGGCAGCGCCGGGTCGAGCCATGTCGAGGTGAACGCGCTCGGACGCGTGATCCGCGAGCTGTCGCGCCAGGAAGGCAACCCCGGCGAGGACTTACGCGTGACGCTCGACGCCGGCCTGCAGCAATTCGTGCAGCAGCGGCTGGCGAGCGAACTCAGCGGCTCGGCGGTCGTCATGGACGTGCGCGATGGCGGGGTGCTGGCCATGGGCTCGACCCCCACCTTCGATCCCAGCGCCTTCAGCCGCGGCCTCACCGGCGACGAATGGCGCGAGCTCGTGTCCGATCCGCTGAAGCCGCTGAGCGACAAGGCGATCCAGGGCCAGTACGCCCCCGGTTCGACGTTCAAGATGATGGTGGCGCTGGCGGCAATGGCCAATGGCTTGTCGCCCGACCACCGGGTCCATTGCTCGGGCTCCGTCAGCCTCGGCCAGGCCCGCTTCCATTGCTGGAAAAAAGAGGGGCATGGCAGCCTCGACATGCATGGCGGCCTGATGCATTCCTGCGACGTTTATTTCTACGACGTGGCGCGCCGCGCCGGCATCGATGCCATTGCCGCGATGTCGCGGCGCTTCGGGCTAGGTTCGCCGGTCGAGATCGACCTGCCGGGCGAGCGGCCGGGGTTGATCCCCGATCGTGCCTGGAAACTGGCGGTGATGGGCGAGCCTTGGCAGCCGGGCGAGACCCTGGTGGCCGGCATCGGGCAGGGGTTCATCCTGGCCACGCCCCTGCAGCTCGCGGTCATGACGGCGCGGATCGCCAATGGCGGGCGCGCCGTGACACCGCACCTGCTTTACGGAACTTCCGACAATGTGCTTAAGAGCGAGGCGCCGGATTTGGGCATCGACCCCAAGCACATGGCGGTCGTGTTGGCGGGCATGAATGCCGTCTCCAACGAGCCGGGGGGCACGGCGTTTCGGGTCCGCATCGAGCAGCCGGGCATGGAGATGGCCGGCAAGACCGGCACGGCGCAGGTTCGCCGCATCACGCTTTCCGAGCGCAATGCCGGCGTCAAGAAGAACGAAGACTTGCCGTGGGAGCGGCGCGACCATGCGCTGTTCCTGGGCTTCGCGCCGGTGCACGACCCGGCCTATGCGGTGGCGGTGGTCATCGAACATGGCGGCGGCGGCTCCAGGATCGCGGGGCCGATCGCGCGCGACATCATGATCGAAACGCAAGCGCGCGACCCCTCGCGGCGAAGCGGCCGGCCGTCGCTGGCAGCGCTGTAGCGGAGCGGACCCCCATGACCAGCGTGGCGATGCGCGAGCACCGGGCGCCGATGGCGCAGAAAGTCCGGTATCTCAATTGGGGCCTGCTTCTGGTGGTGACGCTCATCGCCTGCGCCGGATTCCTCATGCTCTATTCGGCGGCCAATGGCAGCTTCGAGCCCTGGGCCGGCAAGCAGATGATTCGCTTCGCGGTCGGCTTCGTCGTCCTCATCGCCGTTGCGATGGTCGATCTCAGAACCTGGCTAGGGCTTGCCTATGTCGTTTACGCGGCGAGCTTCGCGCTTCTAGTCTATGTCGATGTCGCGGGCGAGATCGGCATGGGCGCGCAGCGCTGGATCGATCTGGGTTTCTTTCAGGTCCAACCCTCGGAGATCATGAAGGTGGCGCTGGTGCTTGCGCTGGCGCGCTATTTCCACCGCCTCGATTTCCAGCGCATCGGCGGACCGCACCGGTTGATCGTGCCGCTGCTCCTGGTGTTGGCGCCGGTTGGGCTCGTCCTCGTGCAGCCCGATCTTGGCACCGGGGGCAGCCTGATGCTGCTCGGCGGCGCCATATTCTTCCTCGCCGGCGTGCGGTGGTGGAAATTCGTCGTGGTGCTTGCGGCCGCCGCCGCCGCGCTCCCCGTCGCCTGGGACCACCTGCGTGACTACCAGAAGGACCGCATCCTCACCTTTCTCAATCCCGAAACCGACCCCTTGGGCGCCGGCTATCACATCCTGCAATCGAAGATCGCGTTTGGATCCGGGGGCCTCTTCGGCAAAGGCTATCTCGAAGGCACGCAGAGCCATCTCAACTTCCTGCCCGAACGGCAGACCGATTTCATCTTCACCATGCTGGCCGAGGAATTCGGCCTGGTCGGGTGCGTGGCGCTGCTGGCGCTCTACGGGCTCCTGTTCCTCTACGGTTATGTGATCGCGCTGCGCTGCCGCAATCAGTTCGGCCGCATCCTGGTGCTGGGCCTCTGTCTCAACCTCTTCATCTACATGTTCATCAACGCCGCCATGGTGATGGGCCTCATCCCGGTGGTGGGCGTGCCCATGCCGCTCGTCTCCTATGGCGGCACGGCCATGATCACGGTGCTGATGGGCTTCGGGCTCATCATGGCGGTGGACGTGAACGAGCGCCTGAAGATCGGCCGCCTCGGGCAAGGCGACGAAGGGTAGGGGCGGATTCGGGATTGTATCGACAACGCGCGGGCCCCTTGCTATATCGGCGCGTTCCGCACGACCCATGCAGGGCGCATAGCTCAGTTGGTAGAGCAGCTGACTCTTAATCAGCGGGTCGCAGGTTCGAGTCCTGCTGCGCCCACCAGCCTTCTCGATTGGGTATTGGCGCAACGCACCCGGCTGTACCTACCGATAACTTGAGCAAGCAAGGAATGAGGCCTGCTCGGTCCGCGCGTCAGGGCTGCACCACCTTGCGATAGAGATGCCAACTCGAATGTCCGAGTACCGGCAGCGCGACCGCGAGGCCGACGAAAAAGGGCACCGAGCCGACCAGCATCGCGCCGGCGACGATGAGGCCCCACAGCGCCATCGGTATCGGGTTCGCGCGAACCGCGCGGATCGACGTCACGACCGCCGTCAGGGCGCCGACGCGCCGGTCCAGAAGCAGTGGAAAGGACACCACGCTGAGGGCGAACACCACGGCGGCGAAGAGGAATCCGACGCCGCTGCCCGCGACGATGAGCGACCAGCCGGACGGGGTGGCGAAGACCTGGAGAAGGAACTCCCCGATCGACGCCGGCACCGCGGCGCCGAAGAATCGCTCGTACATGGCCTGCGCCGCGAACAGCCACGCGAAGTAGATCGCCATCAGCACGACGCCGAGCGTCGCGATGGCCGGCAGGGACGGGGATCGCAGGACATCGAAGAGATGCCGCCTTGAGGAATCGAGGCCCTTCTCGCGGCGCCGGCTCAACTCGTACATGCCGACCGCGGCCAACGGGCCGATCAGGGTGTATCCGGCAAGGAGTGGGAACAAGAGCGGCAATACCTCGTATCCGGCGGCGGTCCTGGCGGCGACGAGAACGACGATGGGATAGATCAAGCAAACGAAAATCAGATGGGTTGGCACTGCCTTGAAGTCGGCGAAGCCCTTGGCCAAGGCGTCTGCGAGGTCCGCGGTGCCGATTTTTTGAACAATCATCGATCGCCTGCCATGCACGCGAGCAGTACCGATCCGGTTGTTATTCGCCATGGCTACGCTTGTCAACGCCGGAGCGGTCCGGGCCAGCGCTTCCAGCCCAGGCGCGCCCCGCCTATCCGCCCAGAACCGACACTCGCCGAGGGGAGCGAAATTTGGCCGAGGGGCCGATTTTGGCGCTAGATGGAACCAGCGCGAGCGGCTATAGTCGCGTCGATTCTTGACGCCGTCCGGGAAGAATCGGTCATGCGGGCTCCCTGTTACGGAATTGACCGCGATGAAATCCCCTCGTCCGGTCGATGGGTGATCGCCGTCTCGGCTTGTTCGACACTCTGCTAGAGGCAAGGATTGGGAAATGATTGTAGCGCTCTTGATACTCTTGGTAGGCATCGGCACGGTCGCGTTTCACTTTCTGAGCCCGTGGTGGTGGACGCCCATTGCCTCGAATTGGGGTTACATCGACGACACGATCATCATCACATTCTGGATCACCGGGGTTGTTTTCATCGCCATGATTTTTTTCATGGCCTATTGCGTGTTCCGCTACCGATACCGGCCGGGACGACGGGCGGTGTACGAGCCGGAGAACAAGAAATTGGAGTGGTGGCTTACCGGATTGACCACGGTTGGCGTCGCCGGCATGTTGGCGCCCGGCTTGTTCGTATGGGACCAATTCATCACGGTCCCCAAGGACGCCACCGAGTTCGAGGTCTTGGCCCAGCAGTGGCAGTTCACCTACCGCTTGCCCGGGCAGGACGGCGTCATGGGCACCTCCGACTCGCGCAAAATCGATTCCGATAACCCGTTCGGTTTGAATCCGGACGACGCCAACGGCCAAGACGATATCTTGATCGAAAGCGACGAGCTGCACATTCCGCTCGATAAACCGGTGAAGGTGTTGCTCCGCTCGATCGACGTCCTGCACGACTTTTATGTGCCCCAGTTCCGGGCCAAGATGGACATGGTGCCCGGCACGGTCACCTACTTCTGGTTCACCCCGACGCGAACCGGAACCTTCGACGTGCTGTGCTTTGAATTGTGCGGTGTCGGCCACTATGCTATGCGGGGCAAGGTCGTTGTCGACGAGGAAATCCCCTATCGGGCATGGCTGGCGGAGCAGCCGACGTTCGCGCAGTCGCTGGCGCGCGCCGGCAACGGCGCCGGCGAGGAATTAGCGGCCGCGCCATGACGATTCGAGATCTCGAAGCCAAGAGCGCCCGCGCGATGAATGCTAGGAGAATGTTCTGATGGCCAGCTTCGCCCCCACCAAAGCCGAACAAGTCCCGCCCGCCGAAGTCGGGGAGATGGACCTTTACCATTCGCATAGCTGGTGGACGACCTACGTCTTTTCCCAGGACGCCAAGGTCATCGCCATCCAGTACTCCCTGACCGCGATCTCGATCGGGCTGGTGGCCTTGGTGTTGTCGTGGCTGATGCGCCTCCAATTGGGGTTCCCGGACACGTTCTCGTTCATCGACGCCGGCGAATATTACCAGTACATCACCATGCACGGGATGATCATGGTGATCTACCTGCTCACGGCGCTGTTCCTGGGCGGCTTCGGCAACTACTTGATCCCGCTGATGGTCGGCGCCCGCGACATGGTCTTCCCCTATGTGAATATGCTGAGCTATTGGATCTATCTGCTCGCCGTGCTGGTGCTGGTCGCGAGCTTCTTCGTGCCGGGCGGACCGACCGGCGCCGGCTGGACGCTCTACCCGCCCCAGGCCATCCTCTCCGGCACGCCGGGGTCGGACGGCGGAATCATTCTGATGCTCGTCTCGCTCGCGCTCTTCATCGTCGGGTTCACCATGGGCGGCTTGAACTACGTGGTGACCGTGCTGCAGGCGCGCGCGCGCGGGATGACGCTGATGCGCATGCCGTTGACGGTATGGGGCATCTTCATGGCCACCGTGCTCGCGCTGTTGGCCTTCCCCGCCTTGTTCGTCGGCGCCATCATGATGACGCTGGACCGGATCCTGGGGACCAGCTTCTTCATGCCGGCCATCGTCGAGATGGGCGAACAGCTGGCGTATGGCGGCGGCAGTCCGATATTGTTTCAACACTTGTTCTGGTTTTTCGGCCATCCCGAGGTCTACATCGTCGCCTTGCCGGCCTTCGGCATCGTCTCCGACCTGCTCAGCGTCCATGCAAGAAGGAACATCTTCGGCTATCGGATGATGGTCTGGGCGATCGTGGTGATCGGCGCCCTCAGCTTCGTGGTGTGGGCGCACCACATGTATGTCAGCGGCATGCACCCGTATTTCGGATTCTTCTTCGCCACCACCACGCTCATCATCGCCGTCCCCACCGCCCTCAAGGTCTATAACTGGACGCTGACGCTGTGGCGCGGCAACATCCACCTGACGATCCCGATGCTGTTTGCCATCGCCTTCATCATCACCTTCGTGAACGGGGGAATCACCGGCCTCTTCCTCGGCAACGCGGTCGTCGATATCCCGCTGTCGGACACCATGTTCGTGGTCGCCCACTTTCATATGGTGATGGGCGTGGCGCCGATCCTCGTCATCTTCGGGGCGATCTACCATTGGTACCCCTTGATCACCGGGCGAATGCTGAACGAAACCTTGGGCTGGATTCATTTCTGGGTCACCTTCCTCGGCGCCTACGCGATTTTTCTCCCCCTGCACTATCTGGGCTTTCTGGGCGTGCCGCGCCGATACTTCGAAATGGGCGAAACCGGTTTCATCCCGCCATCGGCCGCGACGCTGAACGAATTCGTCACCGTCATCGCGTTGATCGTGGGCGCGACGCAGGTGTTGTTCTTGTTCAACCTGGCGTGGAGTCTCTCCAAGGGAAAGCTCGCCGGCCGCAATCCTTGGCGGGCCGCGTCGCTGGAGTGGCAGACGCCCGAATCCCCGCCGGGGCATGGCAACTGGGGTCCGGCGCTGCCGCTGGTCTATCGCTGGCCTTACGCCTACAGCGTGCCGGGCGCCGCCGAGGACTTCATACCGCAGAACGTTCCGCCGAGCCGGGAAACCGGCAACGAAAGCCACGAGGCGCTTCCCGGCGCCGCGGCTCAGCCGGCGGAATAGGGGCGGTCGGGTGGGCTGGGCAATCTCAATTTGTGGCTGAGGCGTGACTCTCTTCCAGCAATTGACGGAAAAGCCCTGGGTGACGGTGCCGGGTACGGTCGTCGACCTTCACAATCGGCGCGCCTTTCTCCTGCCCACGGCGGCGCTCGGCCTGCGGATGTTTCTTGTCGTGGCGACGGTCCTGTTCTTGCTCTTGATCGTGGCTTACGCAAGCCGGATGGAGTTCGAGGACTGGCGCCCCTCGCCGCAACCGTGGCTCTTGTGGCTGAACACGGGGATGCTGGTGTTGAGCAGCGTCGCGATGCAATGGGCGCGGATCGCGGTTCGCCGCGGCGAACTCAAGGCTGTGTCGATGGGCCTGATGGCCGCGGGCGTTTTCGCCGTTGGATTTCTGGGCGGGCAGGTCGCGGCCTGGCGGCAGCTGAACATGATGGTTGCTTTCGACGTCACCAACCCGGCGATCGGTTTCTTTTACCTGATCACGGCGCTGCACGCGGTTCACCTGTTGGGCGGCCTGGCGGCTTGGGGCTGGACCGCCGCCAAAGCGTGGCGCGGTTTCGATGGAATCCAGTTACGCTCGGGCGTGGAGTTGTGTACCGTTTACTGGCACTTCTTGCTCCTGGTATGGCTGGTCCTTTTCGGCCTGCTGTTTTCAGGCAATGACAATCTGGGCATATTGCTCGCCATCTGTGGAATCAGGTAAGCAGGATCAAAGCTCATGACGCAAGCTGCGGTGACAAACGAAGGACAGGCGCGCACCCCCCCGGAAGGGTGGCAGGGCATCGCCGCCGACTGGTCCTCGGACCAGCGGGCGTTCAAGAACGTCCCCTGGGGCAAGGCGATGATGTGGATCTTCCTCCTCAGCGACACCTTCATCTTCAGCATTTTCCTGCTCTCGTACATGACGGTGCGCATGTCCACGACGGAGCCGTGGCCCGACCCCAGCACGGTCTTCGCCTTGAGCTTCGGGGGCGAGAAAATACCGCTCATCCTGATCGCCATCATGACCTTCATCTTGATCAGCAGCAGCGGCACGATGGCCATGGCCGTCAACTTCGGCTATCGGCGCGATCGCGTCAAATCCGCCGTCTTGATGCTGGTGACCGCGCTTTTTGGCGCCATGTTCGTCGGCATGCAGGCCTTCGAGTGGACCAAGTTGATCGTCGAGGAAGGGGTGCGTCCCTGGGGCAACCCGTTCGGCGCGGCCCAGTTCGGCTCGTCCTTCTTCATGATCACGGGCTTTCATGGCTTTCACGTGTCGATCGGCGTGCTGTTCCTGATCATCACCGCGCGAAAAGTTTGGCGCGGGGATTTCGACCGCGAAAAACGCGGCTTCTTCACCAGCCGGAAGGGCAACTACGAAGCCGTCGAAATCATGGGGCTGTATTGGCATTTCGTCGACCTGGTCTGGGTCTTCATCTTCGCGGTCTTTTATCTCTGGTAAGAGGAAATCATGGCGCACGCAGAGGGCCAACAACATCCGATAAGCGTCTATCTCAAGATCTGGGGACTGCTGTTCGTCCTCAGCGCTTTTTCGTACATGGTCGACTACTACAATATCGAGGGTTACCCCAGGTGGGGGCTGATCCTGCTGTTCATGATGTTGAAGGCCGGGCTGATCGTCGCTATCTTCATGCACATGGCTTGGGAGCGGCTCGCCCTGATGTACGCCATCTTGCTGCCGCCGCTGTTGGTGCTGGTGTTCGTGTTCCTGATGACGTTCGAAGCGGACTACACCATGATTTCGCGGGGCATTTTCTTTGGACCGGGCTCCTAGCCTGGACAGCTTCATAAGCAGAGGGATCGACATGCGTTCGAGAACGGCATTTTCAAGGCTTTGGCTCGTTTCCATCCTCGCCGCGGCCGCCGTCGGGTGCGGCGGAACGGCCGCCGCGGCGGCCGATGCGGCGGCGGGCGAAAAAGTATTCAAGAAATGCGCGACCTGCCATTCCCTGGAGGTCGGCAAGAACAAGGTCGGGCCGTCGCTGGCGGGGGTCGTGGGCCGGCCGGCGGCGACGATCGAGGGATTCAAGTATTCGGATGCCATGAAAGCGTCCGGCATCGTCTGGACCGAGGACAAGCTCGATGCCTACCTCGCCAGCCCCAAGGAGGTCGTCCCCGGCGGCAAGATGACGTTCGCCGGTCTCAAGAAAGAGGACGACCGCCTGAACGTCATCGAATACCTGAAGCAACCGGCGCCCTGAGCTAATTCGGTGGCTAATTCGGTGACAGTGCACTTAATTCGGCTATTTCGGTGACAGTGCACTAATTAGGAATTTCGGGAATTTCGGTGACAGTGCACTTAATTCAATTGCCGCGGAGGGCGCCGCTGTGCGTATGACGCGGTAGCGTCGATTTGAACGGCTCACTTCGGCCTTGTCTCCTTCAACCTTGCGTCGGGCTGGATCAGCTTGCCGCGGCGCAGCAGCCTCACCGCCTCGGCCAGCGACAGCGCGGCGTTCCTGACCTCGTCCTGGAAATCCTTGTCGCGGTCGAGGTCGTCGTGGCTCGTCGCGTAAGGCTCGTAATAACCGATATAGGAGCCGATCACCGCCATGTGGCCGGCCGGGATGAGGCCGATGTCGGTGAGCCAATCGGCGAGGATGCGGCGCAAGGTTTCGACCCCCGCCGCGTCGCCATGCACCACCACCGAGAAGACGCGCCCCGCGAGATGGCGCGGATAGGACCAGCCCTTGAGTTCGAGTTCCTTTGCGCGGGCCGGATCCTTGCCGCCGGTCAGCGTCGGGTCCGGGTTGCCGCCATCGGCGCACACCAGCCGGTCGATCATGAGCTTGAGCGAGCTCGGCGCCTGGTACCAGTTGACCGGGGTGACGATCATGACCCCGTGCGCCGCCGCCCACATCGGATAGATGTCGGCCATCCAGTCGTTCACCTGCCCCACGGCGAAATTCGGGTAGCAGGAGCAGGGCCAGTTGCAGAGCGGCATCGCCGTCGAGATGCACGCCTTGCAAGGGTGGATGACGCGGCCGTATTCGGAGGTGAGCCGGCTTAGATCGAGAACTTCGACCTCGATGCGCCGCCGCCTCAACGCGCCCCGCGCGATTTCGACCAGCCGATACGTCTTCGACATCTCGCCGGGGCAGCTCTGGTCGCTGCGCGACGAGCCATTGACGATGAGAACGCGCGACGGCGACTTGCGGTTCTTTTGCCGGCGCTCGGCCGCGGCGGTGCGCTTGCGGGTATCGAGCCACTCCACCGGCAATTGCGCTGTCGGCTCGGCGAAGCCGGCGCCGGCGCTCCTCGTGCGCGGGTTCTTCCGGTACTCGTCATAGGCCTCCCAAGCCTTGTCGATGATCCCGTCGAGGCTCGATTTCAATCCCTCGAAGGCGGGATCGTAAAAGCGGTCGCGGAAACGCCGGGCGAACTCCTTCTTGCCGAGTTGGACGCTCGGCATGCCGCGGCGGACATCGATCTTGGCCATGATTGCCTCCTAGGATCTGATCGCTTCACATTGAAGCACCAAGTGCTGCAATGTGAAGCGTGAATCTCGATCCAAGGGAGGCCGGTCATGAACTCCGAGTCACTGCGATTCCTACAGGCGCCGCTGAAGGAGCGTTACCGAGCGGCGCCGGAAAGCGCACTCATAACGCTGCGCGCCAGCGGCGAGCTGGGCGCCCACGGCATCACCTGCAAGGTGGACACCGGACGCGCGATCGCCGAGGCCGGCTTGCATCCCGCCACCGGCGGCGACGGCTCGGCTCTCTGTTCCGGCGATATGCTGCTGGAGGCGCTCGTCGCCTGCGCCGGCGTCACCCTGAAGGCCGTCGCCACCGCGCTAGGCATCGAGGTTCGCTCGGGCCGGGTCGCGGCCGAGGGCGACCTCGATTTCCGCGGCACGCTCGGCGTCGCCAAGGACGCGCCCGTCGGTTTCCGCGCCATCCGGCTTCGCTTCGACCTCGACACCGACGCCGCCCCCGAGGCGCTCGACAAACTGCTCAAACTCACCGAGCGATACTGCGTCGTCTACCAGACCCTGAACGCCAGTCCCGCGCTCGGCGCGTCCTTGCGGCGCGCCTGACATGACGGGAGTCCGCGACCGCGTCGCGCTAGTGACCGGCGCCGGCAGTCCTACGGGGATCGGATTCGCCAGCGCGCGCTTGCTGGCCGAGGCCGGCGCGCGGGTCGCCATCACCTCGACGACGCGGCGAATCCTGGACCGGCTCGAGGAACTGCCGGGCGGCGCCTCGCGCCACGCCGCCTTCGTCGCCGATCTCGTCCGGCCCGGCGCGGCCGCGCGGTTGGCCGAGCGAACGGCCCGCGCGCTTGGCCCCATCGACATCCTGGTCAACAACGCCGGCATGGTCCAGACCGGCATTGCCCACCGGGCTTCGCGCGTGCACGAAATCTCGGACCGCGACTGGCGCCGCGCCTTCGCCATCAACCTCGATACTTGTCTCGCCATCACCCGCGCCGTGCTGCCGGGCATGTTGCGCCGGCGCCGCGGGCGCATCGTCAACGTCTCCTCGGTCTCGGGGCCGCTGGTGCTGTTCCCGAAGGGCGGCGCCTACGGCTCGGCCAAGGCGGCCATGGTCGGTCTCACCCGCGCGGTCGCGATCGAGGCTGGCCCGAGGGGCGTCACCTGCAACGCGGTCGCTCCCGGCTGGATCGCCACCGGCTCCAGCTCGGCCAAGGAGCGGCGGGCCGGCAAGGCGACGCCTATCGGCCGCGCCGGCCGGCCGGAGGAGGTCGCCGCTGTCGTCCTCTTTCTCGCCGGCGACGAGGCCAGCTATGTCACCGGTCAGCTCATCGTCGTCGATGGCGGCAACATCATTCAGGAGATCAAGGGCCAATGAACGTCGACAAGGAATGGCAAGGCAAGGCGGTGCTCATCACCGGCGGGGGCGGGGGCATCGGCCGGGCGACGGCGGAAAAATTCCTCGAAGCGGGCGCGGCCGTGGCCGTGGCCGATATCGACCAGGCACGCCTCGACGAGTTTAGCCGCGCCATGGGCGGGCGCGGCGATGTGGCCGGCCTTGTCGTCGACGTGGCGCGCGTCGGCGACTGCCAGCGCATGGTGAGCGAAACCGTCGCGAAGTTCGGCCGGCTCGACCTCCTCGTCTGCGCCGCCGGCATTTGGGTCGAAGGCCCGTCCGAACGCATGACCGAAGAAGACTGGGACCGGGTCATCGACATCAACCTGAAGGGCACGTTCTTCGCCTGCCGCCATGCCATACCCGAACTCGAAAAGACCGAGGGCGGCATCATTCTGCTGAGTTCCGACCTCGGCCTCAACGGCGCCGCCGGCGCCGCCATCTACTGCGCCTCGAAGGGCGGCGTGTCGCTGCTGGCCAAATCGCTGGCGCTCGAATTGGCGCCGCGCGGCATCCGCTGCAACGCCATCTGTCCCTGCGACGTGGACACGCCGATGCTGGCCCAACAGGCGGAACGATTCGGCGGCGGCGATCCCGAGGGATATCTCGCGCGGCTTCGGGCGAACTACCCGCAAGGCCCCCGCGCCCGCTTCGCCAGCGCCGAGGAGATCGCCGACTTCATCTTCGCGATCGCCTCGCCCCGCCTCGCGCCCTTGACCGGCGCCTGCCTGCCGATCGATTTCGGCCACACCGCGGGGCGGTAGCGTCCCGTCCCCGAGCTTGCGGCGCCGGCATCCGGCCGATAGCATGCCACGAAACGCCGGAGCCCCTGGATGGCCCTATTCCTCAAGCAGCATTTGATCCCACAGACATCGCGCGAAAGCGCCAAGGCGCTGTTCAAGCGGGTCATGCTGCGGGTCGAGATCGAGACCCATTCCTATTGCAATCGGCGTTGCGGCTATTGCCCCAACGTCGTGGGCGACCGGCTGGGAGACAACAAGCGCATGCCGGACCGGATCTTCGCCAGGATCGTCGCCGATCTGGGCGAGATCGACTACGACCAGATCGTCGTCTTCAGCGGCTACAACGAACCGCTCGCCGATCGTCATATCCTGACGCGCATCGCGGACGTGCGCCGGGCGGCGCCGAAGTCCAAGATCAGGACCTACACGAACGGCGATTACCTCAAGCCGGACTATGTGGAAGCGTTGGCCGAAGCCGGACTTTCCAACATGCACATCTCCGTGCACATGAACCCGGAGGACGTCTACAGCGACACCTACGCCTTGAATCGCATCGCCGAGATCGCCGAGCGCCTCGGTATCCGGCCGGAATTCAAAAGCGTCGAGTCGAAATTCATGATCGTGGCCCGCTTCCCCCACAAGCGCATCGACATCGACATTCGCGCGATCGACTATTGGGTCCGGGGCGAGAACCGCGCCGGCCTCATCGAGGGCATCAAGGAAGGTTATGTGCGGACCGCGCCGTGCCACTTCCCGTTCCTGCATCTCTACGTGGGCTTCGAAGGCAACCTCGTGCCGTGCTGCCATATCCGCGGCGACCGCCCGGAACACGAGAAATACCGCGTCGGCAACATCGACGATTTCGGCTCGATCTACGAGGCCTTCGCCTCGAAGGCCATGGTCGGCTGGCGCCGGCATTTGGCCGGCTTCGAGAAGAAGGCCGCGCCTTGCGATACCTGCTCGGCGCCATTCCTGGAAGGCGGCGAGAACCAGCTGCGCAACTACGAGCCCATCTATCGCCGCCTGTTCGAGCCGATGCTGAAATCGGGCACGACCGCGGTCGCGGATTAGCAGGGAGGGAACCATGGCGGCAAAGCGCACCGGCGGCTCAACGACCAGGGTGAAAGTCGACGGCCACGAGGTCGTCACCTACAGTCATGGCCGCGGCAAGGAAGTGTTGTTCCTCTTGAACGGCGGGCCGGGCCTGCCTTCGGCGTACTTACGCGAGCCGCTGCTGCGCATGGTGGACAAGGGCTATCGCGTCGTCACCTACGACCAGCTCGGCTGCGGCGCCTCCGACCGCCCGACCGATCCGAAGCTGTGGCGGATCGCCCGCTACGTGGAAGAGGTCGAGACGGTGGTAAAGGCGCTCGGCCTCGACCGCTTCCACCTCCTCGGCCATTCCTGGGGCGGCTGGCTCGGCATCGACTACGCCCTCAAATACGGGCGCCGGCTGAAGAGCTTCGTCATCTCCAACTCCTGCGGCGACATGCCCCATCTCATCGGCGAGCTCAATCGCCTGCGCGCGTCGCTGGGACCGGAGACGGAGGCGATGATGCTGCGCCACGAGGCGGCCGGCACCATCGCCCATCCGGCCTATCAGGCGGCCATTACGATCCTCAATTACCGGCACGTCTGCCGGCTCGACAAATGGCCGAAGCCATTGGCCGAATCGGTCGCGGACTGGAACATGGGGCCCTACGGCGCCATGCAGGGGCCGCACGAATTCCTCTATGTCGGCAACCTCAAGGACTGGAACCGCATCCCCGACATGCACCGGATCGAGGCGCCGTGCCTCATCCTGGTGGGCGAGCATGACGAGCTGCCCGCTTCCTGCGCCTCGCGAATGCAACTGGCCTTGCCCGATGCCGAGCTGGTGGTGTTCCGCGACTGCTCGCATTGTTCGATGTACGAGGATCCGGCGGCCTATATCGCGGCCGTGACCAAATTCCTCGACAAGCATCGCGACGGGCCGCGCCGCGGCCGTTAAATCCATCCATGTGCGGGCGCTACAGCATCACCACGCCGGTCGAGGGCATGCGGCGCGTCTTCGGTTTTCCGGAGCGGCCGAACCTCGAGCCCCGCTACAACCTCGCGCCGACGCAAAGCGCGCCCATCGTCCGCCTGGGCGAAGACGGCCGCCGGCACCTCGCCAGCTTGCGCTGGGGTCTCATTCCCTCCTGGGCCAAGGAGGCCGCGATCGGCAGCAAGCTCATCAACGCGCGATCCGAGACCCTGGCTGAGAAACCGTCCTTCCGCGGGCCCTTGAAATCGCGGCGCTGCCTGGTCCCGGCGGACGGATTCTACGAGTGGCTGAAGACGGACGCCGGCAAGCAGCCCTATCGCATCGCGCTCGCCGATGGCGGCGTCTTCGCCTTCGCCGGCCTCTGGGACCGCTGGGCGCTGCCCGGCCAAGACGCCGTCGAGAGCTTTACCATCATCACGACCGCCGCCAACGAGCTCTTGTCGCCGATCCACGACCGCATGCCGGTCATGCTCGACCCCGCCGCCTACGATCTATGGCTGACGGCGCCGCCCAAGGAGGCGCTGGCCGCCCTCGACGCGCGCATCCGCTCACGAGCGATGACCGCCTATCGAGTCGGTCCCCGTGTCAACAGCCCCAGGAACGACGACCCGGCTTGTTTGGAGCCGATGGTAGGGTAGCCGCAAGTAGAAATAATTACGTTTAACAGTAAATTATCTTGACAAATAATACTGAAAACAGTAACTCTTATGCGGAGACGGGGGAGTCGTACAGATGACCGCCGTGAGAATCGACAGCCTAACCGATGCATACAAACAGGCATTACAACTCGATGTATTTATGTCGCGCGATCGGGCGGCGATATCCCGGCTCGCGGTGTTCCTTTCAGAGCGCGTGGAAGGGCACAGATTGGAGGAACTTGAATTGCTGTGCGAGAATCCCCCTCGGGCGGGGATGGTAGAGGATGAGCCGGGACTGGCGATCTCCTTTCGCAACGATCACGGGGAACCGCCGCATCGCTCGCGCCTCTTTCGCCTGGAACTGATCGGCCGGATGGCGGTGTTTCTCTCTGTCAACTTGAACGCCAAACCTCAGTCCCAGCGAGCAAGGATCGAGGCACTTTGTTTGCCTCCAATGTGTGATGCGACCGAGAGGGCGGTCGCCCAACGGCTTCGCGATTTCCGATGGGAGTGATCTCAAGATGCAAGAAGCGTATTTGACGGTTCCGGCCAAGGATGTAGCGAACCTGCGGCAAGCCTTGTCGGCGCTAAGCCAGGATATTGAGAATTCCCAGCTCGTACGTATTGTGAAGATCGACCACGGCAAGATGTCCGCGCAGCCAGGAGGGGCCGGCGATCTGCTTGCGGCGGTTGCTGATACGCCGGAAGGTGTGCGCGGTTACGTCGTCCAGCGGCTTTTGAATGGATTCGGGAATTTCGTGAAACAGCAGCGAATCGCGCGGGGATGGACTCTGGACCAGCTGGCCGAGGTAGTGGGAACGACCGCGCCGCAGATCAGCCTGCTCGAAAGAAGCATGGGCAAACGTGGCCCTTCGCTGGAGATGGTTGCCCGAATACTCCTGGCGTTCGATCTGGAATTGGATTTTGGATCCGATTTGGGCGTGAAAACGCCGACATCGGCGCCGAAACACGAGGTCACCGTCAATCTTTCATGAGCTGTGGAACTCTTGTCGATTTGTTCGGTTTCCTGGGCGGATTGGCGACGCTTCTGCCATCGATCCATGCGGGGTGGCTAGGATTAAAGGCGCAGCGCGCCGCGCCTAGTCGAGACGCCCGTGGCGGAGCCGCTGATTTGCATAGAGCCGTTGCCTCATATTTCGAGCGAATCATCCAGATTTACCGGCCGGAACACTTCTTCGTGACCATTGCCGGTGTCGCGCTGATCACGGCGGGTTTTGGCGTGGATTTGTTCGTCGCTTCTTGCGGGGATTGAATCGGCGTCCGCGACCGCTTACCCGATTTGGCGGTCAACCCTTCAAAGTAATGGTCGAGGTCAGCGTCGGCCACCTCTGTAAACACACCCCGTTCAAGTGCGTCAATGCCGGCCTTGGTACCCGCCCGCAGCGCCTTCACCTTGAGTGCGTCCTTCCGCCGCCGCTGATGCGGCGTTTGACGCATGACCTCGCTATCCATCCGCCAACCCCTTTGCCACCTCGATCGGCACGGCGATCTCGAGCCCGAGCAGCATCTGGGCGAAGGTCTTGCCCTGCGGGTCGTTCCGGAGGGAGGCGGCGCCGCCGCCGCCGAGCGCCCGCTCCAGCACGAAGTTGAATCCGTTGATGCCCGGCACCTCGTAGCGCGTGACTGGGCCCTTGACCAAGTGCCGGAAATACGCGGCCACCACCGCCTCGCCGAGCGCGGAGCGCAACAGCGGCACATAGTCCTCACGCCGGGCGATGATGCCGATGTTGACGCTGTCGCCCTTGTCGCCGCTGCGCCCATGCGCCAAGCGGATGAGGGGCACCCCGATCCCGTCCGCTGGCGCGGGCACGTGCGCCGGCGGTCCCTTTCGCGGCGGTGCCGGTTTCAACGCTTCGCCCGGAGCCACGTCGACGGCGATCTCCCTGCCGTCGATGAGCACACGAGGTCCGAGCACCGATTTGGGGGCCAGGAACGACGTAAGGCGCACCACCGACTGCGCCGCCGGCCGGCCGCCGATGTATCCCGTGGTGCCGGGCGCCATCGAGGTCACCGGCGCCATCGCCTCGCGCGCCAGGAGTTCGAGCGCCGCCTTGTCATCGTGGTGCGCCGCGAACCGCATGACCGCCTCGCGCGTAACCGCCCGCGCGTGAGGCCCATAACCGTCTTCGGCGCCAAGGACCTCGACCAGCACGGCGCGGTAATCCGGCCAGCCGCGCGCCCGGAAGGCGGCACGGGTGCGGGCGATCAAGGCCTCGCCGGTCGCCCGCGCCTTGGCCGCGGCCTCGGCGCCGCCGATGGTGAGGGTGAATGTCAGCCGATAGCCGTCCAGATGCGTGGCGCTCACCTTGTAGTCCGGGCTTGGCGGCCGGCCGCGCGCGCCCTCGATGCGCACGCGATGCGGTCCGTCCTGGCGCATCCGCACCTCGGTGAAGTCGCACGTAACGTCCGGCAGAACGTAAGCCGCGGGGTCGCCGATCTCGTAGACCATCTGCTCGGCCGCCGTGGCCGGCGTCACCAGGCCGCCGGTGCCTTCGGGCTTGGTCAGCACGAATCCGCCATCGGCCGCGCACTCGACGATCGGATAGCCGATGTCGTCCCAGCCCGGCACCTCGCGCCAATCGGTGAAGAGGCCGCCGGTCGCCTGGGCGCCGCATTCGATGATATGCCCGGCGAGGCTGCCGGCGGCCAGGCGGTCGTGGTCCTCCGGCCTCCAGCCGAATTCGTGGATCAGCGGCCCAAGCGCCAGCGCGCTGTCGACGCACCGCCCGGTTATCACCACGTCGGCGCCGGCGTCGAGCGCCGCGGCGATCGGGAACGCGCCGAAATAGGCGTTGGCGCTCAAGAGCCGGTCGGGCAGGGGTTCGCCGGTGAACATCTCCCGCACGCCCCGCGCCTTCAGATCCGGCACCAGCTTCATGACGTCGTCGCCCAGCACGACAGCGATCTTCAGCGGCGCGCCGGCCTCGGCCGCCAGCCGCGCGAGCGCGTCGCGGCAGGCCTCCGGATTTACGCCGCCGGCATTGGCGATGACGCGGATACTCTTGTCGGCCACGTCCTTGACGATCTCGGCCATGACCGCGCTCACGAAGTCGCCGGCATAGCCGCCGGCCGGATCGCGCGCCTTGGCCCGCGCCATGATCGACATCGTCACTTCGGCCAGGTAGTCGAAGACCAGGTAATCGATGCGCGCGCGACGAACGAGCTGCGGGGCGGCGAGCGCCGAATCGCCCCAGAAGCCCGACGCGCAACCGATACGAACGATCCTGTCCTGGCTCATCGAAAAGGCACGCCCCCTTACGAATCTCTTCTAGCATAGCGCTCCCGGTGGGTTACCCTGTAAAAACTTAACTTCGGGCTCGGGGCGTCGGGGAATCGGTACATGGACCAGATCGTCGGGTGCGCGGCCTATGCCGATGGCAGGCGCCAGCGCGACCTAGCCATCGATGACGCGGGGGCGGCCGCCATCGGCGGCGACAAGTTCGTATGGATCGGCCTGCACGAGCCCGACGAGGCGCTGCTGCGCCAGGTGCAACGGCAATTCCATCTGCACGATCTCGCCATCGAGGACGCGCTGGCCGCGCACCAGCGCCCGAAGATGGACGTCTACGGCGATTCGGTGTTCATCGTCCTGCACACCGCCCAGCGCGTCGATCATTTAATCGAGGTCGGTGAAACCCATGTCTTTCTCGGCAAGGGCTATCTCGTGACCGTGCGCCATGGCGACTCCGCATCCTATGCCGAGGTGCGGGCGCGCTGCGAGGCCGCGCCCAAGATGTTGAGGCGGGGCGTCGACTTCGTCCTCTATTCGCTGATGGATTTCATCGTCGACAACTACACCCCCGCGGTCGAGGCGATCGAGAACGAAGTCGAGGCGATGGAGGATTCCGGCCTCGGCCACAGCTTCGAGCGCAAGCAGATCGAGCGCATCTACGAGACCAAGCGCGATCTTCTGACGCTGCGCCGCGTCGTGGCGCCCTTGATCGATGTCACCACGCGGCTGATGCGTTACGACGTGACCATCGTCGACCGCGACACCCACCCCTATTTCCGCGACGTACACGACCATGTCGTGCGCGTGCTCGAGACCATCGACTCCTTGCGCGAGCTCCTGAGCACGGCGCTCGAAGCCAACCTCCTCGTCGCCTCGGTGCAGCAGAACGAGGTGACGAAGAAGCTCGCCGGCTGGGCCGCCATCCTCGCGGTTCCGACCGCGGTCGCCGGCATCTACGGCATGAATTTCCAATTCATGCCGGAACTGCAATCGCGCTGGGGCTATCCCGCGGTGCTGTTCTCGATCGTCGCCATCTGCGGCTATCTCTACTACCGCTTCAAGCGCTCCGGCTGGTTCTAGCGGGCGGGGTGTCCTCATGCCGAGCCTGTCGAAGCATAAATTAAATTAGTGACGGTATATAATTAGGACGTAACTCCAGAACGCGAGAAACAACGGAAACCCAACAACCATGACCTCGCCCAAGATCATTCGCATCGGCGCCAACCCGCCGGCGCCCGAGACCTCTCGCCCCGCCAACGTACTCTCCGGCGATCCGGTGACGACGCTCCAAAACTACTACACCGATTCCTCGGGCCGGTTCTTCGCCGGCGTTTGGGAATCGACGGCGGGCAAGTGGGCGGTGGACTACCAGGAAGAGGAACTCTGCGTCCTCTTGTCGGGCGTGGCCCGCCTCACCTCGACGGAGGGCGACGCCCAGACCTTCCGCGCCGGCGACGCCTTCGTCATTCCCCGCGGGTTCAAGGGCACCTGGGAAACGCTGGAGCCCTTGCGCAAAATCTACGCCATCTACGAACCGCCGAAATAGACGCCCGCTACACCGCCGGCATGGCAAAGGGCCGCGCCATCTCGAAGGCGTGCGCGGCGCGCAACACCAGCGCGTCGGCATTAAGCGCGCCCACGATTTGCAGCCCGACGGGAAGCCCGGCGGCGGTGAGCCCGCACGGCACGCTGATCGCCGGCTGGCGCGTGAAATTGAACGGATAGGTGAAGGGCGTCCAATCGACCCAGCGCTCGCCGCCCGACATCGTCGGCACTTCCTGTCCCGCCTCGAAGGCGGCGAGCGGCATGGTCGGCGTCAGCAGCAGATCCCACTTGCGATGGAAGGCGTTCATCCTCTGCCCGATCGCCTCGCGCTCCTTGACCGCGGCGAGGTAGTCCATGATCCGGATCTCGGCGCCCTGGCGCGCGATCTCGACGAGACCGGGGTCCATGAGCGCGCGGCTCTCCGGCCCAATGGCGCGCGAGGCGTTGGCGGCGCCGGCAAACCAGTGAATGGCGAAGGCGGCGCCGCAAGGAGGCAGGCCAGGATCGCATTCCTCGACCACGGCGCCGAGCTCGTCGAACACGCCCGCCGCCCGCGCCACCGCCGCCGCCACCTCCGGCTCCACTGGCGCGCCCGCCAATGTCGGCGCATAGGCGATGCGCAAGCCCTTCACGCCGCCGGCCAGGAGATCATGATAGCGCATGCCGTCGGCCGGCAGCGCGTACCAATCGCGCCAATCGGGCTCGGCCATCACCGTCAGCATCAGCGCCGCATCCGCGACCGAGCGCGTCATCGGCCCCACATGGGCAAGTGTTCCAAATGGACTCAAAGGATAGGCCGGCACCCGCCCATAGGTCTGCTTGAAGCCGACGATGCCGCTGAACGCGGCCGGGATGCGGATCGAGCCGCCGCCATCGGTGCCGATATGGAGCGCCCCCATCCCCAGCGCCGCCGCCACGGCCGCGCCGCCGCTGCTGCCGCCCGGCGTCTTCTCGGGGTTCCAGGGATTGCGCGTGATGCCGGTGAGCGGGCTGTCGGTGACGCCCTTCCAGCCGAATTCGGGCGTCGTCGTCTTGCCGAGCAGCACCGCGCCATGCTCCTTCAGGCGCGCCACCGATGGCGCGTCCTCGTTCCACGGCTGATTCGGATCGACGGCCTTGGAACCGCGCAAGGTGGACCAGCCCTTGGTAAGGATGAGGTCCTTCACCGTCGCCGGCACGCCATCGACGAGCCCGCAAGGGGTGGCCCGGCGCCAGCGTGTCTCCGAGGCGCGCGCCGCCGCCATCGCCGCCTCGCCGTCCACCAGGCGAAAGGCGTTGTAGCGCCCATCGAGCGTCGCGATGCGCTCCAGCGCCGCCTTGGTCGCCTCCACCGGCGACAGCGAGCCGGACCGGTAGCGCGCGACAAGTTCCGTGGCGGTCATGAGGGCGATTTCGCGAGACATCGGGGGCGGCTCCTTGGGTATCGATTCGGGCGGGCGGATTCTTGCCATGCGCCCCGCGCATTGTCGAGGCGCGGATCGGGCCGGAGTCTTTGGAAATCGCTCGCCGCGGCCGCCGGACCGTGACTACATTGGCCTGAGCTGGCGGACGGGCAGCGGGGCGGCAATCATGGGCTCGCGGTGGTTCATTCTCGGCGTTCTGTTCCTGGCGCGTACGGCGATCGGATTTCAGTTTCAGTCGGTCGCGTCGACGGCGCCGGACATGATCCAGGATTTCAACCTCGACTATGCGCGGATCGGGACGCTGATCGGTTTCTACAGCATGCCCGGCATCCTGATGGCCTTTCCCAGCGGCCTCTTCGGTCAACGCTTCGGCGACAAGGCGATCTACGCGGCGGGTCTCCTGCTCATGATCTCGGGCGGCGCCTTGATGGGGATCGGCGATGGTTTTTCCATGGCACTCGTCGGCCGGTTTCTTAGCGGCGCCGGCGCCGTGCTGTTCGGCCTTGCCTTGACCAAGATGGTGACCGACTGGTTCGCTGGCCGCGAGATCGTCGTAGCGATGGGCGTCTTCCTCGCCAGTTGGCCGTTCGGTATCGTCCTCGGCCTGCTGCTCCAGGGCCCGCTGGCCCATGAGTTCGGCTGGCGATCGGTGATGCATGTGGCGGCCCTGTCTTGCGGTCTCGCGCTCCTGCTCCTTGTCCTTGCCTATCGGCCGCCGCCGGCGACCGCGGCCGCGGCGCGGGTAGCGGCCACGCCGGCGCACTGGCGGACTCTGCCGCCCCTGCCGCCCCTGCGCCACCTGCTGCCGCTGACGGTCGCCAGCTTGATGTGGGCGGGCTTGAATCTGGGCCTGGTGATATTCTTCAGCTTCGCGCCGGAACTGCTACGGGAACATGACGTCTCGACGGCAAGGGCCGCCGCGCTGACCAGCGCCGCGCTCTGGATCCTGATGTTCTCGGTCCCGCTGGGCGGCTATGCCGCCCAGCGCAGCGGTCGATCCAATGCCGCGATCGTCGTCTTTTCCCTCCTCGCCGGTTTGGCGCTCCTGTTGCTGCCCGGCGGCGTGCTGCCGCTAGCGCTCTGCGTCGTGTTCGGCGTTGCTGTCGGCCCGCCTGCGGGGCCGATCATGGCGCTACCCTCGCGCGTCCTCAACCCCGAACAGCGCTCGGTCGGCTTCGGCGTGTTCTACACTTGGTACTACCTCGTACAGACCTTCGGTCCCGCGCTGGGCGGTCTGGCGCGGGATGTGTGGGACAGTTCCGCGGCCGCCTTGTTCTTCGGCGCCATTCTCTTCATCGCCATCCCGCCCTTGCTCCTGCTGTTTCGCGCCCTGGAAGCGCGAAGCCGGGTCGCCGTGCCGGGGTAGAGCGGCGGGCGCCATCAAGGCGAGCGCCAATAGAAACGGACTTTGTTGTAAGCGACGGAGCAATGATCCCTCGCTGAGGCAGCCGGGTATTCCGGTTGCGTCAGAGCAAAAATGACGATCGGCCGCTGGCGCCGGGCCCGGCGCCAAGCTATAGACCCGCTTCATGTCGTCACCTGCCACGACCCCCGCCATGACTGTCTCGGACCGCTGGCGCAGCCTCGCCGCCATCATCTCGGCGTCCTTCGGAGTCGGGATGATGCTGGGCGCTATCGTTCCCCTCATCACCCTTCGCCTCGAAGCCCAAGGCGTCGAGGCGTTCTGGATCGGTGTCAACGCCGCCATGGTGCCGCTCGCCATCATCTTGGCTGGTCCCTTCATTCCGCGGCTGATGGCGCGGCTGGGCACGCTCGGGTCGGTTTACACCGGTATTTTTCTGTTCGCGGCCACGGTCCCGCTGTTCCCGCTTCTAGACGACTATTGGCTGTGGTGCGCGCTCCGGTTCCTCGCCGGGCTGAGCGCCGCCCTCCATTGGATCGCCAGCGAAACCTGGATGAACCTGCTCGCGACCGAGCGCAACCGCGGGCGCGTGATGGGCATCTACACGGCGGTGATGTCGGCCGGCATGGCGGTGGGCCCGGTCATCGTCGGCTGGACCGGCATCGAAGGCTGGTCGCCGTTCCTCGCGGTGCTCGCCGCCGTGGGCTTTAGCGCCCTGCCGCTGCCCTTCGCCAGAGGCTTGGCCCCGGTCATGCCGCCCCACCGCCAGGGCGCGCTCGGGCTGGCGATGCTGGCCGTGCCCGTGGTCCTGGTCGCAAGCCTTGCCGGCGGTCTCGCCGATGCCGCGATCTTCACGCTGCTGCCGCTCTACGCGCTCGACGCCGGCCAAACGCAACAGGCGGCGGTCCTCATGCTGGCCGTCTTCACCGCCGGCAATCTGGCGCTGCCCTGGCCGCTCGGCTGGCTCGCCGACCATACCGACCGCGGCCTCGTGCTCAGGGCCTGCGTCATGGCCGTGGTGCTGGGCGCGCTTCTCCTGCCGTTCGTCATCGGCAGCGCGGTTCAGTGGGTCCATCTGTTCCTATGGGGCGGCACCGTCTTTGGCATGTACGGGCTGTCGCTGGGGCTGCTCGGGGCGCGCGTAGGCCCGGAGCGGATGGCCGCCGCCAACGCCGCCTTCGTCATCGTCTATGCCACCGGCAGCGGCCTTGGCCCCGTCATCGGCGGCGCCGCGATGGATACGCTCGGCCGCGACGGACTGCCCGCGATCGTGGTCGTGGGCATGCTGGCGTTCCTCGCGTTCGATGTCTTTTTCAGGCGGCGCTAACCGGCATCGAGCCTCGCCAGAAGATGCTGCGCGGTGCCGAGGTCCTCGTGGCCGCCGCCGCCCGACTTGAACAGCGTGATCTCGTCCGCCAAGCGCCGCCCCGGTTTCTCGCCGCGCGCCAGCTCGAAGAGATCGGTGATGTCCGCGTCGCCGATGATCCCGGCCTTGAGCGGCTGCGTGATGTCGCCGCAATGGCCGGCCGCGGTCAATCGCGAATCCACGAAGATGCGCGCCCGGCGCACGGCCTCGTCATCGGCCTCGCGCATGTCCGGGCGGAACCCGCCCACGAGGTCGAGATGCGTGCCGGGTTTTAGCCACTCGCCTCGCACCAGTGGCGCCGTGGTCATGGTGGCGCAAGCAACGATGTCGGCCTTGGCGACCGCGGCTTCGAGGTCGTCGGCCACGGCGATGGCAACGCCTTGCAACGTCGGCTCGGCGCGGAGCCTCGTGACCGCGGCCTCGGCGCGCTGCCTCGTGCGGTTCCACACCTCGATGCGCCGGATCGGCCGGACGGCGGCATGGGCCAACGCCAAGTGCGGGGCAAGCTCGCCCGCTCCCACCACCAACAGCCGCGAAGCGTCCTCGCGCGCCAGATAGGTCCCCGCCAGCGCCGAGTTGGCCGCCGTCTTGCGCAAGGTGAGCGCCGCGCCGTCGACGCACAGCAGCGGCGCCCCCGTGCCGCCGTCGAACAGCACGTAGAGCCCGAGGATGGAGGCAAGGCCCTTGGCCTCGTTGCCGGGGAATACGCTCACCAGCTTGGCGCCGAAATGCCGGCCATATTGCCAGGCGGGCAGGATGAGCCAATCGTTCTGCCCCTCCGCCAAGGGTTGCTTCAACCGGAAACTCTCCACGGCATCGACGCCTCGGCGGTAAAGCTCCCGCAGCGCCTCGACGAGCGAGGGGTAGTCGAGCAGCGCGTGGACTTGGGCGGCATCGACGGTACGCATGAATCCTCCAAGGCAAGGCGGTAACCTGACAGTGACTCGGGCACATTTCGGACACGCCTTGCGGGGCCGCCGGCCGCTGTCCAACTATGTTCCCAACGGCACTGCGCCGTTCATTCGAGTTCTAGGGAAGGAATACACCAATGAAACTCTACTATGCGCAAGGGGCCTGTTCGCTGGCGCCTCACATCTGCCTGCGCGAAGCCGGGCTGAAGTTCGACCTGGAGAAGGTCGATCTCGCCACGAAGAAGACCTCGAGCGGCGCGGATTACAAGGCCGTGAATCCCAACGGCTACGTCCCGACGCTCCAGCTCGATAGTGGCGAGTTGCTGACCGAGGCGGCCGTCATGATGCAATACATCGCCGACCGGAAGCCGGAATCCGGTCTCGTGCCGAAGGCGGGGACGATGGAACGCTACCGGGTCCGGGAGCTGTTGAATTTCGTCTCCTCCGAGATCCACAAGACCTTGGGCGCGCTGTTCAACCCGGCGGTGCCGGACGGCTTTCGCAAGATCGCGGAGGATCGCCTGGCGACGCGCTTCGACGTGCTGACGAAGAAGCTCGACGGCAAGCAGTTCCTGACCGGCGGAAATTTCACCGCGGCCGACGCCTACCTCTTCACCGTGCTCGGCTGGGCGCCCTATTTGAAGGTCAGCCTCGCCAAGTGGCCGGCCTTGACGGCCTACAGCGATCGGGTGAAGGCACGGGCGTCGGTGCAAGCCGCCCTCAAGGCGGAGGGGATGGCCTGATTCGGGTCCTAGCCGCGATAGCCGGCGTCATCCTCGCCCTAGCGGCGTCGCCGTCGCCTGGCGCGAACATGGGCGGCGACTGCCGGCCGCCGAGAGCGGCGGCGGCGACTTACGATTCCGTGCGCGCCGCCGCCCAGACGCGCGACTATGCGGCGCTCGCCGCTTTCCTCGACCCGGCGCGCTTCGTCTACAGCTTCGGCGATGGCGGCGATCCGATCGGCTATTGGATGTCGCTGGACGGGGAGGGCACGGACCCCCGCGCCATCATGGCGGCGGTCCTCGCCATGCCCTGCGCCCGCATCGAGGGCGATTCCGAGGGGCCTTACTATGTCTGGCCGCGGGCGGCGGAGGTGCCCTACGCGGAATTGTCGGCGCCTGAGAAGGCGGCGCTCGACGCGCTCTATGGCGCCGACGTCGACATGTACTACATCGAGGGCCGCGCCATCGGCTATTACGTCGGCTGGCGGCTCCTCATCGCCGAGGACGGCGCGTGGCACTCCTTCGTGGCGGGCGACTGACCCTCACGTCACCGCATCGGGAAGCTCGCGCAAATTGGCTGCGGTCCCGCGACTTCACACATGATTTCTCGAGTTCGGAGAGATAGCTGGCGGACGCCATTGGCAGGGGTGTGTATTGAGCCAGTCTTGCCAATGCTGGATCGCGCTATTGAGCGAGTCTGTGCTCAAGTCCTCCAATGCGCCTGTCGCGGTTCGACGACTGCCTTTCTCGCGGTGATGTTTGATCGAATTCGCGGCACATCGTAATTCTCGCAAACGTGGGCATTGCACTTCCATAGCTTCTTCGAATTTCCTTCTTTCTGCTTCCTTTTTTCCAAACGACAAATTGGCACATAGCGGTGTAGTGCCACTTTGGCTTTGCGAAGCCGAATTCTGTGAGTTCAGGTATTCCGGTCGATTTTCGCAACAATAATGAAAGACCCGCTCCAAGAAGTGATAGGTCGTCAGGATCGCATTGACCTTTCTTCGATCGTCAGTCGGGCAGGTAACAAACTCAACGTAGTTCGGGCGAACTATCGTGTCGAACCACCACTGTGGGTCGGAAAGCGAACCGTTGTTCCTAATAATTTCTATCGCCATTGCTACATCGCGACTCTTGTTTGACCCTCACGTCACCGCGTCGGGAAGCTCGCGCTTGCGCCTGGCGATGAAGTCGAGCAGCGCCTCGTCGATGGCGGGATCGAGCGGCGGCGCCACCTCGTCGTAATGATCCAGCATCTTTCGCGCCATCGACGTGGCGCGCGCGTTCGCGTCCCTCGCCCCTTCGGCCTCCCACTGCTCGAAGCTGTTGTTGTCGGCGACCTCGGAGCGGTAGAAGGCGGTCTTGAAGTTGCGCTGGGTGTGGGCGCACCCCAGATAATGCCCGCCCGGCCCGACTTCGCGAATGGCCTCCATGGCGCGCGATTCCTCCGAGAGGTCGAGGCCGCCGGCGAAGACCTGCAGCATCGCGATCTGGTCGGCATCCATGACGAACTTCCCATAGCCGGCGGCGAGCCCCGCTTCCAGCCATCCGGCGGAATGCAGGATGAAGTTGGTCCCGGCCATGAGCGTCGGGATCATGGTCGCCATGGATTCGTATGCCGCTTGCGCGTCGGCGATCTTCGAGCCGTTCAGCATGCCGCCGGTGCGCACCGGCAATCCGTAGCGCCGCGCCAGCTGCGCGCAGGCATAGATCATCATCGCCGGCTCGGGCGTGCCCATCATCGGCGCCCCCGACAGCATTGAGACCGTGGTGACGAAGCTGCCATAGACCATCGGCACGCCCGGCCGCACCAGCTGGGTATAGGCGATGCCGGCGGTCACCTCCGCGTTCAACTGGGCGATGGCACCGGCGGTGGCCGCGGGCGCCATCGCGCCGGCCATGATGAAGGGCGTCACCAGCACCGCCTGGTTCGCCTGCGCATAGACGCGCAGCGCCCCCAGCATGGTCGCGTCCCACACCATCGGCGAGTTGCAGTTGACGACCGAGAGCAGGACCGCGTTGCGGTCGGTGAATTCCTCGCCGAACAGTATCCGCGCCAGCGCCACCGTGTCCTCGGCGCGCGAGGGCTGCGTCACCATGCCCATGAAGGGCTTGTCCGAATAGCGGATGTGGGAATAGACGATCTCGAGATGGCGCTTTGGGACCGCCACGTCCACGGGCTCGCAGATGACGCCGCCCGAATGGTGCAGCACCGGCGTCATATAAGTGAGCTTCACGAAGTTACGTAAGTCCTCGATCGTACCGTAGCGTCGCTCGTTGTCGAAGCCGCGCACGAAGGGCGAGCCGTAGGTGGGGGCGAACACGGTATGGCGTCCGCCGATGACGACGTTGCGCTCCGGATTGCGCGCGTGCTGGGTGAACTCCGCCGGTGCCTTGTCGAGCAGCGCCAGCAGCAGCTCGCGGGGGATGCGCACGCGCTGGTCCTTGACGTCCGCGCCGGCCTTGCGCCACGACGACAGCGCCGGCTCGTCGCGGAAATCGATGCCGATCTCCTCGAGGATGGTCATCGATTCCTCGTGGATCAATTCGATCCCGGCGGCGTCGACGAGCTCGTAGAGGGGTATCTCCCTGGTGATGTAGCGCTTCTGCACCAGTGGCGCATTGGCCCGCGCCGCCCGCCTGCTTGTCGTGCCGCCGCGCCGTTGTGCGAATTCCGTCATGAGGTCTGCCTTGCTCGCCCGTGAATGGGAATGAGCCTAAGCGCGCGGGTACCGCCGGGTCAAATCCCTCGGTCCGAGTCGCGACGATATGTACTTCAGCCACACCCCCAATTCACTCATTGGCAATTGCTCGAAGAAGGCCGCGGTTACCTTCCCCTCCGCGAGTCCCGGCTTGCGCGGCCCCGGTCGCTTGACCGCGACGAGGCGGGCGATGGGCTTGCCGGCCTTGGCGATGACGATCTCCTCGCCGCCCCGAACGCGTTCCAGCAGGCGGGACATTTGCGTCTTTGCCTCACGGATGTTGACAATAGTGCCGCTCGACAATCGCGCCCGGCCTCGGCTCACCGCATCACCGGCATGACGAACTCGGCGCCGGCGCGGATGCCGGTCGGCCAGCGCGCGGTGACGGTCTTCAGCTTCGTGTAAAATCTCACCCCCTCGGGCCCGTGCATGTGCTGGTCGCCGAACATCGAGCGTTTCCAGCCGCCGAAGCTGTGGAACGCCATCGGCACCGGTATCGGCACGTTGACGCCCACCATGCCGATCTGGACGCGGGCGGCGAAGTCGCGCGCGGCATCGCCGTCCCTCGTGAAGATCGCGGTGCCGTTGCCGAATTCGTGGTCGTTCACCAGCTTTACGGCGGTGTCATAGTCCTTGGCCTGCAGCACCGAGAGTACCGGGCCGAAGATCTCCTCCTTGTAGATCTTCATATGCGGCTCGACCCGGTCGAACAGGCACCCGCCGAGGAAGAATCCATTCTCATAGCCCTGGAGCTTCAGCCCCCGCCCATCCACCACCAGTTTCGCGCCCTCGGCCACGCCGGAATCGATGTAGCCGCGCACCTTGTCCAAATGCTGTCTTGTAACCAAAGGCCCCATCTCGGCTTCGGGATCGGTGCCCGGCGCCACCTTGAGCGCGCGCACGCGAGGCGCCAGGCGCTCGATGAGCGCGTCGCCCACCTTGTCGCCCACCGCCACCGCCACCGAGATCGCCATGCAGCGCTCCCCGGCCGAGCCGTAGCCCGCGCCCATGAGCGCGTCGGCCGCCTGGTCGAGATCGGCGTCGGGCATGACCACCATGTGGTTCTTGGCCCCGCCCAGCGCCTGCACGCGCTTCCCCCGCGCGCAGCCGGTCGCGTAGATATATTCGGCGATCGGGGTCGAGCCGACGAAGCTCACCGCCGCCACGTCCGGGTGATGCAAGATCGCATCGACCGCTTCCTTGTCGCCGTTGACGACGTTCAAGACGCCGTCGGGCAGGCCCGCCTCCTTGGCGAGCTCGGCCAGCATGAGGGCGGTGGACGGATCACGCTCGGATGGTTTCAGGATGAAGGTGTTGCCGCAGGCGATGGCGAGCGGAAACATCCACATCGGCACCATGGCGGGAAAGTTGAACGGCGTGATGCCCGCGCAAACGCCCAAGGGCTGGCGCATCGACCAGCTGTCGACGCCGGTGCCGACGCTCTCGGTGAACTCGCCCTTCAGCAGCTGCGGGATGCCGCAGGCGAATTCGACCACCTCGAGCCCGCGCTGGCACGAGCCCTTGGCGTCGTTCAACACCTTGCCATGCTCGGCGGTGATGAGGGCGGCGAGCTTGTCGAGGTTGGCTTCCACGAGCGCCTTGAAGGCGAACATCGCGCGCGCGCGCCTGACCGGCGGCGTCGCCGCCCATCCCGGAAACGCCGCCCTGGCGACGGCGACGGCCTTGTCCATCTCGGCGGCGCCGGCCAAGGGCACCGTCGCCGCGACCTCGCCGGTGGCTGGGTTGAAGACGTCGCCGAAGCGCTGGCTGGTCCCTTGAACGGCCCGGCCGCCGATGAAGTGATGCAAGGTCCTCGCCATGAACGTCTCTCCTCGTGTTACCCTACCCAGAGCTTAGCGTACCCTCGTGGAGGCTGTCATGCGCACCAATCTCGCTGGCGCGATCCTGGCCGTCCTGCTGCTGGTTTCTGCCCCGGTCTTGGCCGAAGAGGAAGGCAACACCCCGACGCCTGAATCCGAGGCGCTGGCCGGCATCGAGCGCGTGATGCGGGCCTTGGAACTGCTTTTTCAGTCGATACCCCAGTTCGAAGCCCCCTACATGAACGACGACGGCGACATCGTCATTCCTCGCAAGCGCGTGCCCGCGGACGAGCCGCCGGAAGAAGCGCCCGAACACGTCCCCGGCGGGGATGACGATACCGACAGCACGGCCACTTGACGGGCGTCCGACCTCGTGCATGGAATCACGGATGCCTGACACGGGCCGCATCCTTCGACAGGCTCAGGATGAGGCCCTCATGCTGAGCTTGTCGAAGCATGGGGGCCGCAAGTGCGTATCACGCTTCTATGATTCTTGGTGCTAGTGGCGCCGATGAACGCCGCCGTACTCCTTGCCTTGCTTTCGGCGGCGCTTTTCGCGGCGGCGACGCCGTTGGCGAAATTCCTGCTCGGCCACGTCGATCCCTGGATGCTGGCGGCACTTTTCTACCTGGGTTCCGGCGTCGGGCTCGCGCTGGCGCGGCTGGCAAGGCGCCAGGTTCGCAGGGAGGCGCCCCTCGCGCGCGGCGACGTTCCCTGGCTCGCCGCCGCCATCCTGTTCGGGGGCGTGGTCGGCCCGATCCTGCTCATGATCGGGCTAGCGCGGACGCCGGCCGCCACGGTTTCGCTTCTCCTGACGCTGGAAGGCGCCGCCAGCGCGCTCATCGCCTGGTTCGCGTTCCGCGAGAATTTCGACCGCCGCATCGCCGCCGGCATGGCGCTCATCGTCGCGGGCGCGGCCGTCCTGGCATGGCGGCAGGAAGCGGTCTCGGGGGATCTCCTCGGCATCGCCGCGATCATCGGCGCCTGCCTTGCCTGGGGTCTCGATAACAACCTGACGCGCCGGGTGTCACTGGCCGACCCGGTCCAGATCGCCATGATCAAAGGCCTGGTGGCCGGGCCCGTCAGCCTTGTCCTGGCCCTTGCCGGCGGCGCGGCCTGGCCTTCCTTCGGCGTGGGCGTGGCGGCGGCGGCCACCGGATTTCTCGGCTACGGCGTCAGCCTCGTCCTTTACGTGTTGGCGTTGCGCGATCTTGGCACGGCCCGGACGGCCGCCTATTACGGAACCGCCCCTTTCCTCGGCGCGATCGTGGCGCTGCTGGTCCTGGGCGAGCCGCCGACGGTGGCGCTCGTCGTCGCCGGAATCCTCATGGCCGTCGGCGTGACGCTGCACCTGGTCGAGCGGCACGAGCACGACCATGAACATGACGCCATCGAGCACGATCATCGCCATGTCCACGACCTCCATCACGAACACGCGCACGCTGCCGGCGACTCGACCGGCGAGCCGCACAGCCACCGCCATGCGCATGCGCGCCGGCGCCACCGGCATCGTCATCTGCCCGACAGCCATCACCGCCATTCGCACTGATAGAATAGGACTCTGTTGCCATGCACGATCCGGTCAACGCCTTCTGCAAGCACGTCAGCCTGCGCATCGCCGGGGCGCCCGCCGGGCCGCTCGCCGGCACGACCTTCGCCGCCAAGGACATCTTCGACGTCGCCGGCCACGTCGCCTGCTGCGGCAATCCGGACTGGCTGGCGCGGCACGGGCCCGCGCCGCGCACGGCGCCCGCCATCGCCGCCGCGATCGCCGCCGGCGCCACCCTCGTCGGCAAGACGATGACGGAGGAGTTCGCCTTCGGCATGTCCGGCAGCAACCTGCACTATGGCGCGTCGGTGAACAGCGCCGCGCCGGGGCGCATCACCGGAGGCTCTTCCTTCGGCTCGGCGGCGGCCGTCGCGGCGGGCCTCGTCGATTTCGCGATCGGCAGCGACACCGGCGGCTCGGTGCGCGTGCCGGCTTCCTTGTGCGGCATCCACGGGATTCGCCCGAGCTTTGGGCGCGTCGATGCCACCGGCATGGCGCCGCTCGGGGCAAGCTTCGATACCGTGGGCTGGTTCGCGCGCGATGCCGATCGTCTCGCCGCGGTCGGCGGCGTTCTCCTGGGCGATGATACCGCCCGGTCGGAAGGCAAGGGTCTCGTCGTGGTCGAGGAAGCCTTCGCCTACGCCGACCCGGCGGTGGCGCATGCACTGGCCCCCGCGCTCGACGAGGCGGCGGCGCTGCTGGGCGGTAGAGAGTCGATCTCCGTGGATTTTGGCGCCGCGCTCGTGGATTGGGTTCCCGTTTTTCGCCGGCTTCAGGGGCGCGACGTTTCGGAGGGGCTCGGTGCCTGGGTCAAGGCCAACCGGCCGCGGATGGATCCCGAGATCGCGGCCCGGATCGAATGGGCCATGGACCCGGCGAACGCGCCCCTGGCCGACGATGACCGGAGGCGGGATGAGTTGGCGGGGCGTCTCGACGACCTGCTCGCCCGCCACGCGGCCATCGCGATACCGACGGCGCCGTCCATCGCGCCCGAGGTCGCCGCGGTGCCCGGGACGATGGAGCGCTTTCGCCTACGCGCGCTCGCGCTGACGTGCATCGCCGGACTCGCGCGCCTGCCGGAGGTCACCCTCCCGGTCGCGAAAGTCGACGGCTGCCCTGTCGGACTGTCGCTGATCTCGAGGCGCGGCACCGACCGCTGGCTCTTGGAATTCGCGCGCCGCCTGAAATCGCCTAGGAATCGTATGACACGATCGACGTGAACGGGACCGGAACCTTGGCCCGGCCGCCCAGGAATGCGAGCTCGATGATGCAGGCCGCCGCGCGCACGTCGGCGCCCACCTGGCGCAGCAGCGCAATCGCCGCCATCATGGTGCCGCCCGTCGCCAGCAGATCGTCCAGCACCACGACGCGCTGGCCGGACCGCGTGACATCGGCCTGCACCTCGATCGTGTCGGTGCCATACTCCAAGTCGTAGCGAAAGGGGATCGTCGGTCCCGGCAGTTTGCCCTGCTTGCGCACCATGGCGAATCCGCAACCAAGCTCGATGGCGAGCGGGGCCACCACCAGGAAGCCGCGCGATTCGATGCCGATCAGAAGCTCGGGCCGGTGCGGGCGCACGGCGTCGGCCAGCAGTCTTACGGTGTGGCGCCACGCCTCGCCGTTCGCGAGCAGCGTCGAAATGTCGTAGAACAGGATGCCGGGCTTGGGGAAGTCCGGAACCTGCCGGATGTGGTCCTTGATTCGCATTGTCTTGGGGAACGCCAGGGTGGTGGGGGCGGGGTGGAAACGCGGGCACTCTAGGTTATTTCGCGGCAATGGAATAGCCGTCGCGCCGGGGCCGGCGCCGCGACTATGATGCCGGCGCCGAAATGAAGGGGCAAGGGAAGATGGCGGATAGCGGAGTCGACGTCGCGGTCACGGATGGCGGCCTCGTCATCGCGGCGAGCGGGCGTTGGACGATCCGGCACGCCGGCGCTCTCGACGTCGCCTTGCGTGCCGTCGATCCCGGCCGGGCGCGGGCGGCGCGTTTCGATCTTTCCGGCGTCGAGGCGCTCGACAGCGCCGGCGCCTGGCTGATCGAGCGCACGCGCGGGCTGCTCGCCGATCGGGGGCTCACGGTCGGTCTTGAAGGCTTGCCGGCGGCCTTCGTGCCGCTATTCGGCCGCGTCGAAAGACTGGGCCGGCCGTCCCCTCTGCCGCCGCCGCCGCGCCGCCGCCTCGACGATGTTTTGGTCCGCATCGGCGAGACGACATTCATCGTCGGCCGGCGCGTGCGCGATTTGCTGGGATTCTTCGGCGCGGTGCTGGTGGCCATCGCCCGCGTCATGGCCCAGCCCCGGCGCATCCGCTTCGTCTCGCTCGTCAGCCATATCGAGCAGGTCGGCTTGAACGCGATGCCGATCGTCGGCCTGCTGTCGTTCCTGATCGGCGTGGTGCTGGCCTTCCAGGGCATCGACCAGTTGAGCAAGTTCGGCGCCGAGGTGTTCACCGTCAACCTGGTCGGCATTTCGGTGTTGCGGGAAATGGGCGTCGTCCTCACCGCGGTCATCATCGCCGGGCGCTCGGGCAGCGCCTTCACCGCTCAGATCGGCACCATGCAGGTGAACGAGGAAGTGGACGCGCTGCGCACGCTCGGGCTGGATCCGGTCGAGGTCCTGGTGCTGCCGCGCATCCTGGCGCTCGTCATCGCCCTGCCGCTGCTGACCTTCTTCGCCAACTTCATGGCCATTCTCGGAGCGTCTCTCCTGCTGCTCGGGCTCATCGATCTTTCCATCCCGAGTTTCTTGAGCCAGTTGAACCAGGCGGTGACGCTCACGATCTTCTGGATCGGCATCGGCAAGGCGCCGGTGTTCGCCTTCCTGATCGCGCTGGTCGGCTGTTTCGAGGGGCTTCAGGTGCAGGGCAGCGCCGAAAGCGTCGGCCGCCTGACCACGCTTTCGGTCGTCGAAGCGATCTTCCTGGTGATCGTGTTCGACGCCGTGTTCTCGATCGTATTCTCCTATCTCGGCATCTAGTGGACCGATGCAAACTCATGGTTCCCGTTCGGTGGCTACTCCTCGAATGTCATGGCCGGGCGAAGACCCGGCCATCCAGCGCCACGACAAGGTATTCCGGATGCGCGGGTCAAGCCCGCGCATGACAGATTGGGGGTATCATTTGTCTCGGTCACGGCACTAGACCATGCCATCGACGCCGATCATCGCCATCCGCGGCCTCGCCACGCGCTTTGGCAATCAGGTCATTCACGAAAACCTGGACCTCGACGTCATGCCCGGCGAGGTGCTGGGCGTGGTCGGGGGTTCGGGCACCGGCAAGTCGGTGCTGTTGCGTACCATCGTCGGGCTCAATCCCGCCGCCGCCGGCCGGGTCATGCTGTTCGGCGAGGACACGGGCGGGATGGGGCCGAAGGGCTGGCTCGGCTTGCAGCGGCGCTGGGGCGTTCTCTTCCAAGGCGGGGCTCTCTTCAGTTCGCTCACCGTGGCCCAGAACGTCGAATTGCCGCTGGCCGAGCACACCGATCTCAATGGGGCCTTGCGCGCCGAGCTCGTGGCCCTCAAGATTCGGATGGTCGGTCTGCCCGAATCGGCGGCGGCCAAGCACCCCTCGGAGATCTCCGGGGGGATGCGCAAGCGCGCCGGCCTCGCCCGGGCGCTCGCCCTCGATCCGGAGATTTTGTTCCTGGACGAACCCACCGCCGGGCTCGACCCGATCGGGGCCGCGGAATTCGACGAGCTCATCGGCAGCCTGCAACAAAGCTTGGGCCTTACGGTCTTCATGGTCACGCACGACCTGGACAGCCTGGGCGCGATCTGCGACCGTATCGCCGTTCTGATCGACAAACGCCTGCGCGTAGGGACCATGGCCGACCATATCAAGGACGACCACCCGTGGATTCGCGCTTATTTCCATGGGCCGCGCGGGCGCGCGGCGCGGGGGGGCTGAGGGGGGCATGGAAACGCGGGCCGGATACGTCGCCGTCGGCGGTTTTGTGTTGATCCTCGTCGCCGGCGCGGTCGCCGCGATTTTGTGGCTGGCGCGGCTCCAGACCGAGGAGTTCAGCCACTACGACATTATGTTCGGCGGCGACGTGACCGGCCTGCAGGTCGGCGGCCCGGTGCGCTTTCGCGGCATCCCCGTGGGCGAGGTGATCGATTTCAAGATCGACCCCGACAACATCGAGCAGGTGCGAGTGACGATCCAGGTGAAGGAGGGAACGCCGGTGCGCGCCAACTCGGTGGCCTCGCTCGAAGTCCAGGGCATCACCGGCGTCCTCTACGTACTCATCAGCGGCGGCACGCAAGACGCCGCGATACTCGAAGGCACCAGGAAGCAGCCCCATCCGATTATCGCTTCCAAGGCCGGCCGCTTCGAGGGGCTGTTCGCGGGTGCCCCCGACCTCATCGCCAACATCAATATACTGGTTAGCCGGGTGAGCGCGCTCATGAGCCCTGAGAACGCGGGCGCCATTTCCGGCGTTCTCGCCAATCTGCACTCGCTCACCGCGATGCTGTCGCAAGATACCGGCGGGATTCAAAGCCTGCTCCAGGAAGGGGCGGGGGCCGCCAAGGAGCTCCGGGCGATGGCCGAGCAATTCACCGGCCTTGCCGTCGAGCTGCGCGAGCGCCTGGGAAGCGCCGGCGGCGAGACCGAGGAAACCTTGAAGCAATTGCGCTCGACCGCCGAGACGTTTTCGCGCCTTGCCGGCGAGGTCGAGGGGCTCGTGGCCGATAGCCGAGAGCCGATGCGCGACTTCGCGTCCTCCGGTCTCTACGAAGCCTCGCAGCTCATCGGCGATTTGCGGCTCTTGGTGGCGACATTGTCCCGTGTCACCGAGCAGTTCGAGCGCGATCCCGCGCGCTTTCTCTTCGGCGACCGGCGCGAGGGGTTTGAAGCTCAATGAACAAGTTGATTGTCTCCGCCGCGATGCTGGCGATATCGGCCTGCGAGCTATTGCCAAGGGTTAGCGAACCCGTCGACCTCTATACCCTGACGCCGAAGACGTCCTATGACGATTCGCTCGGCCGGGTCGATTGGCAGCTGGTGGTCGAAAAGCCCTACGCCGCGGCCGGAATCGAAACCGCGCGCATCGCCGTGCAGCGCAGCCCCTACACGCTCGAGTACTTCGCGCGCTCGAGCTGGACCGACAACGCGCCGGCGATGGTCCAAACGCTCCTCGTCGAATCCTTCGAGAGTACGGGCAAGATCGTCGCCGTCGGGCGCGAGGCGGTGGGCTTACGGCCCGACTACATCCTGGTGTCGGATCTGCGCGAGTTCGAGGCGATTTACACCGAGGGCGACCCCATCCCCGAGGTCTACGTGCGCATGAACGCCAAGCTGGTGGAGATGCCGGACCGGCGCATCATCGCCTCGCTCACCACCGAAAAAAAGGTGAAGGCGGAAGGCCCCGATTTCAAGCAGGTGATCGTCGCCTTCGATGACGCGCTCGGCAAGGTCTTGAAGGAAATCGTCACCTTCACCCTGAAGGCGCCGGGTAGGTAAGGAAAAGGGGACAGACCCCTTTTCCCTTTATCTCCTTTTTCTACCCTTTTTCCGAATTGGAAGGTAGAGTGCCATGACTTACTTTGGAAGTTGCTTTTGCGGCGCGGTTGAACTGGAGGTCGTCGGGTCACCGGAGGCCATGGGCTACTGTCATTGCAGGTCTTGTCGTTCGTGGTCCGGTGGACCGGTGAACGCCTTCAGCCTCTGGAAGCCGGAGGCCATACGGATCTTATCGGGGGCCGAGCATATCGAGACCTTCCGAAAGACCGAGCTCAGCCGGCGTCAGTACTGTACGAAATGCGGTGGGCACTTGATGACCGATCATCCGACCCTGGGCCTCGTGGACGTGTTCGCCGCGACGATCCCGACCCTTGCCTTCATCCCCGGCGTTCACGTCAACTACGCCGAGACGGTGCTGCCCATGCGGGACGGTTTGCCTAAATTGAAGGATTTCCCAGCCGAGTTTGGCGGCTCCGGCGAGATTGTCCCGGAATAACGGCTGGAACGCTGCTTCAGCGAAACCATCGCCATCGTCGAACCCAACAAGGAAAGAGTAAAGCAATGAGCGCTCAAGACCCCACCCCCGCCACCATCGATTTCGCCGCGATCAAGGGTCGCCAGCAGGCCGCCTGGGGCTCCGGCGACTACGCCATTGTCGGCACAACGTTGCAGATCGTCGGCGAAATGCTCTGCGAGGCCGTCGATCTGCGCGCCAACCAGCGCGTCCTCGATGTCGCCGCCGGCAACGGCAACGCGACGCTCGCCGCGGCCCGCCGCTTCGCCGATGTCGTGTCAACGGACTACGTCGGCGCGCTTCTCGACCGCGGGCGCGAACGCGCCAAGGCCGAACGCCTGCCGGTCACGTTCCAGGAAGCCGACGCGGAAGCTCTTCCCTTCGCCGATGCCAGCTTCGATGTCGTGCTTTCGACCTTCGGCGTCATGTTCACGCCAAATCAGCAGCAGGCCGCGAACGAAATGAGCCGCGTCTGCCGCCCTGGCGGAAAGATCGGGCTGGCCAATTGGACGCCGGAGAGCTTCATCGGCCAGCTGTTCAAGACCATCGGCAAGTACGTTCCGCCCGCGCCCGGCCTGAAGCCGCCGTCGCTATGGGGCAGCAAGGCGCATCTCGACACGCTGTTCGGTTCCAAGGCGGCCGTCGCGGCC
>VFKA01000014.1 GCA_009885795.1 Rhodospirillales bacterium | reverse complement strand
GGGACGAGGAGGCTCGGGACGAGGAGGCTCGGGACGAGGAGGCTCGGGACGAGGCGGGCGAAATCGACTCCCGACCCCTTTTCTCGCTACGTTAGGTATTCGCACCTGAAGGCGCGGCCGGCCCGGCGGATGAAGCCGACCGAGGGCGAGGGGAAGTGGGCGGTCAGGACTTGCGTCCTGGTATCGGCATGGGCCTCCAGGAAGCGGCGGCGCGCCACGCGGGCCTGGGCGGGGTCGAAATCGCTCGACGCATGCCAATCGGGCTCGGCGCACTGCACCGGCGAGTGCATGAGATCGCCGATCATGACGCCCTCGGCGCCGCCCGAACGCAGCCGCAGGCCCATATGGCCCGGCGTGTGGCCCGGCAGAGGCTCGATCCAAGCCTCGTCGTCGAAGGCGAAATCGCCGTCCACGAGAAGCGCCTGGCCGGCCTCCACCACCGGCAGGACGCTTTCGTCGATGCATTCCTCGTAATCCTCCGGCGTCGCGCCGCGGTTGGTGGCGGTCCAGTGGTCGAGCTCGCGCCTGGCGATGACGTAACGGGCATTCGGGAAGGTGGGAACGAAGCGGCCATCGACCAGGCGCGTGTTCCAGCCGACGTGATCGCCGTGAAGGTGCGTGCAGAGCACGAAATCGACGTTGCTTGGCGCGACGCCAAGCCGCGCCAGATTGTCGAGATAAGGGAGCCCCGCCATCTTGTGCCACGGCAAGTGCCAGCGGCAGGACTTGCCCTCGCCAAGGCAGGCATCGACCAGGATGACGTGGCGGCGCGTGCGCACCAGGTAGGTTTGGATCGGCAGGATGAAGAGCCCCGTTGCCGGATCGAGCGCGTTGGGTTCCAGCCAATGACGGTGCGGCGCCAAGCCCTCGGGCGTCGCGTCGGGGAGCAGGCGCGACGCGACGAAGGCCGGCTCCTCCCGTTCGACGATGCGGGCGATGTCGATGGCGCCGAGCTTCATCCCTAGGCCACGCGGTCGGGCGGCGCCTTGCCGGCGAAGAAGGCGGAGAGGTTGTCGATGACGCGCAGACCCATGGCCACGCGCGTCTCGCTCGTGGCGCTGCCCAGATGCGGCAATAGGACCACATTCTCCATCGCCAGGAATTCGTCCGCCACCAGCGGCTCGCGCTCATAGACGTCGAGGCCGGCGCCGGCGATGATTCCCGTCTTGAGGGCCTCGACCAGGGCCTTGTCGTCGACCACGTCGCCGCGCGCGGTGTTGATGAGAATGGCGCCGCGCTTCATCAGGCCAAGCCGGCTGGCGTTCATCAGGTGATAGGTCTCGGGGCTCGCCGGGCAATGCAGCGACACGAAGTCGGCCTGGCGCAGCACGTCCTCGACACTGGCGCATTGCGTGGCGCCAAGCGCGCGGATCTCGTCTTGCGGCACCGGGTCCACCGTGTGATAGACGATCTTCATGCCGAAGCCGTGATGCGCGCGCCTGGCGACGGCGCGCCCGATGCGGCCCATGCCGACGACGCCCAGAACCTTGCCGGTCACCTTGGTCGCCATCATGTGGGTGGGGCGCCAGCCGGTCCAGGATTTAGTTCTTACATGGCGCTCGCCCTCCCCGGCGCGGCGCGCCGCCATCAACAGCAGCGTCATGGCGAGGTCGGCGGTGCAATCGGTCAGCACCTCGGGCGTGTTGGTGACGACGAGGCCGCGGGCCTTGGCCGCCGCGATGTCGATGTGATTGAAGCCGACGCCGAAGCTCCCCAGGATGCGCGCCTTCAAGGGCTCGGCCGACAGCACCTCGGCGGTGACCTTGTCGGAGACGGTGGGCAGCACGGCGTCGGCGGCGCGGAGCGCCTGCTGGAGTTCGGCCACGGTCATGGGCCGGTCGTCGCGGTTGAGCGTCGCGTCGAACAGCTCGGTCAGCCGGCGCTCGGCCTCCTCGGGCCAGGCCCGCGTCACGATCACTTTTGGGCGCGCCATGGCTCTACGCCGCTCCCTGCTGGTGGCCACTACCGTCGATCATGTGTCTCTCCCCCTCTTGCATACCGAAAACAACTATCGGCCGCGACCCTCATCGCCGATAGACCTCGCGCCGGTGGCCGACTCTGGCGATGAGAACGACGTGCTTGACGTCGTCGATTCTGTAGAGGACACGATAGTGTCCCACTCGCAATCTATAGCCGTCCTGTCCCACCAGGCGCCTGATGTTCGGTCCCTGCCTTGGGCTCCGCGTCAAGCGCGGAAGGGCGCGGACAATCCTTGTCGAAATCCCCGTCGGCAGCGCCCGAAGGTCGCGCTCGGCGCGACCGGAAATCTCGATCGCGTATCGCACGCGTTACGGCTTGATGCCGAGATCACGGAGAACCTTGCCGAGGGGCTTGGACTTCCTGCCGGTGCGTGCCCACTCGGCCAGCGCGGCGCGCAAGTCCTCGGCATCCATCCGGTCCTCGAGCTCGTCGAGGAGCCTCGCATCCCGCATCGGCATCACCACGGCGATCGGCTTGCCGCGCCGCGTGACGACGACCCGTTCCTTGTCCTTGGACGCGCGATTCAACGCCTCGGCGAATTTGCCCTTGGCGTCTTCCGCTCGAATCGCCGGCTCCTCGCTTCCACGCATGGCCATGGTCTCACCCTTCATAATCGGCGCCACTCTATCACACCATCGAATCCGGCACGGCGGCTTTTTTCCCGGCGATGTAATCCTTCAAGGCCTCGTCGATGGCGGGGTCGATGGGCGGCGCCTCGTATTCGGCGAGCATGCGCTTCCAAATCTTGTTGGCGCGGCTCGCCGCGTCCTGGCGCCCTTCGGCCTCCCACTGCTCGTAGGAATTATTATCGGCGACCGACGAGCGGTAGAAGGCGGTCTGGAAATTCGCTTGCGTGTGGGCGCAGCCGAGGAAGTGGCTGCCCGGCCCGACCTCGCGGATGGCGTCGAGCGCCTGGCCGTTTTCGGAGAGATCGATGTTGCCCGAGAGCACCTGCATCATGCCGAGCTGGTCGGCGTCCATGATGAATTTCTCATAGCCGGAGGCCAAGCCGCCTTCGAGCCAGCCGGCGCCGTGGAGCACGAAATTGGTGCCGGCGAGCATCGTGGGAAGGAGCGTGTGCGCGCTTTCGTAAGCCGCTTGCGCATCGGGGATTTTCGAGGCGCAGAGCGAGCCGCCGGTGCGGAATGGAATCCCAAGGCGCCGGGCCAGCTGGCCGACGGCCAATGACACCAGCGTCGGCTCCGGCGTGCCGAAGGTGGGCGCGCCCGACTGCATCGAGATCGAGCTGGCGAAGACGCCGAAGACCACCGGCGCGCCCGGCCGCACGAGCTGGGTCGTGGCGGCGCCGGCCAGCACCTCGGCGAGGACCTGGGCGATGGTGCCCGCCGCCGTCACCGGGCTCATGGCGCCGGCGAGGATGAAGGGCGTCACGATGGTCGCCTGATTGGCGCGCGCATAGACCTTGAGCGCGCCCAGCATGGTCCCGTCCCACACCATCGGCGAATTGGCGTTGATGAGGCTGATGAGGACGGTATTCTTGTCGACGAAGTCGGCGCCGAACAGAATGCGCGCCATCTCCACCGTGTCGCGGGCGCGGTCGGGATGGGTGACCGAGCCCATGAACGCCTTGTCGGAATAGCGGATGTGGCTGTAGACCATGTCGAGATGGCGCTTGTTCACCGGCAGATCGACCGGCTCGCACACCGTGCCGCCGGAGTGGTGCATGGCCGGCGTCATGTAGGCGAGCTTCACGAAATTGCGGAAATCCTCGATCGTGGCATAGCGCCTGCCCTCGTCGAGCGAGCGGATGAAGGGCGGGCCATAGACCGGCGCGAACACCGTATGCGCGCCGCCGATGGTGACGGTGCGCTCGGGATTGCGCGCGTGCTGGACGAACTCGCGCGGCGCGGTCTTGCGGATGATCGAGCGCGGCAGCCCGCGCGGGAAGTGGATGCGCGTGCCCTTGACGTCGGCGCCGGCCGCTTTCCACAGATCGAGGCATTCCCGGTCGTCGCGGAACTCGATGCCGATTTCCTCCAGGATGGTGTCGGCGTTGCGCTCCATGATCTCGATCCCCTCGGCGCCCAGCACCTCGGTCACGGGGATGCGGCGGGTGATGAAGGGAAGCTGCTCGATCTTCGGGTGGGAGCGGGCCGCGCGGCGAGCTTCGGCGCCGCCGCGCGCGCGCCGGCCCGATGGGGGTGCCGCCGGTTCCGTCGTTTCCAGGTCCGCCATGATCCCCCCTGCCGCCGAATATTCGATGTCATTGTGGCACAATCTTGCCGGCCCGCGACAGGCGATAACGCATTCGCGCCAGGGGTGCGGCGCGCCCGCGTATGCCCATCATTAGTGGGCGCTTAACCGCCGCGGTTCCATGGTATGCCCGCCATGGTTGTGTTATCGCACAAATCGCCGATGCCGTTTCACGTCCCCGAAGCCGCGATGCATGCGCTGCGCGCGGATTTCCTCGCCGACGCGGTCGAGCGCCTCGCGGTCATGCAAGGAGCCCTCGACGCGGTCAAGGAGGGCCGGCCGCCGGAGCCTCGCCTCCATGCCCTGCGCCGCGAGGCGCACAACCTGAAGGGGCTCGGCGGCTCGCTCGGTTTGCCGTTCATCACGGTCGTCGCGCACCGCCTGGAAGACTATCTCGGCCTGTGCCGGATCGAATCTCCGGCGGCCGCGAGCGATATCCAGGCCTTCATCGATTGCCTCGCCGACGCGGTCGAAGCCGGCGGCGTTCCGGGCGAGGAAGACGCGGCGACTAAGCTGCGCACGCTGCCGGTGGTCATGGCCCTCGACATCGGCGAAGTGGTGATCCGCGAGGTCGAGATCTTGCTCCTCACCGGATCGCGCACGATCGCGCGGGCCGTGGGCGACGAATTGCGCGCCTGCGGCTATCGCGTGGTCGGGGCCACCAATCCCTTCCAGGCGATCACGCTCGCGGTCCAGATGCACCCCGACATGGTCATCACCTCCGCGGTCCTCGAGGGCTTGAGCGGCATCGACGTGGCCCGCGCCTTGCGCGCGATGACGGCCACCGCCGATCTGCCGATCGCGATCATGACGAGTTTCCGCAAGCATCACAGCGAATTGTCCGACCTGCCGCCGGGGGTGGAGGTCATCCGCCTCGGCCGATTCCTCGACGAGGATTTGGCCACCGTGCTCGGCCGGTTCGACGCCTGATACGATCTTGCTCCAGGCGCTTTTCGGTGCGATTGTTTCGCGCCTTCGAGTCGTTGCCTGGAGCCGGAAGGCTCCGCCAACGGGAGGCTAGGGCCCGCGACCCTGGCCTATGACCGCTGACGGGGCTTCCCCGGCCAATTGCCGAGGGAGGAACCGATGTTGTTTCGATTCGCCATCATCCTTGCCGCTTTCGCGTTCGGTGTTCCGACGGCAGCGGAGGCCGCGCCGCAGATTCTTGGACTCATCGCCAGCAACGGGCATGCGACGCCGCTCGACTGCGACGGGGGCGATTGCACGGCGCAACTGAGCGCCTTCTGCCTGCAGGAAACCCGTCACCCGCCATCGAGCGCCACGCGCTATGAGGTGGCGCCCGGCGGCGACATCGCGCTGCTGGTGACGACCGCCGACGGGCGCGGCTTGCGGCTGCCCGTCGCCGGATCGGTCGAGTTCGAAACGCTGATCGGGTTCACGTCGGTGAAGGCGACCCTGCCCGAGACCGAGGCCGCGCGCCTGGTGGCGGAGCTCGGCGCCACCGGCATCGCCATCGAGATCGGTCCGCTTGTGTCGCTGCTGCCGGCGGACGAAACGAAGGATCCCAACCCGCAATCCGAGGATGAGATCGCGCTGGCGACGGGTGCGATGCGCGACGCGGCGCAAGCCATGTTCGAAGCGCGCGGCGTGGGCGACGGTGCCCGCATAACCAATCTGCTGATTAACGCCCTTCCGGCTTGGCAGGACGATCAGATGGCGGCGGCCCGGCATTTCTGGGACCGGCCGCCGCCGCTGGTCGCGGTGGCCGCGCCCGAGGGGCTGAAGACGGCGGAGCGCATCTACCGCGGCTGCCGAATCTCGGTCGAATCGCGCTCGGCCTTGTCGATGAAATCCTGCCTGCAATTGAAGCACGCCGATATGATGGCCGAGACCAACCATCGTTTCTGGCGCGAGTCCGGGGGGTCGTAGAGGAAAGGAACCAACGCATGCGCCTTTATGCCATCGGGTTGGCGGCGTTAGCGGCTGTCGCCGCCCCGATTTCGGCGGGCCCGGCGTGGGCCGCGCCGCAGATGCTGGGCCTCGTCGCCAGCGCCCAAGCGATACCCTTGAGTTGCGAGGAAAACGGCTGCCACGCCTATCTCTCGGCGTTCTGCCTGCAGCAGGCCCGCCCGGTCCCCACCCCCGGCATTGCCTACGAACCCGCGAACGACACCGACATCGCGCTGCTGGCGATCAAGGAGAACGGCGAGACCGAAAGCCTGCCGGGTGCCGCGTTCCTCGCCTTCACCAGCGAGCGCGGCTACACCTCGGTGAAGGCCAGCATGGCCTTGGTCCCGGAGGATCTTGGCGCCATCCGCCTCGCGCTGGTCGTGGGCGAAGGCGCCGCTCTGGTTCCCATCGCGGTCGCGGGGGACCCCGATCCGCTGAGCGGCGAGGAGATCGAGCTTGCCGTCGGCGCCTTGCGGCGGGCGGCGGAGCCTTTCTTCGGCGCCAGCGGTGGCGAGGCCGGCGCGGCGCGAATCACGACGGCCATGATCCGGGCGCTGCCGGAGAGGGGCCGGGGGCCGGCCGACCGGCCCGAGGCCGGTGACAAAGCCTGGGTGGATGCGGTCGACGAAACGCTCGCCGCCGGCGTTTCGCCCGATGCGCTGGCGATCGCTCGGGCCGCCCACGATGCCTGCCGCGTACAGGTGACGGCGGGCGTCTTCTTCAGCATGCGCCGCTGTTTGGAAGGCGCGCATGACCGGCAGATGGTCAGGACCAATGTGCGGTTCTGGCAATCCGTCGGCGGATCGTGACGTCGGAAGACCAGGCCTACGCGGGCGGATGCCGCTGCGGCGCGATCCGCTACCAAGCCCGAGGCAGGCCGATCTGGGTGGCGCACTGCCATTGCGCGGATTGCCGCAAGAGTACCGGAGCGGCCTTCGCCACCTATGCGGGTTTTCCCACGGCCCAAGTCTCGTTCACCGGCAAGCGGCAGGGCTTCGCGTCATCGCCCGGCGTCGCCCGCACGTTCTGCGGAACCTGCGGCACGCCGCTGGCTTACGAGTCCGAACGCTGGGCCGGCGAGGTCCATATCCTGGTGTGCACCCTCGATGATCCTGCCCGGCTGACACCCAAGGGGCACGTCTATGTTGCCGAACAACTGCCGTGGGTGCATCTCGCAGATAAGCTGCCTCGCTTCGCCAAGACCCCGACAGAGGGGCCGGCACTGAGCTAGATCACGTCATCGTTGAAACGTGAGTCGGGCCTCTATCCTTCGTCCTTCGTCCTTCGACAGGCTCAGGACGAGGAGGCTCGGCCCTTCGGCAAGCTCAGGGGAGGCCCTCATGCCGAGCTTGTCGAAGCATGGGGGCCGGCGCTGACTTGATTTCGGCCGATTTACCCTCCCTGCCGCCTGTGCCAGGATCGGCGCATCGTCTAGAGGCAAGGGAGCAATCCATGAAATCGCAGGCACGGGTGGTCGTCATCGGCGGGGGCATCGTCGGCATCAGCACCGCCTATCATCTGACCAAGAAGGGCTGGTCGGACGTCGTGGTCGTGGAGAAGACCGATCTGACGCATGGCTCGACCTGGCACGCCGCGGGGCTGCTGCCGCTCTTCAACATGAGCTACACGGTCGGCCAGATTCACAAATATTCGGTCGATCTCTACAAGGGCCTCGAAGCCGAGACCGGCCAGGCGGTCGGCTTCCACCCCACCGGCAACCTGCGGCTCGCCACGACCCGCGACCGCATGGACGAGTACTACAAGTATTGCGGCACCGCGAACACGATCGGCGTGCCGTTCGAGATCATCAAGCCGGCGGCGGTCAAGGAGCTTTGGCCCTATTGCGACATCGAGGGGATCGTCGGCGCGCTGCACCACCCCCAAGACGGCCACGTGGCGCCGGCGGACGTCACCATGGCGCTGGCCAAGGGCGCGCGCAATCGCGGGGCGGAGATATATCGGCAAACGAAGGTGACGGGCATCCGCCAGAAGCCGAACGGCGAATGGCTGGTCGCGACCGACAAGGGCGACATCCTCGCCGAGCACGTCGTCGCCGCGACCGGCGCCTGGGCGCGCCAAATCGGCGCCATGGTGGGCCTCGACCTGCCGGTGATCGCGGTCGAACACCAGTACATCGTGACCGACGAGATTCCGGAATTGGCCGAACGTAAAGCTCAGGGCCTCAAGGAGCTTGCGGTCCTGCGCGAAAGCGACCAGTCCTATTACATGCGCGAGGAGCGCCAGGGCCTGATCCTCGGGCCTTACGAGAAGGGCGCGCCGGCCTGGGCCGTCGATGGCGTACCGGACAGCTTCGGCCAGGAATTGCTGCCGCCCGATCTCGACCGCCTGCAGCCGCATATCGAGGCGGCGATCCGGCGCGTGCCGATCTTCGGCAAGGCCGGGATCAAGGACACGATCAACGGCCCGATCCCCTATACCCCCGACGGCAGCCCGATGGTGGGGCCGGCCTGGGGTCTTAGGAATTTTTGGCTGAACGAGGGCCACAGCTTCGGCATCACGGCAGCCGGCGGCGCCGGCTGGCAGCTCGCCGAATGGATGGTCGAGGGGGAGCCGGGCATCGACATGTGGGACGTGGACCCGCGCCGCTTCGGCGATTATGCCAACAAGCGCTATACCAAGATCAAGAACGAAGAGTGCTACGAGCACGTCTTCGTCACCCATTATCCGCTGGAGGAGCGCCCGGCGGCGCGGCCGGCCAAGACCGCGCCGGCTTACGTCCGGCAGAAGGCCTTGAATGCCGTGTTCGGCCAGAAATTCGGCTGGGAGCGCGCCAACTGGTTCGCGCCCTCGCCGAAGAAGGCCTTCGACAGGTATTCGTTCCGGCGCACGAATTTCTTCGAACCGGTGCGCGAGGAAGTCAAGGCCGTGCGCGAGCGCGCGGGCCTGCTCGACCTCACCGGGTTCTCGAAATTCGAGGTATGGGGAAGGGGCGCCGAGGCGTTTCTCGACCGGCTGGTCGCCAACCGATTGCCGCGCAAGGTGGGGCGCATCCAGCTTTGCCACGTGTGCACGGCCAAGGGCGGCGTGCTCTCGGAATGGACCATCACGCGGACCGGGGAGGAGAGCTTCTACATCGTCAGCGCGGCGGCGGCGAACCGGCATGATTGGGACATCCTGGCGAAGGCCGTTCCCGGAGACGGCTCGGTCGATATTCGCGACGTGACGCTCGACCGCGGCGTGCTGGTGGTGGCGGGCCCCAGGACGCGCGATCTCATGAAGAAACTCACCGATGCCGATCTCTCGAACGAGGCGTTCCCCTGGCTTTCGGCACAAGGAATCCGGATGGGCGTGGCGCCGGTGCGGGCGCTCAGGGTCAACTTCGTGGGCGAGCTCGGCTGGGAGCTGCACCATCCACTGGCCTACCAGCTCGGCCTCTGGGATTCGATCATGGAGGCGGGGCGGGAATTCGACATCCGCCCGTTCGGCATCCGGGCGATGGATTCTTTGCGGATCGAGAAGAGCTATCGCTACTGGAAGACCGACCTATCCACCGAATACTCGCCGCTCGAATCCGGCATGGGGCGGTTCGTGCAACTAAACAAGGGCGAGTTCATCGGCCGCGAGGCGCTCATCCGCCAGCAGCAGCAGGGCCTGCCCTACAATTACGTGACGCTGGCCGTGGAGACCAAGGGCATGGACCCGTGGGGCAACGAGCCCATTTATAGCGGCAGGAAGATGGTCGGGCGCGCGACCTCGGGCGCCTATGGCTATACGCTGGGGCGGAGCTTCGCGGTGGGGTATGTGCGCCCGGCGCATGCGGCGCCGGGGACCAAGCTCGGCATCGTCGTCTTGGGCCGGCGTGTCCCTTGCGAGGTGGTGGCCGAATCGCCGTGGGATCCGGAGAATATAAGGTTGAGGGGGTAGGCACCGAGGGACACTCCAAGTGCGAATACGACTCACATAGGTGACCAATGCCAGACAAGTTGATCGACGCACTCTACACCAATCTCATCCTCAGAGATGTGTTTGGGAAGATTGGGCCGGGCTTCATTGTCCTGATAACACTGGTTGTTGCGCTTGAGCCTCCAACGAGCCCCTACAAGGACGCTTACGACTTCTTTGCAGGGCTTCCTACCGGCGGTTGGGTTGCAGTGTTAGCAACAGCTTGGATCATCGGGTTTGCCGTTCAATCCATCGGTGAAATCCCGTTATGCGGTCGCCACCTTATCCGCTACTTTCCGAAGGACGTAGAGGAAAAAGATTGGCGCAAAATGACCGCAACATTTAGAAGTCGGTCCGATCATGGTCGGCATAAACTCGGTTATGAGCGATTAGTCGTCATCAAGGAGGCGTGTGGTAACACCTACGTAGCGCTCTCGCTGGCGACGGCGTTGTTCACCGCCGATTACTTGTTGGAGAAAAACAACAAAATTCAACCCCTGGACGATTTAGTACAAGGCCTGCCTGTCTACGTTCTCGACGCACTCATAATCTTATCGCTGGCGAGGATGCACTTCGCCCATGTTGAACGGCAGCATAACTTTCTCAAAAGCGTATTGGACCAGCCAGAAACCGCTCCCCCAGACCCGAATGTCACAGCGTGATGTAATCTCCGCGCGGGACATGCACCGAAAGGAGCGGTGGTGGTATGAACAAGAGACTTAAGCCCGTTCCGCGCTTCCGCGGTGAAACCGGGGAACGCCGGTTCTGGGAAACCCACGACTCGACGGACCATATCGACTGGGCCAAGGCCGAACGCGCCCGGTTCCCGAATCTGAAGCCTTCGACCGTCTCGATCTCGCTTCGGCTCCCCATCGGTTTGTTGGAGCGAATCAAGGTGGCCGCGAACAAGCGAGACGTGCCGTATCAGTCGCTGATCAAGATTTGGCTGTCGGAGAAGATCGGCGTGCGGTGAAGCCGGCGCGTTGCCCTAGTACTCGCGATCATTGAAACGTGAGTCGGGCCTCTATCCTTCGACAGGCTCAGGATGAGGCCCTCATGCTGAGCTTGTCGAAGCATGAGGTTCTGAAGCCTTGAACCGCTCGACGGGTATTCTCGTCTTGCGCGCCCGGCACAGATCATGGGCCATCTGCATCCCGAGCCAGGTTTCCGGGCTCGAGCCAAACGCCTTCGACAGCCGAATCGCCATCTCGACCGAGATGCCGGCCTTCTCGTTCACAAGATCGGACAAAGCCTGGCGCGTGACTCCAAGACCCATGGCGGCCTTGGTTACCGTAAGGCCGAGCGGCTCCAGGCACTGCCGGCGGACGATGCCGCCCGGGTGCGGGGGGTTCTTCATAGCCATAGGCGCTCCCTCCTAATGATAGTCCACGTAATCCACGTCCACGGCATACCCGCCCTCGAAACGAAAAGTCACGCGCCAGTTGCCGGAAACCGATACGGCAAAATGTCCCTTGAGCGCGCCTTTCAGGGGATGGAGCCGGAGACCAGGTAGATTCATGTCCGCCGGTCCTCGGCTTTGGTCCAAGGTGCCAAGGATATCCCGAAGCTTCCCGATGTGCTGCGGCGCCACCCGCCCAGCCGTCCGTCCCTCGTAAAGAGCCTGGAGTCCGCGATGTCTGAACGACCGGATCACAAAGGCAGCTTGATGTGTCGCCCGTCGCTTGTCAATTGACAAGGCGGCGGTGATCGACGGCGGCGACCCTCACCCCTGCCCTACCGCCCTCGCCCGCCCCGCGAAGGGCGATCCGGCGCCGGCGATGTGGCCCCGGCAGACTTCCGCGAAAGCCTCCGCCATGCGCCGGGGCCGCGCCCGCGCGAGGCGCGCCAGGCCGAGCTGGGTCGGGCGCACCTTCTCGACCACCGGGCGATAGACGAGGCGCATGCCGTCGAGGGCCCGGGTACTCGCCGGCCGCGAGTGCATGATCGAATAACCGTGGCCGTTGGCGACCAGGCCGCGCACCATGTCGAAGGACGGCGTCTCATGGGCGACGCGCGGCCGCAGCCGCAAACCGTAGAAGACGGAGAGAAAGTAATCGCGGCTTTGCGGCAGGCCGAGCAGCACGAGGGGTTCGTCAACAAGGTCGGCCAAGGCCACCGCCGGGCGGCGGGCGAGGCGGTGGCGCGCCGGCAAGATGACGTGCAGCGGCACCTCGGCCAGCGCCTCGAAGGCGATGTCGGGGCCGAGGTTCAAGTCATAGGTCGCGGCGAGGTCGATACGGCCGCGCCGCAATCCCTCGAGCAGCGCTTCGGTATGGTCTTCGTACAAGCGGACGCGAATCTCGGGATGCGCGCGGGCGAGCGCGCGCAGCAACCCCGGCATGAGGAGCGGCGCGAAGGTGATGAAGCAGCCGATGTCGATCTCGCCCGCGAGCCCGGCCCCCAGGCCCGAGGCGTGCTGCTCGAGGTCCGCCGCGTGGGCGATTAACGCTCGCGCCTCGACCGCGAACGTGCGGCCGGCCGGGGTGAGCGACAGCCCGCGCGCGTGATGGCGCAGGAATAGTTGAACACTAAACGCCGCCTCAAGCTGGGCGATGGCGGCCGAGATCGAGGGCTGCGAGACGTGAACCGCGCGCGCCGCTCCCGTGACACTGGCGGCGTCGGCCGCGGCCAGGAAATAGCGCAATTGCTTCAGTGTCGGCTGCATAGGTTTTTCCGACCTTGTGGATTAGCAAATGATATTTTCCTTTTGTCCGGGCCGGCGGTCAATCTCCTTTTGCGAATGCTCATCATTTGCGAAAGGGGACGAGCCATGATCCGCACCGGCGAGCAATACCGCGAGACCTTACGCGACGGCCGGCAGGTCTGGATCAACGGCGAGAAGGTCGGGGACGTGCCGACGCATCCGGCCTTCAAGCCGATCGTCGATGTGCGCGCGCGCATTTACGACATGGCGCACGAGGCGGCGACGCGCGATGTCATGTCCTATGTCGAGCCCGACAGCGGCGAGCGCTGCTGCATCGGTTACAAGCTGCCGAAGTCGCAAGACGATTGGCAGGCCAAGCGCCTGGCGGTGGATACCGTCATGAACGACATCGGCGGCGTCGTCATCCGCGTCGGCGACGAGACCATCGGCGAGATGTGGTCGCTCTATGACGGGCGCGACGTGCTGAACGAGGTCGATCCGCAATTCTCGAAGAACATCGAGACCCACATCCACAAGGCGCTGCGCTCCGACACCTTCCACGTCTCCGCCAACACCGACCCGAAGGGCGACCGCTCCAAGCGGCCCCAGGACCAGGACCCGGACATGCTGCTGCACCTGGTGCGGGAAACCGACAAGGGCATCGTCGTGCGCGGCGCCAAATACGAGACCGCGGCGGCCTATGCCAACCAGGCCTTCGTCAAGCCGACCATCGCCAATTGGGGCGACGACAAATTGAGCGACTACGCGCTCGGCTTCATCTGCGACATGAATGCCGCCGGCGTGAAGCATATCTGCCGGACCGGCTTCGCCGGGCGCGCGCCCGCGCGCGACTATCCGCTCGCCAACAAGTTCGACGAGGTGGACACGCTGGTGGTGTTCGACGACGTGCTGGTGCCTTGGGAGAACGTACTGTTCTTCCGCCACACCAGGGCGGCGAGCTTCATCCGCGGCACGTTGCACCGCTACAGCGCCTTCGCGTTCGTGCAGCGCATCCTCACCGTCGCCGACATGATGATCGGCGCGGCGCTCTTCAACGTGCGCCAGACCGGGCTCGACCAGCAGCAGGCGGTGCGCGAGAAGCTGGCCGAGCTCGCCTGCTACCGCGAGACCATCAACGCGCATTTGACCGCGGCGATCGCGACGGCGACGATGAGCCCGGGCGGCCTGCTGATGCCGAACCAGTCGCTGCTCTATACGGGGCGCGTGCAAGCGTGCTCGCGCCTGCCCGCCATGATGCACCTCGCGCGCGAATTGTGCGGCGGCCAGATCTGCGTCACGCCGGACGCCGCGCTCTTCGAGCACCCGGACACCAAGGCCTACCTAGAAAAATACTACTCGGTGAACGAGAACTGGGCGGCCGAGGACCGGCGCAAGCTTCTGGCCTTCGCCCGCGACCTGCTGAATTCGGACTATGCCGGCCACCGGCTGACGTTCGAGCTCTTCGCCCAGTCGCCGCCCTTCGCCCATCTGAACGCGGTCTATACCAATTTCGACTTCTCCGGCCCCTTGAAGTTCGTTAAGAAGGCGGCCGGCCTGTCGGATCGCGTGATGGGCAAGAAGTAGAGGCCCCGCCATGGCACATCGCCGCTTCCGCAAGTTCAACACCAAGGACACGTACCCCGAGCAGAAGCTGGGGAACGACCTCTCCATGGCGGTGCGCGCGGGCAATCACATCTTCCTGCGCGGCCAGGTGGGCCAGGACCTCGACGGCAAGATGGTGGGCGTGGGCGATCCGGGCCGCCAGGCGCGCCAGGCCATGAAGAACGTGAAGCAACTGCTCGAAGAAGCGGGCAGCCGCCTTGCCCATATCTGCAAGGTCACGGTCTATATCACCGACCGCGCCTATCGCGAGCCGGTCTACCTTGAGATCGGGCGCTGGCTCAAGGGCGTCTATCCCTGCTCGACCGGCCTCATCGTCAATGGACTGGCGCGGCCCGAATGGGTGATGGAGATCGACGTCGAAGCGGTCATCCCCGAAGGAGAGGAGAAACGCCGCCCGATCACCGGCCCCGCCCGGATGGCGAAGGCGAAGGGCGGGCGGCGCAAGGCGAAAAGGGTCCGGCGCAAGGTGTGAGACCAAAGGACCATGATCCTACTCCGTCGTCGTCCCCCTCACCCTCCCATCGCCTTCGGCGATGGGGCCCTCCCTCTCCCGCAAGGCTACGGGAGTCACACATTTTGAGCCAGGCTCCAGCCGTGTTTTATAGAATCGAACTGTGT
>VFKA01000054.1 GCA_009885795.1 Rhodospirillales bacterium | reverse complement strand
TCCGGTTGGAATGACAATCTCAGGTAGGCAGGCGAGGCTTCGTTGCCAGCTTGCATCCAAGAAAGCGGGTTGCGGATCAAGTTCTGAGCCATTCAAGCGATTGCCCTTCTCCGCCACCGATCATCAGTATCTTTTGTGTCCCCATCACGTGTATCCTTCCAAAATCGCTCTCCGACGTGCAGGACATGGACGGGCGATGCGACCGAATTCGAGGTCGTCCGTGCCGTCAGTCGGTCGGCGGGTCCGCGGTCCAAATGGCACGCATCCCTTGAGCGCTCAACCGATTGCGGCACGTCGTCCAATTTTTTATGGCGGTCAGCAAATTGACCTTGATCGTCGCTTCCAACCCCTCGGGTTGCGGCGCAAGGCTCGCGGATGCCTCGACTTGCTTCAGGGTGTGAAGGAGATAAAGCCAGTTCGCGATCGCATTGGCCAGGATCGCCTCGCTGCGTTGGTCGCCGCCGCCATGGCGGACAAGAACGTATGACCGGCTGCTTCGGTGCCTGCGGAGCTTGATCAGCGGCTCGCCGATATAATGAAAGCCATTGAGCAAGGCGCCGCGGAAGGGCAGCACCCAGTCGGTGCTCAACGCCGAACGCTCTCGCGATAGGCCGCCGAAGACATCGAACACGGCCGGCTCCCACGCCAACGTTGCCCCGTGCATGCGGGAATTCCAACCGTTTCGCGCAATGAAGGCCGCATCGAGGTCGGCGTCGTCCTCGTGCGCGAAGTGCTTGTCGCCCCGACCCTCGTGGTCGATCGTGACGGCATTCGAGCTTAGGACGGAAGCCCCTGTACGCCGCCAGGCTTCGACGATCCGTTCGACCCGGTGAGGCAGCGCGATGTCGTCGCAATGGCCGATTACCACGAGCGCGCCGCGCGCCACCTTCATTAACCGGTTATATGTCTCCACGCCTTGCCGCGACTTGTTGCGGAGCACGCGAACTTCGTGCGGCCCGTCATAGCCCCTCGCGAGACGATGAATGATGTCGTGACTGCCGTCGGGCGAGGCATCGTCGACGATGACGATCTGCAGCGGTTGGTAGGTTTGATCGAATGCGGATCGCAGCGCCTCTTCGACGTAATCCGCCTGTCGGTGACAGGGCATCGCGTAGGTCACGAGTGGATTGGACAAGGGGACTCCTCGATACCGTGACGTGGTCCGGCTTGGATGGGCAGGAAGGCGATCCTCGAACGGGATCGCAAACTGCCCCATCGCGGCGGTCCATTCAATGGGGCGTTACCGGCGCGGGCCGGCATTGCGGATCGCGGGCAACGGCAGGCCGCCCGGCGAAACCGCTCAGCTTCCCGGCCGGGCGGCCATGAACGGGTTCAAGACGTTGGCGCCGAGGCCGGCGACATCGGCCGCGTTGCGGGTGGCGAGCGTCAGGCGATGCACCTTGGCGGTCGCGGCGAGCAGGCTGTCGGTCACCGGCGCCTTGCGCTTGGCGCTCATTCGGCCCCATGCGTCGGCGATGTCCCGGTCGATGGGCAGGATGCGGTCGCCGAACGCCGCTTCGACCTCGGCGAGCCATGCTTCGAGGGCCTCGGCCTTGGCCGGATCGCGAGGGCGCGCCGCCTCGATGCCTTTACGAATCTCGCCGAGCACGAGCACGCTCAGATAAAGGTCTCCGTCGTCGATCGAGGCGTACCAGGCGGCGACGTTGGCATCGCATGTCGGACCCTTGCGGATTTCGGAGACGATGTTGGTGTCGATGAGGACCCTCACAGCTCGACCGCCCGCCCGGCGTCGCGCGGCCGATCGAGATCGATGCCCTCGAGCGGCGCCGAGGCGAGCAGCGCCTTCAGCCCGCGCGCCGCGCGCGCCATGAAGTGCTGGCGCAGCAAGGCTCGGGCTTCCGCCCCGCGAACCGGGTCGGCCAAGGCCTGGGCGAGGCCGCGCATCAGCGGTGCGTCCTCTTTCCTCACGCGGACCTCGAGACGGACGTAACCGCCACGCTTCAGGCGGCGGCGGTGCGCGGCGAGGGCCTTTTTTCGGCTGTTCGGCATGGCCCCCGGGTTGCCAACGTATTTCCGGAAACGTATCCGGAAACATAGTGGCGGTCAAGTTTCCTCGGCGTCCCTCGATGGCGCGCGAACCCGACTGTAAGGCGCTGCTTGACATGCCGTACCGTCAAGCCATACCTTACAGGGCATGATCCGGTCGTTTCGGAGCAAGGGCCTCAAGCGATTCTGGGAGGACGGCGACTCGCGCCGCCTTAGCGTCCGCAACGACCGCCGTGTCCGGTAAGTCTTGCTGGCGCTTCACGCGGCGACGAGGCCGGAGGACCTGAATCTGCCGGGCTTGCGATTCCATACCCTGCATGGGTCGCCCCGGCGATGGTCCGTTACCGTGACCTGTAAATGGCGGATGACCTGGTCCTGGGACGATGGGGCCGCGGACGTCGATCTCGAGGACTATCACTAGGAGGCACCCATGGATACGAAACTGGCGCCGATGCACCCCGGAGAGTTCCTGCGCGAGGTCGTTCTGCCGGGCGCCGGGTTGCCGAAGACTCGCATCGCCGCGCTGCTGCGCCTGTCGCGCCAGTCGCTCTACGACCTTCTCAACGAACGCGCTCCGGTGACGGCGCGGGTCGCGCTGCGGCTGGGGCGGCTGTTCGGTAATGCGCCGCAGTTCTGGTTGAACATGCAAGCCGAGTACGATGTGGCGACCTTAGGCAAGGCGATGCGCCGGGAGCTTGCCCGTATCCCGACGCTCGGCGCGGCGTGAGATTGGGGACGGCGGCGACGACCCTCGCGCCCTCTTCCTGGCCCCTCGTCCTGAGGCTGTCGAGGGACGAAGGACGAAGGACGAAGGACGAGGGACGCAGGGATCGGAGGCAGAGAGGGAAAAAGCGGAAGCACTGCTGCGATCTACTCCCTGGCTGACATTGCCACACTATCGACCCCCACCCCCCTCAAACCGCCTCAGCACGTTCTCCGTCACCCGCGAGATGTTGTTCCGGTAGTTGTTATGCGACAGGCTGCCGCAATAGCTGATCGATCCCACGGAGAAGATCGCGCCGCCGTTCGGCGTCTCGACATAGGTCATGTCGGCGCGCACGAACGGGCTCTCGGTTCCGCCGTGATGAGGCCCCGCCTCCTGTAACTCCTCGATCACCCGCTGATAATCGTCCGAGTGCCCGAAGGAGGAGGCGAGCACCACGGCATTCGCGGGCGTGCCCTCGGCCATGTCCGCCCGGTCGATCTCCCAGCCGGCGGCGGCGCCCATGTGCAGCCCGAAATCGCCGAGAATATCGTCCTCTACCCCCTCGAACATGAACGCCAGCTCCGGCCCGCGGCTGGCCTCCGTCCGCCGATAGGGGGAGGCGCCCAGCCCCGCGGCCGCGAACCCGACGCCGACGACCCCGTGCGGCGCCAGTCCGCGCGATTTCCACAATCCCCCCATCTCGCCGGTCATGGCGTGGAACCACTCCCCCGGCTCCGAGGTCCAGGTCCGCGTTCCCGTGACCCCGCGCCTGATCTCCATGACGTGCGGGCGGTCCTCGCCCAGCGTCGTCACCCAATAGAAGCCGTTGCCGCCGAGATACATGAGCCGCCCGCCGGCCTCGAGATAGCCCTTGAGCGCGGTCAGCATCTCATACGTCCAGTATTCCGGATGCGCGCCCGTGAGGATGACCTTGTAGCGGTCGAGCAGCGCGCGCCCCTCCGCGTGCAGCAGCTCGTCATCGATCGTGTCGTAGTCGAATCCCTTCTCCTCCAGCCAATCGACCAGGTAGAGGTCGCAGGACAGCAGGTGCGGGTACTTGTATTCGAGGTTGGCCTTGTTGTAGCGCGGCCGCACGTTGCAGAGTGGCCGCAGCCGCGAGGCATGGCAGACCGGGCTGCCGTCGGCGTGGCGCTCGTAGAGGCATTGCAGCCGGTTCGCCACGATGTAGCGGAACACCGCGGCCTCGTATGGCGTCGCGTGCTTGTCGATGTAATCGTCGGTGGAGCCGCTGGGCGCGGCGTCGGCCCGGCCCAGCGCCGCCGTCGAGTGATCGTTGGCGTAGGCGTAATAGGTGAGCGTCGGCGCCAGGAACGCGATCGCCGGATTGGCCCCGGTCTTCTTGGGCCGGACGATGAACGGAACATAGTCCTCGAAATCGCCGGCCGTGAGGCGCAGGGCATAGACGCCGCTCCGCCAGTCGTCTGGAATGGTCAGCCGCACGTCCGGCTCCCATCCGGCATCCTCGATGTCGTCCTCATGAAAGTGGATCGCCCCGTATTCCTCCGGCGCGTGGGCAAAGCACTGCTCCCGGCCCGTCCAGTTGTGGCCGGTGACCCCGCGCGTCGGCTGGTTGACGATCGCGCCATGAAGCCCGTTGCCGGACACGTCGGCCACCGTCGCGCCGGCGATGCCGGCCGCGAAATCCCACGCCGCGACCGGGTCGCCGCCCGCGCGATCCCGCGCGCCTTCGATCGCCGCCTCCCCGAACGCCCCGCGCATTATCGCCGGCCGGTCGATCTTGCCGTTGAAGAAATCGGCGGCCGTTCCGCGCTCGCCCGATGAATCCCGATACGCGGCGGCGATGAGCGCCGGAACCCTCGCGTCGGCGAGCTTCGCCGTCCGGATCTTGTGGATGGCCGTGGTCTTTCCGGGCGCGCCCGGCCATGGCGTCCTGGGACATCGATAGAGCAGCACCTCGGAGCGTTCGAGATCGACGGCGGCGGCGACGAAGTGCCATTGGCGCTGCGTTAGGCTAGCGCCGGCGCGCACGGTCTCGGCATTCTGGCCATCACCGAGCTTGAGGGCCAAGTCGCCTTCGGGCGTGAGGAAGAGGCAGAAGCCGGCGGCGTCCTTTTCCGACCACCGGCTGACGAGCGCTTGCGCGCCGGTGCCGATCAATGTCGGGTAGACCCAGCATCGGATCGTGAATCGGCGTAGCCCCGCGAGCGCGCCCTTGTCGTCGATCCTGACGTAGGAGCCGGGAAAAATCCCTTGCACCCGGCCGCGATACTCGCCGTCGATGGGGGAGGGGATTTCGCTCGCCCGGAACCCCGGACCCTTGGGATTGAGATCGCCATGGCGCAGGCGCACCACCGCCGCGCGGTAGCGCTCCCGTTGGCAACTTACCATGAATTGAATGGCCTCGCCCGGCCTGACGCCGAATCTGTCCGTGTAGCCGATCGCCTGCATCGCGGGTTTGTTCATTGTTCCGTCCGCCGGATTGAATTCACTTGACTTTTCTGATCGTTTTCCTATGATGCGTCTTGGCGTTTCGGTGGCACCATCATACTATGGTTGGTATGCCACTCACCGCCGACTGCAACACCTTAATTGAACCTCCGGAATTACCCCTGGGGTATACCCCTGTCGCCGGCGGCCCGGAATGTCCCTGACGCTACAACAAGTCTTAGGCGTACTCACTTCCCTCGGCGTCGCCATGCGCGGCGCCTTCCACCCCGGCCCCGAGGATGGTGTGAAGGGGGGAACGCTGGTGCTTGCCGGCACGGTCGGCGATTCGGCATGGGGGACCTTCTCGTCCTCGCCCGAGGCCGCGGACGGCAGGCTCGATCCCCTCGACCGCTGGTCGCGCCGCGTGGTCGGCCTGGCCGCGGAACGGCTCGGCGCCAAGGCGCTCTATCCCTTCGGCGGCCCGCCGCACTGGCCGTTCCAGCGCTGGGGCGCGCGGGCCGAGGCGCTGGGATCCTCACCGCTCGGTCTCCTCATCCATCCCGATTTCGGCCTCTGGCACGGCTATCGCGGCGCGCTGCTATTCGCGGAGCGCATCGAGGCGGCCCCGCCGGTTCGCCGCCCCCGTCCCTGCGACACTTGCGCCGATAAGCCTTGCCTCTCCGCCTGTCCGGTCGATGCCTTCGCCGCCGGCGGCTTCGACGAGGCGCGCTGCCTCGGCCATATCGGCTCGGCGGCCGGCGCCGAGTGCATGACCGGAAGCTGCCGCGCCCGGCGCGCCTGCCCGGTCGGCGCCGCCTACCGCTACGGGCCGGAACAATCCGCCTTCCACATGAACGCCTACCTGGCGGCGGCAAGGCGGCGCCGATGTTGACGGCGGCAGGGGCGCTGGTGTACCCCGGCCATGCGTTGGGTGGCGAGCAAGGCAATGAACAAGACGGTCCTGCTGGTGGCGCATAGCGACGGGCGCGACGGGCGCGTGGCGCCCTTGCTCGAAGCCAAGGGGTACAGGGTCGAATGGCGCTGCCCCATGGCCGGCGAGATGCTGCCCGACCACACCGAGGACTATGCCGGCGCCGTCGTATTCGGCGGCGTGCAGAGCGCCAATGACACCGAGACCGTCCCTTACATGCGTCACGAACTCGACTGGATCGGCCGCTTCGCCTCGTCGGCCAAGCCCTTCCTCGGCATCTGCCTGGGCGCGCAGCTCCTGGCCAAGGCCTTGGGGGCCAAGGTCGGCCGCCACCCCGAGGGCTTGCACGAGATCGGCTACTATCCGCTGACGCCCACACCCGCCGGGCGCGGCCTCATCCCCGAGCAATTCCACGTTTACCACTGGCACAAGGAAGGCTTCGAGGTGCCCGCCTGCGCCGAGCTGCTGGCGACCGGCCAGTGCTTCGAGAACCAGGCGTTCCGCTATGGGACCACGGCCTATGGCTTGCAGTTCCATCCCGAGGTGACGCCGGCGGTGATGCGCCATTGGCTGAAGGTCGCCGGGCACGAACTACCCAACCGCCCCGGCGCGCAGTGCGAAACGACCCAACTCGCCGGCAGCGAGCGCCACGATCCGGCGATGCACGATTGGGCCGACGGATTTCTTGGGCGTTGGATCAATCGTGATTTACAAGCGGCTGATTCTCAACGATAATGAGAGATCCGTTCGAATTGACCGTGTCGTGGAGGACCATGCGCCGCCGGCTCCTGCCTTTGCTCCTGGTGGTTGGACTGTTCACGCAAGGCGCGCTTGCCGAGACGGCCGGCGGACTGTCGATGCCGCCGGTGAAGCCGATGGCGCCGACCCAGTTCGGCCAGTCCGCCTTCGCCGCGATGCCGGACGCGGCTCTCTCCAAGGACGAGCCGGTTCAGTCCGTGCAACCCGCCATTGCCGCCCTGCCGGACGCGGTTTCTCCTAAGGACACGCCGCCCAGGCCGCCGCGCGTGGTTCTGCCCAAGGACACGCCACCCAAGCTGCAAGGCGTGGTTCTGTCCGACGAAGTGCTGGCCGAGTTGCGGGCCGCGGCCGTGGCCGAAGAAGCGGCGGCCCAGACCATGCAACCCGCTATTGCCGCGCTGCCGGACGAGTTTCCGTCCAAGGACGAGCCGGTTCAATCCGAGCTGCTCGCGTTGGCCGTGATGCCGAGCGCGGGTCTGGCCACGGTTGCGCGGGCCGAGCTGCCGATCCCGTCGGTGAAACCGGCGGCGCCGGCGCGCTCTGCCCAATCGGTGCCAACCGTTCAATCCGCGCAACCCGCCCAACCCGTCCAATCCGACGAACCTGTCCTTGCCGCCCTGCCGGGCGCGGTCGTGCCCAAGGACGCGCCGGCGGGATCGCGGTCGGTGCAGTTCGAGGCCATCATCGCCCAGGGCGGCGACGTCATCGCCGACAAGCTGGTCTGGACGGTGACCGACGAGAAGGGCAAGCCGGTGGTGTCCGAGACCTCGGCGCGGCCGAAATTCGTGCTGCTGCCCGGCAAGTACAAGGTGGCCGCCGAACTCACCGTGGGCGAGGTGACCAATGACCTTGTCGTCGGCAACGTCCACGGCAAGCAGGTAATGACGCTCAACGCCGCCTACCTGACCGTGAAAGTGATCCCGCACGCCGGCGCGCCGGCGATCAAGGATGACGTCGAGTGGGAGCTCTACGCCTACGCCAAGGGCAAGACCGAGAACGGCAAGAAGCTCCTGTCCGAGACCGCGCCGACGCAAAGCTATCTATTGCCGGCCGGCGCCTATGTCGTGCGCGCCAAGTATGACGGCGCCTGGGCCGACGTGGTCGTGCCGCTGGAGCCGGGCCAGGGCTACAACTATACGATCAATCTCTACGCCGGCACTCTGACCGCCTCGGCGACCAAGGCCGGCGGCGGCAAGCTCACCGGCGAGGTACGCTGGGAAGTCTTGCGCGCGAATCCGGGTCCGGACGGCAGCCGGGAGACCGTCGCCTGGTTCATCGGCGCCAAGGCGAAGTTCACGCTGCGCGAAGGCAGCTACGTCGTGATCGCGCGCGCCTCCAACATGTCGCGGACCGAGACCATCGAGGTGAAGGCGGGCAAGGTGAAGAAGCTGACGCTCGCCATGAAGCCCGGCGTCGACGAGGCGCCCGCCGGCAAGGCGCCGGCGGCATCGACCAGCGGGTGAGCGGCGCGGCCTCGGGTCGCGACCACGAACCGGAATACGCCGACGCCGCGCGCTATGACGCCGAGTATGGCGAGCTCGACGAGGACGGCGCCTTCTTCCTGGAGCATGCCAGTCGGTGCGGCACGCATGTGCTTGATCTCGGCTGCGGCACCGGTCGCCTGGCGATTCCGCTGGCGCGTGCCGGCAAGGCCGTCACCGGCATCGACCGCTCGCCCGCCATGCTTGCCCGCGCCAAGGCGAAGGCGGGCGCGCTGCCGATCCGATGGGTCGAGGGCGATTTTCGCGACTGCGATCTCGGCCGCCGATTCGATCTCGCCATCGCGGCGGCGCACGCTTTTCAGGCGCTGCTGAGCGAGCAGGATCAGCGCGCGTTCCTCGCTTGCGCCCGCCGCCATTTGTCGCCGGGCGGCGTCATGGTCTTCGACACGAGAAACCCGGCGCCGGTTCATCTCGCCGCCAGCGCCCAGGAAACGCATAGCCACGACTTCATCGGCCCTGATGGCGTCACGGTGCGGGTCTTCGAATCCCAGGTCTATGAAACCGACACCGGCCTCATGCACTACGGCATCCGGCGCCGGCCGGTGGATGGAAGGCCGGAGGAACGGACGCGGCTCACGATCAAGTTCACCGCGCCCGATGCGCTGCGCGCGCGCTTGATCGAGAGCGGGTTCGCGATCGAGGCCCTTTACGGAGACCACCGCGGCGCGCCGTTCGGCGAGACATCGCCGGAGATCGTCGTCGTGGCGAGGGCTGTCCTCGCGCCAGTCAAGCCTTGACCACGTCCACGCCAACGCGCCGGGCGGCCTTGGCCAGCGCGTCGTCGCGCGTCGCCAGCGTCAGCCCCTCGCGCATGGCGAGTTCGAGGTAGGCGGCATCATGGCTCGACAGCGATTGGCCGCGCGCCAATGCCAGAATCTCCTTGAGGCCTCTGGCGGCGGTGGACTCGTCCACGCGAATGTCGAGCGTGTCCAGGACGCCGAGAAATTCCGTGATCCCGATAGCGTCGATCCGCCGGCGCCGCTCGGCCATCGCCAGGATATTGGCGACTTCCAGCGGCCAGATGGACGGAACGGCGGCTCACTTCCGCCCTTCGTCGCGCAATACCTTCCAATCGAGGCCGCCGAGCGTGTAGCGCTGGCTCATCGCCTTGAGTTGGGCGATGGCCTGCGCCCGCCGCCGGCGATCGGGCACGGGCTCGGCGGGCACGAGGCGCGCCACCGGCGTACCGTGCTTGGTGATGACGATAGTCTCGCCGCGCCTCACCCGTTCGAGCAGGCGGGCGAATTGGGTCTTGGCCTCGAAGGCGCCGATGCTGTCCATGGTGGGTATTCCAACCAGTCTTAGACTAGATTGTTTTCCCGACCGCCACCTGTCAATCTAGGCGATGGGGTCGGGAAGACCGGTCATTTCGCGTGTTATCGACGCACGCCGTATGGACGCCATGGAGTATCATGCGGCTTGGCGCCCACAACCGCCGGAGCGCGGGGCCGATTCAAAAGGAGTTTCTGGCATGGGTCATGAACGAATCGAGTCGAATCCACGGATCATGTTCGGCAAGCCGGTGATCCGCGGGACGCGGATCACGGTCGAGCATGTGCTGCGCAAACTGTCGGCTGGTATGACGCCCGAGGAGATGATTCGCGATCATCCGAACCTGACGGTCGAGGATGTTCGCGCCGCGGAAGCGTTCGCGGTGGATTCTCACCACGGCGATAACGTGGTTCGATAGGAATATCGGAGGACCCAGTTGCCGCCCGAACAGATAGGTCTCCCTCTAATCCCGCGTGAGCCAACGGCGGAACGGTCCGCGCGGCTGGAGCACTGGTTTCTGTCACCGAAAATCTTGTCCGACCTTCGGTTCGAGACGTCCGATGGCCGCATCAAGGTTGGATGTCGCCACACAAACAAAATGCGACACGCCAAGCCGGAGGAGGTCATTCGCCACCTCGTATTGCTGAGTTTAGTGCACGATTTCAATTATGACCCGTATCGCGTCAAGATAGAGTATCCCATTCAGATGGGAGTAAATCAGACATTCGCGGATATCGTGGTCATGAACGATCGCGGGGAGATCGACGTTATTGTTGAAGTGAAACAAAATGTCGCTCAGGGCGTGGATCAGGCCAAGTCATATTGCCGAGTTGCAAATGCGCGATACGTCGCAGTCATGAGTCTCACGGAAGCAATAGTATTTTCATACGACAGCCATGCGCGTCGGTTCAGCCAAAGGGCGCGACTTCCTTTTGCCGATGAGCGCGATAACGTCCAAGCGCCCGGTCCCTCGGACGTCGGTGTCGGCGCCGGCGCTGGGGCAACAGGCGTTGTTGTTCATGGTCTGCGGATGTCGCGGCTTCGACAGCTTGTCGGCAGATTCTCCGTTGCGATGGAAAACATTGACGTCTTACTCACTTTCCATGACGCGGAACGCGTCGGTCGAGTGCGGCTAAAGGCCCTCGAACGCCACGTGCCGTTCCCGATGGGAATAACGCAGCGGGAATGGGTCGCTGCCTTCGACGCGCTGAGGCGTCAAATGACAGCGGGCGGTGCGACGGAGGACCCGATTCCCGACGAAGACAGCCTCCTTGAGGTGCTTATGCAATCTCGTGTGCGGGTGGTGCTGCGCGCGGCAGGCAGACAACGGGATTTGACAATTGCGGAATTGATAGCCGCCGCCATCGGGGCCGAGCAAGTCGAGGGTGTCGTCAGGTCAGACGCCTATACGGCCTTGGCGCAACGAGGCATACGACACGACCGTCGCCATCCGTTCAGCTCAAGCAAACAGATAGACCCATGCAATTCCGCTGGTACGGCCGGTCGAGACCCGGCCGATGTGCCGGGTCAATGCGACGGGTTTTTCATTCAGATCCACTCGGCTGAGATAAGCGCGGTCCTGTCAAACACGCCGTTCGCCGAGGGATACGCTAAAGTGCTAAGCAGAGATTCGCTGATTGGCCAACGGATGGGGTTTTCGGCTTTCGTTCATGGCTTTGATCTCTTCGTCGATTACGGTTTTGAGGCTGTCTGCGTCCTTGAAGG
>VFKA01000048.1 GCA_009885795.1 Rhodospirillales bacterium | reverse complement strand
TGGTCTATCTTTGTGACCGCATGGCTGATCCTGCTGGCCCTGCCGGTTCTGGCCGGTGCGATCACCATGCTGCTGACCGACCGCAATTTCGGCACCCACTTCTTCGATGCGGCGGGCGGCGGCGATCCGATTCTGTTCCAGCACCTGTTCTGGTTCTTCGGGCACCCGGAGGTCTACATCCTGATTTTGCCGGGCTTCGGCATGATCAGCCAGATCGTGTCGACCTTCGCCAGGAAGCCGGTGTTCGGCTATCTCGGCATGGCCTATGCGATGGTCGCGATCGGGGTCGTCGGCTTCGTCGTTTGGGCGCACCATATGTTCACGGTCGGCATGGCTGTCGACACCCGCGCCTATTTCACCGCCGCCACCATGGTGATCGCGGTGCCGACCGGCATCAAGATCTTCTCGTGGATCGCCACGATGTGGGGCGGTTCGCTGCGCTTCGACACGCCGATGCTCTGGGCGATCGGCTTCATCTTCCTGTTCACGGTGGGCGGCGTCACCGGCGTCGTGCTGGCGAACGCCGGCATGGATAACGCCATGCACGATACCTACTACGTCGTGGCGCATTTCCATTACGTGCTGTCGCTGGGCGCGGTGTTCAGCGTCTTCGCCGGCTTCTATTACTGGTTCGGAAAAATGTGCGGCCGGCAATATCCCGAAGGGCTCGGGCGCTTGCATTTCTGGATCAGCTTCGTCGGCGTCAACTTGACCTTCTTCCCGATGCACTTTCTCGGTCTTGCCGGCATGCCGCGGCGCATTTCGGACTATCAGGATGCCTTCGCGCCGTGGAACTTGATAGCATCGATCGGCTCGTACATCTCTCTCGCCGGTGTCGTGTTGTTCATATACATCGTCATCTACACGCTGATCGCGGGAAAGCGCATCGGCGAAAATCCGTGGGGCGCCGGGGCGACGACGCTCGAATGGACGTTGAGTTCGCCGCCGCCCTTCCACTCCTACGAAGAGCTGCCACGAATCGATTAGCATCCGCGCCGGAGACTGCCTTGACCGAGTTCACCGCCACTGCCCGAGCCGATTCCAGCGTCGCGGATTATGTCGCGCTGCTAAAGCCGCGCGTCATGTCGCTGGTGGTGTTCACGGGTCTGGCGGGGCTGCTCGTGGCACCGGGGAACGTGAATGCCGTGTTGGCCGCGGTGGCGATTTTATGCATTGCGCTCGGGGCCGGCGCGTCCGGCGCCATCAACATGTGGTACGACCGCGACATCGATGCGGTGATGGAGCGGACCAAGGCCCGCCCCATCCCAACGGGGCGCGTGGCGCCGGAGGAAGCGCTCGCCTTCGGCGTGGTGCTGGCGTTGGCGTCCACGATGCTGATGGGGCTTGCGCTCAATTGGCTGGCGGCTGGGATCTTGGCGCTCACCATCGGCTTCTATGTCTTCGTCTATACGGTCTGGTTGAAGCGCCGCACGCCGCAGAACATCGTCATCGGCGGCGCCGCCGGCGCCTTTCCGCCGATGATCGGCTGGGCGGCGGTGACCGGCGATGTCGGGCTTGGCGCCGTGGCGTTGTTTCTCCTGATCTTCATGTGGACGCCGCCGCATTTTTGGGCGCTCGCCCTCTATCGCGAAGGCGACTACGCCAAGGCCGGCGTGCCGATGATGCCGGTGGTCGCGGGGCCCTCCGCCACCAAGACGCAAATGCTGATCTACACCGTGCTGCTGCTGCCCGTGGCGGCGTTGCCGGCGGTACTGGGTCTTGCCGGCTGGGTCTATGGCGCGGCGTCGGTGGCGCTCGGCCTCGCCTTCATCGGGTTTGCCTTGCGGCTGCGTTTGGAGGAAGGCATTTCGGGCGCTCGGCCGATGTTCGCGTTCTCGATCCTCTATCTCTTCCTCCTGTTCGCGCTTCTGATCGTCGATCGGGCGCCGGGGCTGCTCGGCGGGCCGTGGTCGTGAACGAGCAACCCCAATCGTTGGAGCGGGATGCACGCCGGCGCCGGCTGCGGTCGCGCAACCTGGCGGTGCTGCTGGCGCTTAGTGCGTTCGCGGCGATCGTCTACGTGGTGACGATCGTGCGCATGGGGGCGCAATGACAAGGATGACCGTGAAAGCCCGCAACCGTCGTGTCGTCATCGCCTCGCTGGCCCTGGTGGCGGCGATGGCGGGCCTCGCTTTCGCCTCCGTGCCGCTCTATCGGCTGTTCTGCGCGGTCACCGGCTATGGCGGCACGACCCAGCGCGCGACGGCGGCGCCGGCCGAAATCCTCGGCCGGCCGATCGCCATACGCTTCAACGCCGATGTGGCCCGCGATCTGCCTTGGTCCTTCGTGCCGGTCCAGCGCGAGGTCGTCTTGCCCGTCGGTTTGACCGCGATCGCCTATTACCGCGTACACAACGACGGCGCCCGGCCCATCGTCGGCACCGCCACCTTTAACGTGACGCCGGACGTGGCCGGGGCCTATTTCACCAAGATCGAGTGTTTCTGTTTCACCGAGCAGCGCCTCGATCCCGGCGAGAGCGCCGACCTGCCGGTGCGCTTCTTCGTCGATCCGGCGTTGCTCGATGATGTGGAAACCATGGACCTTGCCAGCATCACCTTGTCCTATACGTTCTTCCGCGCGCCCGGCCAGTCGGCTTCAAGCGATTCCGGCCGCGAAAAACCAGACGACCCGAACTAGAGGACCCGACGCCTCATGAGCGAAGCCCACGCCGCCCAGCACCGGAAGCACCCCTATCATCTGGTCGATCCGAGCCCTTGGCCCATTGTCGGCGCGGTGGCGAGCGGCGTCTTGGCCGTCGGCGCCATTCTCTTCATGCACGGCTATACGGCCTGGGTATTGCCGATCGGGTTCATCTTCGTTCTCGCCACCATGTTCTTCTGGTGGCGCGACGTGGTGCGCGAGGCCACCCGGCAAGGCCACCACACGCCGGTCGTTCAGCTCGGATTGCGCTATGGCATGGTGCTCTTCATAGCTTCCGAGGTGATGTTCTTCCTGGCCTGGTTCTGGGCCTACTTCAACGCGAGCCTCTTTCCCAGTGAGGCGATCGGGGGCGTGTGGCCGCCCGAAGGCGTCGCCACCTTCGATCCCTTCGCGCTTCCGTTGCTCAACACCCTTATCCTGCTCACCTCCGGTGTCACCGTCACTTGGGCGCACCACGCCTTGCGCGAAGGCGACCGCGACGGCATGTTGCGGGGCCTCGGCCTCACCGTTCTTCTCGGCGCGGCGTTCACGGCCGTGCAGGCCTACGAGTACGCGCACGCCGCCTTCGGTTTTCGCGAGAACATCTACGGCTCGACTTTCTTCATGGCGACCGGCTTCCACGGCCTTCATGTCATCATCGGAACCATATTCCTCGGCGTCTGTTGGTTCCGGGCGTGGGCCGGGCATTTCAAGCCGGACCATCATTTCGGCTTCGAGGCCGCCGCCTGGTATTGGCACTTCGTCGACGTCGTGTGGCTGTTCCTCTTCATCTGCATCTACGTGGCCGGCGCCGGCGAGGTTTCGGCCGGCCATTGATCGCTCGCCGTCCCGCTAGCCGGCGCATGTCGATGAAATTCCGCCCCGCGTTCTGGCCCACCCTCATCGCCGTGCCCGGAATCATCGCGCTCCTGGTGTTGGGCACATGGCAGGTGCAGCGCCTTTATTGGAAGGAAGGACTGATCGGCGAACGCACGGCCCGCGTCGCCGCCGAACCCGTGGCGGCGCCGCCCGCAGGCGCGGCGATGGCCGAGGACGCGGTGGCATCGCTCGATTATCGCCGCGCAACGGCCACCGGCGTTTTCATGCACGCCCGCGAGCTCTATCTCGCGGCCCGCACCATGAACGGCAACGCCGGTTATCAGATCGTAACGCCGATGACGCTCGGCGGCGGCGGCACGCTATTGGTCAACCGCGGCTGGGTTCCGGTCGAACGAAAGGATGCGAACCGGCGCCTGGAAGGCCAGATCGTGGGAACCGTCACCGTCGAGGGCATTTTGCGCCGTCCCGGCCGCCAGAATTGGCTCGTGCCCGACAACGAACCCATGAAAAATATCTGGTTCTGGACCGATCTCCCATCCATGGCGGCGGCAACCGGGATGGGCGCCCCCGTCGTACCGATGTTCCTGGAAGCCGGACCGGCCGGGAATCCGGGCGGTTTGCCCATCGGCGGCCAGACCCGGATCCACCTTCCCAACGACCATCTGCAATACGCCATCATCTGGTACGCGCTGGCGCTGGCGCTCGGCGCGATTTACACGATCTACACTCTGCGGAGTCCTCGATGAGCGACGCCTACCGGACTCTCGAATCCCGCTTTCGCCGCCTCTATGCATTGCGCGAGGCGCTGGGCGTCCTGCATTGGGACATGTCCACGATGATGCCGCCAGGCGGCGGGGCGGCGAGAGCCGAGCAATTGGCGGCGCTGCAAGTCGTCTGCCACGGGCTGCTGACCGAGCCCGTTATGGGCGATCTTCTCGACGAAGCCGAGGGCGCCGCGGCGGCTCTCGACCCTTGGCAGCGCGCCAACCTCTCCGAGATGCGCCGTCAGTGGGTGCATGCGACGGCGTTGGAGCCGGCTTTCGTCGAGGCGCTGTCGAAGGCATGCACGGCTTGCGAACATGTCTGGCGCAAGGCGCGGCCCGCGGGCGATTTCGCCATGGTACTCCCGCCCCTGAAAGAAGTCTTGGCGCTCGTGCGCGAGGCGGCGGCGGCCAAGGCCGAGCGCTTGGGGATTCGCCCTTACGAGGCGCTGTTGGACGAGTACGAGCCGGGAGGCCGCCAAGCCGATATCGATCGATTGTTCGCGGAAGTGGCCGCGTTCCTGCCGGACCTGCGCGAGGCCGCGCTCGAGCGCCAGCTTGCACGCCGCTCGCCGATCCGGCCCGAAGGACCGTTCCCGGTGGAGCGCCAGCGCGCGCTCGGACTCAAGCTGATGGCGGCGGTCGGATTCGACTTCGACCATGGCCGGCTCGATGTCACCCTGCATCCCTTCTGCGGCGGGGTTCCCGACGACGTGCGGATCGCGACGCGCTATGACGAAAGCGATTTTTCCTCGGCGATCATGGGCGTGTTGCACGAAACCGGCCACGCCCTCTACGAGCGCGGCCTGCCGCCCGATTGGCGCCTGCAGCCCGTGGGCCAGGCGCGCGGCATGAGCGTGCATGAGAGCCAGTCCTTGCTGGTCGAAATGCAGGTTTGCCGCTCGCGCGAGTTCACGAGGTTTTTCGCCCCGTTGGCGCGCGAGGCCTTCGCCGGCGCCGGTCCGGCCTGGGAGGACGATAATCTCCACCGCCTGTCGACCCGGGTGCGGCCGGGAACGATCCGCGTCGATGCCGACGAGGTCACCTATCCGGCACACGTCATCCTGCGCTACCGGCTGGAGACCGCGATGGTGGCGGGCGATCTCGCGCCTGCCGACCTGCCGGGGGCGTGGAACGACGGCATGAAGGAGCTTCTAGGGTTGGTGCCGGCAAGCGACCGCGAGGGTTGCCTTCAGGACATCCATTGGTATGACGGAGCGTGGGGGTACTTTCCCACCTATACGATGGGCGCCGTCACCGCCGCGCAGCTTTTCGAGGCGGCGCGGGCGGAAATGCCCGAGATCCCGGCGGCCATCGCCAAGGGCGACTTCGCCCCGCTCATGGACTGGCTCGGCCGCAAGGTCCATGGGCTGGGCTCGTCGCTCTCCACCCCCGATCTGGTGCGCCAGGCGACCGGCCGGCCGCTCGATGCCAAGGCCTTCAAGCGGCATTTGGAAGCGCGGTACTTGTCATAGGTCAAGCTTGACCAACTTTGATTTTGCGCCTATATTGGTCAAGGTTGACCAGGAGATTCCCCATGGGCGACGTAATTCGCAGCCTCTACGATGCGAAGACCCATCTTTCCAAATTGGTGGATCGGGCCGCGGCGGGCGAGGAGTTCATCATCACCAAGAACGGCGTGCCCATGGCGCGCTTGGTTCCGGTCGAGAAGACCAAGGGCAAGCGCGTACCCGGTCTCGGGAAGGGAAAGATTTGGATCTCGGACGACTTCGACGACCCGCTCCCCGACGATTTGCTCGACTTGTTTTATGGACCGATTGAACCTCCTGCTTGATACGCATGCCTTCCTCTGGTGGTGGGAGGGTAAACCTCGGCTTCCCGCGAAATCCCGCGAGGCGATCGACGGCGCCGAGACGGTCTATGTCAGCCTCGCTTCGGCCTGGGAAGTGGCGATCAAGGCGAGCCAGGGCCGGCTTCGACTGGCCCTTCGTTTCGAGGACGGCATCGCCGAAAGCGGCTTCAAGACGCTGCCGATTGCGTTTCCCCACATCGAACGCGTCGCGGGGTTGCCGCTTCATCACCGTGATCCGTTCGATCGCATGCTGATCGCCCAGGCCCAGACCGAGGGCCTGACGCTGGTCAGCGCCGATCGCCACTTCGAGCGCTACGACGTGAAGGTGATCTGGGCCTGAGCCGCCGTTTCTCTGTCTTTGCCTTGTCACCGCGACACTTGGCCGATAGTGTAAGCTTCCTTTCCGGACCCAACCGGTATATCCCCCATTGCGATACATCAGCACCCGCGGCGGCGCCCCGGCGCTAGGTTTCGAGGACGTTCTGCTGGCCGGCATGGCGGCGGATGGCGGGCTCTATGTGCCTGAAACCTGGCCGAATCCGAGCGCGAAGGATTTGGGCGATCTCGCCGGTCGCCCCTACGCGGAACAGGCCGCCGCGATCATGTCTCCGTTCCTCGGCGATTGCATCGACAAGGCGGCGCTCCAGGCGCTCCTCGCCGACGCTTATGCCGGGTTCGACCGCCGCCACATCGTGCCATTGAAGCAGATCGGGCCGCGGCTCTGGCTGATGGAGCTCTTTCACGGTCCCACGCTCGCCTTCAAGGATTTGGCCTTGCAGGTGCTGGGCCGTCTTCTCGACCACGTGCTGAAACGCCGGCGCGAGCGCATCACCATCGTCGGCGCGACCTCGGGTGACACCGGCTCCGCCGCCATCGAGGCCTGCCGCGATCGCGCCGCCATCGAGGTCTTCATCCTGCATCCCTTGGGTCGCGTGTCCGAGGTGCAGCGCCGGCAGATGACCACGGTCGATGCCCCCAACATCCACAACGTCGCCGTCGAGGGCACCTTCGACGATTGCCAGGACCTGGTGAAGGCGCTGTTCGCCGACCGCGCCTTCCGCGAGGAGCTGCGGCTTGGCGCCGTCAACTCGATCAACTGGGCGCGCATCGCCGCCCAGATCGTCTACTACGTCGCCGCCGGACTGGCGCTCGGCGCCCCGCATCGTCCCGTCGCCTTCGCCGTGCCGACCGGAAATTTCGGCAACGTCTATGCGGGCTATGCGGCCCGCGCGATGGGTCTGCCGGTCGAGCGTCTCATCGTCGGCTCGAACCGCAACGATATCCTTGCCCGCTTCCTGGCCTCTGGCGAGTTGGCCACGGCCCCGGTCGAGGCGTCGCTGTCGCCCTCCATGGACATCCAGGTGTCGAGCAATTTCGAGCGCGCGCTGTTCGATCTCTACGACCGCGACGGGCCGGCCCTGGCCGCGGCGATGACGGAATTCCGGCGCGGCGGCCGACTCCGGGTGGGCGAGGCGCGCTGGCGCCGGGCCACGGCGATCTTCTCGGGCTTCCGCCTCGACGATCCGGGCACGCTGGCCGCCATCGCCGCCATATACAAATCGACCGGCGAACTCGTCGATCCCCACACCGCCATCGCCATCGCCGCGGCGCAAGGCTGGGACGGCCCGAAGGACGTGCCTGTGGTAGCATTGGCGACCGCGCATCCGGCGAAGTTCCCCGAGGCGACCTGGCGCGCGACCGGCCTGCGCCCGGCGCTGCCGGAGCACCTCGCCGGCATCTTCGAGAAGCCGGAGCGGGTCGAGGTGCTGGCGAACGATATCGCCAGAATAAAATCCTTCATTCGCGACCGCCACAGCCAACGGAGTGCCGCATGAGCGTGCAAGTGACGACGCTGCCCAATGGCCTTCGGGTCGCGACCGACGCCATCGCCGATTTGGAGACGGCGGCGATCGGTGTCTGGGTCGATGCCGGTACCCGTAACGAACCGGCCGCGGTCAATGGCGTCGCCCATCTGTTGGAGCATATGGCCTTCAAGGGCACGGCGCGGCGCAATGCCCGCGACATCGCGGTCGAGATCGAGGCCGTGGGCGGCCACTTGAACGCCCATACCGGGCGCGAGCATACCGCCTACTACGCCCGCGTGCTGGCCGGCGACGTGCCGCTCGCCGTCGATATCATTGCCGACATCCTGCAGCATTCGACATTCCTGGACGAGGAATTGGCGCGCGAACGCGCCGTCGTGCTCCAGGAGATCGGCCAGGCCGAGGACACCCCCGACGACATCATCTTCGACAGGTTCCAGGAAACCGCCTTTCCCGACCAGGCGATGGGACGCCCGGTGCTCGGCCGGGCCGAGATCATTCGCGACCTTCCGCGCGCCGTCATCGGCGACTACATGCGGCGCCATTACAGCGCCGACCGGCTCGTCCTCGCGGCGGCTGGAAGGGTCGATCACGACGCCATCCTGAGGCTGGCCGAGGCCAAGTTCGACGCCCTGCCGGGCAAGAGCGCGAATGGCACCGACCCCGCCCGCTACGTCGGCGGCGAGTTTCGCGACGAGCGCGACCTCGAACAGGTGCATGTGGTGCTGGGATTTCCCGGTGTGGGCTTCGACGATCCGGATTATTATTCCAGCATGGTGTTATCGACCCTTTTCGGCGGCGGCATGTCCTCGCGCCTGTTCCAGGAGATTCGCGAAAAGCGCGGCCTCGTCTACAGCATCTACAGCTTCGCCGCTCCCTTCCGCGACGGCGGGCTGTTCGGTATCTACGCCGGCACCGGCGAGACGGAGGCCGAGACCCTGTTGGACCTTGTATGCGACGAGCTTGCGGCGCTGCCGCGTAATCTCGAAGACGGCGAGGTGGCCCGCGCCCGCGCCCAGTTGAAGGCGGGACTCTTGATGGCGCGCGAGAGCACCAGCGGGCGCTGCGAGCAGCTGGCCCAGCAGCTTCTCATCTTCGGCCGGCCGCTGACGGTCGAGGAGATCGTGGCGCGCGTCGAGGCCGTCGATGGCGCGGCCGTGCGGCGCGTCGCCAGCCGCATCGCCGCGGGCACGCCCACCTTGGCGGCGATCGGGCCGATCGGCCGCCTGGCGTCGGTGCAAGCCGTCGCCGCGAGACTGCGCTGAGAAGCGCGCCGGGCCGCGTCATGCTTAAATTCGGTCTCGGCCGATTCTACATCCCGCGTGGCCACCGGCTGGATGCCGAGCGCGTCTATCTCCAGCCGCCGCGCTATCGCGATTGGCATGCCTGGGCGGGTTTGCGCGCGCGCAGCCGCGAGTTCCTGGCCCCTTGGGAGCCAAGCTGGGCCAGCGACGCGCTGACCCATGCCGCCTATCGCCGCGCCATGCGCCAGTCGGCGCTCGAATGGCATACCGATGCCAGCTACGGCTTCCACATCTTCCGGCGCGCCGACCATGCATTCCTGGGCGGGTTGGCGCTGCGCCATGTACGCCGCGGCGTGGCGCAAGCCGCCAGCCTCGGCTATTGGGTCGGCGCCGAGTTCGCCAATCAGGGCTTCATGGGCGAAGCGGTCGGCGCGCTCGTTCCCTTCGCCTTCGACCGGCTGGGCCTGCACCGCGTCGAGGCGGCCTGTTTGCCGCGCAACGAGGCGAGCCGCCGGTTGCTATTGAAGCAGGGGTTCAAGGACGAAGGATTGGCGCGCGCCTATTTGCGTATCAATGGCGCCTGGGAGGATCACGTTCTCTTCGCCATGCTGGCCGAGGACCGGCGCGGCTGACGAGGCGCGGGTAGCGGGATCGGGCCGACTCTCGATGTCGCCCCGGCGAACGCCGGTGCCCATGGCGCCAACATCGCGGAAAGTCGAGATGGATACCGGCTTTCGCCGGTATGACAACCAGAAATGAAAATGGAATCTGAGACTTTGGTTGGGCGATTCCGCGCTACGCGTGCCCGGCCTCGCCGGACAGATGCTGGAGATTGACCCCGATCTTGCCGATCGCGCGCGTCCACTTGTCATCGACGTTGTCGTCGAACACGAGGCCGAAATCGGCGGGCACGGTGAGCCAGCCATTCGCCTGCATCTCGGTGTCGAGCTGGCCCGGCCCCCATCCGGCATAGCCGAGCGCCAACAGACTCTGGCGCGGGCCCTCGCCCCCGGCGATCGCCTTCAAGATGTCGACGGTGGCGGTGAGCGCGATCTCGTTGTTCACCACCATGGTCCCGTCGCGGACGTAGTCGGCCGAATGCAGGACGAAGCCGCGGCCGGATTCGACCGGACCGCCGAAGTGAACGCGGATCTCGTCAAGGCCCGGTTTGGCTTCGATGCCGAGCTGGGTGAGAAGCTCGGGAAACTTCAGCGAGCCCACGAGCCGGTTCACCACCAACCCCATGGCGCCTTCCGGATTGTGAGCGCACATATAAATGACGCTGCGCGCAAACCGCCGGTCGCGCATTTGCGGCATGGCGACCAGTAGTTGACCGGCGAAGTGATTCGGCGCCTTTTCGCTCATGATCCTCAAGGATGGCGCGGGCGGCGCCGTCGGCGATATTAGCAGAGTCCGGGCCTACACGCAAAAGTGAGGAACGGGCGGGTGCGAGACCTTATATAGGGCGTGGCATGTCGGAGCGTCGGAGGCCCCCTGTGCGACCTGGATCGGCGATGCGCCGGCTCTTAACGATGATTTTCGGCGCGGCGATCGCGCTGATCTCGGCCGGGTCCGCGCTGGCGGCGGAATCCGGCGCCGGCGATTGGGTTCGAGCCGACATGGCATCGGCGCGCCTGGTCTCTGCTGTGTCGGCGGTCGGTGACGGCGGGGCGATTCCGCTTGGCGTTCAGATTCAACTTCAACCCGGTTGGAAAACCTACTGGCGCTCGCCGGGCGATGCCGGGCTGCCGGTACGGGTGGACTGGGCGGGTTCGACCAACCTCGCCGGCGCCGACATGAAATGGCCCGTGCCGCACCGCTTCACGCTCTTCGGCTTGGAGACGTTCGGGTATGGCGACGAGGTCGTGTTCCCCGTGATCGCGAGGCCGGAGCGGCCGGGCGAACCGATGGCCTTGCGCGCCAGGATCGACTATCTCGTCTGCGAGGCGATCTGCGTTCCGTTGACGGCGGAGTTGGCGCTCGACCTGCCGGCCGGGCCGGCGGCGCCGACGCCGATGGTTCAGCTCATCGACCGCTTCCGAGTCCAGGTTCCGGGCGACGGCAGCGCCCACGGCCTCGGCTTCGACAGCGTGCGCCTCGGCGGGGAAGGCGAGGGCGTGCTCACCGTCGTCGCGCGCTCGACCATTCCCTTCACCGCCCCCGATCTCATCGTCGAGGGGCCGCCCGGCCTCTATTTCGCCGCGCCCGACGTCGCGATCATGGATGACGGGCACCGCGCGATCCTCTCCGTCAAGGTCGGCGCCGACAAGGGAGCGCCCGCCTTCGCGCAAGCCCCATTGACGCTGACACTCGTCGATGGCAGCCGCGGGCTCGAACGCGCGTTGGCGCCGGGCGAGGCGGTGGTTCCAGGTTCCGCCGACGGTCTTCTCGCCGTGCTGGCGCTGGCCGTCCTCGGCGGCCTCGTCCTCAATCTCATGCCGTGCGTCCTGCCGGTTCTGTCGTTGAAGCTAGCCGGCGCTCTCGGCCTGGCGGGCGCGCCGCTGCGGCAAATCAGGACGTCGTTCCTGGCGACGGCGGCCGGAATCCTCGCGGCGTTTCTCGCGCTCGCACTGGCGCTGGCATTGCTCAAGGCGGCTGGCATCGCCATCGGCTGGGGTTTCCAGTTCCAGCAGCCCGTGTTCCTGGCGGCGATGATCGTGCTGCTCACGCTGTTCGCCTGCAATCTCTGGGGCTGGTTCGACGTGGCGATTCCCGGCTGGGTCGGCGACGCGGCGGCAAGGGGTGGACGTCCGAGCCTAGCCGGCAGTTTCTTCACCGGAATCATGGCGACGCTGCTGGCGACACCCTGCTCGGCGCCGTTCGTCGGCACCGCCGTCGGCTTCGCCCTCGCCCGCGGCCCAGTCGAGATCGTGGCTATCATGCTGGCCTTGGGCGTTGGGCTTGCGGCCCCCTATTTCGCCGTTGCCGCCTGGCCGCGCCTGGTGACGCTGCTGCCGAGGCCGGGCGGCTGGATGCTGTGGTTCAGGTTCGTCCTGGGGTTGGCGCTCGCCGGTACCGCGATCTGGCTGCTGACGATCCTTGCCGCCGGCTCGGGCGGCTTGTCGGTCGGGGTGGTGGCGGCGGCGATGATCCTGGCGGCGGGGGCCTTGTGGGCGCGACGGCGGTGGCCGAAGGGGTTGCGGCTCGCCTCGCCGGCGGCGGTGGGACTGCTCTCGATTCTGGCGTTGGCGGCATCGGCGGGGCTCGGGCGCGACGACAGCGGGACGGCGGCGCCGGACCGGCGCTGGACGGCTTTCGACACCGCCCGGATCTCGGAGCTCGTCGTCGAGGGGCGGATCGTCTTCGTCGACGTGACGGCGGAATGGTGCATCACCTGCCTCGTCAACAAGGGGCTGGTGCTTGACACTGAGCGCGTTTCGGCGCGCCTCGCCCGGCCCGATGTCGTGGCGATGCAGGCTGATTGGACTCTGCCCAGCGACGCGATCGCCCACTATCTGGCGAGCTTCGGGCGCTATGGCATCCCCTTCAACGCCGTCTATGGGCCGAGCGCGCCGGGCGGCATCGCCTTGCCGGAACTCTTGAGTGAAGAGGCGGTGCTGGACGCCGTGCGGGCGGCCGGCGGCTGACGAGGGGGGCTGGACAGTTTCGCCGGCGCCATTAGAGTCTCGCCAAGACATCCCTCATCGAAAGGAACTGGAAATGACGATCAAGGTCAACGACAAGATTCCGTCCATAACCCTCCAGGTCATGGGCGCGGACGGCCCCAAGAAGATCACCACGGACGAGCTCTTCAAGGGCAAGAAGGTGGTCGTGTTCGCGCTGCCGGGCGCCTTCACCCCCACCTGCTCGGCCAAGCATCTGCCCGGCTTCGTCAATCACGCCGACAAGTTGAAGGCCAAGGGCGTCGATACCATCGCCTGCCTCTCGGTCAACGACGCCTATGTCATGGATGCCTGGGGCAAGCAGCAGCATGCGGACGGCAAGGTGACGATGCTGGCCGACGGCAACGGCGATTTCTCCAAGGCCGTCGGCCTCACCATGGATGCCGCCAAGTACGGCATGGGCCTGCGCGCCCAGCGCTACGCCATCGTCGTCGAGAACGGCGTCGTTAAGACGCTGAACGTCGAGGCGCCGGGCGCCTTCGAGGTGTCGAGCGCGGAGGCAGTGCTGAAGGCGCTCTAACGGGAGTGGGTTCGGCCTAGAGCGGATCAGCCGCGGCGGTCTTGCCTCGTCGCCTCGAGCCCCTGCCTTGCCAGCGCGTCGGCGCGTTCGTTGCCGTCATGCCCGGTGTGTCCCCGCACCCAATGCCAGGTGACGCGGTGCCCGCCGATGGCCTCTTCGAGCCGCTGCCACAGGTCGATGTTCTTGACCGGTTTCTTGTCGGCGGTGCGCCAGCCGCGCCGCTTCCATTGCGGCAGCCACTTGGTGATGCCATCGCGCACATAGGTGCTGTCGGTATAGAGCTCGACGGCCGCGTCGCGCGTCAGCGATTCCAGGGCCCGGATCGCCGCCATCATCTCCATGCGGTTGTTCGTCGTCGCGGGCTCGCCGCCGGAGAGCTCCTTTTCCACGTCGCCGTAAAGCAGGAGAACGCCCCAACCGCCCGGGCCTGGATTGCCGCTGCAGGCACCGTCGGTATAGACCTTGACGGAGGGCGGGACCAAACTTCGCCTATCCCAGCCCGTAGCCGGCCATGTCGCGCACCTTGGCGTGGAAGCGGAGCTTATGGAGATATTCGAGCGGATCCTTCGGCTTCACGAAGGCGCCGTCCGGGTGATGGAGCCAGTCATAGAGCCGGGTCAGCAGGAACCTGAGCGCGCTGCCGCGCGCCAGCAGCGGCAAGGCCGCGATCTCTTCCGGCGGCATGTAGCGCTGCCGGCGATAGGCGCCGATCAAGGCGCGGGCCTTGGTCGCGTTGAAGCTGTGGTCGGGCTCGAAGCACCAGGCGTTGAGGCACACCCCCAAATCGTAGGCTAGGGAATCGTTGCAGGCGAAGTAGAAATCGATGATCCCCGACAGCCGATCGCCCAGGAAGAACACGTTGTCGGGAAAGAGGTCGGCATGGATGACGCCGGTGGCGAGATCGCCGGGCCAGGAATCGCTAACCGCGGCCAGTTCGCGCGCGACCTCCTCGGCAAGTCCCGCCTTCACGCTGTCGGCGCGCCCGGCGCAGGCCTGGAACAGCGGATGCCAGCCTTCGACCGACAGGTTGTTGGGCCGGCGCAATGGGAAATCGGCGCCGGCGAAGTGCATGCGCGCCAACGCCGCGCCCAGCAATTGACAGTGCCGCGCGGTCGGCCGGCGCGGCCACAGGCCTTCGAGAAAGCTGATGATGGCCGCCGGCCTGCCGCAAAGCTCGCTCAGGGTTTCGCCGTCGCGCCGCTTAATGGGCGTCGGGCAGTGGATGCCGCGCGCGGCTAGATGGTCCATGAGCCCGAGGAAGAATGGCAGGTCCTCGCGCTTCACCCGCTTTTCATAGAGGGTGAGGATGAAGGCGCCTTGACCGGTGCGCAGCAGAAAGTTGCTGTTCTCGACGCCCTCGGCGATGCCCTTGCACGACATCACTCGACCCAGATCGTAGGCGCCGAGGAAGGCTTCAAGCTCGCTGTCGGGGACTTCGGTGTATACGGCCATGGCGTGGCAGGGTTAGCCCAGCGCAAGCCTTCCGCGCAAGGACACCTTAAGCGATCAACGGCCGGGGCAGCTTGAAGTGGACGTTTTCGGCGATCACCGGAATCTCTTCCATGGTGACGTTGTAGCGCGCCCGGCAGGCCTCGATCACCTCCCGCACCAGCACTTCGGGCGCCGAGGCCCCCGCGGTCAGCCCGAGGCGTTCGACGCCGTCGAGCCAGGACCAGTCGATTTCGGCGGCCCGCTGCACCAGCTTGGCTCGCGGGCAGCCGGCGGCCAGCGCCACTTCGACAAGCCGCATGGAATTCGAGGAATTGGGCGCGCCCACCACCAGGATCGCCTCGCACCGAGCGGCGATGGCCTTCACCGCCTGCTGGCGGTTGGTGGTGGCGTAGCAGATATCTTCCTTGCGCGGGCCCTTGATCCGGGGGAACCGCGCCTTCAGGGCGTCGATGATGCCGGCGGCGTCGTCGATGGAGAGCGTCGTCTGGGTGATGTAGGCGAGTTTGGTGTCGTCCTCGACACGGATCGCCGCCACCTGTTCGCGCGTCTCGACCAGCGTGACCGCTCCGGCCGGCAACTGCCCCATCGTGCCGATGATTTCCGGATGGCCGGCATGGCCGATGAGCAGGATGTGGCGGCCGGCGTTGAAATGGCGCTCGGCCTCGTGGTGTACCTTGCTGACCAGCGGGCAGGTGGCGTCGAGAAAGAACATGCTCCGCCGCGTCGCCTCGTCGGGAACCGATTTCGGCACGCCGTGGGCGGAGAAAACCACCGGCTGCCCGTCATCGGGCACCTGGTCGAGCTCGTCCACGAACACCGCGCCCTTGGCCTCCAGGCTTTCCACCACGTAGCGGTTGTGCACGATCTCGTGGCGCACGTAGACGGGCGCGCCATAGGATTCGAGCGCCTTTTCGACGATCAGGATGGCGCGGTCGACTCCGGCGCAGAACCCGCGCGGCGAGGACAAAAGGATCGTGAGCGGCAGCTGGTTCGCCCGGGCGTAGGATGGTTCCCTGGCGCCCTTGTGGAAGCCACGGCTGTTCACTACAGTCCCGCCGATACTGCTGGAATGGTCGCGCGTTGCCATGCCCTAGTATAGTGTCCGCGGGCCGTCAGGGAAGGGGTCATGACAACACCGATTTCACCGCAAAAGGCGCCCTATGCCGTGGCCGTGGAGGCCGGCAAGAAGTATTTCTGGTGCGCCTGCGGGCGTAGCGCCAAACAGCCCTTCTGCGACAGCTCGCACAAGGGCACGGGGCTTTCCCCTCGCCCCTTCGAGGCCGCGGAAGCAAAGCAGGTTTGGCTCTGCGGATGCAAGCACACCAAGACGCCGCCGTTCTGCGATGGCACGCACAAGTCGCTATAGCGCCGGCCTGACTCTGGCGCTCGCCCTGGCGCTTGCCGGCTGCGAGACCATGAGCTCGATCATAACCCCGACGGTCCCGCCGCCCTGCCCGGTGGTGGCCAAGGTCGAGGACGCGGCGAAGCTGACCCGCTTCACCGGCGCGGGCCGCGATCTCACCGACGTGCTGTTCGAGGCCGAGCTTACCGATATTTCCGCGGCCTGCAGCACCGGCAGCGATACGATTACCGTCGCTTCGCGGATTCGTTTCGTCGTTTCGCGCGGGCCCGCCGATACGACGCGCCGCGCCGATTTCCGCTATTTCGTGGCGGTGTCGACGCGCGACAAGCAGATCGTCGGGCGCGAGGTCTTCGAAACCGGCGTCGATTTTCCCGGCAACCATACCCGCGCCAGCCAGATCGAGGAGCTGGAGCAGGAAATCCCGATCCGCCAAGGCGAGGAGGGCGTGCGGTACGTCATCTTCTTCGGCTTCGAGCTCACCGAGGACGAACTCGCCTTCAACCGGAAACTGGCCCAGTAGCGGCCCGAATTGGCGCTTGACCCGGAATCGGACTCCGGGGAAGGTGGCGGCGTTCAAGCTGACGACACGCGCGGGAGAGTCCGGTCGAAGAAGGGCCGGCGCCGAAGGAGCAACCGCCCCGGAAACTCTCAGGCAAAAGGGACCGCGCGGGGAAGCACTCTGGAAAGCAGGCGTGGGAACGCGCCTCACCGATGGGGTAAGTCGGAGCATTCGCCATCGCTCCGGTGAAATCTCTCAGGTCCGAAGACAGATGGGGCCGGATGCGCTTGACGCATGTCCGGACCTTGGATCCGTGTCGGAGGGCTCGCTTGAATTCGTTGCTGCGCACGCCGCTTTACGATCTCCACCGCGAGCTCGGCGCCAGGATGGTGCCGTTCGCCGGCTACGAAATGCCGGTGCAGTATCTACCCGGAATCCTCGCCGAACATCTGGGGACGCGCGAAGCGGCGGGTCTCTTCGATGTCTCGCATATGGGCCAGGCCTGGGTATCGGGCCCGAAGGCCGCCGCCATGCTCGAAAGCCTGACCACGGCCGACATCGCCGGCCTGGGCGAAGGCCGCCAGCGCTACACGCTCTTCACCAATGAGCAAGGCGGCATCGACGACGATCTCATGATCGCCAATGCCGGCGACCTCTACGTCGTCGTCGTCAACGCCGCCTGCAAGACCGCCGATTTCGCCCGCCTGCAAGGCGCCGCCGGCGCCGGCGCGCGTGTCGGCATCCTCGACGATCACGCGCTTCTGGCGCTGCAGGGACCCAAGGCGGAAAGCGCGCTCGAACCCCTGGTGCCCGGAGTCGGGCGCCTCGTCTTCATGGGCGCCGCGCGCTTCGTCTGGAACGGCGCCGGCCTCTTCGTCACGAGATCGGGATACACCGGCGAGGACGGATTCGAGATCTCGGTGCCGGCGGGGCATGCCATGCGGTTTGCCCGCGCACTCCTCGACCGGCCGGGCGTGAAGCCTGTTGGGCTGGGTGCCCGCGATTCGCTGCGGCTGGAGGCGGGCCTCTGCCTCTACGGCCAGGACATCGATGCCTCGACCTCGCCCGTCGAGGCCGGCCTCGAATGGGCCGTCGCCCGGCGCCGGCGTGGCACGGGCGGGTTCCCCGGCTTTGCCAGGTTCGCGCGCGAACTGGCGGAAGGTCCGCGCCGCCGTCGCGTCGGCATCCGTCCCGATGGCCGAGCCCCGGCGCGCGCCCATGCCGAGATCAAGGATGCCGGCGGAAGTTCCGTCGGCGAGATCACCAGCGGCGGATTCGGCCCCAGCGTCGATGGTCCCGTGGCGATGGGCTATGTCGCGGCCGGGGCGGCAACGCCCGGCGCAGCGCTGCAACTCGTGGTGCGCGACAAGGCGCTGCCGGCGCGCATCGTGTCCCTTCCATTCGTTCCGCACCGTTATCGCAAGAGGTAGGCCCATGAGCGACACGAAATTCACCGAGGAGCATGAATGGATCCGCGTCGAGGGCGGAATCGGCACCATCGGCATCACCGATTACGCCCAGAAGCAGCTGGGCGACGTCGTCTATGTCGAATTGCCCGAGCCGGGGCGCAAGGTCGAGAAAGGCAAGGACATGGCGGTCGTCGAATCGGTGAAGGCGGCGAGCGAGGTCTACGCCCCGGTGAGCGGCGAGGTCGTCGAGATCAACGCCAAGCTCAAGGACGAACCGGCCACCGTCAACGCCGCGCCGATGGCGGGCGGTTGGTTCGTGAAGATTCGGTTGAGCGATCCCAAGGAGCTTGAGGGACTGTTGAGCGAAACGGCCTATCGCGACTTCGTGAGGGGATTGCACTGATGCGTTATCTGCCGCTGACCGAACCTGACCGGCGCGCCATGCTGTCCAGGATCGGCGTTTTGGATATCGAGAGCCTGTTCAAGGATGTGCCCGACGCGGCCAGGCTTCGCGGCCCGGTCGATCTGCCGTCATTCAAGGGCGAGATCGAAGTCGAGCGCCTCTTCGCGGCGATGGCGGCGAAGAATCTGGGCACGGCGCGGGCGCCGTCGTTTCTCGGCGCCGGCGCCTATCGCCACCACGTGCCGGCGGCGGTGGATGCGCTGATCCAGCGCGGCGAGTTCCTCACCTCGTACACGCCCTATCAGCCGGAGATCGCCCAGGGCACGTTGCAGTATCTGTTCGAGTTTCAGACCCAGGTCGCGCTCATCACCGGCATGGATGTGGCCAACGCCTCCATGTATGACGGCGCCAGCGCGGCGGCCGAGGCGGTGATGATGGCGACCCGGATCACTCGCCACGGCCGCGCCGTCCTGTCCGGGGGCCTGCACCCGCATTACCGCGAGGTCATCGCCACCCACGCGCGGTTCCTGGGGTTCACGCTCGACCTCGCGGCGCCCGATCCCAATGGCGCCGAGGATCTTATTCCGCGGATCAATCAGGGCACCTCCTGCGTCGTCGTGCAGTATCCGGGCTTCTTCGGTCACCTTCGGGATTATGCGGCGCTGGCCGAGGCCGCGCACAAGGTGGGGGCGCTCCTCGTCGTCGTCGTCACCGAACCGGTGGCGCTGGGCGCGGTGACGGCGCCGGGCGACATGGGCGCCGACATCGTGGTCGGCGAGGGCCAGCCGATCGGCAACGCGCTCAGTTTCGGCGGACCCTATGTCGGCCTCTTCGCCACCCGCGAAAAATACGTGCGCCAGATGCCGGGCCGCTTGGCCGGACAGACGGTGGACAAGGATGGAAGGCGCGGCTTCGTGCTGACGCTCTCGGCGCGCGAACAGCACATCAGGCGCGAAAAGGCGACCAGCAACATCTGCACGAATTCGGGCCTGTGCGCGCTTGCCTTCACCATCCATCTGTCGCTGTTGGGCGAGGCCGGGTTCGCGCGCCTCGCCCGGCTCAATCACCTGGCGGCTTTGCGCCTCTCGGAGCGCCTCGCCGGCGTCCCGGGGGTCGAAATCCTCAACGACAATTTCTTCAACGAATTTACGTTGCGCCTTCCCGTTCCGGCGGCGGGGGTGGTGGAAAACTTGGCGGGGCGGGGCATCCTCGGCGGCGTGCCCGCGTCGCGGCTCTATCCGGCGGAAGCGAACCTCGCCGACCTTCTCATCGTCGCCGCGACCGAGCTCAACACCGACGAGGATGGCGAGCGCCTGGTGTCGGGCTTGCGCGAGGTTTTGCGATGAACCGCGAGCGCATCACCATCAGCGGCGACCGGGCGCTCGCGATCGAGGAGCCGCTCATCTTCGAGCAGGGCCGGCCCGGCTGTTCGGGCGTCGATCTGCCCGAGCCGTCGGGGCAGGCGCGCCTCGGCCGCTTCGAACGCAATGGTCCCATCGGTCTCCCCGACCTCTCGGAGCCGCAAATCGTGCGCCACTACACGCGCCTCAGCCAACAAAACTACGGCATCGACACCGGGTTCTTCCCGCTCGGCTCCTGCACGATGAAGCACAACCCGCGGCTCAACGAGAAGCTGGCGCGCCTGCCCGGCATCGCCGATCTGCACCCCTTGCAGCCCGTCAGCACGGTCCAAGGCGCGCTCGAAATCATCGACACGCTCGCCCATTGGCTGAAGGTGCTCACCGGAATGCCGGCCGTGGCCATGTCGCCGGCCGCCGGCGCGCATGGCGAGCTTTGCGGGGTGATGGCGATTCGCGCGGCGCTCGAGGCCGCGGGCGACCCCCGCAAGCGTATCCTGGTGGCCGATTCGGCGCATGGCACGAACCCGGCGACGGCCGCGGCCTGCGGCTACACGGTCGAGGCCGTCCCGACGACGAAGGAAGGCCACGTCGATCTCGATGAATTCAAGCGCCGGCTCGGGCCCGACGTCGCCGGCACCATGATCACCAACCCCAACACTTGCGGCCTCTTCGAACGCGACATGATCGCCATCGCCGAGGCGGTCCACGGTATCGGCGGCTACTTCTACTGCGACGGCGCCAATTTCAACGCCATCGTCGGGCGCGTGCGGCCGGGCGATCTCGGCATCGACGCCATGCACATCAATTTGCACAAGACGTTCTCGACGCCCCATGGCGGCGGCGGGCCTGGCTCGGGGCCGGTCGTGCTGTCGGCGGCATTGGCCCCCTTCGCGCCCTTGCCCTATGTGGTCCATCGCGGCAAGGCGTTCGAGCTTGTCGAGCAACGGGACGACGGCCAGGCCTTCGGCCGGCTGAAGGCCTTCCACGGCCAGATGGGCATGTTCGTGCGGGCACTTGCCTACATGATGAGCCATGGCAGCGACGGCCTGGCGCAGGTCTCGGGGGACGCGGTGCTGAACGCCAACTATTTGCTGGCCTGCCTCGCCGACGTTCTGACGCCGGCCTTCCCCGGCCCCTGCATGCACGAGGCCTTGTTCAACGATTCCTCCTTGAAGGACACCGGGGTGACGACGCTCGATATCGCCAAGGCGCTCATCGACGAGGGCTACCACCCGATGACGGTCTATTTTCCTCTGGTGGTCCACGGTGCCATGCTGATCGAGCCGACCGAGACCGAGAGCAAGGACAGTCTCGACCGGTTCATCGCTTCGATGCGCGGATTGGTCGAGCGCGCGAAGGCCGGCGACGCGGCCTATTTCCAGGATGCCCCGCGCCATGCGCCCCGCCGGCGCTTGGACGAGACCACGGCGGCCCGCCACCCGATCCTGCGCTGGCGGCCCGAGTCGGCGAAGGGCGAAGCGGCGGAGTAGTGCCTCACGCGGCCCCCATGCTTCGAGACGCCGCTTCGCGGCTCCTCAGCATGAGGTAATATATTGATATAGAACACTTACCTCATCCTGAGGAGGCCCGTAGGGCCGTCTCGAAGGATGGACCATAGGTCTCGGGCGTCGAGATTCGCTCTACCGAAACCGCTGCCCCAATTCCTGAATCGACTTGCCGATCAACGCGGCGCCGCGCTCGGCGTCCAATCCTTCGGCGAGGATGCGCCTCGCCGCGGCCACGGCCAAATCCACGGCCTCGTTGCGCACTTCGGCCATCGCTTGCGCCTCGGCCTGAGTGATTTTTTCAAGAGCGGCCTTCTCCCGGCGCTTGAACGCGGCATCCAGATTGACCTCGCCCTCGTGTCTCAGGCGCAGGGCCTCGTCGCGCGCGCGCGCGATGATGGCTTCCGCCTCCGCCGCCCCTTCGCTCTGCTTCTTGCGATAGTCCGCGATCAGCCGCTCGGCTTCCTCGCGCAGACGCCTTGCCTCGTCGAGGTCGGCCTTGATGCGCCGGGCGCGGTCGTCGAGCATGCCGCCGACGGCTTTGAGGACCGGCTTCCACACCAGCGCGACGAAGATCGCGAAGGCGACGGCGATCCAAAATTTGGGGTCTTCGGCGATTTCGAAGATCTCCATGGCGACTACCGGCGATCCGTCGAGAGGATGCCCGCGACCGCCGCCGCCATGCGGTCATTGCCGACCTCGAGCCCGGCGAGCTTCCGGGCGATGGCGCCGGCGCTGAGCGCGGCGACACCACGAATGTCGGCGAGCGCCGCATTCTTGGCCGCGCCGATCTTGCGCTCGGCCTCGGCCGTACGCTCGGCCAGCTTCGCCACGAAGGCGTGATCGCGCCTGGCGGTTTCCGCCGCCTGCTCGGCCGAAGCCGTCTTGAGCGCCGCCAGCGCCGCGCCGCGCGCGTCGGCGATGGCCTTGGTGTACGCGGCCAAGATCGCATCGGCCTCTGCCTTCAAACGCTCCGCCGTTTCAATGTCCCCGGCGATGTGCTGCTCGCGCGCCTCCAGTACCTTGGCGACGCGCGGCAGCGCCACGCGCGCCATCAGGAAGTAAAGCACGATGAAGCTGATCGCCAGCCAGGCCAGCTGCGCCGGGTAGCTGCTCGGGTCGAGCTGCGGCAGGCCGGCCGACTCGCCCTCGGCGGCTTTGGCCGCGCCGGCAAGGGCCGCGGTCGGCAACAGGCTCGCCAGAAAGAAACGGCCCATGGTGGCGCTCGCCGCCGCCTGCGCCTAGCCGAACAGGATGAGCATGGCAATGCCGAGCGCGAAGATCGCGGTCGCCTCGGACAAAGCCATGCCGACGAACAAATTGCCGGTCTGGGATTTCGCGGCGGCCGGGTTGCGTATGCCGGCGCTGACGAAATTGCCGAACAAGACGCCGATTCCGATACCGGCACCGGCGACCCCGATGGTCGCCAGCCCGGCGCCCAGCACCTTTGCGGCTTCGATTTCCATGATGGTAATCCTTTCCTGTTTCCCGTGGTTCGAATTTTCGCGCGCGGATTGGTCTAGTGCGCCGGATGCAAGGCATCGTGCAGATAGAGGCAGGTCAGCACGGTGAAGATATACGCTTGCAAGAGTGCAACGAAGACCTCGAATCCGATGAAGACGACGATGAAGGCGAGCGGAGCCCATCCGCCAAGGAAGCCGAGCAGCACGACGAATCCGGCGAACACCTTCAGCATGGTGTGGCCGACCATCATGTTGAGGAACAAGCGCACCGACAGGCTGACCGGGCGCACGAAGTACGAGATGATCTCGATCGGGATGAGCAGCGGCATCACGAAGACCGGCACGCCCGCCGGACAGAACAGCCGCAGGAATCCGAGCCCGTTCTTGGCGACGCCGATGACGGTGACGCCGATGAACACGATGAGCGCCAGGGCCAGCGTCACGACGATATGACTCGTCGGGGTGAAGGCATAGGGCAACATCCCGAGCGTGTTGCAGAACAGGATGAACATGAAAAGCGAGAAGATGAACGGAAAATACTTCCGTCCCTCCGCGCCCACGTTCTCGCGCACGAGATTGGCGACGAATTCGTAAGACATCTCGGCGAGCGACTGCCAGCGGCCGGGAACCAAGGCCGCCGGGCGCGCGCTCGCCACGAGGAACAACGTCGCCATGACGACCGCGACCGCCATCCACAGCGATGAATTCGTGAACGAGAAATCGAGGCCGCCGATCCTGATCGGCACCAATTCGACGATTTCGAACTGCGCGAGTGGGCTGTGACCTTCGGCTGCCAAGGCGTTTGGTCCTTACTTCGTCTCTGCATCGCCGCCGGGGTCGCCCGGGCGGCTTTCGTCGCCCCCGACGCCATCCTGGCGCATCATCGCCCGGTAAGCGCTCAACAATCCGGCCGCCGCTCCCATCAGGAATAGCACGACCATGAACCAAGGCTTGGTACCAAACGCCCGATCCAAAAGCCAGCCCACCTCGGCACCGAAGATCATGCCCCCCAGTAGCTCGCCGACCACCCGGTAACCGACGCCGGCGCCGCGTTCCAGGGGCAAGCCCGGCTCGCGCGTGGCGCCGGCCTCGCCCTCGCGCCGCTTGCGCAGCGCATCCAAGCGAGTGCCGATTTCCTCGAATTCTTGGGGGGATTTTTCCTCGGTCATCGGCCCTAACGCGCGGCGGACCTTAGGTGCCGGGACAAGGGGCTGTCAAGCGCGCAAAAGCGTGTCAACGCGCTGATTTCCCGGCTTATTCCGAGGCGGGTCTCACGCCGTCGCCCGCATCTCCTCGGCGCGGCTGAGATCGACCGAGACGAGCTGCGACACGCCGCGTTCCGACATGGTGACGCCATAGAGGCGGTCCATGCGCGCCATGGTCATGCGGTGGTGGGTGATGACGAGGAACCGGGTGGCGCCCTCGCGCGCCAGATCCTCGACCAGCGAGCAGAAGCGATCGACATTGGCGTCGTCCAGGGGCGCGTCCACCTCGTCCAGCACGCAGATCGGCGCCGGGTTGGTGAGGAAGACCGCGAACAGCAGGGCGAGCGCCGTCAAGGCCTGCTCGCCGCCCGAAAGCAGCGACAGCACCTGCAGCCGCTTGCCCGGCGGGCTCGCCATGATCTCGAGCCCGGCGTCCAGCGGGTCTTCGGCGTCGACCAGCTTCAGGTGGGCGCGTCCGCCGCCGAACAGGCGCACGAACAGTTTCTCGAAACTCGTGTTAACGCGCTCGAAGGCCGCCAGCATGCGCTCGCGCCCCTCGCGATTGAGGCTCGATATGCCCTGGCGCAGCCGATCGACGGCGGCCACCAGATCGGCGCGCTCCGAGCGCAGACCGACGATCTGCTGCTCCTGTTCCTCGGCCTCGGTCTCGGCGCGCAGGTTGACCGGCCCGAGCGCGTCGCGCTCGCCATGAAGGCGCGCCAATCGCGCTTCGACCGCCGCGCGTTCGAGCGGCGGCGCGGCGGGGTCGATCTCGGCCAGGGGCGCGGTCTCCTCCGGCTGGCAATCCAGCCGCTCGGCGATGCGCTGGCGCAACGTCGTTCGCGCTTCCTCGCCTTGCGCGACCGCGGCCTCGGCGCGCACCCGGTTCTCGCGCGCTTGCGCCAGCAGCGCCTCGGCCGCCTTGCAACGGCGCCCGGCTTCCGAAGCTCTGGTCTCGGCCTCGGCCAACCGGTCGCCGGCGTCGCGCCGGCGCAAGGTCGCGGCTTCGATCGCATCGTGGAGCGTGGCGCGCTGCCGGGCGATGACCGAGGGCCGGGTGCTGAGTTCGCCCCTCTCCGCCGCCGCCGTTTCCTGGCGCCGGGCCAGGGTTTCGATCCGGGCCCCCGCGTCCTTTGCGCGCGCGGCCCAGGATGCGCGTTCCGCCGCGATCGATTCGAGCCGGCGCATCCGCGCCGCCGCGTCCTGGCGCAGGCGTTCATCGGCGCCGCGCGCCTCGATCAGCCCGATGCGCCGGTCGGCCAGCGTCGCGCCAAGCGCCGCGGCCTTCGCGCGCGCTTGGGCCAGATCCGGCAGGCCGGCCCGCTCGCCGTTCGTCTCCGCGAGGCTGTCGGCGGCGGTGCGGCGGTCCTCCGCCAGTTCGCTCGACAGTTCGGCGAGCGAATCCAATCTTGCTTTTCTTGCGCTGACGGCTTCGATTGCCTGTACCAGGCGCTCGCGCGCGGCGTCCAGGGCCTCGAAGGCGCTCTGCATGGCCCGGCGGCTCTGTCGTTCGGCCTCGACGGCGGCTTGCGCCTTTTCGCGCAATTGATCATGGCGCGCCTGGGCCGCTTCCAAGGCCGCGCTCGAAAGCTTGATGCTGGCGCAAAGATCGTTGAGACGCTGACGCTGGTTGAGCCGCATCAAGGCCGCCGTGGCCGCGCCCGCCGTGACCCGGTAACCGTCCCAGCGCCACATGTGGCCGTCGCGGGTGACCAGGCGTTGGCCTTGCACGAGGCGCGGGCAAAGCGCCGCGCCGGCGGCCTCGTCGGCGACCACGCCGATCTGGGCAAGACGCCTCGCGAGGGCCGGCGCACCGGTGACATAGCGCGACAGCGGTTCCGTCCCGGCGGGCAAGCCGGGCGCGTGCGCGTCAACGTCCGTTTCGTTCCAGCGAATCGGAGCGCGCTCCTCCAGCGACGCCGTCAGATCGTCGCCCAATGCCACGCCCAGCGCCGCCTCATAGCCCTCGATGACGTTGAGGCGATCGACCACGGGCGGAAAGGCTTCGAACAGCGGCCCATGGAACATCGCCGTCAGGGCCTCGGTCTCGGCGACGATGCGCCGATGCGGAGCCTCGGCGGCAAGCAGCGCGTCGCGCGCCGCGCTCTCCATCGTCAGGGTCGATTCGCGCGCCCGCTCCGCGCCGGCCGCGTCGCTTTCGGCTTGCGCGAGATCGGCCTGGATCAGCGCCACTTCGGCGCGCGCGTCCTCGACCGCCGTGCTGTCCTCGACCGCCGCCAGCCGATCGCGCTCGGCCGCCGCTTCGCCCTGGCGCTGGTCGAGGCGCTCGATCAGCGCATTGAGATCGGCGGCCCGGCGGTCGAGCGACAGCGCCTTCTCCTCGGTGGTGGCGATCCGGCGGGCGAGCCCGGCGTGCTCGGTCTCGATGTCGTCGACGGCTTCTTGCGCCGCGACCGCGGCGACTGCCGCGGCGGCGGCCAATTCGCTTTCAGCGGCGCTTGCCGCTTCCATCCGATTCTGCTCGGCCGAAAGCCGATCCTCCGCCGCCCCGGCATCGGCCTCGAGGCCGGCTTCGCGGGCGCGATCGTGGGACAGCTGCGCCAGGCGTTCGTCGACGGCCGCCAACGCCGCCGCGACCCGCCGTTCCTCGTCGTCGAGGGCATGGCGGGCGAGCGTCAGGCGCTGCAACTCCGCCGCCGCCTCGGCTTCGCGCTGCCGGAACTCGGGCAGGAGAGCGCCGGCCTCGGCTTCCTCGACCGCGGCCTTAGCGACATCCTCGCTCAGGCGTCCGACCTCGAGCGTGACCGTGGCCAAGGCCTGCTCGGCCGCCACCAAGCGCTCCGCGACCTCGCGCCATTGCAGATGCAGCAAGGCCGCTTCGGCGCGGCGCATGCGGTCGTTCAGGCTGCGGTAGCGGGCGGCTTGGCGCGCCTGTTTCTTGAGCGCCTGAAGCTGGCCTTCGAGCGTGATCAGTATGTCGTCGAGGCGCGCCAAATTGCTTTCCGCCGCGCGCAGGCGCAGCTCCGCCTCGTGGCGCCTCGAATGCAGGCCGGCGATGCCGGCCGCCTCCTCCAGGATCGCGCGCCGCTCGACCGGCTTGGCGGTGATGATGGCACCCACCCGGCCTTGGCTCACCAGCGATGGCGAGTTCGCCCCCGAGGCCACGTCGGCGAACAGCAGCTGCACGTCGCGCGCGCGCGCCTCCTTGCCGTTGACGCGATAAAACGAGCCGGAGCCGCGCTCGATGCGCCGCACCACCTCGATATCGTCGAAGTCGTTGAATTGCGCCGGCACCTTGCGGTCGGCGTTGTTCAGGAACAGCGCGACCTCGGCGATGTTGCGCCCCGGGCGGCTGGTGTTGCCGCCGAAGATCACGTCGTCCATTTCGCCGCCGCGCATGCGCTTGGCCGAGGTCTCGCCCATCGCCCAACGCAGCGCCTCGACCAGGTTCGACTTGCCGCAGCCATTGGGCCCGACGATGCCGGTGATGCCCGGCTCGATCAGAAGCTCGGTCGGATCGACGAACGACTTGAACCCGGTCAGGCGCAGCTTGAGGAAATTCACCATGCGCGTTCGCTCACGGCAGCTGTTCCTTGATCAGGGTCTCGAAGCTCTCGAAACTCCGGTCGCCGGCGATGGTCTTGCCGCCGATGATGAAGGACGGCGTCGATTCGATGGCGTATTTCTGCTGGGCCTCCTGGCTCCGCGCGAGAATGCGGTCGGCCATCGCCTGGTCCGAGAGGCAGGCATCGATCTTGGCCTGGTCGAGCCCCGCCGTCCGCCCGATCTGGACCAGCGCGGCCTTCGGGTCCGGCTGGCTCGACCATTCGTTCTGGCTCGCGAACAGCACGTCGAGCATGGCGAAATAGCGCTCGGCCGGCATGCAATGGGCGATCGCGGCGGCTTCGAGCGCCGGCTTGTTCAGCGGGAAATCGCGAAACACGATGCGCACTTTTCCCGTGTCGATATAGGTTTCCTTCACCTTCGGCAGAGTGTTCTTGTGGAAGTTGGCGCAATGCGGGCAGGTGAGAGAAGCGTACTCGATGATCGTCACCGGCGCGTCGGCGCTGCCCATGATCTTGTCGTCGTCATAGAGGACGGGCGCGCCGGCGGCGGGCTCGGGTGCGGACGAAGCGTCAACCGTGGCGGTCTCGGCCGGCGCGACATCGGCGGGCGGTTGCATCGACGCATAGATCGCATAACCCGCGGCCAGTGCCACGACCGCGCCCACGATTGCGAACAATGTCAGTTTACGCACGCCCGGTGGCTCCTAACCGCTTGCCATGATCGATTTGGTGGCACGATTCGGGGGCTGCCGCAACGGTTGGGAATCCCGCTTACACCCGCTCCGCCAGCCAGATGGCGATTCTGGAACCAGTCTTGATCGCGCCCGTGAGAACGCCGTAGCCGGGCGCTTCCTCGGCGCCGTGGGCGCGGGCCAGGTCGCGGTGCTCGATCTCGTCGGCACGCGAGGCATCGACCAGGGACTTCAGCGCCGGGTCGCCGCCGAGCCGCTCGGATTGGCGCGCATAGTGCTCGTCGATAACCTCTTCGACCGCCTGCGTGCACGCCATCGCCGCCTGGGGTCCCAGAAGCGCCGTCGCCGCGCCGAGCGCGTACCCGGCCGCGCCCCACAACGGCAGAAGCGCGCTCGGCCGGGCGCGGCGTTCGACCATGACGCGCTCGAAGGCGGCGAGATGCTGGGCCTCCTGCGCCGCCATGTGGCGGATGGGTTGCGCGCTCGGGTCTCGCCCGAGGACCGCGAGCTGGCCGTCATAGATGCGCGTGGCGCCGTACTCGCCGGCGTGGTCCACCCGGATGAAGCGCTGGACGAGGTCGTCGCCGGAAAGATCGCCCGGCAAGTACTCTTCGCTGTCGGCGGTTGTATTCGTCATCGGGATGCGGACCAGAGGCGGCGGGAGACGATCATCGCGGCGATGGCGCAGGCCGCCGCATAGAGAAAATTATATCCGGCAATCGACACGCCGAACAAGGACCACGGGATATCGCCGCAGGTCACCAGCGGCGCGTTAAGGATATGATCCTTGAACGCCTCGAAATCCTGCGCGGCGTCGGGGGCGCCGCCGCAAGAACTCGTGCCGCGCCACCAGCCTTGCTCGACGCCGACGTGAAAGGCAGCGATTCCGGCCGTCGCCAGGAAGGCAAGGCCGGCCAGCGCCAACAGGGGGCCTTGCGCCTTCGGCCGCGAGGTCAACAACAATCCAAGAAGCCCCAGCGCCACGGCCACGCCATAAGGGTAACGCTGGTAAAGGCAGAGCGGGCAGGGCGCCAACCCGCCGACATACTGCGCCAGAAACGCCACGCCGAGCGCGCCCGCTGCCGCCACGATAACGAAGACGAAGGCTTGCTTCGGCTGGATCATGTCCGCTTTAGAACAGGTACCGGCTGGCGAGGATGCCGCCAACGACAAGGAAGATCAAAAGCATCGCCGCGAGCGTCAGGTACTTTTCCAGGTACCGGCGGATGGGTTCGCCGAACCGGTTGAGGACCATCGCCTCCAGGAAGAACCGGCCCCCGCGCGTGACCAGGCAGGCAAGGACGAAGGTCGGCAGGTCGAAGGCCGCGAGGCCGCTTGCTATGGTGACGAGCTTGAAGGGAATGGGCGTCAGCCCCTTGACCAGAATGATCAGCAGGCCCCATTCGGCATAGGCCGACTGGAAGGCCGCGAAGTCCTGCTCGTGGCCGTAGAAGGCGATGATGCGCCCGCCGATGGTCTCATAGAAATAGTATCCGATCGCGTATCCGGCGATGGCGCCCGCGACCGAGGCCAGCGTGCAGACCAAGGCCAGCCGCCAGGCGCGTTCGGGCCTTGTGAGCGCCATCGGCACGAGCATGGCATCGGGAGGCACCGGAAAGAACGAGCTCTCGGCAAACGCCACCGCCGCCAACACCCACGAGGCATAAGGCCGGCCGGAAAGATCGATGATCCAGGCGTAGAGGCGTCGCAGCATTGGGCATGATACCAAATTCAGGGGCCGCCGGGTGTAACAGCCGGAACGCGACCCGGCAATGGCGCCCTATCGATGCCGGTACCGAAAACGTCGCCCTTGAACTGGCCGCCGGCAGCCGTAGGGCGGGAACACGGGCCGGAATTCTTGTGTCTCGCCAACACCCTCATGGGCCTCTATCCTGGAAGGAGAGGCGAACGTTGCTTCTGGACGCCATGCAGTTGGCACTGGCCGTCCAAGGAGGGTCAGATGACTGAAGCCAAGCGCTTGGATCGCATCACATTCGACGGGAAGGTCTTGGGCGGGCGCGCCTGCATCCGGGGCATGCGGATCACCGTCGCCCACGTTGTCAATCTCGTGGCCAATGGAATGACGGCGGATGACATTTTGGCGGACCATCCCGACCTGGAGCCCGATGACATCCGTCAGGCGCTGCGGTACGCAGCACTTCTTGCGCGCGAAGAGACGTATCTGCTCGATACAGCCAACGGATGAAGTTTCTTGCGGACGTTGGCATTTCGATGCGCACTGTCCGGGCGTTGCGAGAGAGGGGCCATGACGTCGCACATCTGCGCGAGCAGGGATTGCAGCGACTGGCGGATCCGGAAATACTGAAAAAGGCTGCGGTCGAAGGGCGCGTCGTGCTGAACTTCGATCTCGATTTCGGAGATCTGCTGGCCTTGGGCATCGAGAAATCGCCGAGTGTTGTAATCTTCCGCCTGCACGATGAAACGCCCGCTTCGGTCAATCCTCGTTTGCTGGAGGTCTTGAACGAGCGCCAATCCGAACTTCACGATGGTACACTGATCGTCGTCGAGGACGCCCGTTACCGCATGCGCCGATTGCCGATCGAAGATTGACAATGTGGTACTGAACCGCCGATCGAGGAGGACGAGCCATGACGACCCGCGCGACCACAGCCGGCCGGCAATTTGTCGAGAAGGCCAGCGTGTGCACGCTCGATTGCCCGGACACCTGCAGCCTGACCGTGCGGCTCGTGGAGGGGCGCATCGATTCGGTGCGTGGTTCACACGCGAACCCGTTCACCGACGGCGTGCTCTGCGCCAAGGTGACGCGCGACACCGCCGCCTTCGTCCATGGCGACCATCGCCTGTTGCACCCCTTGCGCCGCGTCGGCCCCAAGGGCGCCGGCCGCTTCGAGCGCGTCTCGTGGGACCAGGCGCTGGACGAGGTGCACGGGCGCGTCGGCGCGGTCATCGAGCGGTTCGGGCCGCAGGCGGTGATGCCGCTCAACTACGCCGGCCCGCATGGCATGATCGCCGGCGACAGCATGTCGATGCGCTTCTTCCACAAGCTGGGGGCGAGCCAGCTGCATCGCCGCGCGCTCTGCGGCGGCGTGCGCTCGGAGGCCTGGACCGGTACCTACGGGCCGGCACCCGGCATCGCGCCGGAATTCGCAGAGCACGCGCGGCTCAACATCGTCTGGGGCAACAACGCGACCGTCACCAACCTGCATCTGGTGCGCCGCATAGCGCGCGCCAAGCGCCATGGCGCCAAACTCGTCGTCGTCGATCCCTTGCGCACCAAGATCGCCGAGCAGGCCGATCTGCACCTGGCGCTCAATCCCGCGACCGACGTGCTGCTCGCTTGGGCCGTCGCCGTCGAGCTGGAGCGGATGGGCGCCATCGACCGCGCCTTCGTCGATGCGAATGTCGAGGGCTACGAGCCGTTCATGGCCCGCGCCCGCGAATGGCCGGCCGAGAAGGCCGCGGGGCCGTGCGGCCTCGCCGCCCTGGACATCCGGCGCTTCGCCGCCTGGATCGCGGAAGCCGAGCCGGTGGTGCTTTCCATCGGCAACGGGCTCGAGCGCACGAGGAACGGCGGCAGCGGCATCCGCGCCGCCATCGCGCTGCCGGCGCTCGCCGGCAAGATGGGCCGCAAGGGCGATGCGGTCGGCGGCATCATCCTCGGCGCCGGTTATTCCTTCGCCAAGACGAATGCGAAATTGCAGCGGCCGGACCTGTTGGCGCCGGGCACGCGCACCCTCAACATCAACGACGTCGGCCGCCATCTCGCGGAGGACGACATCGCGCCGCCTTTACGCGCGCTCTTCATCTACAACCACAACCCGATCGTCGTGCATCCCGACCAGAACCGCATCAAGCGCGGCCTTGCCCGCGACGAATTGTTCACGGTCGGCATCGACGTGGCGATGACCGAGAGCATGGCGCATTGCGACGTGATCCTGCCGGCGGCGACGCAGTTCGAGTATCCCGACCTCTATCCGGCCTATGGGCATCACTGGCTGCAGCGGGCCGAGGCGGTGCTGGCGCCGTTAGGCGAGTCGCTGCCGAATACCGAGATCTTCCGCCGCCTGGCCGCGCGTTTCGGGTTCTCGGAGCCCTGCTTCAAGGCGAGCGACGACGAGTTGATGGACGATGCGATCGATCCGGCCGATCCGCGGCTTGGCGGAAGGCGGCCCCATGCGATCCCGACCGACAAGGCGGTGGCGATGAATGCGCCGGATGGGCGGCCCCTGGTGCTGTTCGACAACGTTCGTCCGGCGACGCCGAGCGGCAAGATCGAACTCGAATCCGAGACGCTGGCCAAGCGCTGGGGCGAGCGTGCGCGGCTGGCGGGCTGGCGCTCGCCCGATGGAGCGCCCGGCGGCCCGTGGCCGCTCAGCCTGATCTCGCCGGCCTCGGACCGCCAAGTCTCGTCGACCTTTGGGAACTTGCGCCGCGAGAAGGCGCCGATGAAGCTCATCATGCACGCGCGCGACGCGGCGGCGCGGGATTTACGCCAAGGCCAGCGCGTGCGCGTCTGGAACGACCGCGGCGCGGTGGTGCTGGCGCTCGATATCGGCGATGCCGTGCGGCCGGGGGTGGTCGCTTCGGAGAAGGGCGCCTGGCTCGCCACCAGCGAGACCGGACAGACCATCTCGGCGCTCGTCTCCGCCGACCTCAAGGCCGATCTCTGCGAGGGCGCCTGCTTCAACGACACGCGGGTGGAGGTCGCGGCGGCGTAGACAGAAGACAGGGTTCTGACGCCGGCCTTCTGTCATCTGTCGTTTGTTGCGAGGGAATACCCCAGGGCATATTCCGGAGGTTCAATTCGGATCCGACGGTGGGGGTGAAGCCAAGGACAGTGGCGGAAACGACAATATTCACGACTTAACCATTTGATCTGACATAGATTTTCGCCGAAAACTTCGATAACGAGCTTTCATTTTCTCGAGGAACAACCCCATGAAGACTTTTTCGTTGGGGAACACCACCAAGAGACCAGCTTTCCTCCTTCGGCGGCCGCAGGTGCGCGGCGGCGCCGTTCGCGGGGATTCTATTCACGATGTCAAAGAACTATAGGCGGGAACATTACAGGAACTTTGTCGGAAAAGTCAACAATTTTCGACGTTGCATCTGGCAGGCATCCCAATGGCGGGAGCCGGTCGGTCCCGGTTGCCGCCGGCGAATTCGACGCCCAGGCTTCGGGATTGGACCAAGGCCGCGAATGGCAAGGCATGACCCCGAGTGACCTCTTCGACGGCCTGACGCTCGAAGGCGCGCCGCTGCTGCCCGGCAAGCGGCTCTAGCCAACTCCGGCTGACGGCTTTACAGAATCTTATCCCTTGCGCTGTTTGCTATGAGAAGACCGGCCTCAGAATCGGCCGGGCGGCGAGAACTGTGTTTTCCATTCTCCGCCAAGCACCGGGTCTCGATTCAGGGGCTGGTCGACATGCGCTATGTACTCATGGCCTTGGCTTGGTACTTGGACTTGCTGGTCTACCTGACCGCCAGCTTCCTCTTTCGCTTTCTGGTTTTTCCACTGGCCGAGTGGCCTTGGTTCGCGGACCTTGCCGTGTTCGTCGTTCTGCGCCTTGCGGTCTGGCGACTGTCAATGACACCTGGAGATTGGATACTGAGCCAAGCCAGGCTTGAGCGGCAAGAGAGCGGTTCCAGCATCCCGCGCCAATGGCCCAATCTGCTCGCCGGTACGCTGCTGTTCTTGGAAGGGACGAAGAGCGCCGTCAGGTGGCTGGAGGGGGATCATCCGATCCCATTTATTGGCTTTATCCCCGAGGGTGGGGAGCAAGGCGTGATCGGAATCGCCACCGGCGTCGTTCTCATGGCGGCCGGAATCGGGATTCTGCGGTTCAATGCGGCCGGCCGCACGGTGGGCGTTGTGGCACTTGCCATCACGATATTTTCGACAGTGCTCAGTTGGGACCTTTGGGACACTGCAATCGCGCGCCTTACGATCGCGCGTCGCGCAACGCAAGGGATTTCCGTCCGCGGAGACGAGATCGCTTTCATGCAGGGCCTCGTCCCCGAGGCTGTTGTCGGGCTGATAGTGTTGATGTCGGGGCTGCTGCTGTTCTGCCGGACACGCTAGAGTTGGCTGGGGTGCGCGCCACGCAAGGCCGATGTCGATAGAGCTGAAGGGGTCATAGACCTGACCCCATTTTTGGATGCCTGACTAGCGTGGCCCCAACAGAGCCACGGCCGGATTCCGACCGACCAACCGTTCAAGTTGGCATGCGATCCAGCATTTCATCATGCTCGCAATCATGTAGCGTTGATCCATAAATCCAAGGTTAATCCTGCGACGACAGTTTGGGCTGGAGCGGAACCTCCACTTGCCGCCTCACCCCCGAAGGCAGAGGCGACGATCCACCGTCACGGCAACGCATACCATGTCGTTCGCCCGCCGCCATGCCGGCTCAGATGACCGCGTTCGACCAGGCGCCGAAAATGTTCCTTCAGCGTGTTGCGGCTGGCGCCCGTCAGCTTGATCATCTCGCCGATGCCGACGCGCCCATGCTCGCGGGCATGCTCCAGGATACGCAACGAAAGAGCGGGCAAGTCCGCAAGCACCAGCTTCTCGCGATCGATCTTCTCGGCCAGCAGCTTCATCTGCCGCCGCAAGGCGCGTAGGAAAAACAGCAGCCAGGGCTGCCAGTCCGGATCCTTGGCGCGGATGGTGCCCTGCGTCCGGCGCAACGCGAGATAGTAACCTTCCTTGTTTTGCTCGATGACGCTTTCGAGCGAGCTGTACGGCACGTAGGCGTATCCGGCCCGCAGAAGCAGCAAGGTGGTCAGGATCCGGCTGAGCCGCCCATTGCCGTCCTGAAAGGGGTGGATCTCGAGGAACACAACGATGAACACGCCGAGGACGAGCAGCGGATGCCATCGATGTTGCTCGCGGGCCTGGGCGAGCCAGGCCAGAAGTTCGGACATCAGGCGCGGCGTATCGAACGGCGTCGCCGGCTCGAAGACGATGCCGATCCGCCGCCCGGCCTCGTCGAAGGCCGCGACGGTGTTCGGCGATGTCTTGTAGCTCCCACGATGCCAGGCGTCCTTCTCGCTGTAGACGAGGAGGTCGCGGTGCAATTGCTTGATGTGGTTCTCGGTGATGGCGATGTCGCTCCACGACCGGAACACCAGGTCCATCGCCTCGGCATAACCGGCCACTTCCTGCTCGTCGCGGGTGGCGAAGGACTTGATCTCCAATCTCGCAAGCAGCCGCTCGACCTCGCGGTCGGACAGTTTGCTTCCCTCGATGCGTGTCGAGGAGCCGATGCTCTCGATGGTGGCGACACGCCGCAGAGCGGACAGGCGATCGGGCGCGAGGGTGCCAAGCGCGCGCCACGCGCCCTTGAACTCGTCGATCTCGGCGATCAGCGCCAGGATTTCCGGCGTGATCTCGATGGTTTCGGTGTTGATTGTCGTTTTGGCCACACCCAATTATGCACCCGTTTACACCCAATTACTACCAAATCCTCACTCATGCAGGTGGCAGGCGACCTCCCGTCCCCGCTCCGGCGCATGCGCGCGCGGGGCCTCGCGCCGGCAGCGCTCGAAGGCCTTGGGGCAGCGCGGGTGAAAGCGGCAGCCGGCCGGCACGTCGCCGGGACTGGGCGGATCGCCCGCCAGAACGATGCGCTCCTTGCCGAGCTCCGGCCCGGCGCCGGGAATGGCCGACACCAGGGCCTGCGTGTAGGGGTGAAGCGGGGCGGTCAGGACCGCAGCCGCCGGTCCGGTCTCGACGATCTCACCCAGATACATGACGGCGACGCGGTCGGCGACATGCTCGACCACGGCAAGATCGTGCGAGATGAAGAGGTAGGAGAGGTCGAGCCTGGTTTTGAGATCCTGGAGTAGATTGAGGATCTGCGACTGGATCGAGACGTCGAGCGCCGAAACCGGCTCGTCGAGAACGATAAGCTTGGGCCTCAGCGCGATGGCGCGCGCGATGCCGATGCGCTGGCGCTGGCCGCCGGAGAATTCGTGTGGGAATCGCTTTGCGGCGCCTGCGTCGAGGCCGACCAGTTCCAGAAGCTCGGCCACCGCGCGGCGGCGCTCCGCCGGCGTGCCGGCGCGGTGGATGTCGAGCGGCTCGGCGACGATCTTCTCCACCGTCATGCGCGGGTCGAGCGAGGCGTAGGGGTCCTGAAAGACGATCTGCATGTGGCGGCGCATCTTGCGCATGGCCCGCGCGCCTTGCGCCAACAGGTCGGCGCCGTCGAACTCGATGGCGCCGCCGCTCGGTTCGATGAGTCGTAGAATCAGCCGCGCCAGAGTCGACTTGCCGCAGCCCGATTCGCCGACGATGCCCAGCGTCTCGCCTTTCTCGAGGACGAGGCTCACGCCGTCGACCGCACGGGTGACGCCCATGCCGTCCCTGGCCGGGAAATGCTTGGTGAGATCGCGGACGCGCAGCAGCGCGGTCATGGCAAGGGATGCCAGCAGGCAGAGGCCCGGCCGCCCTCTTCGCCGGCCAGAGGCGGCGTCTCGCGCCGGCAGCGTTCGCCGACGCGCGGGCAGCGGTCGGCGAAGGCGCAGCCCACCGTGCGCCTTCCCGGCGGCGGGACCGACCCGGCGATGGTGGGAAGTTTTTCTCCCCGCCGGGCGCGCCGCGGCGATGAAGCGAGCAGGCCCGCCGTATAGGGATGGCGCGGGTGGCGCAGGACTTGGCCGGTCGGGCCCGTCTCGGCCACGCGGCCCGCATACATGACCACGACCGAGCGGCACATCTCGGCGACGATTCCGAGATCGTGGGTGATGAGCAGGATGGAGAGCCCCATGTCCCGTTGCAGCTGCTTCAGAAGCTCCAAGATTTGCGCCTGGATGGTGACGTCGAGCGCGGTCGTCGGCTCGTCGGCGATGAGAAGCCTCGGGCCGCAGATGAGCGCCATGGCGATCATCACCCGTTGGCGCAGGCCGCCCGAAAGCTCGTGCGAGTATTGGTCGAGCCGGCGCTCCGCGCCGCCGACGCCCACCCGGCGCAGGATGTCGATGACCAGCGGCCGCGCCGCGCCCGCGCCCATGCTGCGGTGATAGCGCAGCACCTCGGCGATCTGGTGGCCGATGGTCATGGTCGGGTTGAGGCTGGTCATCGGTTCCTGGAAGATCATGCCGATGCGGTCGCCGCGCAACGCGCGCATGGCGGTATCGTCGAGCGCCGTAATGTCGGTGCCCTCGAATGAAATCCGCCCGGCTTCGACGCGTGCGGGCGGCGAGGGCAGCAGGCGCATGATGCTCTGCGCGGTGACGCTCTTGCCGCAGCCCGATTCGCCGACCAGGCCCACGGTTTCGCCCTCGCCGACGGCGAAGGTCACGTCCTCGACGACGCGCGCAAGCCCGTCCTCGGTGTTGAAGGCGACCGTCAGCCCCTCGATGCCGAGCAGCGGCCGGGGCGCGGCCACCCCGGCGGAAGGCGCGTCCGTCATGCGCTGTCCGCCGGGGCTTTAGCGTCGATCGTCGCGATTACTGCGCGTCGATCGCGTAGATGAAGTCGTAATTCACCGGAATGTGGATGGGATCGGTGAAGAGGGCCGGATCGCCGCCCAGCCGCGCCGAGTGGTAGGTGAAGCGCTTCTCGTTGAAGATCGGCGCCCAGGGCGCTTCCTTCAACACGTCGTCGAAGACGGCCTTCCATTCGCCGATCCGCTCCGCGGCTTGCGCGTCGGAGACCAGCGTGTCGGCCTTCTCGGCCCTGGCGTCGAGATCCTTGTTGCAGTACCTGGACCAGTTCCAGCCGCCCTCGACGGCGCCGGCGCAGCCGAGGATGCCGTAGTAGAAATTAGCCGGATCCGGGAAGTCGGCGATCCACGCCATGCCGCCCGACCAGATCATCGGCGCGGTGCCGGCGCCGCCGGCGGCGATGACCTCGGCCTGGGCCAGCGACTTGATCTCGGCCTTGATGCCGACGGCGGCCAGGTCCTGCTGGATCGCCTGGGCGATGCGCGGGTTCGGGTCGACGTTCATGGCGTAGATCTCGGTGGCGAACCCGTCGGCCACGCCCGCTTCCGCCAGCAGCTTCTTGGCGCCTTCGGGGTCGTACGCGTAGCCCTTGTTATCGACGTTGTAGCCGGGCATGGCCGGCGGCAGCGCTTGGACGGCGGGAACGCCGCGGTTGTTGATCAGCCGGACGACCAGATCCTTGTTGATCGCCATGTTGACAGCCTGGCGCACCTTCACGTTGTCGAAGGGCGCGATCGTGACGTTCATGGTCACGTAGCCGGTGTGGAGCTGGTCGCCGATGGCGATCAGATCCTTGTTGGCGGGATCGGCCACGAGCTCGGTGAACTGCGCCGGCGGAATGCCGTCGCCGACGATGTCCACCTCGCCCTTCTTGAGGCGCAGCACCGCGACCGTCGGGTCCTGGCCGAATTCGAAGGTCAGCTTGTCGAGATAGGGTACGCCGGCGCGAAAGTAGTCCTTGTTGCGCTCCAGCACGATGCGCTGGCCCGGCACCCATTCGACGAACTTGAACGCGCCCGTGCCGACCGGCTGCTTGCCCCAATCGGCGCCGGATTTCTCGATCTCTTCCTTGGGCACGACGTAGCCGAAGTTGATCGCCATGAGATGGAGGAAGGTCGCGTCGGGCCTGGTGAGCGTAATGGCGACGGTCCTGTCATCGGTGGCGACGACGCCCGAAAGTTCGGTGGACTTGCCGCCGGCGACGTCGTCATAGCCGGCGATGGCGCCGAAATAGCCGCCGCCGGGGCTCTGGGTCGCCGGATTGACGGCCCGCTCCAGCGAGTACTTCACGTCGGCCGCGGTGACGGCACGGCCGTTATGGAACTTCAGGCCCTCGCGCAGGATGAAGGTGTAGGTGAGGCCGTCGTCGGAGACGGTGTAGCTCTCGGCGAGGTCGGGTGTGAGCACGGTCGATCCCGGCTCGTAGTCCATCAAGCCGTCGAAGATCGACTTGATCACCGACCAGTTCTGCCAGTCGTAGCCGATTTGGGGGTCGAGCGTGGTCAGGTCGTTGTTGAAGGTGACGACCGCGGCGCCGCCCTGTTTCGGGGCATCGGCCAGGGAAGCGGGCGCGGCCATGAGCAACGCCAGGACCGCGGCGGCGCTCCAACTCAGCTTTTTCTTCATGGATAGAGCCTCCTGCTGTTTTTCAGTCCGTTGTTGAAAGGGGTTAGGCGGACTTGCCCGCCATATCACCTCAAGCGGATGCGCGGGTCAACGAGGGGGGCTACCAGGTCGGCCAGGAAGTTGCCCAGCACGATGAAGAAGGCCGCCACGGTGGTGACGCCCATGATGATGGGGATGTCGAGCGACTGGATCGCCTGCCACATCAATTGGCCGATGCCCGGCCAGCCGAACACGTTTTCGACCACCACCACGCCGGACATGAAGATGCCGATATCGCCGCCGACCATGGCGATGACGGGCAGGCTGGCGTTGCGCAGGGCGTGAGAGAGAATCACCCGCCATTCGGGCAGCCCCTTGGCGCGGGCGGTGCGGATGTAATCCCGCTGTAGCACATCGATCATGGACGAGCGCATCATGCGCGAATACCAGCCGCCGCCGGCGAGGCCCAACGTCACCGCCGGCAGCACCAGATGGCCGAAGGTGCCGTACCCGCCCAGCGGAAACCAACCGAGGATGTAGGCGAAGATGTAGAGAAGCGTCAGCCCGGCGACGAATTGCGGCGTCGAGACGGTGACGAAGGAGAGCGTCATGGCGATCTTATCGGCGGCCCGCCCGCGGCGGCTGGCGGCGAAGATTCCGGCCGGCAGGCCGATCAGGAGCTCGGCGCCGATGGCGCCCAGCATCAGGAGAAGGGTCGCCGGCAGGCGCGAGGCAATGAGCTCGCCGACATCGCTCTTGCGGGCGTAGGACTTGCCGAAATCGCCCTGGGCCAGGCGCGCGACGTAGCCCAGATACTGCTCGGGCAGCGGCCGGTCGAGGCCGAGCTGGTGGCGGATCAGTTCGCGCGTCTCGGGTGTCGAATTGCGCCCGGCGATCATGGCCACCGGATCGGCCGGGATCATGTAGGCGAGGATGAAGGTCACGAAGGTGACGCCGATGAGGATGAGGGCGGACGCCGCCAGGCGACGAACGAGATAAATGCCCATCAGCCGCGACCGCGCTGGGTCGGATCGAGCGCGTCCCGCAAGCCGTCGCCCACCAGGTTGAAGGCAAGCGCCACCAGAAGGATGGCGGCGCCGGGGATGAACACCAGCCAGGGCGCGCTCAGGAAATAGGATTGGCTTTCGAAGATCATCATGCCCCAGGCGGGTGCCGGCGGTTGCACGCCGCGCCCGAGGAAGGAGAGCATCGCCTCGAGCAGCACCGTGGTGGCGATCCCAAGCGTCGCATAGACGATGATGGTGGGAACGAGATGCGGCAGCAGGTGGCGCAGCAGCACGCGCGTAGGCCCGGCGCCGAGCGCGCGCGCGGCCTCGACATATTCCCGCTCGGCCAGCGACGTGGTTTCGGTATAGACGATGCGGGCGATCTGCACCCAGTTCACCAGCGCGATGACGAGAATGACGATCTGAAGCCCCGGCTTCAGCACGGCGGCCAGCGCGATGGCCAAGAGCAGCGGCGGAAACGCCATCATCAGGTCGGTGAAGCGCATGATGGCCGCGCCCACCCAGCCGCGCAGGTAGCCGGCGATGACGCCAAGCGCCGCGCCGACGACGACCGCGACGCCATTGGCGATGACGCCGATGACGAGCGAGGTTCGGGCGCCATGGAGGAGGCGCGAGAACTGGTCGCGGCCGTTGGTGTCGGAGCCGAACCAGAACCGCTCGCCGGGCGGCAGCGGCGAACCTTCGGGCGTCAGCCCGTCGAGGAACTGCTCGGTCGGGTTATAGGGCGCGATCCAGGGCGCCAGCACGGCCGCCAATACGGCGAGCGCGATGAGCGCCAGCCCGGCGACGGCGGTCTTGTCCTTCTTGAACCGGCGCCAGAACTCGCCCAAGGGATTTCGTCGCTCCTTGCCCCGGGGTAGGGGCGCCGGACTCTAGGGCAAATCCGCCGATTGCGCGAGGCGCCGGCGCGGCTATGATGCGCCCTCTCGGTGCCCCTGTGGCGGAATTGGTAGACGCGGCAGACTCAAAATCTGTTGTTCGCAAGGACGTGCTGGTTCGACTCCGGCCAGGGGCACCAAATATTTCAAAGGGTTGGAAAGCCGGTCCAATTCCGGAAAAGTTCTCGGCGGCGCCCGGGGGAGCACTGGGGGAGCAAGCGGGAGCGAAATCCAACGCCGAGAACAAGATGTAACGATGTTTTCTTGCTTCATGGGCGAGAGAACTTTTCCGCCAAGTGGACCCGTTGGTCCTACTCACGGAGTCCAGATCGGCGTTCGGCAATGACGGCTCGTACATCGCGTCCGAACTCTCGCCCGAAACGGGATTCGGGCAATGTCGAGTTCGCCGTCAACACGATGTCCTGTGACACGATCGGCCGGATCGGACGCACGACCAGGTCGGCGAAGCCCCGGCTGGGAACGAGCCCATCGATCGGCGCAATGCCTAATCCACGCTGTACGAGCGGCATGACCGCGACGACTGGCATGCTTCCCAGGATCCCGCAAAGAACTTGCGGCATGGAGATCGACGCCGGGATTCCGGAAGATGCGATCGGCGTCGCGGTAGAGCAGATGCGCCCCCGACGTTGCCATGAGACGACCGCCGAGACGCTCGAACAGACGATACCCTAGCTGCTCTCGAAGTGCCGCGGACTGCGATGCTCGGTGCCGGCGAGTGGCGAGCGACCGCCGTCGCCACCGGTCCGGGCTCCATCGGGTACCACCTCTCGGCGCTCCGTTCGCCATTCGGTTGGCCGTGACGGACGACCGACAATTGACCATAATGCGGTGCATGCAGCCGGTAAACACCAAGACGGGAGGGATGTCGTGGTCACGAACACAAGTTTCCAACAATGGCTCGACGGTTATGGGGCCGGCTGGGTCAAGCAGGATCCCAAGCAAACACTGGCCATGTTCTCCGACGACGCCAGCTACATGTACACGCCCTTCCACAAGATCATGCGGGGCAAGGACGAGATCCGCCGCTACGTCGAGAAGGGCGCGGTCGGCCTGCAACAGGACATCGAGTTCTCCTGTGAGATACTCGCCGTAACGGAGCGATATGGCATCGCCCGCGGCATCCACCTTTTGGAAGGCACCGGTGGCAATTCCTAGTTCGATGTTGCGGGCCAGGATGTCGATCTCCTCGCCACGATAGAAATCCCGCACCAATCGATTGAGCCCTCGCGGCGCCTTGGGCCAGCCGGCGTAATGGAACATGATGCGAAAGATCGTCCGGTTATCCTCGGCACGCGTCAGGCAGTGCCGCAGCCAACTCCGGATGGCTTCCACCGGATCGCGCTCGGCGTTCCACAAATGATGCTTAGCATCCAGCGCCTCGGCGAGCGCGAATTTGACCGCCGCGTTGAAGAGATCCTGTTTGTCCTTGAAGTAGTAATAGATCGGCGCGGCATCGAACCCGCTCGCCTCCTGGATATCGCGTAGGGTGATCCTGGCGAAGTCCTTGATGGCGAACAGTTCAAGAGCCGCCCGCATCAGATCCTCCGCGCGACCGGCGGCACGCGCCTCGGGAGTTGCCTGCGACCGAAGCTTGCGAGGCCGCGCACGCTCAAGGCCCGATTGGCGCGTCTTCGTCACGTTCATCTCACCGATCAGCGACTGCTTCGGGATATCCGCATCCGACGGTGGCGCCTTCTTAGGTGATGCCCGGTCCGTTCGCAAGCCACGTTCGACTGACGCAGCCTCGCCAAGACAGCGCGGGCGGTGCCCGCGGCTCATCCGCGTGTCGCTCCCCGACAGGCAGTATGGGGTACTCATCGACTTCGCCTAAATCGTCGGCGCCGGCAATTCGGAGGCATCGAGGCCGCACCGGGTTATCAACCGCGGCGACCATGCGACCGCGCTCGAGCCATTCATGGAGTCTACGCCGGGGCAGTCAGGCTGCCGGGCCTGGTGCGCCGGCGCGCTGCCGAGATTGCTACGACGGCTACCGACCCGCATAGGATGGTTCGCGAGTCTAAGGGCATTTCACCGACTAGGGGTCGACTGAACCATCATGGCTATGGATCCGAAGCGCTTCCAGGACCCGTGAGACCATGTTGTAGGCGGCGATGGTCACGGTCAGTTCGACAAGGTCGCGTTCGTCGAGCGCCGCTCTCACGGCGGCGAAGACTTCGTCGGGCACCTGGACGTCTCGTGTCATGGCGTCGGTGTAGGCGAGCACGGCACGGTCGCGCGGGCCGAAAAGCTTGGATGGCTCCCAGGTGGGAATTTCACCGAGCTGCCCCGCGGTCAGCCCTTCCGCGAGGGCAATGGCGGCGTGTTGTTCGGCCTCGTAGGTGGCGCCGTTGAGGGCCGCGACGCGCATGATGACGAGTTCCCGCGTGTAACCGGAGAGGCGGCATTGCTGGCGGACCGCCGTGAGGAATTGGAGCCAGCCGGCAGCGATGGGCGGGCTGTGAAGCAGCATCCGGTAAAGGTGGAGAACGCTTCCGCGCTCGGCCACGATCCGGTCCACAAGGGGCCGCAGATCGGGGTCGGCGGAGTCGGCGTAGCGAATCCGGGCCATGGGCAACGCTCCGTTTTCTGCTAAGCAGAGATTCGCTGATTGGCCAACGGATGGGGTTTTCGGCTTTCGTTCATGGCTTTGATCTCTTCGTCGATTACGGTTTTGAGGCTGTCTGCGTCCTTGAAGG
>VFKA01000102.1 GCA_009885795.1 Rhodospirillales bacterium | reverse complement strand
GGCTATGTCGGTACGGTCGAGGCCGAGGACCGCGCCTTCGCCGGCCGGGTCATTGGCCTTCGCGACATCGTCACTTTCGAAGGTCGGACTTTTGCCGAGGTCGAGCGGGCGTTCCGCGATAGCATCGACGACTATCTCGACTTTTGCGCCGAGCGTGGCGAAGCGCCGGACCGGCCCTACAGCGGCAAGATCCCCTTACGAGTCGAACCCGCGATCCACCGCCGGGCGGCGCTCCGCGCCGAGGCCGAAGGGCTCAGTCTCAATCAGTGGATCGCCCGTCGAATCGATGCGCCCCTCACCCACCCTCCCGCCGATAGGCTTCGCCGCGCTTCACGTAGTGCTCGACCGTCCAGGGCAGCATCTCGATCTCGGCCGGCGTCATCATCCGCATGAGCTTGGCCGGGCTGCCGGCCCACAGCTCGCCCTTGCGCACGCGCTTGTTGGGCGTCACCAGCGCGCCGGCCGCCACCATGGCGCCGGTCTCGACCACGACCCCGTCCATGACGCAGGCCTTCATGCCGACGAAGCTGCCGTCCTCGAGCGTGCAGCCATGGAGCAGCGCCATGTGCCCGACCGTCACGTCGGCGCCGATGAGCGCCGCGAAGCCGTGCCCCCCGCGCCCGCCATCGGGCTGCTCGTTGCAATGGATCACGGTGCCGTCCTGGATATTGCTGCGCGCGCCGATCGAGATGAGGTTGCCGTCGCCGCGAAGCACGCAGCCATACCAGATGCCGGCTTGCCCGCCGATCTCGACGTCGCCGATGAGGACCGCGTTCCTGGCGATGAAGGCGTCGGCGGCGATGCGGGGGCGGCGCCCATAGGCGGGGACGATCTCGGCCATCACGGGAACAGCGGCTGCTGGTCGAGGCCCGTCGCCTCGGGCCAGCCGGCCATCAAATTCATGTTCTGGATCGCCTGGCCCGACGCCCCCTTCACCAGGTTGTCGATGACGCTAAGCACGATGGCGCGGCCCTGCACGCGGTCGGCGAAGACGGCGATGAGGCAATGGTTCGATCCACGCACGTGGCGCGTCGCCGGCGCCTCGCCGGCCGGCAGCACGCGCACGAACGGCTCGCCGTCGTAGCGGCTGGCGATGGTGCGCCTGAGATCGTCGGCGCTGGCGCCGTTGGCCAAGCGTACATAGATCGACGACAAGATCCCCCGGCTCATCGGCACCAGGTGGGGCGTGAAGTTGACGATGACGGGCTTTCCAGCGGCCTCGCTCAGGCCCTGCTCGATCTCCGGCGCGTGTCGGTGATTAGCGATTCCATAGGCATGGATTCCCTCGGCGACCTCGCCGAAGAGGTTCGCCTGCTTGGCCTCGCGCCCGGCGCCGCTCACACCCGACTTGGCGTCGATGATGATGTCGCCGGCGTCGATGCCGCCCGATTCGAGCAGCGGCACCAGCGGCAATTGCACCGAGGTCGGATAGCAGCCGGGATTGGCGACGAGGCGCGCCGGGGCGATGGCCCGGCGGTTGAGCTCGGTGAGCCCGTACACGGCCTCCTTCTGCAAGCCCGGCGCCTGATGCTCATGGCCGTACCAGGTGGCGTAAGCCGCTACGTCCCGCAATCGGAAATCGGCCGACAGATCGACGACGCGCAAACGCCCCGGCAGGCCGGCCACAACGGTTTGCGTCGTGCCGTGCGGCAGGCAGCAGAAGACGAAATCGACGCCGTCCCAATTGGCGTCCTCGATCTTGGTGAGCCCCGGCACGTCGAGCCCGCCAAGATGCGGAAACACCTCGCCGAGCCGCTTTCCCGCCTGGCGGTCGGCGGTCAGCGCGCGAATGTCGGCTTGCGGATGGCGCGAAAGCAGGCGCACGAGCTCGGCGCCGGTGTAGCCGCTCGCCCCCAATATGGCGATGCGCATGCGGTTGGTTGTCATCGTTTCCTTATAGCAGAAACGACGAGGGGCCTCGGCTTAGCGCTTCGAGAACTGGAAGCTGCGCCGGGCCTTGCGCTTGCCGTACTTCTTGCGCTCGACCACCCGAGGGTCGCGCGTGATGAACCCGCCCTGCTTCAGCACCGGGCGCAAGCCCGGCTCGTAGTGGATGAGCGCGCGGCTGATGCCATGGCGCACGGCACCGGCCTGGCCGGAGAGCCCGCCGCCGGAAACCGTGCAGATCACGTCGAACTGATTCGCGCGGTTGGCGACGCCGAAGGGCTGGCCGATCAGCATGCGCAACACCGGGCGCGCAAAATAAACGACGCTGTCGCGGCCGTTGACGGTGATCTTCCCCGAGCCGGGCTTCAACCACACCCTGGCGACGGCATTCTTGCGCTTGCCCGTGGCGTAGGCGCGCCCGAGCGCGTCGAGCTTCTGTTCATAGATGATGATTGCAGCCGGCGCCGGCGGTTGAATCTGCTTCAGATCGGACAGCGTCTGGACGTTATCGCTGCTCATGGTCAGGCGACCCTCTTGTTCTTCGGGTTCATGGCGCCGATGTCGAGCCGCGCCGGCGTTTGCGCCTCGTGCGTATGCTCGGGGCCGGCAAAGACCTTCAAGTTGCGCATCTGGCGCCGGCCCAAGGGCCCGCGCGGCATCATGCGCTGGACCGCCTTCACAAACGCGCGCTCGGCGAAAGGCCCGTTCAGGATCTGGCCCATGGTACGTTCCTTGATCCCGCCCGGATGACCGGTGTGCCAATGGAAGACGCGCTTGTCCAATTTGCGGCCGGTGAGGCGCACCTTGGCGGCGTTCACCACCACGACGTTGTCGCCGCAATCGACGTTGGCGGTGAAGTTCGCCCTATGCTTGCCGCGCAGGCGCAACGCAACCATGCTGGCGAGACGCCCGAGGACCACGCCCTCGGCATCCACCAGCACCCATTTTTTCACCACTTCGGCGGGTTTGAGGATATAGGTCTTCGTGGCGCTCATCGGTTCACTCCGGCGTAAGGCCGCGCGAGTATCGTCGAATTTTCCAGGAAGTCAACTGTAAAATCAGTTAAATGAATAGGTTGGATGACGGTATCTGGATACCACATGCGTTATGACGACCTCTCCGATGCCGAGATGGCCAAGCACTTCATGCCGCGCCTGGCCGTCCCGAACCATGACTTCTACATCGCGCAAGGCCAAACGTGGTCCGCACGCGCCAAATCGCGGCTGCGCCACCGTCTCGACATCGCTTACGGGCCGACGCCGCTCCAGGCGCTCGACGTGTTCCCGGCCGAGGTTCGCGATGGGCCGCCGCCGATGCTCGTTTACATTCACGGCGGCTACTGGCGCGCGCTCGACAAGAGCGGCTACGCATTCATCGCCGACACCTTCGTGAAGCTGGGCGTCACCACGATCCTGGTGAATTACGATCTCTGCCCGGCGGTCACGGTCGACGACATCGTGGCTGAGATCATGGCGGCGATCGCCTATGTCCACGCGCACGCCGGCGAGCTCGGCGGCGATCCCGCGCGCCTCTATCTCTGCGGCTCCTCCGTCGGCGCGCATCTTGCCGCCATGGCGCTGGCGCATGACTGGGCGGCCGGCATCATCAAGGGCACGCTGGCCATCACCGGCATCTACGATGTGGCGCCGGTACCGCGCATCGAAGCCAATACCGACATCCGCATGACCCCCGGCATGGTGGACCGCCTGAGCCCGCTGCTGCTGACCCCGCGCGTCACCGCGCCCGTCACGGTTGCCGTCGGCGGCGACGAGCCTGAATTGTGGATTCGGCAATCGGTCGATTATGCCGCGATGCTGCGCGGCCACGGGATCGCAACCGAGCTCATCGTCATACCCGGAACCAACCATTTCTCGATCACGCAAGAACTGGCCGAGGCCGACAGCCTGCTGACGCGCGCCGCCCGCAAGCTCATGGGGTTGTAGCGACCAATGCGCCGTTGCCGCTTTTGGTCCCCAAGGCGGGAACCACAGAGGCACAGAGACACAGAGACACAGAGTCGGCACTGATGATCTCTCTGTGCCTCTGTGCCTCTGTGGTAAATCCTTGATCGGGGCACACGAGCAGTATCATGAAATCACTATGCTGGGCCGGGCTTGAAATCCGCGGTCCATCAAGCGCAAAGTGCCGCCATGAGCACCGTTGCCGAGACGTCCCGCGCCACCGAGCCGGCCATCCTGCTCCGCCAGGATGACGGCGGCGTCGCCATCTTGACGCTGAACCGTCCCGCGGCCCGCAACGCGCTCTCGATGGCCCTCATGGGCGAGCTGATCGCGGGCTTGCGCGCGATTGGCGACGACCTCTCGATCAAGGCCGTGGTCATCGCCGGCGCCGGCCCCGCCTTCTGCGCCGGCCACGACCTCAAGGAACTGCGCGCCAACCCGGCACGCGCGTTCATGCGCGAGGTGTTCGCCCGCTGCTCGGAACTCATGCTGGAGATCCAGCGCATCCCCCAGCCGGTCATCGCCCGCGTGCACGGCATCGCCACCGCCGCCGGCTGCCAGCTCGTGGCGACCTGCGATCTCGCGGTCGCCGAGGCGGGCGCGCGTTTCGCGACGCCGGGCGTCAACATCGGGCTCTTCTGCTCGACGCCAATGGTGGCGCTCAGCCGCGCCGTCGGGCGCAAGGCGGCGATGGAGATGCTGCTGACCGGCGAGACGATCGATGCCGAGCGCGCCGTTGCCATCGGCCTCGTCAACCGCGCGGTGCCCGCGGCCGAGCTCGATGCTTCGGTGGCGGCTCTTGCCCGAAAGATCGGGGCCAAGTCGCGCCACGTCGTCGCCCTGGGCAAGGCCGCGTTCTATCGCCAGATCGACCTCGATACCGCCTCGGCCTACGCCTATGCGAGCGAGGTCATGACCCGGAACATGATGGCGGCGGACGCCGCCGAAGGCATCGACGCCTTCCTGGCCAAGCGCGAACCCCGGTGGCGCGGGTCTTGAGCGCCGCCATGCATTCCGGCGACGTTTACTCGGACGCCCTGTTGCGCCGCGTTCTCGATAGCGCGCGCACGATCGCCATGGTCGGCGCCAGCACCGAATGGAACCGGCCCAGCGCCTTCGCCATGAAATACCTTCAGGGCAAGGGCTACCACGTCATCCCCGTGAACCCCCGGGCCGCCGGCGGAACCATTCTCGGCGAGACGTGCTACGCGAGCGTCCACGACATCCCGCGCGACAAGACCGGTCCCATCGACATGGTCGACATCTTCCGCCGCTCGGACCAGGTTGGCCCCATCGTCGCCGATGCCATCGCCATCGGCGCCAAGATCGTGTGGATGCAGTTGGGCGTGCGCAACGAGGAAGCGGCCAGGGCGGCCGAAAAGGCCGGTCTCACCGTGGTCATGAACCGCTGCGTCAAGATCGAGTACGGGCGCCTCCATGGCGAGCTGTCCTGGGGCGGCTTCAACTCGCGGGTCATTTCCAGCCGGCGGCGGCGCGCCAACCCATGAGCGACGGCACGGCCAAGCCGCGCGCGCCGGGATTCGAGACCCGCGCCATCCATGCCGGCACGCCGCCCGATCCGACGACGGGTGCCCGCAACATGCCGATCTATCATTCGACGGCTTACGTCTTCGACAGCGTCGACCACGCGGCGGCGCTCTTCAACCTGTCGACCTTCGGCTACATCTATTCGCGCCTTACCAATCCGACCGTGGCGGCGCTCGAAGAGCGCGTCGCCAGCCTGGAGGACGGCCGCGGCGGCACGGCCTGCGCCTCGGGCCACGCCGCCCAGCTCGTCGCCTTCTTTCCGCTGATGAGCCCGGGCGACGAATTCCTCGCCTCGCGCCGGCTCTATGGCGGCTCGATCACGCAGTTCGGACGGACCTTCGCCAAGTTCGGCTGGAAGGCGATCTTCGTCGATTCGGACGACCCGGAAAACTTCGCCCGTGCCTTGACGCCGCGCTGCAAGGCGATCTTCATCGAGAGCATCGCCAATCCGGGCGGCGTCGTCACCGACATCGAGGCGGTCGCCAAGATCGCGCGCGGGGTGGGCATTCCGCTCATCGTCGATAACACGCTGGCGACCCCCTATCTCTGCCGGCCTTTCGAATGGGGCGCCGACATCGTCGTGCATTCGACGACCAAGTATCTCTGCGGCCACGGCAACGCCATGGGCGGGGTGGTGATCGATTCCGGGCGCTTCGACTGGATGCAAAACGAGAAGTTTCCGGCCATGAGCCAGCCCGAACCGGCCTATCACGGCATCACCTTCCATGAGACCTTCGGCGACATGGCCTACACCATGCACTGCCACGCGGTGGGATTGCGCGATCTTGGGCCCGCGCTCTCGCCGACCAACGCGTCGCTGACCTTGACCGGGATCGAGACGCTGCCGCTCAGGATGGAGCGCCACGTGGCCAACGCCGCGGCCGTCGCCGCTTATCTAGAATCTCATCCCAAGGTGGCGTGGGTGTCCTATGCGGGGCTCGACTCCAGCCCCTATCGCGCGCTCGCCCGAAAATACGCGCCCAAGGGCGCCGGCGCCGTCTTCACCTTCGGGTTGAAGGGCGGCTACGAGGCCGGCATCAAGGTGGTGGAGGCCTGCGAGCTTTTCTCGCATCTCGCCAATATCGGCGACACGCGCAGTCTCATCCTCCATCCGGCCTCGACCACCCACCGCCAGTTGACCGACGAGCAGCGCCAAGCCGCCGGCGCCGGGCCGGACGTGGTGCGGCTTTCCGTCGGCCTCGAGACCCTGGACGACATCATCGCCGACCTCGACCAGGCGCTGGCATAAAAAGGAGTCCCATACATTCTTCTCTGTGCCTCTGTGGTGAACCTTAAGTAAAACCACAGAGGCACAGAGGCACAGAGAAAAAGGGGATTAAAAAGGTTCCTCCCCTTTTCCCCCCATTCTTCTCTGTGCCTCTGTGCCTCTGTGGTGAACCTTAACTGGGGATTAAGAGGGTCCGTCCCCTTTTCCTTTTTCCCCTTTTCCTTTTTTAGCCGCGGCGGGGGCAAAGCGCTGGGTCATTTCCCGCGCCATGCGGTCGTCCTCCTCCATCCGCGCCTCGAGATCGAAATCGGCGTATTTGAGAACGTCCATTTGTTCGAACGCCTTGGTGAGCGTGGGGCCGAGCAGCCCTACGTATTTCACGGTCGGCGCGATGCGCCGGAAGAGGGCGCCGCGGAACTGGGTCAGGAATTTCGAGGTCATCACGAAATCCACGCAAGCCTGGCGCGGCAGATCCACCGTCTCCCACAGCTCGGCGAAATCGAGGCGGCTGTGCAGCAGAAAGCACGCCTCGGCCACGAATTCCTCGCGCTCTTTCCGCTCGGCCTCGGTCAGTTGCGGGTAAAGGTCGCGCAGCGCGAGGCGCCCGAAGGCGACGTGGCGCGCCTCGTCCTGCATTACATAGGCGTTGATGGTCTGGGCCAGCACGTTCTTCGACTGGTTGCGGATGCGCTGGAACGAGGCGAGGCCCAAGGATTCGACGAGGACTTGGGTGCCGAGATAGGTGAAGTCCCAGCGCGAATCCCGCAAGACCGTGTCGAAGATACGGGTCAGCGCCGGGGTCATCGGGTAGGCAAGGCCGAATTTTTCCCGCAAGAGCCGCGAATAGACCTCGACGTGGCGGGCTTCGTCCATCACCTGAGTGGCGGCGTAGAACTTGGAATCCATGTCGGGAACGAGCGTGACGATGCGCGCGACGCAGACCAGCGCCGCCTGCTCGCCGTGCAGGAATTGCGAGACCTGCCAGGCCTGCATGTGCCGGCGGAACCGGCCGCGCTCCTTCTCATTGAGCTTGTCCCAGATCGGCGAGCCGAAGATCGGCACCTGGACGTCCGGCATCTCCATGGGGTTGTCTTCGGGGAGATCCGGCGACCAGTCGATGCGATAGTCGGCGTTCCACTGCCGGCGCTTGCCCTTGTCGTAGAGCGCCAGCAGCTCGTCGCGGCTATTGTCGTAGGTCCAGCTCAAGACCGTCTCGGACTTGCCCTCGATCTTCCACCCGGTCTGATCGACCGGCAAGGCGTAGGTGAGCTTGATTGGCAAGGTGCGGGTGCCTAGGGCCGAGACGCCTCATGGTTCGAGACGGCCGCTAACGCGGCCTCCTCACCATGAGGCTCTTTCTCGACTTTCCTCATCCTGAGGAGGGCCGTAGGCCCGTCTCGAAGGAGGAGGAAAGCCGCTCGTCACAAGATGAAGTCGCCGCCCGTCAGGTCCTCGGAATCGATACCGAACAACACAGCTTCGATATCGGCGTCGCCGTCACCGTCCACGTCGATCTGGACAATAGCGTCGCCGCCTTCATCCTCGACCCGGACCTGGCCGGCGACACCGGTGAAGGCAACCTCGCCGATGAAGGCCGATGTGCCCGGCGCGACATCCGTAACGTCGATTCGGTCGCCGCCGAGGATGCCCTCGCCCTCGAAGTCGATGATGTAATCGCGGAAGAAGCCCCCGACGGTGTCGCTCCCATTGAAATCGAACACGTCGTCGCCGGTCCCGGCGTACAGCAAATCCTCGCCGGCGCCGCCGCCGAGGGTATCGTTCCCGTACCCGCCGCGGATCGAGTCGTTGCCGCCATCGCCATAGAGCTTGTCGTCGCCGCCCTGGCCGTTGATCTCGTCATTGTCCGCGCCGCCGCGGATGGTGTCGTCGCCTTGGCTGTCGTCATCCTCCCCCGGCGTTGGGAAGTCGCCCAAGTAAGTATCGCCGACCAGCTTGTCGGCGCCGGCGCCGCCGTCGATCGAATCGTCGCCGAATCCGGAGGCGACCTCCAAATACGAAAAAGCATCGCCGACGATGAGATCGTCGCCGCCGCCGCCGAGGATGGTGTCGTGGCCATAGCCGCGCGTGAAAGACTGGCTCAAGGCGTCGCCGATCAGCTTGTCGTCGCCGTCGCCGCCGTCCATGTAATCGTCGCCATAGCCAATGGCTTTGTCACCCGGATCGGAAGCAAACGCATAGGCATCGCCGATCATCTTGTCGCCGCCATCCCCGCCAAGCATGGTGTCGCCGCCGTGACCATAGGCGCTGCCGAAACGGGAAAACGCGTCGCCGGTCATGAAGTCGTTGCCGTCGCCGCCGCTCATGCTGTCGGCGCCGCAACCGTAGGCGTAGGTGCCGTCGTAGTCTTCCGAGCCGTCATAGGCGTCGCCGACCATCTTGTCGTTGCCATCGCCGGCGCCGCCATACATGGTGTCGTTGCCATAGCCGTGGGAATCGCCATCCTCGGAGAGCGAGGACGCATCGCCGATCAGCTTGTCGTCCTCGGTGCCGCCGTCCATGCTGTCGTCGCCGAAGCCGCGAACGACGTCGCCACCGAAAACGTCGCCGATCAACTTGTCGTCCTCGGTGCCGCCATACATGGTGTCGTCGCCGACGCCATAGGCATAATTACTAAGCCCGTCGCCCAACAGCGTGTCGTTGCCTGCGTCGCCGTAGAGCTTGTCGTTGCCCTGGCCCTCGGTGGTGTAGGCCCGCTGGTCGCCGACCAGGAAATCGTAATCGTCGCCGCCGCGCAGCGTGTCGTTGTCGCGCTCGCCGACCAGGTAGTCCTCGCCGTAACCGCCCACCAGCGAATCGCGGTCGGGGGCGAGCTCCCCGGCGTCCCCGGTGTCGCCGTCGCCGCCGAAGAGATCGTCGTCGCCAAAGCCGCCCACGAGCGTGTCGTTGCCGTCGATGGCGTTCGCGCCGTCGCCGATGATCGTGTCGTTTTCATCGCCGCCATAGGCGTAGTCGTGGCCGGTGTTGCCGTAGATCGTGTCCTCGCCGCCATTGCCGAAGAGCCGGTCGTTGCCGCCGGCGCCGTCGAGGACGTTGTCGTCGTGATCCCCGGTCAGCGTATCCTTGCCGATGCCTCCGGTCAGGTTCTCGATACTGACCAGCGTGTCCTTGCCCGCCTTGCCGCCGGTCAGGCCGGTCAGCAAATTGGCGGTCACATTACCCGTGCCGCCCCAGAACCAGGTGTCGTTGCCATTGCCGCCATCGATATAATCGCCGCCCGCGCCGCCATCGAGCTTGTCGTCGTTATCGCCGCCGTAGAGCTTGTCCCCGTCATTGCCGCCGAGCAGCGTGTCGTCCCCTTGCTCGCCGAAGAGGGTGTCCTTGCCGGCGCCGCCGATCAGCAGGTCGTCATTGTCGCCGCCGTAGATCCGGTCGTGCTTCTTGCCGCCATCGATAGTGTCGGCCTCGTTGCCCACGCCAAACAACAAATCATTGGCTTTGGTGCCGATGATAACAGCCATGTGAACGCTCCCCCCAAAAATTGCCCCGGCGGTCGGCTTGCACCGACGGCGACTCGGCTAAACACATAGCACAAAGAATGGCGTCTCGGGAAGCCCTCGAAATGCCCCCGCCGGTCGCGCTATTCGGCCGCGACGGCCGGCACCGACACCCGTTCCCCCGGCAACAGCAGCGCCGCCCCGAAGGTGGCCGCCGCCAATGCACCTAACATCGCGAAAACCCATACAAATCCGCCGGTCGATCCGGTGATCCATCCGAGCAGTTGCAAGGCCAGCGGTGCCACCCCGAACGTCACCAGGTACTTCATGCCGAAGGCGAGCCCGCGATGGCGCTCGGGCGTGAAACGGGCGAGCATGATGTTTTCCGCCGGCAGCAGCCCCACGGAAACCGTGGCGACGATTGCCGCCACCGCGGCCAGTTCCCAGCCCCCCATCTGGGCCATGGCGAACAGCAAGGGAGCCTGAACGAGATAGGCGCCGACATAGATGTGTTTAGACGAGAAGCGGTCGGCGAGCCGCCCGCCGGCGTACTGGACGATGCCGGCGACGCCATAGACCGCGGCCACCAGCGATCCGACGCCCAGCGTGCCCGCGCCCAGCACATCGCCGAGGCGCTGCTCGAACACCTTGGGCAGGGCCGCCTGCATGACCTGAAAGACTAGGCCGCTGCAGAAGATCGTGAACACCAACAACAGGAACCCGCGCACCATCTCGGCGCGGCTGGCGCCGGCCACCTTGCGCGCGCCGGCCTCGCCTTCGCCGACCAACCCCGCGCCTACACAAGCCATGAAGGCAAGGCCGGTCAGGAACGCCACCGCGCCCGGCACGATGAACGCCGCCCGCCAGCCCGACACGTCGATCAGGGCGCCGGTGATGATGCCGGCCGCCGATACGCCGATGGCGCCGAAGATGGCGTTGAAGCTGATGGCCTGGCCGGTCCGGGCGACGCTGCGAATGAGCCAGGCGATGCCGACCGGGTGATAGATGGAGGCGAACAGGCCGACCGCGGCGAGTCCCAGGGTCAACTGCAAGGGCGTCTGGGCGAAGCCGCAGGCGATCGAGGATAGCCCTAGGCCGAGAAACATCGCACTCAGCATGGTTCTGGCGCCGACGCGGTCGGCGAGCCAGCCGGCCGGTATCGACCCGACGCCCACCAGCAGCGATCCCAGGGTCCAGAGCCCTATCAGTTCGTGGTAGGGCAGCCGCCACTCGGTTTCGAGGGCGAGCACCACCACGAAGTAGTACGCCATGAACACGTGCACCTGGAAATGACCCATGGCGGCGAACGCCTGGGCGATCTTTACGGAGGGACGGTGCATGGCCGGCCTGGAGGCGATGTCGGGACGAACGATCCGGCCATCTTATACCGAAATCGTCTTTTCCTCTGTGCCTCTGTGTCTCTGTGGTTATTCTTAAGGTTGACCACAGAGGCACAGAGGCGCGGGGCTTAAAGGGGACGCCGCGGGCGAGGAATCCCGAACTTGGCCCTCCGGGCGGATTGCACTAAAGTGCGATCTGGGGGGAACAATGGCCAAGACCGTCGTGCTGACGCGCCGGGCGGAGATCCGGCCGTCGGCGGCACAGATCGAATGGTTGGAGCGCGGCCTGGATCAGCCTGGCGGCAAGCTGCCGCTCTTCGACAAGACCGGCCGGCGCATCAACGAGCGCACGATCCGTGCCTGCATCGACCATGGCTGGGCCGAGCCGTGGTTCGCCAATCCGCTGAAGCCCGACTGGCTCGTCTGCCGCCTGACGGCCGCCGGCCGCGCCCATTTAGGGAAAGGATAGTACCTGGAATCACATTTGCCCGCCACGGGCCTCGTCCTTCGACAGGCTCAGGATGAGGCCCTCCAGGCTCGGGATGAGGCCCGCCAGGCTCGGGATGAGGCCCGCCAGGCTCGGGATGAGGCCCGCCAG
>VFKA01000025.1 GCA_009885795.1 Rhodospirillales bacterium | reverse complement strand
GCCGATGCCGACGCCGCCGCCATGATGGATGCTCACCCAGGTGGCGCCCGAGGCGCAGTTCAATAGCGCGTTCAGCAGCGGCCAGTCGGAGACCGCGTCCGAGCCGTCGATCATACCCTCGGTCTCGCGGTTGGGGCTGGCGACCGATCCCGAATCGAGATGGTCGCGGCCGATGACGATGGGCGCCGCGAGTTCGCCCGACGCCACCATCTCGTTGAAGGCGAGGCCGACCCGGGCGCGCTGGCCGAGGCCGATCCAGCAGATGCGCGCGGGCAGGCCCTGGAACTGGATGCGCTGGCCGGCCATGTCGAGCCAGTTGTGCAGGTTCGGGTCGTCGGGAATCAATTCCTTTACCTTGGCGTCGGTGCGGGCGATGTCCTCGGGATCGCCCGAGAGGGCCACCCAGCGGAACGGCCCGATGCCGCGGCAGAACAAGGGACGAATATAGGCCGGCACGAAGCCCGGAAACTCGAACGCCTCGCGCACGCCTTCCTCGAACGCCATCTGGCGGATGTTGTTGCCGTAGTCGAAGGTCGGCACGCCCTGGCGGTGAAAAGCCAGCATGGCGCGCACATGGACGGCCATGGATTGCCGGGCGGCCTTGATGACGGTCTCGGGCTCGCTCGCGCGCAGGCGCTCCCACTTTTCCAGCGTCCAGCCGGCGGGCAAATAGCCGTTCAGGGGATCGTGGGCGCTGGTCTGGTCGGTGACGAGATCCGGGCGCACGCCGCGGCGCACCAGCTCGGGCAGCACGTCGGCGGCATTGCCGAGGAGCCCGACCGAGACGGCTTCGCCCTTGGCCTTGGCGCTGCGCACGATCGCCAGCGCCTCCTCGATGCTGTCGGCGCGCCTGTCGAGGTAGCCGGTTTCGAGCCGCTTCTCGATGCGGCTTGGGCTGCATTCGACCGCCAGCAGCGAGGCGCCGGCCATGGTGGCGGCGAGCGACTGCGCGCCGCCCATGCCGCCGAGCCCGCCGGTCAGGATCCAACGCCCCTTGAGGCTGCCGCCGTAATAGCGCCGCCCCGCTTCCACGAAGGTCTCGTAGGTGCCCTGCACGATGCCCTGGCTGCCGATATAGATCCAGCTTCCGGCGGTCATCTGGCCGAACATCATCAGGCCCTGCCGGTCGAGCTCGTGAAATTTTTCCCAGGTCGCCCAATGCGGCACGAGATTGGAGTTGGCGAGCAGCACGCGCGGCGCGTCCTCATGGGTGCGGAAGACGCCCACCGGCTTGCCGGACTGGATCAGCAGAGTCTCGTCGCCTTCGAGATTGGCGAGCGTCTCGACGATCTTGTCGTAGCAGGCCCAGTCGCGCGCCGCCCGCCCGATGCCGCCATAGACGACAAGCTCCTCCGGCTTCTCGGCCACCTCGGCGTCGAGATTGTTCATGATCATGCGCAAGGGCGCCTCGGTCAGCCAGCTCTTGGCGGTGAGAAGGTTGCCGCGCGGGGCACGGATATTGCGTTCGTTGTCGAGGCGGTTGCCGGCGGTCACGGTCGTACTCCCTCCTTGGTGGTGTAGTCCTGTCGGCCGGCGAGGCGATAGCGCGCGCCGGCATGAGTCAGGCGCGCCCGCGACACGACCAGGCCGTTCGACCAGGTGCGCCGCGTGAGATAGAGGCAGGGCTCGCCGGCGCGGACACGCAGGAGTCGGCGCACCGTCGCATCGGGCCGCGCCGCCTCGATGACGTGCTCGGCCGCGTCGAGCGGCCCGAGCGCGGTCAGGTAGGCATAGGGCGTCTTAGCGGTGAAATCCTGGTCGAGGTAGCGGGGGGCGAAGGCGGGATTGACGTGGCGGTCCTCGACCTGCACCGGTTCGCCGTCCTCGCTGTGGACCAGGATCGAGTGATAGACCCTGGTCCCAGGCGCCAGGCCGAGCGCCGCGGCCACGTCCGCATCGGCGGGCTCGGCGCGCAGCAGCGCCACGCTCGCGCCGTGGCGGCGGCCGCGCCCCTCGATCTCATCGGCGATGTTGCGGATTTCGAGCAGCGCCAATCGCGGCTTCGGGTCGCTGACGAAGGTGCCGACGCCCCGGACCCGGCGAAGGACGCCCTCGGCCATGAGCTCGCGCAGCGCCCGGTTCGCCGTCATGCGGCTCACCTTCAACGCTTGGGTGATCTCGTTCTCGGAGGCGACCTTGTCGCCGGCCACGAGCCGGCCTTCCGCCAGCTGCCGCAGGATGTGGGCCTTCACCCGGCGGTAGAGTGGATCCTCGCCCGCGCGGGTGGGCGCGGGTGCGCGGAGCGCCTTCGTGGTTCGGGGCGATGCCATGGCCGGGTTGTATATACAGGGTCCGGCGCCGAATTGCATCGACCTCCGCTCAAGGGTCGAAGACGATCACGCTCCGGGCAACCTCGCCTCGCTTCATCTCGTCGAAGGCCTCGTTGATCCGATCGAGCTTGATCCGCCGGGAGATCATGTCGTCGAGCTTGAGCTTGCCTTCCAGGTAAAAGTTCACGTACCGCGGCATGTCCACCCGAAAGCGGTTGGATCCCATGTTCGAGCCCTGCAGCTTCTTGTCGTTGAGGAGATCGGCCGCGTCCACCTCGATCGTCTGCCCTTCGGGCACCATGCCGATGACGGTCGCCGTTCCCGAGGTACGGAGCATACGAAACGCCTGCTCCGCCGTCGCCTTGAGTCCGAGGGCCTCGAACGAATAATGGACGCCGCCGCCGGTCATGTCCTTGACCGCCGCCACCGGATCGATCTCCGATGCGTTGACGACGTCGGTCGCGCCGAAGTGCCGGGCGAGGTTGAGTTTCGAACCCTTGATGTCGATCGCGATGATGCGCCCCGCCCCCGCGATCGCCGCGCCGTTGATCGCGGACAGGCCGACCCCGCCGCAGCCGATGATTGCGACCGTGCTTCCAACCTCGACCCGCGCCGTGTTGATCACGGCGCCGAAGCCGGTCGTTACGGCGCAACCGATGAGGGCGGCGCGGTCGAGCGGCATGTCATCGCGAATCTTCACCAACGCATGCTCGTGAACGAGCATCTGCTCGGCGAACGAAGAGAGATGGAAGAATTGGGGCATCGCCCTGCCACGCTGCTCGATGCGGGGCGGCTCTTCCTTCCGCCGTCCGGTTTCCGGGCTCTCGCAGACGAACGGGCGACCGGTTGCGCAGAACTCGCAATGTCCGCAGAAGACCGACAGGCACGTGATCACGTGATCCCCCGGTTTCACATAGCGCACCTCGGAGCCCACCTTCTCCACGACACCCGCCGATTCGTGGCCGAGCACGATCGGCATTGGTGTCGAGTACAGGCCCTCGATGTAGTGCAGATCGCTATGGCAGACGCCGACGGCGGCCGTGCGAATCAGCACCTCGCGAGATTTGGGATTATCGATCCGAACATCCTCGATCGTGAGCGGTTTCTTTACCTCACGCAATACCGCGGCCTTCATGGCAACGCTCCCCTGTCGCTTGCGGCGCACACCTTGCCGCCTTGTCGCCGGTACTCCTGCCAGGCGCGATTGAGCACGTCGCCCACCAGCACGAGTTCGCCACGGTGTTGGGCCAGCGTCTCCAGCACGAAATTCTTCTCCAGGTCGCGGTCGTGCGCCGGCACATAGGCGTTGGGCGTCAGGCTATCGCCGGGATAGGTGCCGCCGGAATCCTGAAAGAGGTCGATGCCGCCCACGATCAGCTTGCGTGGGCGGAGTGCCACCGCGGCGGCCAGCATCCCGGCGCCGTGGGTCGGGCGGAAGCCGCCCCAGTCGAGGCCCTTCAGCAGGCCGAATCGCTCGAGCGTCACATAGCGCATGCGCCGGCAGAACGGATTGAACACCTGATGCGTCACCAGTTGCAACTCCGCCTCCACGATCTGGAAGGCGATGAGGGGCGCCTTCACGGTGAAGAGCGTCCGCTTGTGCCCAGTGAAGACGACGTCGGGGTTGTCGAAGATGCCGCGACCGATCCAGCGGTGATTGACGCGGAACAGGCGATCATAGGCCATGGTCCGCAGCTCGGGCGACTCCGACGACGGGCCGCTGCCGAGGCATAGGAGCGTCTCGGGATTGCCGAGCGCGTGGCGGAATTCCTCGAGCGTATCGATGCGCTCGACCCGGAACCTGGCCAGGCGGCGCAAGGTCGGATGGCCGACGCAGGCGATGACGGCGCGTTGGATCAGGCGGCGGGCCGGAGGGCGGCGCGCGAGATAGGGCATCAGCCCGGCGATGACGCGGTCCGTTCGAGCCGCCCGTCCGCCGGCTTCCGAACCGGCCGGGCCGATGCGGTCGCCGGGAACGCCCTTGAGTCGTAAGTCCGCCGCCGCGGCCGGGTGGCGCGGCTCGTACCAGTCGACCTTGGCGAGGCCGCCGCGGGGCTCGGATCGCCGCGACCCGGCGGCTGTGTCTTCGTCGGCGGCGACCGCGTCGATGACCACGAGCGGCAAGCCGGAGAAATAGATGCGCCGCGCCAACGTTCGATGGAGGTAGCGGGCGCCGCGCACGGCGACGATCATCCGCGCCCGCGAGGTCAGCAGGAAAAGGACGGCGCAGGGATTGACCGGCCACGGCGCGTAGAAGACGAGATCGCGGGGGAAACGCAGCCGAAGCCGCGCCCGCGCCGCCTTGTCCTTGGCGAGGTATGCGAAGCACAGACGCTCATATTGGCCGCGCAGCGCCTCCGCGACGTATTCGGCCTCGTCGCAGGCGGAAGCGTCGGGCACGGCGAAGATGACGGTTCGCTGCGGCGGCCGGCGGATCCAGCCGAGCCTTTCGGCGAGAGCGGCGAGCAGGATCAAGCGGCCGCGCGGGCGCCGCCGCGGCCGATCAATTCCAAGGCGTCATGGCGGACGTAATTCCTGGCCATGGCGTCGCGGATCTGCTGTTCGCGGACCATGCCCTTGTCCACGCATTCGCGCAAAAGGCCGAAGAAGAATTTCTCCTGGCGCGGATCGGGATGCGGCTTGTAGCGGCCGAGCGGGGAGGCGCTGCCGAGGATCGCATTCACCACGCCGATGGCCCAATCGGTCCGGGCGATCCCCCACAGCGTGCGCTCGGGCACGGTGTAGTCGACCGGCAGTCCGGTCTTCCAGGGCTGGGTGCGGCGCTTGGTGTTGTGCAGCAGCTTGGTGTACTCGTTCAGGGTGTCGAAGTGGTTCCACTCCGGCTCCAGGCGCCCGATGGTCTCGCGGTCTTCGTAGCCCAGCTGGACCCACTTCAAATAGTCGCGCTTGAACTCGAACAGCTCGTTGAATTGCCGCTCGCAGGCCCAGTGGCGCAGCTTGGCACAGTCGAGCAGCATCACGCTCGACGCGAAATAGTCATGCCGGGCAGTCGTGCCGGGCCGCCACACGCACATCAGCGCCTTGCCGCCCATGTCGCGGGACAAGAGCTCGCCGACATCGCCCGCGGCGAAGACGTCCGGATCGGTCACCACGGCGCGGCCCTCGTACCCCATCAGCTCGGGCGGCAGGAACCGCAAGGGCGTGAACGACTGCAGGTCGTCGTTGCGCCACGGGCGGCGATCCTTGCCGCGCCGAAAGTCCTGGCCCTCGCGGGCATCGAGGAAGCGGTAATCCTCGCGCCGGACGATGCGGACGTCGAATCGGTCGGGATCGCGGGAATTCCGTTTCATGGAATAGGCCGAAACCAGGGCGCCAAGCATCTGCTTGTCGTTGGTATGAATGAAGACCGTATCGCGCATATCCGCCGCCGCTGTTGTTCGCCGAGTTTAGGTAGGCCCCCCGCCGTCCTCAAGGGGAAAAGCCGCTTCGCGGCCTCATGGTTCGAGACGGCCGCTAGCGCGGCCTCCTCTCCATGAGGCGTTTTATGGGCTTTCCTCGCGGCGGTCCAGCGGCTATGGTCCGGCCCGGCCGTGGCGCGAGGCGTTTCTCCATGATTGTCGGACTGAACCGGTTGGCGGGACGCGCCGCCGACCGCCTCGCCGCGTTGCTGCCGGATCGGGCGCGCATCGGGCTCATTCGGTGGATTCGCGGGCGCAAGGATTTGCGCCGGCTCCAGCGCGCCGACTTCGTCCTCGTCGCTTTCGCCAAGAGCGGGCGCACCTGGCTTCGGGTCATGATCTCGCGCCTCTATCAGGTCAAGTACGGTCTCGCGGCCGATCGGATCATGGAGCTCGACAATTTTCAGCGCCAGCACCCCGCCATTCCCGCGATCTTCTTCACTAGCGGCAGCTACATCGCCGACGCGCATCGTCTGCCGCCGCCGGAAACGCCCTATGACCGGAAGAGAGTCATTTTTCTCGCCCGGCACCCGTGCGACATCGCCGTCTCCTACTACTTCCACGTGGCCAATCGCGTGGTACCGCATAGGAAGGACGTGAAAGGCCTGCCCGAGGACCTGTCCCAAACCTCGGTCTTCGATTTCGCGATGGACGAGAATTGGGGACTCCCCGCGATCGTCGCCTATCTCAATCGGTGGGCCGAGTACCTGAACCGCGTGCCCACCAGCCTGATGATGCGTTACGAGGATTTGCGGGCCGAGCCGGAGACAAGCCTGCGGCGGATCGCCGCGTATCTCGGCGAGACCTTCACCGACGAAACTTACGCCGATGCCGTCGCCTTCGCGTCATTCGACCGGCTTAAACAGAGAGAGAGCGAGAATTTCTTCGAGAACCGGCGCCTGGCGCCCCGCGACTCAGGCAATCCCAATTCCTTCAAGGTGCGCCGGGGTAAGGTCGGCGGCTACCGCGACTACGTCACCGACGAGCAGGCGGCGGCGATGGAGGATCGGGTTCGCCGCGATCTATCGCCTCTGTTCGGATATGGTGCCCGCGGGATCGAACGTTGACAACCAGGATAAGGGGTCGGAAATTCACTCCATGTTCCAATGGCAGAATCTGAAGCTGCGCCATGACCCGTTTCCGGTCGGGCTGGTGGCGCCGCTTCTGGCGCCGGACCACTACGAGGCGCTGGTGGACGCCTTCCCGCCGATGGACCTCTTCGAGCACAGGCCGGAATATGGCGAGAAGTACTCGCTCTCCGAAAAGAACAACCCGGCCGCCTACCGCGCCTATGTCCGCTCGAAGCCGGTGTGGCGGGAATTTCATCGTTACGTGAAGAGCCGCGATTTCGTGTTCGAGGTTTTCGACGCGCTGCGGGAGCGGCATGTTGACCTCGACATCACGCGTCGCGGCGCGTCGCGGGCCGCGCGGTGGCTGAAGCTGCTCGGGAACGTGGCGCTCGGGCGGATGCCGGCGACGGATGCCGCCATCTATTCGCGCTTCGAGTTTTCGGCGCTTCCGGCCGATGGCGGCATGCTGCTGCCCCATACCGACGCGCGGCGCAAGCTCGTCACTATGGTCGTTTCGATGGCGCGCGAAGGCGAATGGGCGCCGGGGTTGGGCGGCGGAACCGAGATCATGCGGCCCCGCGACATGACCCGGAACTTCAATTTCGTGAATGAGCAGCTGCGGTTCGAGGACGTCGAGACCATCCACACCTATGCGTTCCAGCCGAACCAGGCGGTGCTGTTCATCAAGACCTTCAATTCGCTTCACGGCATGCATCCGATGACGGGGAAGGGCAGCCCGCTCGTCCGCCGCACGCTGACGATCAATATCGAACATGCTTACTGACGTGAAGGTGTCGCGCGGGGTGAAATCGCGTCTGGCGAGTGCCGGGCTTCATGCGCTTCTGGCATTGCCGAAGCCGATGCGGCGGTCGGCGACGCGGGCGCTGTGGCGTCGGCGGGAGATGGGCCGCATTCGCGCCGCCGAACTTCTGTTCGTCCAGCACCCGAAAAGCGGCTCGACCTGGATGCGGGTCATGCTGTCGCGCCTCTACCAGGCCAAATACGGCCTGCCCGAAACCGCGATCCCCGAGATACAACGGTTCCATGCGCTCGATGCGCGGATCCCGCGGATCTTCCTCACGCATTACGATTTCGTCAACGACCGGGCCCGCGACGGCATCGGGTTGGCCGAAAAGAAAATCGTCTTCCTCTCGCGCCATCCATGCGACGTCGCCGTGTCGCTTTACTTCCATGTCACCAAGCATGCGCGCCGGGACAGGAAAATTTTCAATAACTGGCCGCTCGACGCCCAGCGCATGTCGATGTTCGATTTCGTCATGGACCTCGAATCGGGCGTGCCCGAGATCGTCGAATTTCTCAACCGGTGGGAGCGCAACCTGTCCACGCTCGCCAACGCGATGCGGCTGCGCTACGAAGACATGCGCGCCCAGCCGGCCGAGCGGCTGGAAGGCGTCGTCCGGTTCATCGGCGCGCCCTTCACCCGAGCCGAGATCGAGGGCGCGGTGGCTTACGCGTCCTTCGATGCGCTGAAGGACAAGGAGCGGCGGAACGCGTTCAACAGCTATCGCCTGTCGCCGGGCAATGCCGATGATTCCGATTCGTTCAAGGTTCGGCGCGGCAAGGTGGGCGGCTATCGCGATTACCTGAAGCCCGAGGAGATCGCGGTCCTTGAGGAATACCTGTCCGCGCGGTTGTCGAAGGGCTATGGATATAACGATCCGAAGGGGCTTTCGTCATGACGACCGGGACGATCCGGTATTTCGATTTCGAGGCCTTGCGGCGAACGCCGCTTACCCGCGAACCGTTCGAGTTCGTGGTCGTGCCGGCGTTCCTGACACCGGAGGGCCGCAAGGCCCTGGCGGAGTCATTCCCGCGCATCGAGGGGCCGGGCAATGTCTATCTCGACAAGCTCGTCCATGGGCCGGGCTTCGAGAAGTTCCTCGAAGCCATCGCGGCGCCCGAATTCTCGGCCGCGTGCGGCGAAAAATTCGGCGTCGATCTGCTGGGACGGGCTCGCCTGGTTTCCGCCCGCGCCTTTTCGGGCCCGACCGATGGCGACATCCACACCGATCACGACGACAAGATCGTGACCGTCCTGCTCTATCTCAATGATGCCTGGGAGGCGGAAGGGGGGCGGCTGCGGCTGCTGCGTTCACGCGACAATCTCGACGATGTGGTGGCCGAGGTGCCGCCGGTCGCCGGGACCATGCTGGCGTTCCGGCGCAGCGACAACTCGTTTCACGGCCACAAACGCCATGTCGGCCCGCGGCGCGTCGTCCAGATCAACTACCTGCGCGACCCCGAGGCTGCGCGCAAGCGCCGGCGGCACTGGAAAGCGGTCAGCCATGCGTTCAAGATGATGGCGAACCGCGTGCGCGGGATCAATCGCCATTGACGCCATGGAACCCTATCGATTTCATCCCGGACACACGCCGCTTTTGGTGAGCATGCCCCATGTGGGCACGCATGTTCCGGAAGCGTTGGCCCGGCGCATGACCAAGGCGGCGCTCGATGTTCCGGACACCGACTGGAACGTCGATCGGCTCTACGATTTTCTTGGGGCCGACGGCGCCAGCGTGCTGGTCGCGACCCACTCGCGCTACGTCATCGATCTCAATCGGCCGCCGGACAACCGGCCGCTCTATCCCGGCGCCTCCAACACCGAGCTTTGCCCGCTCACGCTCTTCGATGACTCGCCGATCTATGTCGAGCGAGGCGAGCCCGACGCCATGGAAGTCGCCCTGCGCCTCGACCGCTATTGGCGTCCCTATCATCATCGCCTGGCCGAGACGCTGGCCGCCGTCCGGGAGAAGTTCGGCGTGGCGCTGCTGTTCGACGCCCACTCGATCCGGTCGCGCGTGAAGCGCTTCTTCGATGGGCGCTTGCCGGACCTCAATCTCGGCACCGCCGACGGCCGGTCCGCGGCGGCCGACCTGACCGGGCGGCTGGTCGAGATCGCCGCCGAGGCGGAAGGCTACTCCACCATCCTCAATGGCCGGTTCAAGGGCGGCTACACGACGCGCCATTACGGCAAACCCGCCAACGGCGTGCACGCGATCCAGTTGGAGTTGGCGCAATCCACTTACATGGACGAGGATCCGCCGTTCGGATTTCGCGACGACCTGGCGGCGTCGTTACGCCCGACCCTGCGGGCCATGATCGGCGCCATGACCGACTGGGCCGCGCGGCAGCCCGGATAGATCAAGATATGGACGCGCCCCCGCTTCCGGCGCGGCCCGGACTTCGAGACTATGGCTTGCTGGTGCTGTTGGCGGCCACCTGGGGCAGTTCGTTTCTGTTCATCAAGCTCGCGGTCGCGACGATACCGCCGGTGACCGTCGCCGCCGGAAGGATCGCGGTCGGCGCCGCCGCGCTTGGGATCGTCGTTGCGCTCCGCCGGCCGGCGATGCCGATCGGCGCCGATGCGTGGCCGAAGCTCGCCGCCATGGCGATTCTCGGCTACGTCGTGCCGTTCGCGCTCATCAGCTGGGGCGAGACCCGAATCGACAGCGGCCTCACGGCGATCCTGATGTCGGCGGTGCCGATCTTCACGCTGCTGATCGCCCACGCGGCCCAGCGCGACGAACCGCTCACGACCGGCAAGGTCGTGGGCGTCATGGTCGGCTTCGCGGGCATCGTCATCCTGGTCGGCCCCAGCGCGTTCGGCGGGCTCGGCGGCCAGTTGCTTGGCCAGCTTGCCGTGTTGGCCGCGACCTTGTGTTACGCCGGCAACAGCATCGTGACTCGCCGCCTGACGGGTGTGCGCTTCGATGCCGCGGCGGCGGCGATGCTTGTCATCGCCACCGTTATCGCGGTGCCGATCTGCCTGGCGGTGGACCGGCCCTGGCTGCTCGAGCCGTCCTGGATTTCGGTCATCGCGGTCGTGGCGCTCGGCCTCCTGTCGACGGCGTTCGGCAGCCTGCTGCTGATCTTGATCATCGCCCGCGCCGGCGCCGGTTTTTCCGCCTTCAACAATTATCTCGTGCCCGTATTCGGGATTTTTTGGGGCGCCCTGATCCTGGGCGAGGCGGTCGACCCATGGGCGCTTCTAGCGCTCGCGGTCGTCATGCTGGGCATCGCCGCGCCGAGGGCATGGCCGGGCCGAATCGGAACCGTTAGGACGAGGTTCCGCCATTCTTCACGACACGGTCGAGGGGATTGAAGCCGATGCGATAGCTAAGCTCGGCCGGCCGGCCGATATTCCAGACGGCCAGATCGGCGGTCTTGCCGACCTCCAAGGTACCGAGGCTGTCGGCCAGGCCGAGCGCGCGGGCGGCGTTGCGGGTGACGCCGGCCAGCGCTTCCTCCGGGGTCAGGTCGAAGAGCGTGCACGCCATGTTGAGCATGAGCAGCAAGGAGGTCACGGGCGAGCTGCCGGGGTTGCAATCGCTGGCGATGGCGACTGCCGTGCCGGCCCGGCGCAGCATCCGAACGGGCGGCAGGGTCGTCTCGCGCAAGAAATAGAACGCGCCCGGCAACAGCACGGCGACGGTCCCGGCCTCGGCCATGGCCTTGATGCCGGCCTCGTCGGCGTATTCCAGGTGATCGGCCGAGAGCGCGCCATGACGCGCGGCCAGCGCGGCGCCGCCGGTATCGGACAATTGGTCGGCATGAAGTTTCACCGGCAAGCCAAGCCGCCGAGCCGCGCCAAACAGACGATCGGTCTGCGCCGGCGTGAACGCGATCTTCTCGCAGAAGGCATCGACCGCATCGACGACGCCCGCCGCATGCGCCGCCGGCAGCATGTCGTCGATGACGGCGTTCATGTAGGCGTCGGCACGGCCCTCGTATTCGGGGGGCACCGCGTGCGCGCCCAGGAAGGTCGTCCTGACCCTGATTCCTTTACTTTCAGCCAGGCGCCTTGCGGCGCGCAGCATCTTGATCTCATTCGCCCGGTCGAGACCGTAGCCGGACTTGATCTCGATCGTCGTCACGCCTTCGGCGGCCAGCGCGGCCAGGCGCGGCCCCGCGCCCCTAACCAGATCGTCCTCGCTCGCCTCCCTTGTCGCCTTCACCGTCGAGCGGATGCCGCCGCCGGCCCGCGCGATCTCTTCGTAAGTGGCGCCCTGGAGCCGAAGCTCGAACTCGCCGGCCCGGTCGCCGGCGTAGATGAGATGCGTATGACAGTCGATCAGGCCGGGCGTGACCCAGCGCCCGCCAAGGTCATGAACGGCGCGCGCCTCGCGTCGCGGCAGGTCGCTCATCGGCCCGATCCAGTCGATGCGCCCGGCCTTGGCCGCCAGCGCGCCCGGCTCGATCACGCCATAGGGACCGGCGCCGGCGCGCATGGTCGCGAACCGGCCGTTGACCCAGAGATTGTCCCAATGGTCCGTCATCGATTGTCGAAAGTAACATATGCGCTTACTGTCGCCGCCGGAACAACGAAGTTGCGCTCGCATGGCTGGTTCGACTCTCTTCGCGGAACAGGCGCTGCTGCCCGAGGGCTGGGCAAGCGACGTTCTCTTCGAGATCGGCGCGGACGGCGATCTCGCGGCGGTCGTGCCCGATGCCGCCGCGCATCCGGCCCGCCGCACCGCGCCCGTTGCCGCCGGCCCGGTCATTCCCGGCATGCCGAACCTTCACTCGCACGCCTTCCAGCGCGCCATGGCGGGGCTGACCGAACGGGCAGGAAAAGCCGGCGACGAAGACAGCTTCTGGACCTGGCGCCAACTCATGTACGCGTTCGCCGGCCGGATCGCGCCGGGCGAGGTCGAGGCGATCGCGGCGCAAGCTTATGTCGAGATGCTGAAGGCCGGCTACACCGCGGTCGGCGAATTCCACTATCTGCATCACGATCTCGACGGACGCGCTTACGCCAACCCGGCGGAGATGTCGGAGCGGATCATCGCCGCCGCCCATGCCGCGGGCATCGGGATCACGCACTTGCCCGTTCTCTATGCGCAAGGGGGGTTCGGCGGCGAACCGCCGCGCCCCGGCCAGCGCCGGTTCCTTCACGATCTCGACGGCTTTCTCGGCCTCGTTGACGCGCTGAGCCAGCGCCACGCGCGCGATCCGCAGGTCCGGGTCGGCATCGCGCCGCATTCGCTCCGCGCGGTCACGCCGGAGCTGCTCGCCGGCGCCGTGCGCGGCCTTCACGCGCGGGACCGGGACGCGCCGGTCCATATCCACATCGCCGAACAGACCAAGGAAGTGGATGACTGCCTCGCCTGGTCCGGCAAGCGGCCGGTGCAATGGCTGCTCGATACGATGCAGGTGGATCGCCGTTGGTGCCTGGTGCACGCGACCCACATGACCGGCGATGAAACGAAACGCGTGGCCGCGAGCGGCGCCGTCGCCGGCCTATGCCCGACGACGGAAGCCAATCTGGGCGACGGCATCTTCCCCGCCACCGACTTTCTCGCCGCGGGCGGCCGGTTCGGCATCGGCTCCGACAGTCATATTTCGGTCAGCCCGGTCGAGGAATTGCGTTGGCTCGAATACGGCCAGCGGTTGCTTCATCGCCGCCGCAACGTTCTTAGCGGTGGCGGCTCGGTCGGAGCGAGGCTCTATCGCGCGGCGCTGGCCGGCGGGGCGCAAGCCTTGGCGCGGCCGATCGGGCGCTTTGCCACGGGGGCGCGCGCGGACCTTCTGGTGATCGACAAGAACGCGCCTTGCATGCTTGGCAAGACGGGCGACGCGCTGCTCGATGCCTTTGTCTTCGCCGGCAACGTCAATCCCGTGCGCGACGTGATGGTGGGCGGGAAGTGGCTGGTCCAGGAGCGCCACTACCTGGCCGAGGAAGCGGTCTTCGCCCGCTTCCGCTCCGCCATTGCGACGCTCGGAGCCTGATCGCATCGCATTGCAGCGCTTCGTGCATCGATACGAAGCACGGATTGGACCCGCGAACTCATGAACGGACTCTGGGCGCTCCGGTTCACCGGTGGCTGCTACCTGGTTGAAAGCAGCCTTCGTTCCAGCAGCTCGGCATGTCGCGGAAGTGCCGATAGCGGCCATTCGTATGCGTCAGTCCCTCGTGCTGCATGGAAACAGCTTAGCCCGCCACATCGGCGGCTAGGCGACGCGCCCCATTCATTCTGGCAGCCCCGCCTTGCGCAGACCGCTCAGGAAGATGGCCCGGCTCGGCCCATGGGTGATTGGCAGGACCTTGTCCAAATGTCCTATGGATACGTTCGGCATGGCCTTACGTGCCCGCGCGATCGCATCCGCCGCCTCCGCCGAGCGGCCCAGAAGCCCAAGGGCGCAGATTTCGCCGACATGCGAGAAGATCGCGACGTTCGGATGCTCCTGTGCCCGACGCGACCACTCGATGGCGCCGTCAAGTTCGCCCGACAGGGCCAAGGCAATCGCCTTGGCGGCCTGCCAGCTCGTCATGGCCGGATCATGCGGGCCGAGCCGCATCGCCTCGTCGAGGGACGCGATCGCTTCGCGTGCGCGGCCGGCGTGCCAAAGTGCATGGCCCCGGCCGAAATGGGCCATGGCGAGATTGGGGTTGAGGCGGATGGCGTTCTCGGCGGCGCGCATCGCCATTTCGTGCTTAGATTTCGCGATACAGACCCTGTACATGGCGAGATGGGCAAAGGGGTCATGTTCGTCCAGCCTAATAGCCAACTCGGCGGCCTCGTACGCCCGCTCGAGATCAGCGTCGATGTCAGGCGACGCGCCCAGAAGAATGTAGAGACACAGCCCAGAGGCCAGTCCGGCGTGGGCCGGCGCGAATCCGGGATCGATGGCGATGGCCCGCTCGAAGAAGGATATTACGGTCTCCCGGTCTTTCGGATTGTATTTGTACCAGTGCCACAATCCACGCTGATAATTTTCCCAGGCATCGAGGCTTTCCGGCGGCTTCCTGAGGGCGCGGCTGCGCTCGCTGCTCAGGAGTTTCGGTTCGATCTCCGAGACGATGGCGCGCACGACCTGGTCCTGAACGTCGAAGATGTCGGCCAGTTCCCGATCATAGCGCTCGGCCCACAAATGGGCGTCTTCCATCGCATCGATGAGCTGGGCGGTGATGCGCAGGCGATTGGCGGCACGGCGGACGCTGCCTTCGACGATGTAGCGCACCCCCAGTTTCCGGCTGATCTCTCTTACGCTGATAGACAGGCCCTTGAAGGCGAACGCCGAGTTGCGAGAGATCACGAACAGCGAGCGGAACTTCGACAGTTCAGTGATCAGGTCCTCGGTGATGCCATCGGAAAAATATTCTTGCTCCAAGTCGCCGGACATGTTGGTGAAGGGCAGGATGGCGATCGAAGGCTTATCCGATGCCGGCTTGGGTGCGGCAACAGCAACGTCAGGCGTTCCTGTGACGCGATAAGTCCGCACCGGCTCAGTGATGTTCTTCAGAGATTGCGCGCCGAGGTCTTCAAAGCCGGTCTTCACCTTGTTGCGCACGTAATCATAGGCAGTACCAGAGATGAGAACGCTACCCGGCTCGGCCAAAGCTTCTAGGCGCGCCGCGATGTTGACGCCGTCGCCATAGAGGTCGCCACCCTCGACCATGACATCGCCGAGGTTGACGCCGATACGCAGCACGATATGTCGATCCTCCGACTGGCCCTCATTTGCCGCCGCCATGCCCTGTTGGAGATCAACGGCACATTGCACAGCATTGACGGCGCTGCCGAACTCCACCAGCACGCCGTCACCGGTGGTCTTGAAAATGCGACCCTGATGCTTGGCGACCAGCGGGTTCAATACCTCTCGACGGAGCGATTTGAGCGTGGTCATGGTGCCCGCCTCATCGGCCTCCATCATCCGACTGAAGCCGACCACATCGGCGGCCAGGATGGCGGCTAGGCGGCGCTGAGCGCGTTCTTCGGCCATGCAATGCGGTGACCTTAAGAGAAGGATTTCAACCGGATTGTATGGGTGCCCTTTCTCCGAGTCTATCGCGCCTAATGGCGGCTTCGGGTCATTCACGGCGTTTGGACTATGTCCGCGGTATGTCCGGTTGGCGGGTGATTCGGACTGGCTTTTTCAGTGTTCGTGGCGTCAAGACGGATTGATCAGCACCCGATCGGCCGCGCCGATGCCGGCGATCGTCACCCGCTCGCCCGCGACCGCGACACGGCCCTCCGCGATCCAGCGCACTGCTAGGGGATAGATCCGGTGCTCGGCCGCGAGGACGCGCTCGGCCAAACCCTCGGGCGTGTCGTCCGGGCGCACCGTCACGGCCGCCTGGACGACGATCGGGCCGCTGTCCACCCGCGGGCGGACGAAATGCACCGTGCAGCCGGCGAAGCGGACGCCGGCGGCGATGGCGCGCTCATGGGTGTGTAGGCCCGGAAAGGCCGGCAGCAGCGACGGGTGAATGTTGATCATTCGGTCGCGCCAGGTTTCGACCAACCGGCCGGACAGAATCCTCATGAAACCGGCGAGGCAGACGAGTTCGACTTCCGACGAACGCAACCGGGCGTCGAGCGCGGTGTCGAAGGCCTGGCGGTCAGTGTTGTCGATGATCGCGGTCTCGATTCCGGCGGCGCGGGCGCGGGCAAGGCCGGAGGCGGCGGCGACGTTCGACGCCACCAGGACGATCTCGGCCGGCGCCGAGGCGCCCGCGAATTCGTCGATCAACGCCTGAAGGTTGCTGCCGCGCCCGGAGATGAGGACGCCGATTCTCAGCCGCGCCACGCCTGCTCCATGTGGTCGATGCGGATGGGCGGCTCGCCCGCTTTCAACGCGACGACGTGGCCGATGCGCCTCGCGTCCTCGCCGGACGCGGCGAGGCCCACGATCGCGGCCTCCGCCTTGTCCTCGGCCACCACCGCCATCATGCCGATGCCGCAGTTGAAGGTGCGCGCCATCTCCGCCTCCGCGACGCCGCCGGCACGCATGATCCAGGCTAGGACCGGGGGCAACGGCCAGGTTCGGGCATCGAGCACGGCGCCCAACCCTTGCGGCAAGACGCGCGGGAGATTCTCGTAGAGCCCGCCGCCGGTGATATGGGCGAAGGCCTTGATGCGATCCGCCCGCGCCGCCTCGAGGCAACTTTTCACGTAGAGGCGCGTCGGCGTCAGCAGGATGTCGCCAAGTAATTCCGGCGCGAAAGGGGCCGGGCGCCGATAGTTCAGCCCCTCGGCCTCGACGATGCGCCGGACCAGCGAAAATCCGTTCGAGTGTACGCCGCTCGAAGCCAGGCCCAGCACCACGTCGCCGGCCGCGATATCCTCGCGCGGCAGCAGCCGGTCGCGCTCGACGGCGCCGAGCGCGAATCCGGCTAGGTCATAGTCGCCCTCGGCATAAAGCCCCGGCAGCTCGGCGGTCTCGCCGCCGACGAGCGCGCAGCCGGCCTCGCGGCAGGCCGCGGCGATGCCGGCGACGATGGCCGTGCCCGCGGCTAGGTCGAGTTTTCCGCTGGCGTAGTAGTCGAGGAACAGCAGCGGTTCGGCGCCCTGGACCACCAGGTCGTTCACGCACATGGCGACCAGGTCGATGCCGATGGTGTCGTGGCGCCCCATGTCGATGGCGATCTTGAGCTTGGTGCCGACGCCGTCGGTCGTGGCGACCAACAGGGGGTCGCGATAGCCGGCCGCCTTCAAGTCGAACAGCGCCCCGAACCCACCGAGCCGCGCCCGCGAGCCCGCGCGCGCGGTGGCCCGCGCCAGGGGCTTGATGGCCTCAACGAGCGCGTTGCCGGCGTCGATATCGACGCCCGCTTCCCTATAGGTATGGGTGTTTATGGCGTCCCCCGGAACGATGGAGTATAAGGCCGAGGCGACGGTGGCCCTCGCGGCACCATACTGGATCGGAGACGGTTTGCAAATGGCGGAACCGCGCCCGCGCGCGTGCTGGGGCGCCCTCGTCGGGTGCTTGGCGGCGATGATGCTTTTGGCTGCCGGCGTCCCGGCCGCGGCGCAGGAGGATTATTACGAGGTCGGCGGCATCGAGGTCGATGTGTCGGCGGAGAGCGCCAACGTCGCCCGCGACCGCGCCATGATCGAGGGCCAACGCAAGGCCTACGACGTCCTCGTTCGGCGCTTCGCGCAGGAAAGCGAGATCGCGCGCCTGCCCGCCCTGACCGACACCGAGATCGCCGACATGGTGCAGGACTTCACCGTCGATTCGGAACGCCTGTCGGCGGTGCGCTATGCCGGGGTCATGACGTTCCGGTTCTTCGGGCAGCCGGTCCGCGATCTGCTGGCGGGCGGCAATGTCCAGTTCGCGGCCCCTTCGGCCAAGGCGGTGCTGGTGCTGCCGGTGCTGACCGTCGGCGGCGCGCCGCTGCTGTGGGGCGATAACGCCTGGCATGCGGCTTGGGCGGCGCGGCGCGCGGGCAGCGAGCTGGTGGCGCTGGTCGTGCCGCTGGGCGATCTCGACGATATCGCGGCGATCGATGCCGCGGCGGCGATCGCCGGCGACGGCCCGCGACTGGCCCAGCTCGGCGCGCGTTACGGCACGGCGGAGACATTGGTGGCGATGGCGCAGCCCGGCACCGAAGGCGGCCAGCCGGCGATCGTCGTACAGGTCTTGCGTTACGGCCCAAGCGGGCGTGGCGAGAGCTTCGAGGAGCGCATCGTCGGATCCGGCGAGACCGTCGATCAGCTCTACGTTCAGGCCGTCGAGCGGGTTGCCGCCTCGGTGCAGGAGGGTTGGAAATCGCGGAACCTCGTCGCCGCCGGCCCGCAGCGTAGCCTGGCGGTGACGATCCCGATCCTTGCCCTGAATGACTGGGTCGAGATCCGGCGCCGGCTTGCCGCCATCACCAGCGTGCGCCGAAGCGAGGTACTCTATGTCTCGCGCAAGGAGGCAAAGCTCAACCTCGACTACCTCGGCGACGAAGTTCAGCTTCAGCGCGTACTCGCCGAACGCGACCTCGAACTGGCGCAAGCGCCCGATGGCGGGTGGTGGCTGGGAATCGCCGGCCGGCTGCGGTCCGTCATGCCGGCGGGCGCTGCCGCGGCCACGATAACTTCGCCTTGACGTCTTGATCCCGTCCCCCTTGCGAACAGCGCTGCCCAATCTGGTGAGCCTGGCCCGCTTGCTGTCGGTTCCGGTCGCCATCTGGCTGATGCTCTCCGATCGTCACATGGCGGCGCTCTGGCTGTTCGTGGCGGCCGGCGTTTCGGATGCGCTCGACGGATTCCTGGCGCGCCAATTCGCCGTGCGGTCGGTCATCGGCAGCTATCTCGACGCCATCGCCGACAAGGTGCTGTTGGTCGGCGTCTATGTCACGCTCGGCTACAAGGGGCACATAGAAATCTGGCTGGTCATTCTCGTGGTGTTTCGCGATTTTCTGATTCTCGGCGGCTCCGCGCTCCAGTTCATGCTGGGAGGCACGCTGGGCGTGCGCCCGCTCCTCATCAGCAAGATCAACACGACGGCGCAGCTTGTCCTCGCCAGCCTGGTCCTGGGCAAGCTCGCCTTCGTCTTCGACGATCACGACGCGACCATCGTCCTCACCTATGTGGTGGCGGTGACGACCTTCGTATCCGGAGCCGCCTATCTGGCGGTCTGGGGCTGGCGCATCATGGGCATGGGACAGGTTCGGTGAGCCCGCAACGGCAGCTGAGAGTCTGGTTGATCGGGCTGGTGGCGTTTCTCCTCGCCGTCTATCTGCTGCGGGGCATCCTGCTTCCGTTCGTCGCCGGCATGGCGATCGCCTACTTCCTCGATCCCGTCTGCGATCGGTTTCAGCGCTGGGGCATCTCGCGAACGGTCGCGACGGTGTTGGTGACCGGCTCGTTCGGCGTGCTTGTCCTGGCCGGAATCCTGTTGCTCGTACCGGTCCTGCAAGGGCAGATCGTGTCGTTGGCGGAAAGCCTGCCGGGATACTTGACGCAGTTGCAACAGCGCCTGGAGCCTCTCTTGCGGACCTTGGAGCAGCGTTGGTCCGCCGACGGCGTCACGCGGCTGCGCGACGCCCTTGGCGGCCAGGCCGGCCAATTGCTGCGCTGGGCCGGCTCGGCGCTTGGCGGGCTGGTGAGCGGGGGCATGGTTCTGGTGAACGTCCTGTCGCTCGTCCTCATCACGCCGGTGGTCGCCTTTTACCTGTTGCGCGATTGGGACGGTGTCGTCTCGCGGGTCGATCATTGGCTGCCGCGCCGGCATGCGCCGCTGCTGCGCGAGCAGCTGCGCCTGGTCAACCGGACGCTGGCCGGATACGCCCGCGGCCAGGCCAGCGTGTGCGCGATTCAAGGCGCGCTCTATGGCGCGGGCCTCAGCCTCATCGGCCTCGATTTCGGGTTGATCGTCGGGCTCGTCGTCGGCGTTCTGTCGTTCATTCCCTTCGTCGGGGCGGCGGTCGGCTTTGGCGTCGGTTTGGGGCTGGCGTTCGCCCAATTCGACGACGGGACCCGTATCGTCTTCGTCGGTCTGTTGTTCGCGGTCGGTCAGATTCTGGAAGGCTACGTGCTGACGCCGAAGCTGGTCGGCGACCGGGTCGGCCTGCATCCGGTGTGGGTCATCTTCGCGCTTCTAGCGGGCGGCAATCTGTTCGGCTTCGTCGGCGTCCTGCTGGCCCTGCCGGTGGCGGCGGTGGTGGGCGTGTTGGTGCGTTTCGCGCTGTCGCGATACTTGGCGAGCCGCCTCTATGGACCGGGCGATTCCGGCGGTGCGCCGGAGCCATGAGCGCCGCGCCGGAGCTCCAGCTTGTCATCGACCTGCCGCATCGAACCGCGGCCAGCCGCGAGGACTTCCTGGTGGCGGCGTGCAATCGGGCGGCGGTTGCCTGGATCGACCGATGGCCCGACTGGCCGCAACCGGCGCTTGGCGTCCATGGGCCGGCCGGGTGCGGCAAGACCCACCTGGCGCGCGTGTGGCAGGCGCGCGCCGGCGCGGTCCAGGTCGATGCGAACGATGTTGGCGCCGCCGCCGTCGCCGGCGCGCGCCATGTGCTGATCGATTTCGATGCCGATGCGACGCTGCCGCGTTCGGCCGAGCGCGGCCTCCTTCACCTCTACAACCGCTTGCGGGAAGAGCGCGGGCACCTGCTACTTTGCCACCGCGAGGCGCCGGCGCGCTGGCCGACCGAATTGCCCGATCTTGCGTCGCGATTGTCGGCCATGCCGGCCGCGGCCATCGCCGACCCCGACGATTCTCTGCTGGCGGCCGTGCTGGTGAAACAGTTCGCCGACCGCCAGGTCGCCGTCGCGGCGGATCTCATCGAATTTCTGGTGCGGCACATGGAGCGTTCCTTCGTGGCCGCGCGCACGCTGGTGGCCGCGCTCGACAATGCCGCGCTCAGCCGGCGCCGCCCGGTGACAATTCCGTTGGCGCGCGAGGTCCTGGCGGCGATTGCGGGCGAGCGCCAGGCATGACCCTGTCGCCGGCGCTCGGATTGCTGCGGCCGCACCAGTGGGTGAAGAATCTATTCATCGCCGCGCCGCTGTTCTTCACGCCCGACCGGGTTTCCGTTGCGTCCGCCCTGGCGGTCCTGGCCGGTATCATCGGCTTTTCCGCCCTGTCCAGCGCCGGCTACATCCTCAACGACTATCTCGACCGCGAGGCCGACCGACAACATCCGACCAAGCGCAACCGCCCGCTCGCGGCCGGATCGATCGCGCCCCGGACCGCGTTCGGCTTGATGGCCGGTCTCGCGGCCGGGGGTATCGCCGGCGCCGGCATACTGTCTCTCGACTTCGCCGCCATCGCGCTCGCTTACCTGGCGCTCAGCGTCGCCTATTCGATTTATCTCAAGCGCTGGTCGATCATCGACGTGATGGCGGTGGCGCTCGGCTTCGTGCTGCGCGTCTATGCCGGCGGCGCCATCATCGGTGTGACGCCGACCATCTGGATCGTCGCCTGCAGCATGCTGCTGGCGCTGTTCCTGGCGCTGGCCAAGCGGCGCGACGACCTGATCAAGGGTTTGGGCGACGAGCACCGCGAAAGCCTCAAGGGCTACAGCCGGCGTTTCCTCGATACCGCCGTGGCGATCGTGCTGGGCGCGCTGCTGGTTTCGTATCTGCTCTACACGACCGACCCGCAGAACATGGTGCGTCTTGGCAGCGAGTGGTTGTTCCTGACGGCGCCGTTCGTCGTCGCCGGGGCGTTGCGCTATCTGCAGATCACGCTGGTGGAAGAGGGTTCGGGCTCGCCCACGAAAGTCGTCTTGAAGGATCCCTTCTTGCGGACCACCGTCCTCGCCTGGGTTGCGACGTTCGGTTGGCTGATCTATGGCTGACGGGGCGGATTATATGAATTGGAAGCGGGTCGAGCTTGGCGGCTGGGGCCGCACCGCGGTCGCGGAGATGCTGGCGGCCCGGCCGGAGCGCTTAGGCGAGGTCCAGCGCGCGCTGGCCCAAGTGGGCGAGGAAGGACTGGTCGTACGCGGCGGCGGGCGCAGCTATGGCGACGCGGCGCTCAATGGCGGCGGGCGCGTGCTGTTGACCGAGAGGCTCGATCGCATTCTTGCCTTCGACGAAAAGACCGGCGAACTCGTCGTCGAGCCCGGCGTCACCTTCGGCGAGTTGACGCGGCTTTTTCTGCCGCGCGGGTACATTGTTCCGGTGACGCCCGGCACCGGTTTCGCGACGATCGGCGGCGCCGTGGCGATGGACGTACACGGCAAGAATCACGATTGGGCCGGAAGCTTCGGCGACCACGTCCTGTGGCTCGACCTACTCCTGCCATCGGGCCAGGTCGTGCGGGTATCGCCCGGGGAGCGGCCGGAACTGTTCCTGGCCACGATCGGGGGGTTGGGCCTCACCGGGGTCATCACCGCGATTTCGATGCGCCTGATGCACACGCCGGCGCAAGGCGTGACGGTGCGCGAGACGCGAGTGGCCGACCTCGACGCCATGCTGGCGGAACTTCACCAACATCGGTCGACCTCGACCTTCTCCGTCGCCTGGATCGACGCGCAGGCCCCCGCGCGTTCGCTCGGCCGCGGCATCGTCGAGATCGCCGATCCGGCGCCCGAGGATTCGCGTTTCGAGACGGCGCCCCGCCGGCGCACGATGCCAAAGCACGTGCCGAGCGCGTTCCTGAATTCGGTCAGCGTCCGGTTGTTCAATCGATGGTATTCGAGGCGGATCGCGCCCGAGGGCCGGCAGCGGTCGCTATCTTTCGAGCGGTTTCTTTACCCCCTCGATTCGGTGCTCGAGTGGAATCGGCTCTATGGGCGGCGCGGCTTCTTCCAGTTTCAATGCGTGCTGCCGGACAAAGATGGCCCGGCCGGGCTGAAGCAACTTCTCGAGACCGTCGCCAAGTCGCGGAGGGCGTCATTCCTGTCGGTCCTGAAGACGCTCGGGCGCGAGGGCCGCGGCCATCTGTCCTTCGCCCAGCGCGGCTATACCCTGGCGCTCGATTTTCCGCGCCGGTCGGGCACCGACGTGCTGCTGGCGCTGCTGGAGCGCGTCGTACTCGATCACGGCGGGCGCGTCTATCTCGCCAAGGACGCGGCCCTGTCGCGCCACGGCTTCGCCGCCATGTACCCGAAGCTCGACCGCTTTCGCGCCGTGCTGCACGAGGTCGATCCCGAGGGAAGGCTGACCTCGGATCTCGCCCGGCGCCTCGCGATCAGGGCGGGGACATGACGCTTCCCTGGACAGGCCACACCTGGCTGGTGCTGGGCGCCTCGTCCTCGGTCGCCCGGGCCTTTGCCCGGCTGGCCGCCGAAGGGGGCGCCGATCTGTTGCTCGCCGGCCGGGACCGCGCCGACATCGAGCGCACCGCCGCCGACATTCGCCTGCGCACCGGCCGGAGCGTCGACGTGCTCTATTTCGATGCCGATCCTTACACCGATCACGCGGGCTTCGCCGAGGCCTGCCGCGCCAAGGTCGCGGCGGTCGAGGGTCAATACCTGGACGTGTTCCTGGCTTTCGGCGCCATGCCCAGCCAGGAAGACATCGACCGCGATTTCACGCTGGCGCAGCAGGCGATCACGGTGAACTATACCGGCGCGGTCTCGATTCTGGCTCGGCTGGCGCCGGTTCTGGAATCGCGGCGGGGCGGGCGCGTGGTCGTCCTCACCTCGGTCGCCGGCGATCGTGGGCGCGGGAAAAACTACGTGTACGGCTCGGCCAAGGCCGGGTTGAACACGTATCTGCAGGGCTTGCGCGGCCGGCTCCATGGGGCGGGGGTCAGCGTAACGACGGTGAAGGCGGGGTTTCTCGATACCGCCATGACCTATGGCCTGCCCGGCATGTTCAAGGTTGCGCCGCCCGGGCTTTGCGCGCGGGCCTGCCTCGCCCATGCCGCCAAGAGGCGCGAGATCGCCTACTTCCCAGGATTCTGGCGCTTCGTCATGGCGATCCTCAAAGCGATTCCGGAACGGTGGTTCAAGAGGTTGAGCATCCGATAGTCACGAATCGGTAGCGTAAACGTCACGCAAGTTTCACGATACATTTTGGTAACGTTCGCACTAGCTTAACGCGACACTCGGCAGCGGCGGCCAGCATGGACGAGATCGAGATCAAGATCGCGCTGCCGGAGCGGCAGTTGAAACGCCTGCGCGAGAGCGCGGCCGTCGCTTCGGCGCAAATCGGGCCGGCGCGCCGGCAGCTCATGCGAAGCGTCTATTTCGACACGCCCGACCGCGATCTTGCGAAGGCCGGCGCCGCCTTGCGCATCCGCGAGATCGACGGCCTGCGCGTGCAGACCTTGAAACTGCCGCTTGCCGAGAGTGCCGTGGCCCAGGTCTTCGATGAAATCGAAGTGCCGGTCGAATCGGAAGTGCCGTCCCTCGATGGCATCGCCGACAATCGCGCCCGCCGGCTGTTGACGCGCCGTTCGACGCTTCGCCGCCTGGCGCCGGTCTTCACCACCGAGATCGAGCGCGAGCTCGTCGATGTGCGATTTTCGGGCAGCGATATCGAGCTTGCCTTCGACCGCGGCGTCATCCGCGCCGCGCGCCGGCGCATGAAGGTGAGCGAGGCCGAGTTCGAATTGAAGAGCGGCTCGCGCGGCCATCTGTTCGAACTGGCGTTGGCGCTGCACAAGGCGGTGCCGCTGCGGCTCGAACCCAGGACCAAGGCCGAACGCGGCCACGGGCTGTCCGACAAGGCGCCGCCGGCGGCGGAACGCGCGGCGTCCATCGAACTCGAAAAGGGCGCGACGGCGCGCGCGGCCTTCGCCGCCATAGCCCGCAACGGCCTCATGCAGATGCGGGCGAACGAGGTCGCCCTGCGGGACGGCCGCGACCAGGAGGGCGTGCATCAGATGCGCGTCGCGGTGCGCCGCCTTCGCGCCCTCGTGTCCTGCTACCGCGACCAACTGGCGGCCGACGCGCGCGGTTATCTATCGGCGGGTTTGCGTTGGCTGCAGCAGCAGCTTGGCCCGGCGCGGGATTGGGACGTTTTTCTGGGCGAGACGCTGCTGCCGATGGGCCCGCATGTCGGCGGCGATGCCGCCTTGGCCGCCATGGTCGAAGAAGCGGAGGCCCTGCGCAAGGCGAGCTATCGAGCCGCGCGCGCGGCGCTGGCGGACCCCCGTTACACCGAGTTCCTGCTGACTTTCGGCCTGTGGCTGGAGAATGGGGCCTGGGCCGAGTCCGAGTCCGCGGCCGGCGCGCTCGACCGGCCGGCGAAGCTCTTCGCCGCCGAAATCCTATCGCGCCGGCACCGCGCTTTGCGGAAATTCGGCGGCAAACGAGCCCATGCCATGCCGGAGTCCGACTTGCATCGTCTGCGGATTCTCGCCAAGAAGCTGCGTTACGCGGTCGAATTCTACCGCTCGCTCTATCCGCCCAAGCCGGTCCGGCGATTTCTCGACAGCCTGATCGGTATTCAAGACTGCCTCGGCGCGATCAACGACGCCGCGGTCAGCCGCGGATTGCTTCACCAAATCGAAGAGCGCCTCGCGCCCGAATCGGCTTCCGACGCCGCCCGGGCGGTCGGCCTCGTCCTCGGGTGGCAGGCGGCGCGCATACGCGACGACCTCGAGGGCTTCCGCGCGATCTGGCGGCGCCACCGCGCGCTCGACAGGTTTTGGTAGGTCTTTGTCTAGTGGCCGGGCAATTCGCGGGGCTTCACGAAGCGCTCGAGGTGCGTGCACCTGGGCGCCAAGTCGCTCCATTGCCTTGCTGCGAGCTTGAACACAGCCAGGGCGCCGGTCGGGAATTTAGCGGCGAGCTCCGAGACGACGCTCTTGGGACCGTCGCCGGCGAGGAGCCGCGCCAGTTCATGCAGGCCCGGATTGTGGCCGATGACCAGGACGGCGTCGATCGCGGCCGGCGTCTTTCGGATGACTTTCAAGACCCCATCGGCGTCGGCCAGATAAAGGGTGGGCAACTTTTGGGTAGGAACCTCGCCGCCCAGCGCGGCGGCGATGATTTCAAGGGTTTCGATCGTGCGCCGGGCGGTCGAAGAGAGGATCAGTTGGGGAACGAGCCCCTCGCGGCGCATGTAGATGCCCATCAGGGAGGCCGCCCGGCGTCCGCGGTCATTCAACGGCCGATCAAGGTCGGGCGGCGCCGGATCGCTCCAACTCGACTTGGCATGTCGAAGCAGGTAGAGGGTCTTCATCCGTCATGACTTTTCAACATCCAGGCTATAGAATTACGGCAATGCTTGGACAAAGGCCATGACACAGATGACCGAAAGCGCCGCCGAGATCGCGGTACCGGACTCTTCCTCGGCGGCCGAGGGGGATCCTCGCGCCGATTCTCCCTCGCGCTTCATCAATCGCGAGTTGTCGTGGCTGGCCTTCAACCAGCGCGTGATGGAGGAAGCGCTCAATCGCGATCATCCGTTGCTGGAACGGCTGCGGTTCCTGTCGATATCGGCCAACAACCTCGACGAGTTCTACATGGTGCGCGTGGCCGGGCTGAAAGGCCAGGTGGCGGCCGGCGTCGGAACGCTCAGCATCGACGGATTGACCCCGGCCCAGCAATTGGCGGCCACGGTTCATCAGACCGGTGAACTGATGCGCCGCCAGCAGAGTTGCTGGCTTGGCTTGCGCGACGAACTGCGTGGCGCGGGCGTTGCCGTCCTTGGCGCGCAGGAAGTGACGGCCGAGGAGCGAACGTGGCTCGACGGCTATTTCTTGAACGAGATCTTTCCCGTTCTGACGCCGATGGCGATCGATCCTGCCCATCCGTTCCCCTTCATTCCCAATTTGGGTTTCTCGATCGTCCTCGACCTAGCCTCCGGCGCGGATGGACGGCGTCAGCACGCGTTGCTGCCTTTGCCCCAGCAGATCGCCCGTTTCGTGCGCCTGCCGGGAAAGGCGATTCGCTTCCTGCCGCTCGAAGAGATCGTCGGCCTCTATCTCGATCATCTCTTCCCCGGCTTCGACGTCATCGGACTTGGCTACTTCCGGCTCATTCGCGACAGCGAGATGGAGATCGAGGAAGAAGCGGAAGACCTCGTGCGTTTGTTCGAGACGGCCTTGAAGCGCCGCCGGCGCGGCAACGTCATCCGCCTCAAGGTCAATGCGGCGATGCCCGACGACCTGCTCGGCTTCGTCATCGACGAGCTCAAGGTCTCGCCCGGCGACGTGTTCGTGCTCGATGGAATCCTGGGGCTGGCCAGCGCCGCGCAGCTCATCGTCGGCGACCGGCCCGACCTCAAGTTCAAGACGTTCAACCCTCGATTCCCCGAGCGCATCCGCGACATGGGTGGCGATTGTTTCGCCGCGATCCGGCAGAAAGACCTCATCGTTCACCACCCTTACGAAAGCTTCGACGTGGTGGCGCAGTTCATCCGCCAGGCGGCGCGCGATCCTTCCGTCGTCGCGATCAAGCAGACGCTCTATCGCACGAGCGAGGATTCGCCGATCGTGCGCGCGCTGGTCGAGGCGGCGGAGTCGGGAAAATCGGTGACCGCGCTGGTCGAGCTGAAGGCTCGCTTCGACGAAGAGGCGAACATTCGCTGGGCGCGCGACCTCGAGCGGGCGGGAGTCCAGGTCATCTACGGTTTCCTGGCAATGAAAACTCACGCCAAGGTATCGATGGTGGTGCGCCGCGAGGCCGGGGCGTTGCGCACCTACGTCCATTTCGGCACCGGCAACTATCACCCGGTGACGGCCAAGGTGTACACGGATCTGTCATTTTTCACCTGCGATCCGGGAATCTGTCACGACGCGGCGCGGCTGTTCAACTACATGACCGGATACGCCAAGCCGGAGCACATGGAAAAGCTGGTGATCGCGCCGCTGGCGCTGCGCCAGACGCTGCTTCGCCTCATCGAGGAAGAAGTGCAGCACGTCAAGGCCGGAAGGCCGGGCGCCATTTGGGTCAAGCTCAACTCCCTGGTCGACGCCGGAATCATCGACGCCCTCTATCGGGCGTCCCAGGCGGGGGTGAAGATCGACCTGGTCGTGCGCGGCATCTGCTGTCTCCGGCCCGGTGTGAAGGGGCTTTCCGAAAACATCCGCGTGAAGAGCATCGTCGGACGGTTCCTCGAACATTCGCGCATCGTCTGCTTCGGCGCCGGCGGCGGCCTGCCGTCGCGCGGCGCCAAGGTGTTCATCTCCTCGGCCGACTGGATGCCGCGGAATTTAGACGGGCGCGTCGAAGCCTTGGTGCCGATCGAGAACGCCACCGTGCATCAGCAGGTTCTCGATCAGATCATGGTCACCAACATCAAGGACAACGTGCAAAGCTGGGAACTGGACGCCGACGGCTCCTATGCGCGCGTCGTGCCGTCGGGCCAACCCATCAGCGCTCATACATATTTCATGACCAACCCGAGCCTGTCGGGCCGGGGCAGCGGGCTGCGCAAGCTGAAGAAGGGGCCGCGAATGTTGGTGAAAAAAGGCTGAGCGTGGCCGAAAAAGGGGGGCGTTCCGCCGCCGCCAATCGCGTGGCCGTGGTCGATATCGGATCCAATTCCGTTCGTCTCGTCGTCTTCGACCGCCCGTCGCGCTCGCCGCTCCCCGTGTTCAACGAAAAGGTGTTGTGCGGCCTGGGCCGAGGGCTGGGCGAGAGCGGCCGGCTGGCGCCCGAGGGTATCGAACTCGCGCATCGGACTCTAGAGCGCTTCGTGCGCCTGGCGCGGGCCATGCGCGCCCGGCGGATCGACATGCTGGCGACGGCCGCGGTGCGCGACGCCTCGAACGGCCGCGACTTCGCCGCCGAGGTCGAGCGCCGCTGCGGCGTGGCGGTGTGCGTGCTGAGCGGTGGGCAAGAGGCGCGGTACTCGGCGCTCGGGGTGCTGTGCGGCATTCCGGGGGCCGACGGCATCATGGGCGATCTGGGCGGCGGCAGTCTCGAGCTCGTGCGCCTGGTCAAGGGCCGGGTCGGGCGCCAGGTGACGCTGCCCCTGGGCCCGCTGCGGCTTGGCGATAAGGCGACAAGCGATCGAAATTCATTGCGCGCGGAGATCGATTCCGAGCTTGCCGGGGTCGATTGGCTGGCCGAGGGCAAGGGGCTGACCTTCTATCCCGTGGGCGGCGCGTGGCGCACGCTTGCGCGCATCCACATGGAGCAGACCGGCTATCCGCTGCACGTCATCCATCAGTACCGCATCGACCGCAGGCGGGCCGACGGCCTGCTGCAGGTCGTCGGCAATCTCGGCAAGCGCAGTTTGGCGGCGATGCCGGGCGTGTCGCGCCGGTGCGCCGATATTCTGCCCTTCGCGGCCCTGTTGCTAGGCCGCATCCTGCGCCAGGCGAAGCCGGAGAGCGTCGAGTTTTCGGCCTTCGGCTTGCGCGAAGGGTATTTGTTCAGCCGCCTCGGCGCCAAGGAACGCGAACGCCACCCCCTCATCGCCGGCGCGCTGGGCTGGGCCGAGGACCGTTTCGGCGCGCTTGGCGCCGCCCTCGATTCCTGGGTGGCGCCGCTCTTCCCGGAGGATGGCGCGCACGACAGGCTGTTGCGGCTGGCGACCTGCCACTTGAGCGACATCGCGTGGCGCGAACATCCCGACTATCGCGCCCGGCACGGATTCGAGCGCGTCCTTCACCTGCCGATATCGGGCCTCGGCCATGCCGATCGCGTGTTCGCGGCTGTTGCCGTCTCGGCGCGCTACGGCGGATCGCGCGACGAGCCGGAGGTACGCTCGGTCCTGAGGCTGCTCGCCGATGGGGAGCGCGAGAGCCGCGCGGTGGTTCTGGGCCTCGCCTTGCGCCTTGCCTATTCGCTGTCCGGCGGCGCCGCGGACATCCTCAAGCGGACGCGTCTGGATGCCGGCTCCGCGGCGCTCACGTTGCGACTGCCGCGTGACGCGGAGGTCATGTATGGCGAGGTGGTTCAGCGCCGCCTGGAGGCGCTGGGCCGTGCCAGCGGAATTCCGATCGCGACGGCGGTGGGCTGATCAATCGAGCTCGAAGGTTCCCTCGTAGCTCACCTTGAGGCTCGGGTCCTGCCGTTCCTTGCGCAGGAAGCAGTTGCCGATCGCCAGGACCTCGATCTCGGTTCCCATGAAGCAGCGGAAGGCGTCCTCGGGACTGCACACCAGCGGTTCGCCGCGCACGTTGAAGCTGGTGTTGACGATGACGGGACAACCCGTCCGCGCCTTGAAGGCGCTTAAGAGCGCGTGATAGCGCTTGTGGGTCTCGCGGTGGACCGTCTGAACGCGCGCCGAATAATCGACATGCGTCACGGCGGGAATCTCCGAGCGCGGCACGTTCAACTTGGCGATGCCGAACAATTTTTTCTCTTCCTCGCTCATGGCCCGGCGATGCTTGCCTCGCACGCCGGCCACCAGCAGCATGTACGGGCTGTCCGCGTCCAGCTCGAACCATTCGGCCACGTCTTCGCGCAAGACCGACGGCGCGAACGGACGAAAGGATTCGCGGTACTTGACCTTAAGATTGAGCAGCGACTGCATGCCGGGCGAGCGGGCGTCGCCCAGGATCGAGCGGGCGCCAAGCGCGCGCGGGCCGAATTCCATGCGGCCCTGGTACCAGCCGACGGCCTTGCCCTCGGCGAGCGCATCGGCGGCGGCGCCGATCAACTGGGGCTCGTCCATCACCTCGAAACGGGCGCCGGCGGCCGACAGGCTCTTCTCGATCTCGCCTTGCGACGGTTCGGGGCCGAGATAGGCGCCGTTCATCGAATCGGCGGTGCTATCGACGCGGCGCGGCTGGCCGGCGAACTGATAATAGGCCGCGAGCGCCGCGCCAAGCGCGCCGCCGGCGTCGCCCGCCGCCGGCTGAATCCAGATGCGCTCGAAACAGCCGTCGCGCAAGATCTTGCCATTGGCGACACAGTTGAGCGCGACGCCGCCGGCAAGGCAGAGGTTGCGAAGGCCGGTTTCCACCGCCGCCGCCCGCGCCAGGCGTAAGACCACTTCCTCGGTCACGGCCTGCACCGAGGCCGCAAGGTCCATCTCGCGCTGCGTCAAGCGGTCCTCGGGCCGACGCGCCGGACCGCCGAACAGCGCGTCGAACCGGTCGTTGGTCATCTTGAGGCCGGTGCAATAGTCGAAATAGGAGAGATCGAGCCGGAACGTCCCATCGGGCTTCAAATCGATCAAATGATCGAGGATAGCTTGCGCGAACCGGGGCTCGCCATAGGGCGCCAGGCCCATGACCTTGTACTCGCCGGAATTCACCTTGAAGCCGGTGTAATAGGTGAACGCGGAATAGAGCAGACCGAGCGAGTGCGGAAAGTGAATCTCCTTGGTCATGGTCATGGTGTTGCCGCGCCCGACGCCCTGCGACGTCGTCGCCCACTCGCCGACGCCGTCCATGGTCAGGATGGCGGCCTCCTCGAAGGGCGAGGGGAAGAAGGCGCTGGCCGCATGGCTTTGGTGATGTTCGGCGAAGAGCAGCTTCTTGTCCCAATCGTAGTCGGGGGCGTGCTCCTTGAACTGCGCCTTGATCAGCGATTTCTGGAACAGTTTCTCCTTGATCCAGAGCGGGATCGCCCGGCGGAAGGACGCAAAGCCGCGCGGCGCGAAGGCGAGATAGGTTTCGAGCAGGCGCTCGAACTTGATGAAGGGCTTGTCATAGAAAACGACGTGGTCGATGTCCGAAAGACGCACGCGGCCTTCGCCGAGGCAGTAGTCGATCGCCGAGGACGGAAACCGCTCGTCGTGCTTCTTGCGCGTGAAGCGCTCCTCCTGCGCCGCGGCGACGATGCGGCCGTCCGCGATGAGCGCCGCCGCGCTGTCGTGATAGAAGGCCGAGATGCCGAGAATGCGCAAACGAAAGCCTTAGAAGATCACATAGAGGAGGGGTGCCACGGCGCTGCCCTTGGCGAGGACCAGAAGGCCGCCCAGAGCCACCAGCGCGATCAGCACCGGCAACAGCCAGTACTTCTTGCGCGCGCGCAGGAACAGAAAAAATTCCTTGAAGAAGTCGATCATGGGTCGTCCCCCGCCTCTCAGAATTGGTGGCGCATGGTTTCGCTGTCGGGGCCGCGCGGTACCCTCGGGATCCAGTAGCTGGCGGCGCGCGCATCGTGCTTGAGGCGCAGCAGATCCTTGCCGGCAAGCCGAACGAGAAATGCCGTCGGGGTCAGGACCAGGAAGAACACGATGCCGAGCACGATGGGACTCACCACCCGGTGCAGAATCAACCCGAGCTTGAGCCAGGCCCGATTGAACGGCGCCAGCCAATGCGCGCGCCAATACCCGATCGCGAGAAGGAGCGCCGAGGCCGCCAACGCCCACCACCGCCAGCCATGGCCGAAGAATACGGGCACGATGCCGATGAGGGCGAACAACGCCGCGAAGGTGTAGGCGAAGGACCGGTCGGACGGTCCCTTGACGGTCTCGTCGCGCGCGTGGCTTTCGTGTGTCGAGGTCTGGCCGGCCATGGGGTTTGCCTGATATCAGGTCGTTCGGCGCGGGACAAGTCCGGGGCCGCCGGAGCCCGGTTACTGGAGCTCGACTTCGCGCGTCGTCTCGATCACCACGGTGTCCGTGCCATCAACCGCGCGGATGAGTTTGTATTCCCCGCGATAGGTACCGGGCGGCCAGCCGCCGGAGGGCTTCTTCTTGCCCACGAACCGGTAGCTTTGGGCCTTGGGTTTCTCCGCCGGCTCCGTGTTCTCGACCACCGTGCCACCGCGCGGCCCCACGATGCGCATGGATTCGCGGTCGCCCGCCTGCAAGCCATAGATCTGCACCCAGAACAACAGAGCCTGGCTGTCGGCGCGTAGCGTCTTGGCCGTGAGCTTCCCGGCCTCGATTTCGCCGGACTCGGGTTTGCGGGGCGCGAAGCCCGCTTGAAGAAGGCCGCTCGAGCGGTAGGCGAGGGCCTCGGCCGTCTCATCGTTCCACAGTGGGCGCGGCGTTTCCCGGCAACCGAACGAGTCTTGAACGCCCATGAAGGGGTCGACGGTCTTGCCATCGAGCCGCACCTCGAAATGGACGTGCGGAAACTCGGTGTTGCCGGAGAGGCCGATGAGGCCCAGCTTGCGGCCTGCTTCCACCTTGTCGCCTTCATCGACCGCGATGCTGCCTTCGCGCATGTGGCCATACTGAGTTTGCCAGCCATCGCCGTGATCGACGATGACCGAGTTGCCGGCCTCGCGGTTGGCGACCGCGGCCTGGCCGATCTCGTTGACGTTCACGTCGCGCATGCCGTCGCGCAGGCGCAATACGGTGCCGGGCGCCGCCGCCACCACGGCCACGCCTTGCTCCATCGCGGCGAGGTTAGGAATCCTGATGTCGGTGCCCTTATGGCCGTCATAGGTGAGCCGGCCGCAGGTGAAATCCTGGGAGCCGGCGCTAGGGTCCTGATCGACGTAGTTCTGCACCATGCACTCAGGTCCGATCTCGCAATCGACCGGAAGGTCGAAGCGTGGGCCATCCGCCGCCGATGCGGCCGACAGCCATGACACCACCGCCGTTCCCGCGGCGCCGAGGACGAGATATTTGCAAAGCACCGGATTGAATGGCATGGGGCGCGCTCCTACTCCGCCGCGATTTCGCTGTCCCCCGCCAGCGTCACGATTCTTACCTGATCGGCGGCCGCGGTCAATGCGAGACGGCCCTGCTTCAACGCCAGGGCGTCCGCGCCGAAGAGGCGATGGCGCCAGCCGGTCATCGCCCGCACCGGAGCCCGGTCGTCGGCGGCGATGAGCTGAAGGTCGTCGGCGTCGGCGACCAGGCGTTGGGCGACGCCTTCGGCCTCGCACTTGGTCTTCAACAGCACGCGCAGCAGGTCGATGATGGGAACGAGCCGCGCCGGCATCTCGCGCCGCTCGGGCGCCGGCGGACACTCCGCCTCGGGCAGATCGGCGCCACGCCGGACCGCGGCCAGGATGGCGGCGCCCTGGCGGCCTTCCGCGATGGAGCGTCCGAGCCCGCGCGTGCGCGCCAACTCCTCGACGTCGCGCGGGGCATGGGCGGCGATCTCGGTCACGGCCTCGTCGCGCAGGATGCGGTTGCGCGGCACGTCGCGGGCCTGCGCTTCCTGCTCGCGCCAGGCCGCAAGCTCGCGCAGCACGGCCAGGAACCGGCGGCCGGTCGAGCGCAGCTTGAAGCGCTTCCAGGCATGCGCCGGATCGAGCCGGTAGATGGCGGGGTCGGTGAGGACGGCCATCTCCTCGGCCACCCATTCGGCGCGGCCGGTCTTCTCCAGCCGCCGCGCCAGCTTCTCGTAAGCCGCGCGCAGATGGGTCACGTCGGAGAGCGCATAGACGATCTGCCGGTCGCTCAACGGCCGGTGCGACCAATCGGTGAATCGGGACGCCTTGTCGATGCGGGCGCCGGCAAGCTTTCCGGCCAGGGTCTCGTAGCTGACGGCATCGCCGAAGCCGCACACCATGGCGATGACCTGGGTGTCGGCGACGGGATGCGGGATGCGCCCGGTCATGTGGAAGAAGATCTCGATGTCCTGACGCGCCGCGTGAAAGACCTTCAGGATCGAGGGATCGTCGAAGAGACGGATCAGGGGCTCGAGGTCCATCCCCTCGGCCAGAGTGTCGATGGCGGCCGCTTCCTCCGGCCCGGCGACCTGTACCAGGCAGAGGATCGGCCAATAGGTACGGTCGCGCATGAATTCGGTATCGACGGCGATGAAGGCCGCGCCGGCCTGGCGGGCGCAGAATGCCTGGAGATCGGCGGCGGTGGCGATGAGGGTCATGTCGTGGGTCTATACACGGATTTGGTGGGGCCGGGAACGGGCGCGCCCGGCGGGAAAACTTAGGATCCGAGCGTCGGACCCCATGCCAAGCGGGCGCGCGACGCGGCAAATGTCGCAAAGAGGACAGTTCTCGCCAAGCGGGACCGGGGCCGGCGCCCCTGCGCCGTTCGGGGTATCGGTTCACGATGTCGAGGAACGAACGGGAGATTCAATCGCAGTATAGGCCATGCTTCCTAGAAAGACAAGCGCGGGGAGGGGTTAGGATGAAGGAATCGGCGGCTAGGTGGGTGGCTTGTGCCACTCTCTTGCTGGCGGCATACGCCGGCGAGGCGCGCGCGGACGACAGCCAGGACGGCGTGATCGTCTATTCGGCGCCGGCCAAATCGGTGCGTATCCACATCGAGCGCGACACGCAGGAGCAATGCCGGGACGACGCGGTGAAGTCCTGCCGCGAAGAGGTGAGCGAACCCGATACGTGCGAGGTTCTGCCGTGGTTCCGTGACGCCTGCGGCGCCTTCGCCGATGCCGGCAATGGCTCCTACGGAACCGGCTGGGGCAACGACCAGGACACCGCCACGAAATTCGCTATCGCCACCTACCAGGAATATGGTGGGGAGGATTGCGTTTCCGACACCTGGGCCCGCAGCAACGGCGCGTTCACGATCAAATAGCCCGGGTAGCCTGGAGGCGGCCGGGGGGCCAGGGCTATCGCATCGGACTGGCGGCCTCATGGTTCGTCCCTCGACAAGCTCGGGATGAGGACGGCCGCTGTCGCGGCCTCCTCACCATGAGGCCTGTTGTTGGGTTTCCTCATCTTGAGGAGCGCCCAATGGGCGCGTCTCGAAAGAAGAGGAAAGCCGATCGCAGTCAAATGCGATTGCCCTCGCGCGGGGCCGGCATGGCGTTGTTTTGCCATCGGCATTGGTCTAGTGTTAACCATGAGTCGCGAGTGGCGAAACCCTTGAAAAGACGGCAATGGCGACACCGACCGGCGGCGATACCGTAAGCTCCGTCCCCTATTCGGGGCTGAACCGCGTCGATGCCCTGCTCATCGGCACGAAGTGGGGCGGGCCCGCGGGAACGGGCGCAACGATCGAGTACAGCTTCCCGAGCTCCGGGGGCGCGACCAGTTACTGGGCGTCCAACTATTACTATGGCGAGCCGTTCGCGGCGGATTTCGCGCCCTTGGGCGCGGCCGAGCAGGCGGCCTTCAAGGCGGCGCTCGCCGCCTGGGCGGAAGTCGCGAACATCGACTTCATCCAGGTGGCGGACAACGCGTCGATCGTCGGCGACATTCGCGTCGCCTATAGCGGCGCCGTCAACGCCGGCAATCCGAACATCGTCGCCTGGGGCTACTATCCGGGCAACTACACGGAAGGCGGCGACATCTGGCTCAGCCCCAGTTGGAGCAGCAACTACGCGAGCAGCGGCACGATGGTGCCGGGCGGTCGCGGTTTTTACACCCTGCTGCACGAATTGGGTCATGCGCTCGGCCTCGACCACAGTTTCACGGGGGTCGTGGTGCCGGCGGCGCAGGACAGCGACCAGTACACGGTCATGGCGTACGCCCAGAGCCCCTACGCCACGATACGGGCGACGGAACCGATGCTCTACGACATCGCCGCGATCCAGTATCTCTACGGTCCCAACATGGCGACGCGCACCGGCAACGACGTCTATGGCTACAGCGCCGGCGTCGAGGAACGGCAGGCGATCTGGGACGCCGGCGGCATCGACAGGATCGACGCCTCGAACCAGACGCTTTCCGCGACCATCGATCTCAATGACGGCGCGTTCAGCTCGATCGGGGTCCGGAACGACGGCGCGCCGGCGCAATTCAACGTCGCCATCGCCTACGGCGCCGTCATCGAGAACGCGACCGGTGGGTCGGCGGGCGACCGGCTGATCGGCAATAGCATTGCCAATGTGCTGAACGGCAACGCCGGCAATGATACGATGAGCGGGAACGGCGGCAATGACACGTTGGCCGGAGGCGCCGGTCAGGACCAGTTAACCGGCGGCGCGGGCGCCGATCTCTTCGACCACGATGGGGCCGCCAGCGGTCTCGACTCCATCGCCGATTTCCAACTCGGCGCCGGCGGCGATGTGCTCGATTTTCGCGGCGCGATCTCTGGTTACACCGGCAATGTCGCCGACTATGTGCAGCTCGTCTCGGGCGGCGGGAACACCGTGGTCAGGATCGATGCCGATGGCGGCGTCGACAATTTTTCGGACGCGGTCACGCTCGTCGGCCTCACCGGGCTTTCGGCCGACACGCTGGTGGCCAACGGCAATATCCTGCTGTCGGGTTCGGTGTCGCCTTTGCCGCCGCCGCCGTCGCCTTCGCCGCCTTCGGGCGGCAGCAGCATCGTCGGGACCAGACGAAAGGACGATCTCGCCGGCACGGGCGGGGACGACACGATGTCGGGATTGGGCGGCAGCGACACGCTGAGCGGTGGCGGCGGCGAGGATTCGTTGATGGGCGGCGCCGGCAAGGACGCGCTGATCGGGGGCCTAGGCGCCGATATCTTCGACTATAATTCGGTATCGGAGGCCGGGAAGGGCACCAAGAAGCGGGACGCGATCTCCGATTTCAATGAAGCCGAAGGCGACAGGATAGACCTCTCCACCATCGACGCCGTCAAGGGTACCGGCGACCAGGCGTTCGATTTCATCGGCGGCGCCGCCTTCGGCAAAGTGGCGGGCGAATTGCGGTTCGAGAACGGCCTGCTGCAAGGCGACACCACCGGCGACGGCAAGCTCGATTTCGAGATCGCGCTGACCGGCGTCGTGTCCTTGGCGGAATCGAGCATCGTGCTTTAGGCGGGCGCCTCATGGTTCGAGACGGCTGCTGACGCAGCCTCCTCACCATGAGGTTCTTTCGAGGTTTCCTCATCCTTCGACGGGCTCAGGATGAGGAATGCCGAGCGTTGCCCGCCCGCTTGACTTCCGCGCGGCTTTCCTGCCTCTTGCCGCCGCCTGCCGACGCCCCCAGGAATTCGCCCACCCATGCACGTCTATCGCACCCATACCTGCGGCGCGCTGCGCCTTGCCGATGCCGGCGCCGAGGTGCGCCTGTCGGGCTGGCTGCATAGGAAGCGCGATCACGGCAATCTGCTGTTTCTCGACCTGCGCGATCATTACGGGCTGACGCAATGCGTCATCGACGTGTCGAGCCCGCTGCTGGCCACGGTCGAGCGCGCGCGGCTGGAGAGCGTCGTCACCGTCACCGGCATGGTGGTGAAGCGCCCGGCCGATACCCTCAACCCGCGCATGGCCACCGGCGAGATCGAGGTGCAGATCGGCGCCTTCATGGTGCAGAGCGCGGCCGAGCCGCTGCCGCTTCAGGTGAACAGCGACGAGGACACTAGCGAGGATATCCGCCTGCGCTACCGCTTTCTCGATCTCAGGCGCGAGCGCATCCACCGCAACGTCCTCTTGCGCGCGCAGGTGATCGCCAGCATCCGCCGGCGCATGACCGCGTCGGGCTTCACCGAATTCCAGACCCCGATCCTGACCGCGAGCTCGCCGGAAGGGGCGCGCGATTTCCTGGTGCCGAGCCGCATGCACCCCGGCACGTTCTACGCCCTGCCGCAGGCGCCGCAGCAGTTCAAGCAGCTGCTGATGATCGCCGGCTTCGACCGCTATTTCCAGATCGCGCCGTGCTTTCGCGACGAGGACAGCCGTGCCGACCGTTCGCCGGGCGAGTTCTACCAGCTCGATTTCGAGATGTCGTATGTGACGCAAGAAGACGTCTTCGCGGCGCTGGAGCCGGTGCTGCATGGCGTGTTCGAGGAATTCGCCGGCAACCGCACGGTCTCGCCCTTGCCGTTCCCGCGCATCCCTTACGCCGAGGCGATGCTGGCCTATGGCACGGACAAGCCGGACTTGCGCAACCCGATCCGCATTGCCGACGCGAGCGAGGCCTTCAAGGGCTCGAACTTCGGGCTGTTCGCGAGGAGAGTCGCCGAGGGCGCGGTGGTGCGCGCCATTCCGGCGCCGGGCGCGGCCGGCCGCCCGCGCAGCTTCTACGACAAGCTCAATGAGTGGGCGAGGGGCGAGGGCGCCGGCGGGCTCGGCTACGTCATCTTCGCCGAGGGCGAGGCCAAGGGGCCGATCGCCAAGAACCTCGACGCCGCGCGCCTCGATGCCATCCGCAAAGTGGCCGGCGTGGGCGTGGGCGACGCCGTTTTCTTCGCCTGCGACGCGCCCGAGGCGGCGGCCAAGTTCGCGGGCCTGGCGCGGACCAAGATCGGCGAGGAGTTGGGCCTCGTCGCGCGCGACACCTTCCGCTTCTGCTGGGTCGTCGATTTTCCTATGTACGAACGGGATGCCGAGACCGGCAAGATCGAGTTTTCCCATAATCCCTTCTCGATGCCGCAAGGCGGGTTGGCCGCGCTCGAGGGCCAAGACCCGTTGACGGTGAAAGCCTATCAGTACGACATCGTGTGCAACGGCATCGAGCTATCGAGCGGCGCCATCCGCAACCATCTGCCCGAGATCATGTACAAGGCCTTCGCCATCGCCGGCTACGCCCGCGAGGAGGTGGAATCCCGTTTCGGCGGCATGCTGAACGCCTTGAAATTCGGTGCCCCGCCCCATGGCGGCTCGGCGCCCGGCATCGATCGCATCGTCATGCTCTTGGCCGACGAGCGCAATATCCGCGAGGTCATCGCCTTCCCATTGAACCAGCAGGCCCAGGATCTTCTCATGGGCGCGCCCGCGGAAGTGCCGCCGGCGCGGCTGAAGGAGCTGCACATCAGGCTCGATCCGCCGGTGAAAAAGTAAACCATGCGTTAGGGTTAATTTCTCAGCATTTGTTAGGGGTGCGGTGGTAGCCTTGCTGCCATGATGACCCGACCCCTCATCCTGGCGATGGTCCTGGCGCTTGCCGGTTGCGGAACCAACGTGAAGCAGTTGGTCGAGCGCAACGGCGCGCTGACGCGCGAGGCCGATTGGCTGCTGGCGGAGGATGACTCCGGGCAGGCGCGGCTCTTCTATGACGCCGAGGCGGATCGGGGCCAAGCCTGCGCCGAGATCGACCGGGCGACGATGCGGCGCTTCGAGGACCGGGAGTTCACGTTCATGGAGGGGTTCCTCTCCGATCTCGCCCAGGTCGCGGTGCTGGTCGTGCCCATCGGGCCGGTCGAGGCTTGCGCCGCCGCGCAAACACGCTACGAGGAGGCTGTCGTCCGGCTGCGGCATCGGCAAGCCGACGGAGCCGGCGAAATCGCGGCGGCGCCCGCGCAGTAGGATTATTGTCCAGAACCTCCGCGCCGACTTTCGCATTGCCAAGGCCGCGCTCGATCTCTAGACTCCCGTCGATCGCAACAGGCGACGGAGAATGCCCTTGCCGCGGCCGGCCGATGACGGATTCCAGATGCCCGCCGAATGGGCGCCGCACAGCCGCTGCTGGATGGAGTGGCCGTGCCGCGCCGGGCTGTGGGGCGACAAGCTCGAGGCGGCGCGCGAATCCTACGCCGAGGTCGCCGACACCATCGCCCGGTTCGAGCCGGTGACGATGATCGCCAAGCCCAAGAATGTCACGGAAGTATCGCTGCACAGCGGCGCCGGCGTCGGCACGTTTCCCCTGCCGCACGACGATTCCTGGATGCGCGACAACGGCCCGACCTTCGTGGTGAACGGACAGGGCCAGGTCGCGGGCGTCAACTGGCGCTGGAACGCCTGGGGCAACCAGTATCCCGACCATGAGCGAGACGCGGCCGTGGCCGCCAAGGTGCTGGAGCATTTGGGGCTGACCCGCTACGAGGCACCCATCGTCATGGAAGGCGGCGCCATCCACAGCGACGGCGAAGGCACGGTGATGACGACCGAAAGCGTCGCGCTCAACCCGAACCGGAACCCAGGGCTAAGCGCGGCCGATATCGAGGAAGTGTTCGCCGGCTATCTCGGCGCGCGCAAGGTGATCTGGCTGGGCGAGGGGCTGCAGGACGACGAGACGGACGGGCATGTCGACAACCTCGCCTGTTTCGCGCGGCCGGGCGTCGTCGTGGCGCTTTCCGCGAGCGATCCCGCCGACGCCAATCACAAGGCGCTCGCCGACAATCTGGCCCGGTTGAAGGCCGCCACCGACGCCAAGGGGCGGAGCCTGGAGATCGTGACCATCGAACAGCCCCGTCCCCGGTTCATGGCGGATGGGCGCCGGCTGGCGCTCTCCTACATCAATTTCTACATCGCCAATGGCGCGATCGTCATGCCGGCGTTCGAGGACCCGCAGGACGCGCGTGCCCGCGATACGCTGGCCAGGCTGTTCCCCGACCGGGAAATCGTCCAGATCCCGGCGCTCGACATCCTCCATGGCGGCGGCGGCATCCACTGCATCACGCAACAACAGCCGGCCGGCGCCACGGCGCCCATCGCCATGGCATCCTAGGTTCCGGACAACATCGGCGCGATGCGATTCCGCCCCACGCCCACCATCGCCAATAACGTCTTCGCCGTCACCCTGATCCTACTGGTGCTGATGACCGGGATCACGGTCGTTGGGGCCGTCATGTCGACTCGTGTCGGCTCGCTTATCACCGCCATCAACGAAACCTACCTTCCGGCCTATGGCATGTTGGCCCGGGCTCATATTCGATTGCTCGAACAATCGTTGCTGTTGCGGCGCGCCGTGATCGAGCGGCTCGAGGGCAAGGACACCCCGGATCTGGCGCGTATCCTGGGCGAGGCGGCGACGGCCGCGGGGCAGGCGGATGACGAATTATCGGCGGCACGCGCCGCGTTCGCGCGACAGGCGGCGGAACGGATGCCCTTCGACAACCCGCTGCTGCTGGGATAGCTTGATGGCAGGATCGAGGCGATCGAACAAGATCGTGCCGGTCTCGCCGCCATTCGGCTCGCCTTGACGGAAAGCATAGAGGCCGGAGATCGAGCCGCCATCGAGGCGACGCTGCCGAGCCTCGACGCGGCGCGCGACCGAGTGGCCGTCCGCATGGAGGCCACGAGAAGAGCGGCGCTCGAGCTCGCGCGAAGCACCGTCGGCACCGCCCACGACAGCCAAAGGCAGGTGATCCAAATCACTTTCGTCGTGCTTGGCATCGCCATTCTCATCGGGCTGCTGATGGCGGCCCGCATCGCTCGCCGCCTGGTCGGCGCGGTCCAGCCGCTCGTGACCGCGACCCGGGCCGTCCAGCAGGGGGCCATGGAGGGCGAACTCGACGTGAGATCCGAGGATGAGATCGGAGAACTCACCCGCGCTTTCAACTATATGCTTCGCGAACCGAGGCTCAAGGACAAGATCCGCGCCACGTTCGGGCGCTATGTCGACCCGCGGCTGGTCGAGGGCCTGGTCGAGCATCCGGAGCTGACTGGAAGCGCTGGGGACAAGCGCGTCCTGACCATCCCGTTCGCGGACATGCAGGGCTTCACCATGCTGTCCGAGCAAGTCACGCCGGCCTCGCTCGTCGCTCTGCTCAACCGCTACCTCGGGCTGATGGCCGATGAAGTGCGGCGCCACGACGGCGTGGTCGACAAGTTCATCGGCGATGCCGTGATGGCGTTCTTCGGCCCGCCTTTCATCGCGCCGCACGAGCAAGGGCGCATGGCCTGCGCCACGGCGCTGGCTCAGGTGTCGCGCTTCGAAGAATTCCGAGGCGAAGTCCCTGGCATTCTCGGCCTCAAGCAATTCATGCCGGAGATAGGTCTCAGGATCGGCATCGCCACCGGCGAGGTTGTCGTCGGCAACATCGGCTCGGCATCGGCGATGAGTTACACGGTCATCGGCGACACCGTGAACACCGCCTCGCGCATCGAGAACGCAAACAAGCTCTACGGCACGAGAATTCTCTTGAACGACGACACGGCCGCGTTGGTGCGCGACAGCTTGCTGTTGCGCGAGATCGACCGAATCCTGCCGCCGGGCAAGGCCGGTCCGGTCACGATCCACGAGGTCATGGGGCCGCTGGCCGAGACCCCAGAGGCGGCCCGCTTGCCGTGTGCGACCTATGGCGAGGGGCTCGACGCCTACCGGGCCGGCGATCGGGCCAGCGCGCGGAACGCCTTCGAACGCTGTCTCGAAATCAAGCCGGACCACGGTCCGGCGCGGGAAATGTCGGAGCGGGCAGTCCGGTTCTCGATCTCGCCTCCGCCCGCCAATTGGGCCGGAACCCATGCCATGGCATCGAATTAGGTTCGATGGCACCGATGTGGCCGACGCTATCGCGGCGGGCGAATCCGTGACATAGTGCCGCCGGTTTTGGCGCGGTTTCCTGGAAAGCGAAGGCAGATGTCGGTGATGTGGGCGCGGGCGGGCCTGGCGGGCCTGCTGGGAGCGGTGTTGCTGTCGGCGGGTGCGGCGTTCGCCGTCGAAGTCGCGCCGCATAAGGCCGTCTATGATTTGAGCCTCGGGCGCACCGTCAGCGGCAGCGAGGTCGCCGATGTCAGCGGCGTCATGACCTATGAATTCGCCGATGCGTGCGATGGCTGGACGGTCAGCCAGCGCTCGGCCATGACCTTCGTCTACAGCAGCGGCGAAGAGGTTCAGCTCGGCTGGAGCATGGTCAGTTGGGAATCGAAGGACGGCCTCAAGTACCGCTTCTACGCCCGGCAGATGCAATCGGGCCAGGAGAAAGAGGAATTTCGCGGCGAGGCCAGCCTGAAGGCCGTTGGCGCGGGCGGCGAGGCGAAGTACACGTCGCCCAGTAGCTATGCCGTCGCGTTGCCGGCCGGGACGCTGTTCCCGACCGCGCACAGCATCAAGCTCATGGAACAGGCCGGCGCGGGCGAGCCGCTGATGTGGGCCACGGTCTTCGACGGGTCCGACGCCGAAGGACTGTTCGGCGTCAACGCTTTTTTCGGACGCGCGCTGATGCCGGGGCAGGGGGTCGCCACGAATTCCGACCCGTTGACCAGGGGTCCGAGCCGGCATGTGGAGCTGGCGTTCTTCGCCGCCGAGGGTCAGGCGGCCGAACCGGAGCATGAGCAACGCCTGCAGCTCCATGACAATGGCGTCGTCACCGATTGGCGGCTGGACTATGCCGATTTCGAGGTGATCGCGAAGCTCGGCAAGGTCGAAAGCGTGCCAAGGCCGTCCTGCTAAAATTTAGGCCAGAGCCAGGCGGCGCCCCGCGCGCCGCTCGAATCGCCGTGGAGCGGCGGCTTCAAGACGGTGTCGACGCGATCCGAGAAAACCCATCGGCGCCACAAGCCGGGAACGTTGGCATAAAGCCGCCGCAGGTTGGAGAGGCCGCCCCCGAGTACGATGACATCGGGGTCGAGCAGGTTGATGACGGTGGCCAGCGACCGGGCCAGGCGTGTTTCATACCGGCGCAAGACCGTCTCGGCGCCGGCGTCGCCGGAAGCCGCCGCGGCCTCGATCGCCGGCGGGTCCAGTTCCCGGCGGCCGAGGTCCAAGTACTGCCGGGCAAGCGCGCCGCCGCCGAGGAATGCCTCGATGCAGCCCAGCCGGCCGCAATAGCACGCGGGGCCGGGACGCTCGTCATCCTCCGGCCAGGGCAGGGGGTTGTGGCCCCACTCGCCGGCGATGGCATTCACGCCGGTCAAGACCCTGCCATGGACGACAAGGCCCCCGCCGACGCCGGTTCCGAGGATCGCCCCGAAGACGACGGCGGCACCCGCCCCGGCGCCGTCAGTGGCCTCGGACACAACGAAGCAGTTGGCATCGTTCATGATGCGCACCGGCCGTCCCAGGGCCGCGGCCAAGTCGCGGTCGAATGGGTGTCCGATGAGGCAGGTGGAATTAGCGTTCTTTATCAGACCCGTAGCCGGCGAGAGGGCGCCGGGTATGCCTATGCCGACGCTGGCGGCCATGGCGCCGGCCGCGGAAAGCTCGGCTTCGACCGCCCGAACGAGCTCGACCACGGCCGCCACCGTCTCGGAATATCCGCCCGCCGGGGTCGGTATCCGCCGGCGGACCAGCTCCCGGCCGTCGGCATCGAGGGCCACGGCCTCGATCTTGGTGCCGCCGAGATCGACGCCGATTCTGGCGGAAGCCGCGGTCATTGGCATCCCTGGACCCCAATTTCGACCGCTTGCTTACTATTCGTTAACGATATCGGTCTATTTCTTGCTATTCGATAAAGAAGTCGGACGGCAAGCGTCTTCTTGCCGGCGGAAGTCCGGTTCGGGGGACCAGCGAGGCAGACATGGGCAGTAGAGTCGATAGCAAGGTAACGAGTTTTCCTCGCGGCCGGCGGCACCCACGCCCGAAAGTCCTCGTGGTCGAGGACAATGATCTCAACATGAAGCTCTTCCACGATCTTCTGGAAGCGCAAGGGTACGAAGTGCTGCAGACCAAGGACGGCATGGAGGCGCTCAAGATGGCGCGCCAGCACCGTCCCGACCTCATCCTCATGGACATCCAGCTGCCGGAAATCTCCGGCATCGAAGTGACGAAATGGTTGAAAGAGGACGATGACCTGCGCTCGATCCCGGTCGTGGCGGTCACCGCCTTCGCCATGAAGGGCGACGAAGAGAAGATTCGCGAAGGCGGTTGCGAAGCCTACATCGCCAAGCCGATCTCGGTGGCCCATTTCCTGAAAACCGTCGAACGACTTCTCGCCGCGCCAGCATAGATTTCGCCATGACGGCTCGCGTTCCGTTGTCGATGACATTCCCATCAACGTCAAGGTACTCGAAGCCAAGCTGTCGGCCGAGTACTTCGAGGTCCTGACCGCGGGCAGCGGCGAACAAGCCCTGTCGATGGTCGAACAGCACTTGCCGGACGTGGTGCTGCTCGATGTCATGATGCCGGTTCTCGACGGTTTCGAGGTGTGCCGGCGCATCAAGGCCAATCCCAAGACGGCGCACGTGCCCGTGGTCATGGTGACCGCGCTCAATGACACGGCCAGCCGGATTCAAGGGTTGCAGGCAGGCGCCGACGATTTTCTGTCCAAGCCGGCCAACGACATGATCCTTTATGCGCGGGTCCGATCTCTGGCGCGCCTGAAGACCATGATGGACGAGTGGCGCCTGCGCGTCGGCACCGGCGAGGGCATCGGGATGCCGCCGAACCATGGCGGCGACCCGGAGGCGGAGGGGCCGCCGGCGCACCTGCTGCTGGTGCAGGCGCCGGGACCGGCCGCGGCCCGCGCGCGCGGCGTTCTCGAAGGCGAGGGACACCGAACGACCATGGTTGGCAGCGGCGCCGAGGCGCTGGCGGTCTCCGCGACCGAGGGCGTCGACATCATCGTCATCGGGATCGCGGCGGCAAGCGAGGACGGGTTGCGCCTGTGCTCGCAACTACGCTCGCAACCGCGCACGCGCCACGTGCCGATCATCATGATCGTCGAGGAATCGGAAATGGGCCGCCTGGCCAAGGCGCTCGATATCGGCATCAGCGACTACCTGGTCAAACCGGTCGACGGCAACGAGCTGATCGCCCGCGTCCGCACCCAGGTTCGGCGTTGGCGGTACCAGAATCTGCTGCGCGATCACGTTGCCGCCGGCCTCTCTCTGGCCATGGTCGACGGCCTCACCGGCGTCTACAACCGCCGCTATCTCGCCGATCATTTGGCGCGATCGTTGGAGCAGGCCAAGGGGGATCGACAAATGCTGAGCGTGGCGCTCTTCGACATCGACCACTTCAAGACCATCAACGACAGTTTCGGACATGGCGCCGGCGACGAGGTTCTTAAGGCCGTCGTGCAGCGCGCCGCGGTTAACTTACGCGCCGCCGACATGGTGGCGCGCTACGGCGGCGAGGAATTCGTGGTGGTCATGCCGCGGACCGACGATGCGGGCGGGATGCTTGTGGCCGAGCGAATTCGCCAGCGCATCGCCGCCGAACCCATCGCCGTCGGGGGCAAGTCCGGTGGGATTACCGTAACCGTGAGCATCGGGGTCGCCGGCACGCTCGGCGACGACACGCCGGAGTCGCTCCTGAATGCGGCCGATACCGCGATGTACCGCGCCAAGAATGGTGGCCGAAACAGGGTGGAACAAGCGCGAATTGAAACGGAGCCGCGCCGCGCCGCGGTGTAAGGGCGGAACCGCGCCGACCGGATTCTCTGCTTCCGGCTTCCTCGTTACATTGTCATACCGGCGAAAGCCGGTATCCATCTTGACGGTCCCTCGTTGGGGGCGCCATGGGCCCCGGCTTTCGCCGGGGCGACAGATCATGGAACACGGATTAGCCGAGGGGCCACCGGCGCTCGGTCAGACCGAAAACGGCCTACTTTATCTTCGATTCCTTGAAGACAACGTGCTTGCGCACGACCGGGTCGTATTTCTTGAATTCCAGCTTTTCCGTCGACGTGCGCGGGTTCTTCCTGGTCACGTAGTAATAGCCGGTGTCGGCGCTACTGACCAATTTTATGAGTACGACGCTCGACTTCGCCATGACACTTTTCCCGGTTCGACTTGGAAGCCCGGGACCATACAGGGCCGGCGCCGAGTGTCAAGCCGGCGCTCGGCGCACCACGGCGCAATCGCCCCGGTAACTTAGCAGGGCCGGCGGCTTCGAGCCGCGCGCCCGCCAAAGCGCCAGGGCCTCGTTAAGAACGAACTCCGTCACATCGACGAGCCGAAGTGCTGGAATCCTGTCGAGCGGCCACCAGGCGAGGTCTTCAAGCTCGCCATCGCCGCCGATGGCGCCCTTGCACAGCGCCCCATCGGCGAGCAGGAACCGCGTGTGGAAGCGGCGCGGCGAGTAGGTTGGCGTAATGGCCCGGCACACGAACCGAACATCGGCGAAGGACGGCACGAGGTCGTGCTCGCGAAAGGCCCGCCAGACCTGGCCGGCGGGAACCGGCCGGGCCGCCGCCGGCGCCTTGCGACCGAGCAACAGGCCCGCCTCCTCGAAGGTCTCGCGGATGGCGGCGCGGACGAAGGCCGCCGCCGATTGGGGCGGGCCGGGCCAGCGGCGAAGGAGATCGGGGTGAAACCGCTCGGGATGGCCGCTCGATCGGCGGTCGGCCGGATCGACGCGGCCGCCGGGGAAGACGTAGATGTTGGGCAGAAAGCCGTGGCCCGGGTGGCGCCGGCCCAGAAGGACTTCCGGCCCGCCGCCGCGCTCGCGGATCAGCACCAGCCCGGCGGCATCGACGGCACGCACCGGCGACGCGCGCTGCGTCAGGGATTGGCTCCGGCCGCTGCCGCGAGACCCCGCGGCGTCGCCAAGGCCAGCGCGCGGGAGTATAGCGCCGGTTCATCGAGAATCCGCAGGGCGAGCGCCAAGTCGCTCTCGCTCTCCTCCTGGCGCGTCGGGCATGTCTTGCGCAGCTCGTCGAGCGCCTTGGTGTTGGCGGGATCGACGCTGTTGCGCGCCGCCGTGGGGATGGGCGGGAGCCTGCCGCCGCGCAGCTCTTGGACGAGCGCGCCCACGTCGCTGTCATTGGCGGCGTTGCGCGCGCAGATGGTCGGCAGAACGCCCAGATGATTGAGCGTGTAGCCCGACGGGGCATGGAAGCGCGCCCAGGTCAATGTCAACTCGCCTTCATTGGGCATTCGCAAAACCGTTTGCACGGTGCCCTTGCCGTAGGAGTTGCTGCCGACGATGACCGCCCGGTCATCGTCTTGAAGGGCGGCGGCGACGATTTCCGCGGCCGAAGCCGAATCGCCGTTGATGAGGACCACGATCGGGCGCCCCTCGCTCACGTCCCCGCTCGACGCTTCGAAATACTGATGGCTGTCGGGATGCCGGCCGTGAGTCGACACGACCCGCCCCTCCTCCAGGAACAGGTCGGACACGGCCACCGCCTGATCCAAGAGGCCGCCGGGGTTGCCGCGCAGATCGAGCACGTAGCCCTTGAGCTGGGGGCCGATCTCGTCCCGAGCCTTGTCGATCTCTTTCCGCAGGCTGTCGGCGGTCTCTTGATTGAAGCTGAAGATTCGCAGGTACCCGACATTGCCCTCGCGCTTGTAGGTCACGGTCTCAGGCACGACGTGGGCGCGAACGAGTTCCACGATCAATCGTTGCCGCGGCTCGCCCCGCAGAATCGTGACCGCCACCTTGCTGCCCACGGGCCCGCGCAACAATTCGACGACGTCCTCCTGCTCCAGGCCGCCGATCGGCCTGGCATCGACTTCGGCGATTATGTCGTTTGACGCCAATCCGGCCCGCTCCGCCGGCGTGTAGTGCATGACCGACAGCACCCGGACCTCGCCGTTCTCGACCGAGATGCGCACGCCGATGCCGCCGAAGCCCTCGCGCGATGCGCGGTTTTCGGCGGCGTCCTCGGTGCCGGCATAGCGGGAGAAGGAATCGAGCTCGGTCACCATGCCATCGAACACCACCTCGAACACGGCTTCATTGGTCGCGTTGCGCAAGGTGGGCGACGCGACCCGCGCCGCGCCGACCGCCTCGGCCGTCAGCTCGCCCCAGGCCTCGGCATCGCCGCCATCCGGCATGGCGATCGATCGCGCCACCTTGCCGCCGGACAGGATGAGGATCTGTCCGGGGCGTTCGCTGACGGCTATGTTCTGGTCGAGCGTGGCAAGCCGCGTCAATCCGGCGCGAGCCATCGCCGACATGTCGACCGGTTCGATGTAGACCGACTCGATTTGCTCGTAGCCGGTCACGAACATCTCCTGGGCCTCGCTTTCGCGCTCGGCCATGCCGGATTGGGCCGAATCGCGCGAGGCGCAGCCCGCGAGAACCAGAAACGCGAACGCCTGCCCGACCAGGCGAGGCCAAGCGATGCGGTTCGGTCGGCCTCGACCGGAGCCGATCGGCCGGAAAATCCAACTTGTTTGGCTGGTCATGGGCGCGCACGGTAACAGAATTCGCGCATAGGTAAAATGATCGGTGGGTGGCATCAACCGCGCCGCCTGCCTTTCCGCCCGCGACCGGCCGGACCGTGGCGTTCCGGGCCGGCCCGATGCGGGCGGGTCTTCGGTTTTTCGACCGCCGCGGCGGGCGTTTTCGCCTTTGCATCCTCGGAGTCGACCAGCCGCAGCACGATCCCTCCCGTCAGCGGCGCCACGTCGACGATGAGAACCCAGACCGGTTCGCCGAGGGCGAAACGGGTGCCCCAGCGCCGGCCGACGAGCACATGGCGACGCTCATCGTGCTCGTAATAGTCGTCGCCCAGCGTGCTTATCGGAACCAGGCCGTCGGCGCCGCTGTCCGCGAGGCGCACGAACAGGCCGAAACGGGTGACGCCGGTGACACGGCCGCGCTCGATCTTGCCGACGCGGGCGGCGAGGTAGGAGGCCGCGAACCGATCGACCGCGGCCCGTTCGGCGGCGGCGGCCCGCCGTTCGGTGGCCGATACATGTTCGCCGATATCGACAAATTGCGCGACCGCGTCGCGCGGCAGGCTGCCGTCGTCGACGGCGAGCCCGGCAACCAGAGCCCGGTGCACAAGGAGATCGGCGTAGCGGCGGATCGGCGAGGTAAAATGGCAATAGCGCGTCAGCGCCAATCCGAAATGGCCGATGTTCCTAGGGCTATAGACGGCCTGCGACTGGCTGCGCAACACGAGTTCGTTCACCATCGCGGCATGGGGCGTGCCGGCGGCCTTTTCGAGCAGGCGCGCGAACAGAACCGGGCGCATCACCTGGCCGCGCGCGAGGCGGAGGTCGAGGGTCTCGAGGAACTCGCGCAGGGCTTCGATCTTCACCGGGTCGGGCGCGTCGTGCACCCGGTATAGGCAGGGCTGGCGGCGTGCTTCGAGCTCCTCGGCGGCCGCGACGTTGGCGGCGATCATGAATTCCTCGATCAGGCGGTGGCTGTCCCAGCGCTGGCGCGGGCGGATCGCCGCGACCTTGCCGGCATCGTCGAGGATGACCTGGCGCTCGGGAATGTCGAGATCGAGCGTGCCGCGCTTCAATCGCGCGCCGAGAAGGGCGTCGAAGGCGCGATAGAGCGGGGCGATGACCGGCTCCAGGAGCGGTCCGGTCGTGTCGTCGGGCTGGCCGTCGCGCGCCGTCTGCGTCTGGTCGTAGGTGAGGCGCGCGGCCGAGCGCATCAGGCCGCGGACGAAGCTGTGGTGGCGCTTGCGGCCCTCGCGGTCGATGCGCATCTCGACCGCGAGGCAAGCGCGGTCTTCGCCCGGGCGGAGCGAGCAGAGATCGTTCGATAGTTTCTCGGGCAGCATCGGGACCGCGCGGTCGGGGAAGTAGACCGAGTTGCCGCGCCGATAGGCTTCGCGGTCGAGGGCATCGCCGGGCCGCACGTACCAGGCGACATCGGCGATGGCGACCACGATCTTGAACCCGCCGGCGTTGGCGGCGTCGTCATCGGCGCCGGCCCAGACCGCGTCGTCGAAATCGCGCGCATCGGCGCCATCGATGGTGACCAGCGGCAGCGCGCGCAGATCGGTCCGCGCGCCCAGCGCGACCGGTTGCGCGGCCCCGGCTTGGGCCAGAGCCTCGGCGCCGAACTCGACCGGAATGTCATGCTCGTGGAGCGAGATCAGGCTGATGGCGCGGGGCGAATCGAGCGGGCCCAGGCGCTCGACCACGCGCGCCTGCAAAGCGCCCAGGCGATGGGTATGCAGCACGTCGGCCAGCACCAACTCGCCGACAAGTGCATCGCCGCGGTCGTGCTCGGCGACGCGGTAGTCGGCCTTCACCCGCCGATCGGTGGGCCGCAACCGCCCGCCCGGCTCGAGGAGGCCGATGACGCGCTTGGGTTCGCCGGCGACACGGCGGATGACTTTGGCTTCGTAAGCGCCCTCGCGACCGCGCCTGAGGCTCGCCAGCACGCGGTCGCCTTTTGCCAGCGCGGGCGTGCCCAGGCGGTCCGATGCCAGATAAATCGGCGGCGGCGGCCGCTCCGCCGTCCAGATGACGGGGCGGGCCAATACCTCGCCATCGGAATCGATGCCGGTCACCTCGACCACCGCCATGTCGGGAAGCCGGCCCGGCGCTTGGGTGGGGCGCCGGCGCGGATGGCCGATCTCCCCTTCTTGTGCCAGGTCCTTCATGATCGCCTTCAAGGCGATGCGATCGGGTCCGGCGATCTGGAAGGCGCGCGCCACTTCGCGCTTGCCGACCGGCGTCGGGCTGCCTCGAATGAAGGCGAGGATCTCCGCTTTGCCGGGGAGCGGCGCCTTGCCCTTGCGGCGCCCGCTCATCGCGCCGGTGTCTTGAACTCGACCTCCACGAACACGAATTCGTGGGCGCTGGCGTTGATCACGTCATGCTCGACGCCGATGGGACGGAAATAGGATCGCCCGGCGGTCAGCTCGACCTTCTTGATTTCCTTGCCGTCGTCGATCGCGAGCGTGCCGGTCGTCATCGGCACGACGACGTAATCGAAGCCATGGCGGTGCCAGCCGGTGGCGGTGCCGATTGGAAATCGCCATTCGGTGACGCGCACGCGGTCATTCTCGACTTGCACGGTCGATTGCGCCGGCGGGCGGGTCTTGTCGGGGGTCGGCATGGGGCTGAGTCCTCGTCAAGCTTGAATGAGAAAATGGGAAAAAAATAAATGGAATCAGAGTAGATTTATTCGAGAATAATCGACTCCGGCCCCATTTTCTATCAATTTTCCTATCGCCTGCACGCCTTGGGGACGCCCGATCCGCCGGTCAGCGATCATCCGCCTTGCAAGGCGCTGGGCGCGGACGAGCCGGTGGAGCGGCAGGTCGATTATAAGCCGACGACGCCTAGTCCCGCGATCGGTGGCATTCGAGGCAAATGTCACGGTCTTAACCGGGTGTTAACGGCGCCGGCGCGATAGTCGGGCGGCATGGATTCGGGGGGGGCCGAATCCGTTCCAACCAACCGGACCCGCATGGACCTTAGAAGCATCCCGCTCTTTCAGCGCATCATCGATCGCATGGCGTGGCTGGGCCAGCGTCAGGAAGTCCTGGCGCAAAACATCGCCAACGCCGACACGCCTGGGTACGCGCCGCGCGATCTGAAGCCGCTGGCCTTCCGCGAGGCGCTGGGCCAGACCCTCGCGCTAAAGCCGGTCGCGACCGATGCCGGGCATTTCGGGGCCAACGCGCCGGGTGGCGCGCAACGGGCGGCGCTGATCGACGGTACGAGCCACGAATTCTCGCCCAACGGAAACTCGGTCGGCATCGAGGACGAACTGATGAAGGTGGCCGAGACGCAGATGGAATATCAGATGGCGGCCAACCTCTACCGCAAGCATTTGGACATGATCCGCACGGCGCTCGGGCGCACGCCGCAGTGACGCGGCCCAATAGGAACGATTGACCCATGGATCTCACCGAAACTCTGTACATCGCGGCGGCGGGCATGCGGGCGCAAGGCTTTCGCCTGCGCATCGTCGCCGAGAACATGGCGAACGCGAACTCCACCGGCACCGAGCCGGGCGGCGATCCGTACCGGCGCAAGATGGTCACGTTCAAGAACGCGCTCGACCGCCAGCTCGGCATGGTGACGGTGCAAGTCGACAAGGTCGTCACCGATGACGGGGAGTTCGAGAAGGACTTCGATCCGAACCACCCGGCGGCCGATGCCACGGGTTATGTCAAAATGCCGAACGTGAACTCGCTCATCGAAATCACCGACATGCGGGAGGCCCAGCGCAGCTACGAGGCGAACATGAAAGTACTCGAGGCCGCGCGCGGCATGCTCCAGCGCACCGTCGACCTGCTGCGATAAACACCATAAATCAGGGGGCCTTTGAAATGACAGTTTCTCTCGCCACGGCCATTTCGGCCTACACCAACGCGACCAAGATCCCCGGCGCGAAAGGCGCCGAGTTGCCAGGCGGCGCCGGAACGCCCAGCTTCGGCGAGACGCTGCGCCAGATCGGCGAGGACGCGGTCGCCACCATGCGCGACGGCGAACGCCAGTCGATCGCCGCCATGTCCGGCAAGGCCGACGTGGCCGACGTCGTGACCGCGGTCGCCGCGGCCGAGGTCACGCTGCAAACCGTGGTGGCGGTGCGCGATCGCGTGATCCAGGCCTACCAGGAAATCCTGCGCATGCCGATCTAGGTCGAGTGGATCGAACAGATGATTCCTCCGCTCGCGACGTGCCCCTCGCTTGTTATGCCCGGACTTGATCCGGGCATCCAGATTTCTCGCCGATTCCTGGATGGCCGGGTCAAGCCCGGCCATGACGTCGATGGGTTCGACGTGACAGAGTCGCTACGTTAGCGCGCCGCCCTCGGCCGGTTGGCGCAAAGCCGCTTCCGATGAACGAAGCCGACATCCTGGCGATCGCCACCGAATCGACGATCGTCATGCTCAAGATCGCGGCGCCCACCATGGTGCTGGCGCTGGCCGTGGGACTGGCCATTTCCCTGTTCCAGGCGCTCACCCAGATTCAGGAGATGACGCTCACATTCGTGCCCAAGATGTTGGTCATCTTCCTGTCGCTTCTGGTGTTCCTGCCGTTCATGCTGGGCACGCTGGCCGAATTCACGCGCGAGCTCATGGAGCGCGCCGCGGGGGGCTAAGCGATGCTGCAACAGCTATTGCCGGCCGGACTCTTCGCCTTCCTCCTCGTCTTCGCCAGGCTGGGCCCGGTGTTCATGCTGCTGCCCGGCATCGGCGAGGCGTTCGTGCCGCCGCGGCTGCGCCTGACCATGGCGTTGATGGTGAGCCTGCTGCTGACCCCGGTCGTCGCCGGGGTGTTGCCGGCGATGCCGGCGGCACCCGGCGCGTTGATCGCCTTGATCGCCGGCGAAACGGTGATCGGCCTCTTCATCGGTACGGTCACGCGGGTGCTGTTGAGCGCCTTGCAGACCGCCGGCATGATCATCGCGCTCGAGACCGGCCTTGCCAGCGCGCTGGTCACCGATCCCGCGGGCCAACAGCAAGGCGCCATCGCCGGCAGCTTTCTCTTCGTCTTCGGGGTGCTGCTGATCTTCGCCACCGGCCTCTACGGCCCGGTATTCGAGGCGATCGTCGATAGCTATGCCATGATGATTCCGGGCGCGCCGCTGCCGCTCGGCGACATGGCCGACACCATCGCCCAGACCGTGGCGCGCAGCTTCGCCATCGCGCTCGAGATTTCGGCGCCCTTCGTCCTGGTCGGCCTCGTGGTCAATCTGGGGCTGGGCTTGCTCGCGCGGCTGTTGCCGCAGGTGCAAATCTTCTTCGTGTCGCTGCCGTTGCAGATCCTTTTGGGCCTCGCCACGCTGTCGCTCGGGTTGGCGGGCGGGCTGCTGTGGTTCCTCAATCGCTATGCGGGCGGCCTCGAACAGTTCCTGTTCCCGCGTTAGCAAGCTAGGGGGCAAGCTTGGCCGAACAACGCGACGACGCCGACAAAACGGAAGAACCGACCCAGAAGCGCCTGGAGGACGCCAGGCGCAAGGGTCAGGTCGCGGTCTCGCGCGAGTTCAATCACTGGATGATGATCCTGGCCGCGACGATCGCGGTCGGCCTGTTCGCGCCGCCGATGATGAACGAATCGATGCGGCTGCTGCTGCCCTTCGTCGAATCGCCCGACAGCATCGCGACCGACATCGGCAGCTTGCAGCGTTTGATGCTAGGCCTCTTTTGGGGCGTGTTGCTGGCGGGTATCGTGCCGCTGGCGCTGACCATCGCCGCGGCGATCGCGCCCCATGTTCTTCAACACGGGTGGATCGTTTCGGCCGAGCAGTTGAAGCCGAAGCTCAGCAAGCTCTCGCCGCTTGCGGGCGCCAAGAGGCTCGTCTCGGGCCAGGCGATCCTCGAGTTTCTGAAGGCGGTGACAAAGTTGATGGTGACCGGAGCGATCGTCATCATGTTGCTGTGGCCGCTCAAGGACGTGCTGCCGAATCTTCCTTCCATGGATACGATCCAGGTTCTGGCGCTTGCCTGGCGGGTCTCGATTCGGCTGCTCGCCGGCATCCTGGCGGTGATGACGGTGCTGGCGATCATGGACGTCCTTTATCAAAGATACTCGCATCACCGCCGGCTGCGCATGACCCGCGTGGAGTTGCGCGAGGAGTTCAAGCAATCCGAGGGCGATCCCGTCATCAAGAGCCGGCTGCGGCAGATCCGCATGGAGCGCGCGCGCCGGCGCATGATGGCGGCCGTGCCCGACGCCGATGTCGTGGTCACCAACCCGACGCACTACGCTGTCGCGCTCAAATACGATTCCGAGACCATGGCGGCGCCGCGCCTTACCGCCAAGGGCGCCGACCGCGTGGCGCTGCGCATCCGCGAGCTGGCCAAGGAGCACGATATTCCGATCGTGGAAAACCCGCCGCTGGCCCGGGGCCTGTTCGCGACCGTGGACATCGACGAGGAGATTCCGGCCGCCCACTACAAGGCGGTCGCCGAGGTCATCGGCTTCGTCATGAGATTGCGGCGCAAGGCGGGCGCGACCCGGAAACCGGCGACGCCTCGACTTCACCGTGGCGAGAAACCTCGCGCCGCGCCATAATGGCCGGCACGATGGCGATCCGGTTCACACGTCTCTTTCAGGCTGTCATTCCGGCGAAAGCCGGAATCCATCGACGTCCACGTCGCGATGGGCCCCGGCTTTCGCCGGGCCGACAGGTGTGTTTTTCAACGATGGCGGCGGCAGCGGGAGGAATGGCGGCGTGGCTGCTTGGCGCCGGGACCGCCGCGGCGGCCGAGTCGTTTTCGGTCTCGGTTTCGTCCTGGCCGGCCGGAAACTGGGTGCTGCTGGGCGCCGCCGTCCTTATCCTCGGCTCGCTGGGCGGGGTCTTCCTGGAGCGCCGAGGGCGAAACCACGATCGGCGCTTACTGGAAGGCGGGCTCGAGACAACGGCGATCCGCCAGATCACCGCTCCCGACGGCGAGATCTTCTTCAGCAACGCCGCTTGCGTGCGGACGTTCGGCAAGGGTGTGCCGATCGCGGCGGCTCTACAGCAGCGCTGCCGGGAGGGGGATCGGCAGTCGATCGTCGACGCCGCCCTCGGGGCCGAGCGCGATGGCCGGGCCGTGATCGAGGTCGAGACCGTGGAGGGCAATGCGGGTAGCCCGCGCGTCCTTCAGGTGGAAGTGACGACGTTGCCGGCGCCCGGCGGCGTGGTGTGGCGTGTCGTCGATTGCACCGAGGAGCGTGGCCGCGCGGTGGCGGCCATGAAGGATTTGGCGGCCTTGCGCCTGGTGCTGGATCAGGTGCCGGTCGGTCTCTATGCGGTCGACGCGGCCGGGCGGTTCATGTTCGCGAATGGAACGTTCTCGGCTTGGCTCGGAGCGGCGGGCAACCAGCTTACGTCGGGCCTCGGCCTGTCGGACGTGACGGCGCTGCCCGGTCCCGATACGCCTTGGGATGCGCTGGGCGACCGGTCGCCGGCCGGGGGCGGGCGGGTGCGATTTCGCGGACCCGGCGGCAAGCTGCTCGACGGCCTGGTCGTGCAGCAGCGGGCGCTTCGTCCGGACGGCGGGTCTCTCACTTGCGCCGCGGTGATGGATCTTGGCCGCGAGGCGGCCGCGGCGGTCGGTCCCGAGGGCCGCAGGCTGCCGATCCTTCTCGATGAAGCGCCGCTGGGCGTGGCGCTGGTGGACGCGCAAGGGCGCATCGGCGCCTGCAATCAGGCGTTTCGGGTTTTGTCGGGCGGCGAGCAGTGGGTCGGGCGAAATCTCGACGATCTCGTACACCCGGAAGATCGTCCTATTTTAGCCGAGAATCTCAAGCATCCGGGCCGCGGCGGCGGCAAGCCTCCGCAATTGCGGTTTCAGGGCTCCGGCGAACGCGTCGCGAGCCTTTTCGCCGCCGCGGACGAGGCGGCGAGCGCGCATGGCGGTCTGGTCGCCTATTTCGTGGACGTGACCGAACAGCGCCGGCTGGAAACGCAGGTCGCGCAATCGGCGAAGATGCAGGCCGTGGGCCAACTCGCCGGCGGCATCGCGCACGACTTCAACAACCTGCTGACGGCGATGATCGGGTTTTGCGATCTGCTGCTGCTGCGCCACCGCGCCGGCGACCAGTCCTTCGCCGACATCATGCAGGTGAAGCAGAACGCCAACCGGGCCGCGGGCCTGGTGCGCCAGCTGCTTGCCTTCTCGCGCCAGCAAACGCTGCAACCGCGCGTCCTCAACATCGCCGACGTGCTGGGCGAGCTGTCGCATCTGCTGCGCCGGCTCATCGGCGAGAATATCGAGCTCGAGATGGTGCATGGGCGCGACCTTCATGCGGTTCGCGTCGATCACGGCCAGCTCGAGCAGGTGATCATCAATCTGGCCGTGAATGCCCGCGACGCCATGCCGGAAGGCGGCAAGCTTACCATCCGCACCGCCAATGTCGCGGTCGGTCCCGGCGGACTGCCCCGGCGCGAGATCGTGCCCGAGGGCGACTATGTGCGGATCGAGGTCGCCGATACCGGCACCGGCATCGGGCCCGATATCGTCGATCGCATCTTCGAACCGTTCTTCTCCACCAAGGAGGTGGGATCGGGAACCGGGCTCGGCCTCGCCACGGTCTATGGCATCGTCAAGCAGACCGGGGGGTTCATCTTCGTCGACAGCGCGCCGGCCCAAGGCGCCACCTTCGGCATCTATCTGCCGCGCCATCTCGGCCAAGCGGCGGAAACGACCTCGCGCCGCGACGCCGAGGCCGGGCTGGGGCAGGATCTCACCGGCATCGGCACGGTGCTGCTGGTCGAGGACGAGGACGCGGTGCGGCTGTTCGGTGCCCGCGCGTTGCGCAACAAGGGCTACAACGTCTTGGAAGCGCGCTCGGGCGAGGCGGCGCTCGAGATCATCGGTTCGCACCAGGGCTCGATCGATCTCATGATCACCGACGTGGTGATGCCGCGCATGGACGGGCCGACGCTGATCCGCCGCATTCGCGGCTTTCGCCCCGACATGAAGGTGATCTTCATCTCGGGCTATGCCGAGGACGACTTCCGCCGCCGCCTCGACCAGAACGCCGACATCTATTTCCTGGCCAAGCCCTTCAGCCTGAAACAGCTCGCCGGCAAGGTGAAGGAAGTGATGCGCGAGGGCGAGGCGTGAGGGGCAGCGGTCGGCTGTCGGATCGAATCTAAGATGTTGAAATTATACGATGTTCTTATTTTGATCTTTTTACTTGATTGAGAGAACGAAATGTGTACAGTTATTGCGTTGCGCCGCTATCGGGCGTCCATTAGAGAAGGGGAAGCGTCATGTCAGCCTCATTGCGATTGGTCGACAAGGACATGATTGACAAGCAAAAAGCACTCGACGCCGCGCTCGTCCAGATCGAACGGGCCTTCGGCAAAGGCTCGATCATGCGTCTCGGGCAGAACGAGAGCGCGGTCGAAACCGAGGTGGTGTCGTCGGGCTCGCTCGGGCTCGATATCGCGCTGGGGATCGGCGGGCTGCCGCGCGGGCGGGTGGTCGAAATCTATGGGCCCGAGAGCTCCGGCAAGACCACGCTCGCCTTGCACGTGGTGGCCGAGGCGCAGAAGCAGGGCGGAACTTGCGCCTATGTGGACGCCGAGCACGCGCTCGACCCGGCCTATGCCGGCAAACTCGGGATCAAGGTCGGGGATCTGCTCATTTCGCAGCCCGACTCCGGCGAGCAGGCCCTGGAGATCGTCGACACGCTGGTGCGCTCGGGCGCCATCGACGTGCTGGTGATCGACAGCGTGGCGGCGCTGGTGCCGCGCGCCGAACTCGAGGGCGAGATGGGCGATGCGCATATGGGCTTGCAGGCGCGGCTCATGAGCCAGGCGCTCAGGAAGCTCACCGGTTCGATCGCGCGCTCGCGCTGCATGGTGATCTTCATCAACCAAATTCGCATGAAGATCGGCGTCATGTTCGGCAATCCGGAGACGACGACCGGCGGCAACGCGCTGAAGTTCTATGCGTCCGTGCGCCTCGACATAAGGCGCATCGGCTCGATCAAGGATCGCGACACGGTCACGGGCTCGCAGACGCGGGTGAAGGTCGTCAAGAACAAGCTCGCTCCGCCCTTCCGCGCCGTCGAATTCGACATCATGTACGGCGAGGGCATCTCCAAGACCGGCGAACTCATCGATCTCGGCGTCACCGCGGGCGTGGTCGAGAAATCCGGCGCCTGGTTCTCCCATGGCGGCCAGCGCATCGGCCAGGGCCGCGAGAACGCCAAGCAGTTCTTGAAGGAGAACCCGGCCGCCGCCGAGGCCATCGAACGCGCCATCCGCCAGAACGCCGGCCTCCTCGCCGGTGCGCTCATGGATTCCGCCCCGGCCGAGGAGGCGGGCGCGGCGGGCGAGTAGGGGTGGGGCGGCTCTGGCATCCGATGTCTGACAGACCGGAGAGACATCGCCGCAATTGGAAGAGCAGCACGGCTGAAGTTGATTGCGGACGACGCCCCTATCAAGCATACTAGATTTAGCCCTAGGGGACGACCATGCGTACAAGGTATGCCTTCACGGAGGATCAGCAGACCTTCGAGCTTCCAGTGCCGGTTGTCTCGATTCGCGAATTACCCGCGGATCGGGCGGCGGTCATGGAATGCCAGGACAACCTCGAGTTCATCGGATCGCTGGCGAACGAAAGCATAGAACTCATTGTCACGTCGCCACCGTACAATATCGGGAAGAGGTACGAGCGGCGCAGGGATTTTGAGTTGTACGTGCAGGAGCAGGCTGCGGTAATCGCGGAGTGCGTTCGCGTCTTGAATCAGCGTGGTTCGATCTGCTGGCAGGTTGGCAACCACGTAATGAACGGTGGCGAAATCCTCCCTCTCGATATCGTGTTGTACGACGTGTTTCGTCGTCACGATCTGAAGCTCCGCAATCGAATCGTCTGGCATTTTGAGCATGGGCTGCACTGCTCGCGACGGCTCTCCGGACGATACGAGACAATCTTATGGTTCACCAAGGGAGACGACTACACGTTCGGCCTCGATCCAATTCGAATCCCGTCGAAGTATCCGAACAAGAAATACTTCAAGGGGCCGAAACGGGGGCAGCTGTCGGGTAATCCGCTTGGAAAAAATCCAGGCGATGTTTGGATCATTCCCAACGTAAAGAACAATCACGTCGAAAAAAGCACTCACCCCTGCCAATTCCCCGTCGAACTGATCGAGCGTTTAGTCTTGGCGCTGACCGGCAAGGGCGACAGCGTCCTCGATCCGTACATGGGCGTTGGCTCCTCCATTGTTGCGGCCCTGAAGCATGGTCGGCGCGGGTACGGCTGCGATATCGTTCAGGAGTACGTCGATATCGCCTGGAACCGCGTTCACCAGCTGCGGGCGGGCACGTTGCGGCTACGTCCGATGGGCCGGCCAGTTTATGACCCGGGCAAGCCCCACGGCGGGCATCGGTGAGGATGGTCGAGTGTTATTCCCACCTCAATGGGTGGGAATTCATCAAGGTTCACAAGCCGCAGCTGTGGAAGGAGATCGAAATTGTTGTCCATTCCGTGGACGCGCAGGGCTGCCGCACCAAGGTGTCGAAAGAACAACGCATGCGAGGTAAGATGCTCTACTCGCCCAAGGCGATGAACGCGGCGATTAGGAAGGGTTTCGAGGCGCGCAAATGGAAACAGCAACGGACATCCTATTGGGTCACGTCGGACGCCCGTTTAATTCGGAAAACGATGCAGCTCCCGACAGATGAACAAAGGGCGGTCATCGAGACCGAGGGTAAGAAGGCGATCTTTTCTTACAATCAGACCGATTTCGTGAAGGACCGAATCGCGGTCGAAGTTCAATTTGGTAAGTACGCATTCGTCGCGTTCGATCTTTTCGTGAAACACCTTGCGTTCTATGTCGGGGACGTTATCGACGTCGGCGTCGAGATACTGCCGATGAAGGAGTTGCAGAGCGAAATGTCGTCCGGCGTCTCCTACTACGAGGGCGAGCTTTACAATCTGATCCGCGAGGGTCGTGGTGTGCCCGGCGTGCCTCTCGTCCTTGTGGGTGTCGCTCCGTAGTCCGGCGCGGCTTCGGCGCGAGCGCCCTGCGCGGGCATCGCGCGCTTATGGACAGGTGGAGGTTACCGCGATAGAAGCAGGCGGCACCCCCAACGGTTCACGCCATGCACACCGCCAACGAAATTCGCGCTCATTTCCTCGATTATTTCGCCGGCCACGGCCATGCCGTGGTGGCGTCCTCGCCGTTGGTGCCGCGCAACGATCCGACGCTGATGTTCGCCAACGCCGGCATGGTGCAGTTCAAGAACGTCTTCACCGGCCAGGAAAAGCGCCCCTACCAACGCGCCGTCACCGCCCAGAAATGCGTGCGCGCCGGCGGCAAGCACAACGACCTCGAGAACGTCGGCTACACCGCGCGCCACCACACCTTCTTCGAGATGCTGGGCAATTTCTCCTTCGGCGATTATTTCAAGGACGTCGCCATCGAGCTCGCCTGGAACCTGGTGACCAAGGAATTCGGCATCGACGCCGCGCGGCTGCTGGTGACCGTCTATGCCGAGGACGACGAGGCCTTCGACCTGTGGCGCAAAATCGCCGGGCTGCCCGACCGGCGCATCATCCGCATCGCGACCTCGGACAATTTCTGGGCCATGGGCGACACCGGCCCGTGCGGCCCCTGCTCGGAGATTTTCTACGATCACGGGCCCGGCATCCCCGGCGGCCCTCCCGGCGGCCCGGACGCCGACGGCGACCGCTTCGTCGAGATCTGGAACCTCGTCTTCATGCAGTACGAGCAAGTGACCAAGGAGCGCCGCGTGCCGCTGCCGCGGCCCTCGATCGACACCGGCCTGGGGCTGGAGCGCACCGCCGCCGTGATGCAGGGGCGCCACGACAATTACGATACCGACCTCATGCGCGCCCTCATCCTCGCCTCGGCCGAGGCCTCCGGCACCCACGCCGACGGGCCGCACGGCGTCTCGCACCGGGTCATCGCCGACCATTTGCGGGCCTCGGCCTTCCTCATCGCCGACGGCGTGCTGCCGTCGAACGACGGGCGCGGCTACGTGCTGCGGCGCATCATGCGCCGGGCCATGCGCCACGCCAGCCGGCTGGGCGCCAGGGAGCCGCTGATGTGGCGCCTGGTGCCGGCGCTCGTCGCACAGATGGGCCAGGCCTACGGCGAGCTTGGCCGGGCGCAAGCCTTGATCGTCGAGACGCTCCGCTTGGAGGAGACCCGGTTCCGCCACACCCTGGAGCGCGGACTGAAGCTGCTGGAAGAGGCCACGGGCGGCTTACGGGCGGGCGGATCGCTCGCGGGCGAGATCGCGTTCAAGCTCTATGACACCTACGGATTTCCGCTCGATCTGACCCAGGACGTGCTGCGCGGCAAGGGCATGACCGTCGATACACTAGGATTCGAAACCGCCATGGCCGGCCAGCGGGCGGCCGCGCGCAAGGCCTGGGCCGGATCGGGCGAGGCCGCGACCGAGGGGTTGTGGTTCGAACTGCGCGAGCGATTGGGGGCGAGCGAATTCCTCGGCTACGCCACCGAAGGCGCCGAAGGCCAGGTGACGGCCCTGGTCAAGGACGGAAGGCCGGTCGACAAGGCGGCTTTGGGCGACGAGATCGCGCTCATCGCCAACCAGACGCCGTTCTATGGCGAGTCCGGCGGCCAGACCGGCGATACCGGAATCCTCTTCACCGCCCAGGGCGGCGAAATCCAGGTGACGGACACGCAGAAGAAACTCGGCGATCTTCATGTGCATTACGGCAAGGTCGCCAAGGGAAGCGTCGCCGTCGGCGAGGCCGTGGTCATGCGGGTCGATGGCGAGCGGCGGCGGCGTTTGCGCGCCAACCATTCGGCCACGCATTTGTTGCACGAGGCGCTGAGGCGCGCGCTCGGGCCCCATGTGACGCAGAAAGGCTCGCTCGTGGCGCCGGATCGCCTACGTTTCGATTTCAGCCACCCGAAGGCGCCGGCGGCCGCCGAGATCGCCGCCGTCGAGGTCGACGTGAACGCGCGCATCCGGGTGAACGCCGCCGTCGCCACGCGGCTCATGACCCCGGACGGCGCGACGGCGGCCGGCGCGCTGGCGCTCTTCGGCGAGAAGTACGGCGAGGAGGTGCGCGTCGTTTCCATGGGCGGCGAAGCCGAGGGCCACGCCTATTCGACCGAACTTTGCGGCGGCACCCATGTCCGGCGTACCGGCGACATTGGCTCCTTCAAGATCGTGGGCGAGGGCGCGGTGGCGTCCGGCGTCCGGCGCATCGAGGCGTTGACCGGCGCCGACGCGGAAATCTACGTCGCGGAGCGGATCGAACTTCTGGATGCGGCGGCGGGCGCGCTCAAAGTCGCGCCGGCGGATTTGCCGGCCCGAGTCGCGGGCCTGATCGAAGAGCGGCGCAAGCTGGAGCGCGAGCTGGCCGAAGCGCGGCGGCGGATGGCGGTGAGCGGCGGCGGCGCGGCGCCGATCGCGAAGGACGTGGCCGGCGTGAAGCTCGCGTCGCGGCTGCTGGACGATGTGCCGGCGAAGGAGCTGAAGGGCATGGCCGACGACTTGAAAAAGCAGATCGGCTCGGGCGTGGTGGCTCTGGCGGCGCGCGGCGACGGACGGGTCTCGCTCGTCGTCGCCGTCACCGACGACCTTATCGGACGGTTCAATGCCGTCGACCTCGCGCGGATCGGCGGCAAGATGTTGGGCGGTCAGGGCGGCGGCGGGCGGCCGGACATGGCGCAGGCCGGCGGCCCGGACGGCTCCAAGGCGGAAGCCGCGCTGGCTGCGATCGAGGAGGCGCTGGGCGCGGCATAAGGGAGCGAAGCCGGAGGGGTCGAGGATGTCGTGGCGCGCGTGGGCGGCCGAATGTTTGGGCGAGGGCGATTGGCGCCCGGCGGCGCGCGTGGCCTTCCGGCTGCTGCTGCTTGGCGCCATCCTCGCCAGCGCCGGCGCCGCCATGTTGGGCTCGACCGATCGGTCGGGCCGCTTGGCCGTGACGCTTGCCGCGGCGACGTGGGTGCTGTTCGCGATCGAGTACGGCGCGCGGTTGTGGACGGCGCCGGAGTTTCGACCGAACCGGCCGGCGGGCGAGGCGCGCCGCGCCTATGGCACGTCGCTTCAAGGTGTCGTCGATCTCCTCGTCGTGCTGCCGCCGGTGGTGGCGGCGCTGCTGCCGGTGGGCGATGGGCCGTTGCTGCTGGCGGAGCTGCTGGCGCTGGTGAAACTGGCGCGGGTTCTGCCCGGCCTCGGCCTCGTGGCGGCGGTGTTCCGGCGCGAGGCGCGGCCGCTCTTTGCCGGGCTCACGGTCTTGCTCGTCCTCTTGGTGCTGTCCTCGGGGGCGATGTACCTGCTCGAGCGCGCCGCCCAGCCCGAGGTGTTCACCAGCATTCCCCGCGCGCTGTGGTGGGGCATCGTCACCATCGCCTCGGTCGGTTACGGCGACATGGTTCCGATGACGCCGGGCGGCCGGATCGTCGCCGGCTCGGTCATGCTGATCGGTATCGCCATGTTCGCGGTTCCGGCCGGCATCCTCGCCACGGGCTTTGCCGAGGAGTTGCGGCGGCGGGATTTCATCGTCACCTGGCAGGCGGTCGCCAAGGTGCCGCTGTTCGCCAAGCTCGATGCCGGGCGCATCGCCGAAATTTCCCGCCTGCTGAAGCCGCGCATCGCCTTGTCGAACCAGGCGCTGTGCCGGCGCGGCGAACAGGCCGATGCCATGTATTTTATCCTGGAAGGCGAGGTCCAGGTGGACGTGACGCCAAGCCCGGTCCGGTTGAAGCCCGGCCAGTTCTTCGGCGAGATCGCGTTGCTCAATGACACGACGCGCACGGCGACCGTCACCGCCGTCGGCGAATGCCGGCTGCTGGTGCTGGGCGCCGCCGATTTCCGCCGGCTGTTGGCCGAGTTCCCCGACATCGCCGCCGACATCGCCAAGGTCGCCGAGGAGCGAAGGCCGGCCTAGAATTGAGCTTGACCGCAGCCGTCCACGCGAACATGCTTCGAGACGCCGCTTCGCGGCTCCTCAGCATGAGGAATTATACCAACGGACTCTGATCCCAACCCGTCGGCATCCCCCTCACCCTCCCATCGCCCGAGGCGATGGGGCCCTCCCTCTCCCGCTTGCGCTACGGCATGCACACATTTCAAATTTTCTTGGTTCGGGATTGAAGACATGATTCTCTCTGATGGTGAACATCGGTGGAGGATGGGCGATGGAACAGGCTATTTTGGGG
>VFKA01000057.1 GCA_009885795.1 Rhodospirillales bacterium | reverse complement strand
CAGGAGGTTCAGATGACCACGCTTCACATCCATCCGCATGCCGAATTCGACCGCTTCCCACAGCTTCTCGACAGTTTGGCGCAGGAGTTCGGTCGCGACGGAATCCTGTCCATCGCCGAGCGTTTCATCGAAGCGGAATGTGCCGACTTCCACTGGGACGGGCGGCTCGCGGAGATGAACCTCGGCGCCTATGAGAGCCTCGACGACGAGGATGAAGCGTTCGAGCTCGTGTCGATCATCGGCTATTTCCGCAGCCGCTATTACCTCGCGACCTGCGTCGTGGATGCCGAACGTCACGTCCGTTGGATGCTCCGGCTACGTCATTTCGAAAGCTTCGAGAGCGCCGAAAAGGCGTTTCTGGCGGGCGGTGGATGACCCCACCGCCATTTCGGGAGCGGCGTCGTGATGGCGTCGCTCCCATCATTTTCAGGCGACGAATCCACCTGGTGCATGGGCACGTCTTGAGCCGAGGCCGGGCACGAGAGCGTAGGTGAGCGCAGGATGGACGGAGAGCAGATCGGAAGTCGCGTAAGGCAAGATAAAAGGGCTGTCTCCACGAGACGCCCATGTCCTTGTCTGCACATCATTTTTTATAGAGACGGGTGCTGCGCCCATGGAGACTCTTTCTTGTAAGTCTTTGATCTACAGCATGGCGATAGAGACGCCTTGCGATCGACGCGAGAGCGTTGCTTCCTCGTGTTCGTGGACACCATGGATCGTCCGTGAGGCATGGTCATGACGCGGGACGACGACTTCAAGCCGAAGCTCGGGAAGATACGGTCCCAGGGCAGCAAGCGCGGCCGTAAATATTTGCACCGGGTGCTGCAGGCGACGGCGCTCGCCGGCGGGCGCGTGCGGCTCGGATGGTCAGCACGCAAGGCGAAGTTCCACGGCAGCCAGATCGGTCGCGGCGCCAGCGTCGGCCGGGTGCTTGGTTCGCGCGACCGCCATGCCGCCTTCCGCAGCCGCCGCGTCGTAGTCAAATCGCGCATCGTCAAGCTGGCCGGCAAGGGCATGAAAGGCGCGCTGGCGCATCTGCGCTATATCCAGCGCGACGGCGTGACCCGTGACGGTCAGCCAGGCCAGCTTTACAGCGCCGAGCAGGACCGCGCCGACGGCAAGGCGTTCCTCGACGGCGCCGAGGGCGACCACCACCAGTTCCGCTTCATCGTCGCGCCGGAAGACGGCGCCGAGTATGAGGACCTGAAGCCGCTGACCCGTCGCTTGATGGCGCAGATGGAGCAGGACCTCGACACCAAGCTCGAATGGGTCGCGGTCGATCACTACAACACCGGCCATCCGCACAGCCACATCATCCTT
>VFKA01000037.1 GCA_009885795.1 Rhodospirillales bacterium | reverse complement strand
CGGTCTATTACCCTTGGCGTCTGTTTGAATGGTGGTACGCCTATGAGGCCTACGCCCCGCGCATCTTCGACCGGGCGGGAATGCTGGCCGGCGCCAGCGGCTTCATGGGGTGCGCCGCGGCTGTTATCGGCTCGCTGTGGCGGGCACGCCAGAACCGGCTCGTCACCACCTACGGCTCGTCGCGCTGGGCGAACAAGCGTGAGATCGACGGCGCCGGGCTCTTCCGGGCCGCCGGCGTTTTCCTCGGCCGCCTCGGCGGCCAATATCTGCGCCATGATGGACCCGAGCATGTCATGGCGTTTGCGCCGACGCGCTCGGGCAAGGGCGTCGGCCTCGTCATTCCGACGCTTCTGTCATGGACCGGATCAGCCGTCGTTCACGACATCAAGGGCGAGAACTGGCAACTGACCGCCGGCTGGCGGGCACGTTTCTCGCACTGCCTGCTGTTCAACCCGACCGATCCGCGTTCGGCCCGGTACAATCCGCTCCTGGAGGTGCGCAAGGGATCGGACGAGGTTCGCGACGTCCAGAACATCGCCGACATCCTGGTCGATCCCGAAGGGGCGCTCGAACGCCGGAGCCATTGGGAGAAGACCAGCCACTCGCTGCTGGTCGGCGCCATCCTGCATGTGCTCTACGCCGAGGAAGAGAAGACGCTCGCCCGCGTCGCCACCTTCCTCTCCGACCCACAGCGGTCCTTCGCGCACACGCTGCGGCGGATGATGGCGACCAACCATCTCGGCACGCCGGAACATCCGCAGGTTCATCCTGTCGTCGCTTCGGCCGCGCGCGAGGTGCTGAACAAATCCGAGAACGAACGTTCGGGCGTGCTCTCCACCGCCATGTCGTTTCTCGGCCTCTATCGCGATCCGACCGTGGCGGCGACGACGGCCGCCTGCGACTGGCGCATCGTCGATCTGGTCGATGCGGCGCGGCCGGTCTCGCTCTATCTCGTCATTCCGCCGTCCGACATCTCCCGCACCAAGCCGCTGGTGCGCCTGGTGCTGAACCAGATCGGCCGCCGGCTCACCGAACGGCTGGAAGGCGATCCCGGAAAGCGCCGTAAGCATCAGCTCCTGATGATGCTGGACGAGTTTCCCGCGCTCGGGCGGCTCGACTTTTTCGAGACGGCGCTCGCTTTCATGGCGGGCTATGGCATCCGCGCCTACCTGATCGCCCAATCCCTCAACCAAATCTCCAAAGCCTACGGCGAGAACAACGCCATCCTCGACAATTGCCATGTGAGGATTGCCTTCTCGTCGAACGATGAGCGGACGGCGAAGCGGATTTCCGACGCGCTCGGCACGGCGACCGAGCTGCGTGCCCAGCGCAACTATGCCGGCCATCGTCTGGCGCCGTGGCTTTCCCACGTCATGGTCAGCCGCCAGGAGACCGCCCGCCCGCTGCTGACGCCGGGCGAGGTGATGCAACTGCCGCCGGCTGACGAACTGGTGCTGGTCTCCGGCCTCGCGCCGATCCGGGCGAAGAAGCTCCGCTATTACGAAGACCGCAACTTTACATCGCGCGTGGCGGACGCGCCGGTGCTGGCCGATGGCGTCTATCACGACAAGCCGGCGTCTCGGCCGGACGACTGGAGCGGCCAGGTGCGCGGCCTTCATATCGGCCTCGCCGCCGTGGTCGATGAGGAAGGTGGCCTTGCCGAAGAAGAGGGCGGGCTCCAGCAGCAGCGCCATCCCGGCCTGCCCGAGGAGGGCACCAGCAAGCCTTCCGCCGCCGAGCACGAAACCGATCTCGGCCTGACGGACGACGAATCCGACACCGCCCCCGACAAGCGCGCCATGGACCGGCTGCGCGGCCTTGGCGCTGTCGCGCGTGCGCACGCCATGAACGAGGGCACAGGTCGCGGCGACGACCTGCTGCCGTCCTTCTGAGGAGCCGCCGCCCGTGACACGCACGACGATACGCCCCAAAGCCCGCCATCAGCTCTATCTCGACGCCGATCTCACCGAGAAGCTGGAGACGCTGGCGGCGAAGCCCGGTGCGTCCAAGTCCGCCATCCTGGCCGATGCGGTGGCGGCGTGGCTCACCCGGCGCGGCGCGCAGGAACTCGACGACCGCTTCGGACTGCGCCTCAATCGGATCAGCGCCCAGCTCAACCGGATCGAGCGCGACGGCCAAGTGCTGCTGGAGAGCCTGGCGCTGTTCGTTCGCTACCAGCTCACCGTGACGGCGCCGCTGCCCGAACCGG
>VFKA01000017.1 GCA_009885795.1 Rhodospirillales bacterium | reverse complement strand
GTTAAGTCTTTGTGGCACAAAGGAAAACCTCATGCTGAGGAGGCCGCGTAGCGGCCGTCTCGAAGCATGCAAGAACCGCGATCCAGCATTCTTTCACAACCTCTCAGGATGAGGAGTATCACCTCATGCTGAGGAGCCGCGAGCCTACTCCGCCGAAGCAGCCGCTCCTGCCTTCGCGAAGCCCGCTTCGGCGGGCGAAGGAAGGTCGGCTGCGAAGGCTGGAAGCGGCGTCTTGAAGCATGGCGGCCGGGTCGAAGTTTCCCGGACTAGGGACTACATCCGCGGCCGCATGTTCTCCGGGTCGTAAGGCGGATCGGGAAGAACGACCGCCGGGCGGCGTTCGCCCAGGATATCGACCGAAAGGCGGCGTCCTTCGCGCGCATGCGCCGGGGCCACGTAAGCGAGCGCCAGGCTCCGCTTCAGCGTGTAGCCATAGGCGCCGGAGCTGGCGACGCCGACACGTTCCTCGCCAAAATAGACCGGCGCGTTGGTCGAGACCTCGGCGTCCGCGGCATCCACCCCGAGTACCACGCAGCGCCATTTGAGCGGCGCCCCTCGCCTCGCCTCCAACGCGGCACGGCCGATGAAGTCGCGGCCGTCCGGTTTCACCAACCGTTCGAGCCCGGCCTCGAAGGGGTCCACCTCCACGTTGATGTCGCTGCCCCACGCCCGGTAGCCCTTTTCGAGGCGCAAGGAATCCATGGCCCTTGTCCCGAAATTGGCAATGCCAAAGGGGGCGCCGGCCGCCATGAGCGCGTCGTAGAGCCCCGCCTCGTGTTCGATCCCGACATGCAGCTCCCAGCCCAGTTCGCCCACGTAAGTCATGCGCAGCGCCCGCACCGGTACGCCCGCGACCGCGATCTCGCGCGCGCCCAACCACGGAAAACCCGCGTTCGACAAATCCGCCCGCGTCAGCTTGGCCAGGACCTCGCGCGCGCGCGGCCCCGCCAGCACGAGCGTCGCATGGCGGTCGGTCACGTCCTCGATGACGACACCCTCGGCGGGGGCATGTTGGCGCAGCCAGTCGCCGTGATGAAGCCGCGCCACCCCGGCCGCGACGACGTAGAACGAATCCGCGCCGAGGCGGGCGATAACGGCCTCGCCCCAGACGCGGCCCTTCGCGGTCAGGAATTGCGTCAGGGCGACAGCACCGACGCGGGCCGGCGGACGGTTGGCCGAGAGCCGATCGAGAAACGCGTGCGCGCCCGGCCCGGTCACGTCGAACTTGGCGAAGCCGCCAAGATCCAAGAGACCGACCCGCTCTCGCACGGCGCGGGTCTCCTCGCCCACGGGCGCGAACCAGTTGGAGCGGCGGAAGCTCAACAGGTCGGCGGCTTCATGTCCCTTGGGCGCGAACCAGGACGCGCGTTCCCAACCGAAACGAGATTCGAACACCGCGCCCCGCGCTTTCAGTCGGTGGTAGAGCGGCGTCGTTTTCAACGGCCGGCCGGCGGGGCGCTCCTCGCGCGGATAGGAAATGGCGTACATCATCCGGTAGCATTCGATCGCCTTGGCGACGGTGTAGTCCTGCGTCGCATAATCGCCGAAGCGGCGCGGATCGACTTCGAACATCTCCATCGCCGGCTCGCCCTCGACCATCCAATGGGCCAGCGCCTCGCCGGCGCCGCCGCCCTGGCCGATGCCGACGCTGAAGCCGCACATCAGCCAGTGATTGCGCAATCCCGGCGCCGGGCCGATGAGGGGACCGTCATCGGGCGTGTGCGGGATGGGGCCGTTGACGACGCGCTTGATGCCGGCCGTGCGCAACACCGGCACGCGCGCCATCGCCGCCTCGACGAAGGGTTCGATGCGATCGAGGTCGGGCGGCAGCAACTCGGCGCCGAAGCCCGGCGGCACGCCGTCCACGGCCCACGGCCGGCCGTCGCTTTCATAGGGGCCGAGCAAGAGACCGTCGCCTTCGTGGCGCAGATAGAACGAGGCGTCGGGATCGCGCAGGAGCGGGAACGGCCGGCCCCACGCCTTCACCTCGGGGATCGCCTCGGTCACCAGGTACTGGTGCTCCATCGAGACGATGGGGAGATCGAGGCCGGCGAGCCGCCCGACCTCGCGCGCCCAGGTGCCGGCCGCGTTCACCACCATCTCCGCGGCGATGTCGCCCTTGTCGGTCCGCACCAGCCAGGTTCCATCCGGCCGATGAACGAGGCCGATGACTCTTGTCTTACGGTAGATCAAGGCGCCGGCGTCGCGCGCGCCCTTGGCCAGCGCGTTGGTCGTGCTCGAGGGATCGGTGAAGCCGTCCTCGGGCGTATAGGCGCCGCAGATGACGCCCGAAAGGTCGATGAAGGGGAGAAGCGACTTGATCTCGTTCGGGCCGATGATCTCGACGGGCACGCCGATGTTTTCGCTCTGGGCCTTGATGCGGCGGAACTGATCGACGCGGTCGCGGGTCGTGGCGAGGCGGATGCTGCCGCAGCGGCGAAAGCCGGTCGGCTGGCCGGTCTCCTTCTCCAATCGGGCGTAAAGCTCCGTGCTGGCGCGATAGATGCGGGAGAGATTCATGCTGCCGTCGAAATGCGGCGTGTTGCCGGCGGCGTGCCAGGTCGAGCCGCTGGTCAACTCGTCGCGCTCGATCAGCACCGTGTCGCCCCAGCCGCGCCTCGCCAGGTGATAGAGCAGGCTGCAACCGGCGATGCCGCCGCCGATGATGACCGCGCGGGCATGGGACTTCATGCCCCGCGGCCTTCCAGCACGGGGACCCGCGGCGGCACCGCGCGCTCCTTCCTCGGCGGCTTGCCGAAGAGGTCGCGGTAGCTTTTCGAGAAATGCGAGGCCGAGACGAACCCCGAGGCCAGCGCCACGTCGATCACCGCCATGTCGGTCTGCACCAGGAACTGGCGCGCGCGATTGAGGCGCAACTCGACGTAATAGCGCGCCGGCGAGCGGTCCAGGTACTTGCGGAACAGGCGCTCGAGCTGGCGGTTCGATAGGCCGGCGGAGCGGGCGAGCTCGTCGCGCCCCCGCGGCTCCTCGAGATTCTCCTCCATCGCCCTCACCACCTCGAGGAGCTTCGGGTTGCGGATGCCAAGCCGCGCCGGCAGCGCCATGCGCTGGCGGTCTCTCGAATCGCGGATGCGTTCGTGAATGAACTGGTCGGCGACGGCGGCGGCGAGCTCGCGCCCGTGCTGCAGCGCGATCATGTTCAGCATCATGTCGAGCGCCGCCGTGCCGCCCGAGCAGGTGAAGCGATGGCGATCGACCTCGAACAGCTCCGAGGTAACTTCGATATCCGGGAATTCTTCCTCGAACCCGGCCAGGTTTTCCCAATGGATGGTGCAGCGGTAGCCGTCGAGCAGGCCGGCACGGGCGAGCACGTGGCTGCCGGTGCACAAGGCGCCGATGTCGGCCCCCTGCCGGTCGAAGCGTCGCAAGCACGCGAACACGCCGCGGTCGCGATAGCGATGCCCGTCGATGCCGCTGCACAAGATGACCGTGCCGAGCCTTAGCGCGCGCTCGATCGGGCCTTCGGGCTGGAGGACGATGCCGTTGCTGGCGCGGACCTGGCGCCCGTCGGCCGAGAACAGGCGCCATTCATAGAGCGCCTTGCCGCTCGCCCGGTTCGCCAGCCGCAGCGGCTCGACGGCCGCCGTGAAGGCGATCATCGAGAAATTGGGCACCAGCAGAAAGGCGATGGTCTGCGGCAGTTCCTTGGCGGGCGCGCCGAACATGGTGGCCGCGAGACTACGCCATGTCGCAAACGCGATAAAGGGTGACGTAAGCGCGTTCGGCCCTTGAAGAGGACCCCCGCCCTTGTCATAACTGCCTGGCCATGAAATCCCGTTACTCCATCTTCAGCCTGGCCCGGAACGCGCTCCACTATCACCGGGACTGGGACCAGGCTTGGCGCAGCCCGGAGCCAAAGGCGCAATACGACGTGGTGATCGTCGGCGCCGGCGGGCACGGGCTCGCGACCGCCTACTATCTCGCCAAGGAGCATGGCATCACCAACGTCGCGGTACTCGAAAAAGGCTGGCTCGGCGGCGGCAACACCGGGCGCAATACCACGGTCGTGCGCTCCAACTATCTCTGGGACGAAAGCGCCCATCTCTACGAGCATTCGCTGAAGCTGTGGGAGGGGCTGAGCCAGGATCTCAACTTCAACCTCATGTTCAGCCAGCGCGGGCTGCTGGCGCTCGCCCACAATCAGCACGAGCTTCGAGAACTCAGCCGGCGGGTGAACGCCATCCGCTTGAACGGCATCGATTCCGAACTCATGACGGTCGAGCAAGTGAAGGCGTTCTGCCCGATCCTCGATTGCAGTCCGGGCAAGCGCCACCCGATCCTCGGCGCCTCGTTGCAGCGCCGCGGCGGCACCGCGCGCCATGACGCGGTCGCCTGGGGCTTCGCGCGGGCGGCCGATGCGCGCGGCATCGACATCATCCAGAATTGCGAAGTGACGGGTTTTCGCATGGCGAGCGGGCGCGTCGAAGGCGTCGAAACCTCGCGCGGCTTCATCGGCGCCGGCAAGGTCGGCGTCGTCGTCGCCGGCCACGCCTCGGTGCTGGCCGGCATGGCGGGATTGCGCCTGCCGATCGAGAGCCATCCGTTGCAGGCGCTGGTGACCGAGCCGGTGAAGCCGGTCCTCCACACCGTCGTCATGTCGAGCGCGGTCCACGTCTATGTCAGCCAGTCGGACAAGGGCGAGTTGGTGATGGGGGCCGGCATCGACGGCTATAATTCCTACGCCCAGCGCGGCAGCGAGCCGGTCGTCGAGAATCTGCTGAACGCGCTCATCGAGCTGTTCCCGATCTTCAGCCGGCTCAAACTGATGCGCCAATGGGGCGGCATCGTCGACGTGTGCCCCGACGCCTCGCCGATTATCGGCAAGACGCCGGTGGCGGGCCTCTATTTCAACTGCGGCTGGGGCACGGGCGGGTTCAAGGCGACGCCGGGATCGGGCTGGGTCTTCGCCCACACCATCGCCCAGGACCGGCCGCACCGGTTGAACGAAGCCTTCACGCTCGAACGCTTCGGCCACGGCTATCTGGTCGACGAACACGGCGCCGCCGGCGTCGCGCATTGAAATGGCCCGGTTGTCATGCTCCTGATCCCCTGCCCCTATTGCGGCCCGCGCGAGGAGGTCGAGTTTGCTTGCGGCGGCGAGGCGCATATCGCGCGCCCGGCGAATTCGGACCGGCTGAGCGACGCGCAATGGTCCGACTACCTCTTCATGCGCAAGAACCCAAAGGGCGTGCACTATGAACGCTGGAACCACGCGCGCGGCTGCCGGCGCTGGTTCAACGTTGCGCGCGACACGGTGACCCACCGCATATATGCCGTCTACAAAATGGGCGAAGCGCCGCCCTCGGTCACGCCATGACACAGCCGGCGCCTCATGGTTCGAGACGGCCGCTAGCGCGGCCTCCTCACCATGAGGGTTTTCCAGGGTTTCCTCACCCTGAGGAGCGCCCGAAAGGGCGCGTCTCGAAGGGCGAGGAGACCCATGGCGCCCGGATGCGATTGCCCCTCCCGCAAGGCTACGGCATGCACACATTTCAAATTTTCTTGGTTCGGGATTGAAGACATGATTCTCTCTGATGGTGAACATCGGTGGAGGATGGGCGATGGAACAGGC
>VFKA01000008.1 GCA_009885795.1 Rhodospirillales bacterium | reverse complement strand
GAGGTTAAGCCTTTATGGCACAAAGAAAAGACCTCATGCTGAGGAGGCCGCGCAGCGGCCGTCTCGAAGCACACAGGAACCGCGAACCAGCATTCTTTCACAACCTCTCAGGATGAGGCCCTTGTTGTGAAAAAGACGACCCCGAGCTTGCCGAGGGGGCGCGTCTCAAAGGGCGCGCGTGGCGCGCATTGGCGATACTGGGCACTACCCGAAGACGACCGGGAACTCCGCTTCGAGCGCCCGGTCGAGATCGGCCATGCCGGCGTCTAGCCCAAGGGCCTTCAGCGAGGTGACGCCGAGGCGCGCGTCGGCGATGCCGCAGGGCACGATGCCGGCATAGTGGGCGAGGTCGCAATCGACGTTGATCGAGACGCCATGATAGCTGACCCAACGGCGCACGCGCACGCCGATGGCGGCGATCTTGTCTTCGCGGTCGCTTCGCGCCACCCAGATGCCGACCCGGCCCTCGCGGCGGATGGCCGCGACGCCAAGCCTGGCCAAGGCGCCGATAACCCAGCGTTCGAGATCGCCGACGTACCGCCTGAGATCGGGCCCGCGCCGCTTCAGGTCGAGCATGGCATAGGCGACGCGCTGGCCGGGCCCGTGATAAGTCATCCGTCCGCCCCGGCCGGTCGCGAACACCGGCAATTCTTTCGACAGGAGTTCGCCGGGCGCGGCGCTGGTTCCGGCGGTATAGAGCGGCGGATGCTCGAGGAGCCAGACAAGCTCGGCCGCCCGGCCCAGCCGGATCGCCTCGACCCGTGCTTCCATGAACGCCATCGCGCCGGGGTAGGGGACCGGGGCGGGGCTTGTCAGCCATTCGAGGCCGTGTGAGACCGGCGGTCCCTCGCGCTTGCCAGGCATAGGGCGATTTGCTATTCCCCGCCGGTCATCCTGGCAAGCCGCAAAGGCGTCCTGCCGGGGCATAAGATACCCCTTGCTGGACTTCCCCCTTCTCAGGGTGAGGTCGTCGCAGGGAAAAGCGGTCGTGGCGGAACTGGTAGACGCGCAGCGTTGAGGTCGCTGTGGGAGAAATCCCGTGGAAGTTCGAGTCTTCTCGACCGCACCAAGGACGAAAAAAAGCTCGTAACGCACTCCGGCAAGTTCGAGGCCCACCGATGGCCGACGATCCGCGAATAAGCGCGCTCGACATCGGCCGCCCGATGGAGCGGGTCGCTTGAGCGAATCGCGCAGCTACGGCCGGCACGATATCGACGACGAGGAGGAAGAGGCCGCCTTCGGGCCGTCGACCGATCTCATCCGCGCGGTGCGCGAGGCCTTGGCCGAAGACCGTGCCGCCGAGGTCGAGACCCTGGTTCTGCCGCTGCATCCGGCCGACATGGCCGATCTTCTGGAGCAGCTGAACCCAGACGAGCGCCGCCGGTTCATCGTCATCGCCCGCGGCTTCATCGAGCCGGAAACACTGAGCCACCTCGACGATCTGGTGCGCGAGGAGGTGCTTGAGCTACTGACGCCGCGCGAGGTGGCGGCGGCGGTCCGGGAGCTCGACACCGACGATGCCGTCGATCTGCTCCAGGACCTCGACGAGAAGGCGAAGCGGCGGATCCTCGATGCGGTTCCGGCGGCCGACCGGGCGATCCTCGAGGAAGGGCTGACATTCCCCGAGGACAGCGCCGGGCGGCTGATGCAGCGGGCGCTGGTCGCGGTGCCGATGCAATGGACGGTGGGCGAGACCATCGATTTCCTGCGCGCCAAGGACGATCTGCCCGATCATTTCTACGATCTCTTCGTCGTCGATCCGGCGCGCACGCCCGTGGGTTCGGTCCCTCTGAGCCGCGCCATGCGGGCCAGGCGCTCGGTCAAACTCGCCGACATCATGGAGGGCGGCCCGCGCACGATCCCGGCGACCATGGACCAGGAAGAGGCGGCCAACATGTTCCGGCAGTATGCGCTGGTCTCGGCGCCGGTGGTGGACGATGGCGGCCGGCTCATCGGCGTCATCACCGTCGACGATATCATGCACGTGATCCAGGCCGAGACCGAGGAAGACTTAATGGCGCTGCACGGCGTCGCCGAGACCGACTTTCACGCCTCGGCCTTCGTCACCGCTTGGCGGCGGATGCGCTGGCTCGGCGTGACGCTCGTCAACACCATCATCGCCGCCGCCGTGATCTCGCGGTTCCAGGCGACGATCGAGGAACTGGTGGCGCTCGCGGTCCTCATGCCCATCGTCGCCGCCATGGGCGGAAACGCCGGCATGCAGGTCGTGACCGTGACGGTCCGCGCGCTCGCGACCCGCGACCTCACGCCGGGCAGCAACGTGTGGCGCACGGTGGGCAAGGAAGCCGCGATCGCGTCATTGAACGCGGTCCTTTTCGCGGTCGTCATGGGGGCCGTCGCCGCGATCTGGTTCGACCGCGCGGCGCTGGGCGCGGTACTGGGCGCCGCGCTGGTCTTCAACATGATGTGGGCCGGGCTCGCCGGCACCGTCATCCCGATCGGCCTCGCGCGCATGAACATGGACCCGGCGATCTCCGCCGGGCCGTTCCTCACCACCACCACCGACGTGCTGGGGTTCTTTTCCTTCCTTGGCCTCGCCAGCCTGTTTCTGTTGTAGGCGGCGTCACCACAAGGTCTCGACCGGAAACTCGTGGAAGGCCCGGTCGTTGGTGACGAGCGTCATACTTTCCAACCGCGCCTGGGCGGCAATGACTCGACCCAGGGCTATCGCGTTTGGCGGATGGAGGCTCATGGTTCGAGACGCCGGCTTCCAGCCTTCGCAGCTGAAGCGGCTGCTTCGGCGGAGTAGGCTCGCCGGCTCCTCACCATGAGGAGTTTTTTGGACTTTCGTCATCCTGCGAAGCTTCGCTTTTCCAGCGATTGCCGCTACGCTATCGCGGAATATCAGGAGAGACGTGAATGCCGGGCGCCAACAGATCACGGTCGCTGGATTTCGGACTGGGCGAGACGGCCGACCTGTTGCGCGAGCAGGTGGCGGATTTCGCGGCGGCCGAGATCGCGCCGCGCGCGGCCGACATCGACCGAAGCAATGAATTTCCCGCCGACCTCTGGCGCAAGATGGGTCGGATCGGCCTCCTCGGCGTCACGGTGGAAGAGGAATATGGCGGCGCCGGCATGGGCTATCTGGAGCATGTCGTCGCCATGGAGGAGGTGAGTCGGGCCTCGGCCTCGGTCGGCTTAAGTTATGGCGCGCATTCGAATCTCTGCGTGAACCAAATTCGCCGCAACGGCAGCGCGGCGCAGAAGCGGACGTATCTTCCCCGCCTCGTCAGCGGCGAGCATGTCGGCGCGCTCGCCATGAGCGAGACCGGCGCCGGCTCCGACGTCGTCGGCATGAAGACCCGCGCCGAGCGGCGCGGCGACCGCTACATCCTCAACGGCGCCAAGATGTGGATCACCAACGGGCCGGACGCCGACGTGATCGTCGTCTACGCCAAGACCGATCCCGCGGCCGGCCCGCGCGGCATGACCGCTTTCCTGGTCGAGAAGACGATGCCCGGTTTTTCCGTATCCCCGAAGCTCGACAAGCTTGGCATGCGCGGTTCGAACACCGGCGAACTGGTGTTCCAGGATTGCGAGGTGCCGGCGGAGAACGTCCTCGGGCAGGTGGGGGAGGGTGTCCGCGTGCTCATGAGCGGGCTCGACTACGAGCGCGCGGTGCTCGCCGCCGGCCCCACCGGCATCATGCAGGCCTGCATGGATTTGGTCATTCCTTACGTCCATGAGCGCAAGCAGTTCGGCCAGGCGATCGGCGAGTTCCAGATCATGCAAGGAAAGCTCGCCGACATGTACACGACCATGAACGCGGCCAAGGCCTACGTCTATGCCGTGGCGCGGGCCTGCGACCGCGGCGAACCCACGCGCAAGGACGCGGCCGGGGCGATCCTGTTCGCGGCCGAAAAGGCGACGTGGATGGCGCTCGAAGCCATCCAGGTGCTGGGCGCCAACGGCTACATCAACGACTACCCGACGGGCCGGCTCTTGCGCGACGCCAAGCTCTACGAGATCGGCGCCGGTACATCGGAGATACGGCGCTGGCTCATCGGCCGGGAGATCTTCGAGGAGTCGGCGTGAGAATACGCATAGACTCGGCGGCGGCCCCGTGAGCCCGCCCGTCGATTCCGTAGAGAGCGATGCGGCGCTGCCGGCCCGCGTGGAAGTGGTCGTCATCGGCGGCGGCATCGTCGGCGCGAGTACGGCGTTCTTCCTGGCGCAAGGAGGCATCCCGACGCTGCTGTGCGAGAAGGGTGTCATCGCCGGCGAGCAATCGAGCCGCAATTGGGGATGGTGCCGGGCCATGGGCCGCGATCCGCGCGAGATACCGCTGGCGATGGAGAGCCTCAAGATTTGGCGCCGCATGCGCGAGCTGGTCGAGGCCGATGTCGGGTTTCGCCAGATCGGCACACTCTACCTTGCCGCCGACCGCGCCGCCATCGCCGAATACGAGTCCTTCATGCCGCATGCGAAGACGCACGGCCTCGACTCGCGGCTGTTGTCGGGGGGCGAGGTCGCGACGCTGTTGACCGGGTCGGTCAAGCACTGGGCCGGCGGGCTGCATACGCCCAGCGACGGCGTGGCCGAGCCGCGCATGGCGGCCCCGGCAATCGCGAGGGGCGCGCGGCGGCTGGGTGCCACGGTCATGACCAACTGCGCGGTTCGGGGCATTGAAAAGTCGGGCGGGCGCGTCGCCGGGGTCGTTACCGAAAAGGGCAATGTCGCCTGCGGCAGCGTCGTGCTGGCGGGCGGCGTCTGGTCGCGGCTGTTCCTGAAGAGCCTCGGAATCGATCTGCCGCAACTGAAGGTCTTGGCGTCGGTGTTTCGCACCGCGCCGCTCGAAGGCGGGCCCGGCGTCGCGGCCTGGGGACCGGGACTGGCGCTGCGCAAGCGCCAGGACGGCGGCTACACGGTTTCGCATGGGCGCTTGGTCGCCGACGTGATGCCGGACAGTTTTCGATTGCTGGCGCGGTTCCTGCCGGCGCTGCGGCTCGAATGGGAAAGCATACGGCCGCGCCTGGGGCGGCGCTTCGTCGAGGAATGGCGGCTCGAACGCCCTTGGGCGTTGGACGGGATTTCGCCTTTCGAGCGGGTCCGCGTTCTCGACCCGGAACCGGTCGCGGAATTCCTGGCGGCGGGGCGGCGCAATCTGGACGCCGAGTTCCCCGCGTTCGGGAACGCGGCCACCGTGGAAAGCTGGGGTGGGATGATCGACGTGACGCCCGACGTCGTGCCGGTCATCGGTGGCGTCGATGGAGTTCCGGGGCTTTTCTTGGCGACGGGATTCTCCGGCCACGGGTTCGGAATCGGCCCCGGCGCGGGGCGGCTTACCGCCGACCTCGTCACCGGCGCGACGCCCATTGTCGATCCGGCGCCCTTCCGCCTGGCCCGCTTCAGCGACGGGTCGCGCCCGCGGCCGACGACCGGATTTTGACGGCCCGGCCGCGTCCTGTGCTAGGTTCGCGGCCAACGCAATCCGAGGGAGGGCAGACCCCATGACACGCCGCCTCATATCGTCCGGTTCCGCTTTCGAGAAACAGATCGGCTATTCGCGCGCCGTGGTCGAGGAGGATTGGGTGTTCGTCTCCGGGACCACGGGGTTCGACTACGACGCCATGACCATCTCGGGCGATCTGGCCGAGCAGGTGCATCAGACCTTCCGCAATATCGAAAAGGCGCTGCACGAGGCCGGCGCCTCGCTGGTCGACGTGGTGCGGGTCCACTACATCGTGCCGAAGGTCAAGGACTGGGGCGACATCATCCCCATCCTCGGGCGCTATTTCGGCGAGATCCGGCCGGCCAACACGGTCATCATCGCCGGCCTCATCGATCCACGCATGCGCATCGAGATCGAGGTCACGGCGAAGCGGCGATCGTCGTAGTGGATGCGAACCTATATATGACACCGGCTTCACACCCGTTGTCATCGCCGGGCTCGACCCGGCGATCCATCGCGCAACCGTAGGGATGGATGCCCGCGTCGAGCGCGGGCATGACAATTGTTTTTTCATCGGAGGCGGACATGGCGGCGAGCGAACTCATCGAAATCCCGGCGCGGCGGGGCAAGGCGGCGCGCGTCAAAAAGGGCCAGCACTTGAAGCTCATCAACACGCACGGCACCCAAGTGATCGATACCTGGGCCTTCAGCGCCGAGGATCCCAACGAGTTCATGTCGATGGAGCATACGCGCCCGCATATCGGCCACATTATCCCGAAGGTCGGCGACGTGATGTTTTCGAACAAGCGCCGGCCGATCGTCACGCTGGTCGAGGATACATCGCCCGGCATCCACGACACGATCATCGCGGCTTGCGACCGCTACCGCTACAAATTCCTCGGCGTCGAGGGCTATCACGACAATTGCACGGATAATCTTTTCGCCGGCATGAAGGAATTGGGCCTGACGCCGCCCGAGGTGCCGAGCCCGTGGAACATGTGGATGAACATTCCCGTGCGGCCCGATGGCTCCATCGCCTTCCTGCCGACCGTGTCGAAGGCCGGCGATTACGTGCTGTTGCGCGCGGAGATGGACGTCGTCATGGCGTTTTCGAGTTGTCCGCAGGACATCCTGCCGATCAACTCGCAGAAGCCGGTCGCGTGCCACTTCCAGGTGCTGTAGCGAAACGATGCCGACCGTCCTCGTAACCGGCGCCAGCCGCGGCATCGGCCTCGAATTCGTCCGCCAGTACGCGGCCGAGGGCTGGCGCGTCATCGCCGCCTGCCGCCGGCCGGACGCGGCCAAGGCGCTGGCCGGGGTGAAGGGCAAGGTCGAGATTCGTGGGCTCGACGTCACGAACGAGGGCGAGATCGACGCCTTGGCGGCCGCGCTCGCCGATGACGCGATCGACGTCCTCATCAACAACGCCGGGATCCTCCATCGCGGCGACGGCCTGGGCCGGATCGATACGGCGAAATGGATCGAGACGTTCCGGGTCAACGCCATCGCGCCGCTGCTGGTGGCGGAGCGGCTGCTGCCGGCGGTCTTGCGCGGCGATCGGAAGCGCATCGTCTCGGTCACCAGCCAGATGGGCAGCATCGCCGACAACGACAGCGGCGGCTATTACAGCTACCGGACCAGCAAGGCGGCGCTCAACATGGCGATGAAGTCGCTTTCCATCGACCTGAAGCCGCGGAAGGTCATCGTCGCCGTCTTTCATCCGGGCTGGGTCAAGACCGACATGGGCGGCGCCGGGGCCGCGATCGAGCCTTCGGCGAGCGTCGCGGGCATGCGCCGCAAGATCGGCACTCTCGGCGACGCCGACAGCGGCGGCTTCTTCAACTATGACGGCGAGAGGCTGCCGTGGTGAAGCGAATGATCAAGTGCGGCCATGCTGCTCGATGAGCAGCAGACCATGGTGCGCGACACGGCGCGCGCCTTCGCGGCCAAGAGCCTCGCGCCCAACGCCGCCCACTGGGACCGCGAGGCGCGGTTCCCAAAGGAGGCGGTCGCCGCCATGGGCGAGATGGGATTCCTAGGGATGATGGTCCCCGAGGCCTGGGGCGGCGCCGGCGCCGATCATGTGGCTTACGCCTTGACCGTCGAGGAGGTGGCGGCGGGCGACGGGGCCTGCAGCACCATCATGACGGTGCACAATTCCGTCGTCTGCATGCCGTTGCTGCGCCGCGGCACGCAAGAGCAGAAGGAGCGATTCTTGCGCGACCTGGCCACGGGCCGGATGCTCGGCTGTTTCTGCCTGACCGAGCCCGGTGCCGGATCGGACGCCGCCGCCATCCGCACGCGGGCGAGGCGCGAGGGCGACTCTTACGTTCTCGACGGTTCCAAGCAGTTCGTCACCAACGGAAGCAGCGCCGGCCTTGCCATCGTCTTCGCCGTCACCGACCCAGACAAAGGCAAGAAGGGCATCGGCGCCTTCCTGGTTCCGACCGGCACGCCCGGATTCAAGGTGGCGCGCATCGAGAACAAGCTCGGGATGCGAGCCTCCGACACCGCGCACATCGTGCTGGAGAACTGCCGCGTGCCGGCGGATCTGCGCCTGGGCGAGGACGGCGAGGGCTATCGTATCGCGCTCGGCAATTTGGAAGGCGGGCGCATCGGCATCGCCGCGCAAGCCGTCGGGTTGGCGCGGGCGGCGCACGAAGCGGCGCTTAGCTACGCCAAGGAGCGCCACGCCTTCGGCGCCGCCATCGCCGAACACCAGGCGGTGGCGTTCCGCCTCGCCGACATGGCGACCGGGATCGAGGCGGCGCGGGAGCTGACGCTGGCCGCCGCGCAGCGCCGCGATGCCGGGTTGCCGGCGCTGAAAGAGGCGTCGATGGCGAAGCTCTTCGCCTCGGAGATGGCGGAGCGCGTGTGCTCCGATGCGCTCCAGATTCACGGCGGCTATGGCTATCTCGCCGACTATGCCGTCGAGCGCATCTACCGCGACGCGCGGGTGTGCAGGATTTACGAAGGCACCAGCGACATCCAGCGCCTGGTGATCGCCCGCGCGCTGATGGGCGAGTGACGCCATGGCCGGCGCGATCGATTTCTATTTCGACTTCTCCTCGCCCTATGGCTACATCGCCTCGACCCGGATCGACGCCATCGGCGCCAGGCATGGGCGCGAGGTCGCGTGGCGGCCGTTTCTTCTCGGTGCCGCCTTCAAGATCACCGGGCAGAAGCCGCTGACCGAATTGCCGATGCGAGGCGGCTATGCGCTCCATGATTTCGCGCGTTCGGCGAGGGCGGCGGGCGTCGCCTTCGTCATGCCGACGCCGTTTCCGTTTTTTGCGTTGGGCGCGACGCGCGCGTTCTATTGGATCGCGGAGCGCGACCGGCGGCAGGCGAAAAGATTCGCCAAGGCCGTCTATGACGCGGCCTTCGCGAGAGCGCAGGACGTGACGGGCAGCGAGGCGGTGTTGGCGCTGGCCGAGGCTATGGGCGTCGATCGTGACGGCCTCGCCGAGGCGCTGGACTCGCCAGAGGTCAAGGCCCGGCTCAAGACGGAGGTGGACGAGGCGCTGGCCAAGGGCGTGTTCGGCTCGCCCTTCGTCATCGTCGACGGCGAGCCGTTTTGGGGTAACGATAGGTTGGACGATGTCGAAAACTGGCTTGCCACCGGTGGGTGGTAATTAAGTGCACTGTCACCGAAATCGCACCGGTAATTAAGTGCACTGTCACCGAAATCGATGTCACCGAAATCGACACTGTCACCGAAATAGGAGGAGGGAGCGATGAAATCGATTTATGCGGCCACGGTCATGAGTTTTGCTTTGCCGACGATGGCGCCGGCGGCGCTGGCGCGGGATCATCCGATGGGATTCTTTATCACAAGCGTGGGGCTCGGCAAGGGCGCCGATCTTGGCGGCTTGGAAGGAGCCGATGCGCACTGCCAAAAATTGGCCGCTTCCGTGGGCGCCGGCGGCAGGACCTGGCACGCCTATCTCAGCACGGAGGAAGTTGACAAGCGCGGCATCTCCGCCCGCGACCGGATTGGCCTCGGTCCGTGGTACAATGCGCATGGCGAGCTGATCGCGAGCGACCTGGACGATCTTCACATCAGCCCGAACATTGTCAAGCGCACGGCCGTGGACGAGAAGGGCGACATGGTGAAGGGGCGCGGCGACGAGCCCAATGAGCACGACATCCTGACCGGCACCCAGGCAGACGGCACCGCCTTTTTCGTCGACGATGCCGATCATACCTGTAAGAACTGGACCAGCAGCGGCGAGGGCACGGCCGCGGTCGGGCACCATGACCGGCACGGCGGCGGCAACACCTCGTGGAACGCCGCCCATGATACCCGCGGCGGCTGCGGCCAGGAGGCGTTGCAAGGCACCGGCGGCGCCGGCCTGCTCTATTGCTTCGCGGCCGACTGAGTTTCCGATAGAGGGCGATAAAGGGGACGCAACCCTTCAATAAAGGGTAGCGTCCTCTTTTTCGGGGGGCGGCATGACGGTCATACGGTCGGCGATCGATCCAACGAGCGGCGAGTTCCGGGCCAACGCCGATTGGATGGCGGGGCTGGTCGCGGATTTGCGCGAGCGCGTCGCCGAGATAGCCGAGGGCGGCGGCAAGGCGGCGCGCGACAAGCACCTGGCGCGCGGCAAGCTGCTGCCGCGCGAACGGGTGCGCGTGCTTCTGGACGAGGGTTCGCCGTTCCTGGAGTTCTCCCAGCTCGCGGCGCACGGGGTCTATGACGAAAAGGTGCCGGCGGCGGGCCTCGTCACCGGCATCGGGCGCGTCTCGGGGCGCGAGTGCGTCATCGTCGCCAATGACGCGACGGTGAAGGGCGGCACGTACTATCCGTTGACGGTCAAGAAGCATTTGCGGGCGCAGGAGATCGCCGCCGAGAACAATTTGCCGTGTATTTATCTTGTCGATTCCGGCGGCGCCAATCTGCCGAACCAGGACGAGGTCTTCCCCGACCGCGATCATTTCGGGCGCATCTTCCATAACCAGGCGACGATGTCGGCGCGGGGAATACCGCAGATCGCCGCGGTCATGGGTTCGTGCACCGCGGGCGGCGCCTATGTGCCGGCGATGGCGGATGAGAGCATCATCGTCAAGGGGCAGGGGACAATCTTCCTGGGCGGCCCGCCGTTGGTGAAGGCGGCGACCGGCGAGGTAGTGAGCGCCGAGGAGCTGGGCGGCGCCGAGGTGCACGCGCGCCAATCGGGCGTCGTCGATCACCAGGCCCGCGACGACGCCCATGCGCTCGCCATCGCGCGGCGCATCGTCGCCAATCTCAACCGGGTGAAGCGCCCGGATTTCGGCGTCGTTCCCGCGCGCGAGCCCGCGCTCGACCCCAAGGAGCTTCACGGCGTCGTGCCGGCCGATCCCAGGAAGCCCTATGATTCGCGCGAGATCATCGCCCGCGTGGTCGACGCCAGCGAGTTCGACGAGTTCAAGCAGCTTTACGGCACCACGCTCGTGTGCGGCTTTGCGCGGCTCTTCGGCTATCCCGTGGGCATCCTCGCCAACAACGGCATCCTCTTCTCCGAATCGGCGCTGAAGGGCGCGCATTTCATCCAGCTCTGTTGCCAGCGCGGCATCCCGCTCATCTTCCTGCAGAACATCACCGGCTTCATGGTGGGCAAGAAATACGAGGCCGGCGGCATCGCCAAGGACGGCGCCAAGCTGGTGACCGCGGTTGCCTGCGCGCGGGTGCCGAAACTGACTCTCATCGTCGGCGGCAGTTTCGGGGCGGGCAATTACGGCATGTGCGGGCGCGCCTTTGGGCCGAGATTCCTGTGGATGTGGCCCAACGCCCGCATCTCGGTGATGGGCGGCGAACAGGCGGCGCACGTGCTCGCGCAAGTGAAGCGCGACGGCATGGCGGGGAGGGGCGAAAGCTGGAGCGCGGAGGAAGAGGAGGCGTTCAAGGCCCCGATCCGCGCCCAGTACGAGACCCAGGGGCATCCCTATTACGCCAGCGCGCGCCTCTGGGACGACGGCATCATCGACCCGGCCGACAGCCGCATGGTGCTGGGCCTCGGGCTGTCGGCGGCGCTGAACGCTCCCATCGAGCGCACCGCCTTCGGCATCTTCCGCATGTGAGCGGCATGACGGTGCTGGTACTAGAAGCACGAGATGAACGGGGCGTCGTGACGCTGACGCTCAATCGTCCGGAACTGCACAACGCCTTCGACGAAAGGCTGATCGCGGAATTGACGGCGCGGCTCGATGCCGTTCAAGGAGATGAATCGGCCCGCGTGCTCGTCCTCGCCTCGACGGGGGCCAGCTTTTCGGCCGGCGCGGACCTCAACTGGATGAAGCGCATGGCGGCTTACGCCCCGGAGGACAACCGGCGCGACGCCGACGCGCTCGCCCGGCTGATGCAGACGTTGAATTTCCTGCCGCTTCCCACCATCGCCGCGGTGCAGGGGCCGGCCTTCGGCGGCGGTGTCGGATTGGTGGCGGCCTGCGACGTCGCGGTAGCCAAGCCGGCGGTCGTGTTCGCGCTGACCGAGGTGCGCCTAGGCCTCATCCCGGCGGTCATATCGCCCTACGTCGCGCCGGCGATCGGCGAGCGGGCGGCGCGGCGCTATTTCCTGACCGGCGAGCGTTTCGACGCGGAGGAGGCGCGCCGGCTCGGGCTGGTGACCGAGGTGGCCGACGATTTGGAAGGGGCGGTCGGGCGCTATGTGGATCATTTCCTCGCCGGCGGGCCGCAAGCGATCGCCGCGGCGAAGAAGCTAATCCGCCGGGTGGCGCGCACACCGACCAACACGGCCGTCATCGACGATACCGCCGCGCGCATCGCCGCCATCCGCGCCGGCGACGAGGCCAAGGAGGGGATCGCGGCGTTCCTGGAAAAACGGAAGCCGTCCTGGCGGCGGTGATCCCGATGTTCAAGAAGATCCTGGTCGCCAATCGGGGCGAGATCGCGGCCCGAATCATGCGCACGGCGCGCCGCCTGGGCGTGCGTACGGTCGCGGTCTTCTCCGAAGCCGACCGGGGCGCGCTCCATGTACGAAGCGCCGACGAGGCGCGGCTCATCGGACCGGCGCCGGCGCGCGAGAGCTATCTCTCCATCGAGCGCATCCTGGCCGCCGCGAAAGATAGCGGCGCCGATGCGATCCATCCGGGCTATGGGTTCCTGGCCGAGAACGCCGATTTCGCGGAAGCTTGCGCCAAAGCGGGCATCGTCTTCATCGGCCCGCCGCCCGCCGCCATCCGCGCCATGGGCTCGAAGAGCGAGGCCAAGGCGATCATGGATAAGGCGGGCGTGGCGACGGTGCCCGGCTACCACGGCGAGGACCAGGACGAGGAACGCCTGGCGCGCGAGGCGGCGCGTATCGGGTTTCCGGTACTGATCAAGCCGTCGGCGGGCGGGGGCGGCAAGGGCATGCGCCGCGTCGATGGCGCCAGCGAGTTCGCGGCGGCGCTGGCGGGCGCGAGGCGCGAGGCGCTGTCGAGCTTCGGCGACGACCGCGTGCTGATCGAGCGCTATCTCGACCGGCCGCGCCATGTCGAAATGCAGGTGTTCGCCGACGCCCACGGCCGGGTCGTGCATCTGTTCGAGCGCGACTGCTCGGTGCAGCGGCGTCACCAGAAGGTGATCGAGGAGGCGCCGGCGCCGGGCGTGGGCCCCGAGTTGAGGGCGCGGATGGGGGCGGCGGCGGTCGCGGCGACGCGCGCCATCGGGTACCAGGGCGCCGGCACAATCGAGTTCCTGCTGGAGCCCGACGGGCGCTTTTATTTCATGGAGATGAATACGCGCCTTCAGGTCGAGCACCCGGTGACGGAGATGATCACCGGCCTCGATCTCGTGGAATGGCAGTTGCTCGTGGCGCGAGGCGAGGCGCTGCCGCTGGCGCAGGATCGAATCGAATGCAGCGGCCACGCCATCGAGGCGCGGATCTACGCCGAGGATCCGGCGCGCGATTTCCTGCCCGGCAGCGGCACGGTCGCGCATCTGCGCTGGCCCGAGACGGGGCCGGATTTCCGCATCGATGCCGGGGTCGAGGCCGGCGACGCGGTCTCCATCCATTACGATCCGCTGATCGCCAAGGTCATCGCCTGGGGGCGCGACCGCGCCGGCGCGATCGAGCGGTTGGCGCGTGGCTTGCGGGGGATTCAGGCGGTGGGGCCGGCGACCAATCTCGACTTCCTGGGCGCGATGCTGGCGCATCCGGTGTTTACTTCCGGCGCCGTCGATATCGGATACATCGACCGTCATTACCGCGAGCTCGTCAGCCAAGGACCCGCCGGCCCGGAGGCGGTGGCGATGGCGAGCCTCTATTTGCTGCTGCGGCGGGCCGAGGATGCCGACCGCAACGCCGCCGCTTCGACCGATCCGACTTCGCCGTGGCACCGGCCTGTCGGATTCCATCTCAATATCGAGCCCGAGGACACGCTGCGGTTCCAGGCGGCCGGGCAGGACTTAGTAGTCGGCGTGCGCTATCGCGGCGGCGGTTATTTATTTTCGACGCCGGACGGGCCGGTCGAAGCGCATGGCGGCATGGCGGAGGGCGACGGAGCCGCGAGCAATCTCATCGCGCAAGTCGGCGGGCGCGACCGGCATGCCACCGTCGTCGGCCGCGACCGGTCGCTCGTCGTGTTCATGGACGGCCGCCGATACGAATTCGTGCTGGCGGGTCCGAGGCTGGCGGCGACCCTCGACGAATCGCCCGCCGGCGGCCTCGTGGCACCCATGCCGGGCAAGGTCGTGCAAGTCCACGTGCGCGCGGGCGAGGCGGTGAAGCGGGGGCAGGCGCTGATGGTGCTGGAGGCGATGAAGATGGAGCATGCCATCGTGGCACCCGGCGACGGAGTCGTGCGCGCGGTGCGCTTCAAGGAGGGCGACATGGTGCCGGAGGGCGCGGAGCTGCTGTCGCTGGAATGACGCTCCATCTCATCAAGCTCTGCGTCGGGTGCGACAGCATCGCGGATTTGCGCCGATGGCAGAAGCAGAGGATCGCGGCGGCCAAGCGCCGGGGCCGGCGTTACGCGCCCAGGCACTGGACCCGGATGATGCCCAAGCGCCGGGACGAGATCCTCGATGGCGGCTCGCTCTACTGGGTGATCCAGGGTTACGTTGCCGTGCGCCAGCGCATCGTCGGCCTCGACCGGCGGATCGACAAGGACGGGCGCGCCTATTGCCGCATTTCTTTCGCGAAGACGCTCATTCCGGTCGCGCCGCGCAAGCACCGGCCGTTCCAGGGCTGGCGCTATCTGGCGGCAAAGGAGGCACCGCCGGATCTCGCCGCCGGCCAGCGCTCAAGCGAGAAGCTGCCGCCGGCGCGAATGCTGGCGGAGTTGAGCGAGCTGGGGTTGATTTGAGCGGTCAAAGGGGACGCGACTTTTTGATCCTGCTCATGCGGCCCGTGTCAGACGCCCGACCTTGATGCGGCCGGCGCGCTTCATGGCTTGGGCGAGATCATAGGGAGCCTGGAGGCGGACCCACGTCTCGGCGCCGCCGCCGAACGCCGTGTCGAGCCGGATCGCCATTTCAGCGGAGATTCCCGAATGGCAAATGACGATATCGGATAACTGCTTTCGGCTGATGCCGAGTTTTTTCGCCGCCTGCGTCACGCCGAGGCTGAGGGGCTCCAGACAATCGTGGCGGACGGATAGCCCCGGATGCGGTGGGTTCTTCATGGGCATTGTTCATCTCTCCTAGTGGTAGTCGATCAGATCAACGTCCTTGGCATGGCCGCCCTCGAAACGGAAAACGATGCGCCAATTGCCGGAGACCGTCACCGACCGGTTTACAACTCACGTAGGTCGGGCTTTCCGCGCCTGCTCCCACGCCAGTTTCGCGAGCGGCTCGACCTTGGCGCCCATCGTCAGGGCTTCGCCGCCCACCGCGTTGCCGGCCCGCGCGCGCGCCCACACGCCTTCGAGGATCGCCGCCAGGCGGAAGATGTTGTAGGCGAGGTAGAAGGACCAGTGCTCGATGTCCCCGCGGCCCGTGCGCGCGCGATAGGCGGCGATGTAGGCCGCCTCGCTCGGGATTCCGAGCGCGCCGAGATCGCATCCGGCGAGCCCGCGGAAAAGCTCCGGCGTGAAGTGCCACGCCAGGCAGTTGTAGGAGAGGTCGGCCAAGGGATGGCCGAGCGTCGATAGCTCCCAGTCGATGATGGCAAGCACGCGCGGTTCGCTTGCATGGAAGATCATGTTGTCGAGCCGGAAGTCGCCATGGACGATGGCGGTCTCTTCTTCCGGAGGGACATGGGCGGGCAGCCAGTCGATCAGGCGGTCCATCGCCGGGATCGTTCGCGATTCGACCGCGCGGTACTGCTTCGACCAGCGGGCGATCTGGCGCGCGAAGTAGTTGCCCGGCCGGCCGTAGTCGGAAAGGCCGACCGCCGCCGGATCGACGCGGTGGAGCGCGGCGAGCGCGGCGTTCATGGATTCGTAGATCGCCCCGCGTTCGCCAGGCTCGAGGCCGGGCAGCCTCGGATCGTAGAAAACGCGCCCGGCCACGTATTCCATGACGAAGAAGGGCGTGCCGGCGACGCCTTCATCGGCGCAGTAGAGATAGGTGCGGGGCACCGGCACGCCGGTGGCGGCAAGCGCCGAAATCACCCGAAACTCGCGATCGACCGCGTGCGCCGAGGGCAGAAGCGCCCCCGGCGGCTTACGGCGCAGCACATAGTCGCGCGCGGGCGTCCCCAGGCGGTAGGTGGGGTTGGACTGGCCGCCGTGAAACTTCTCCAGCGACAGCGGCCCGCGGTAGCCGTCGATACGGCGGCCGAGATAGCCGTCCAGCGCCGCGATATCAATATCGATGGAGGGGGCCGATGGCATGGCGGACGCTACCCTATCCGGCGGTCGGAGAACCGTCGATCCTATTGGTACCGCTTAGGGTCCTGATATTCTTGTTTCATCGATGCGCGTAGTCGACGACAAAGCCCGCCGCCTGCTTGGCGACGTCTTTGACTAGACGCTCCCCATTGCCACTCTGCCCGTGGGTGCCGCAGGAAATCTCGATGAACTCGGCCAGGATGTTTCCGGTATCGTCGTGGAGCTCGAATCTCCCGGCGACGTAGGGTGTGGCCGTGAATGGGCCGTCGGAGCCGTAGAGAGACCACTCGGCAATGACACCCGTGAGTAGCAGGGCCGGCTGTCCGGTGGCTGGGGCGCTGCCATCATGCACTTCCGCGAATTCCCCCGATTTCCGCAAGCGGTCGATAATGGTGGTCCGCATCAGTGCGGCCATCTGGCTCCAATACTCGACGCGTTGCGTTGCAAACTCCGCCACGGCGACCGCTTGGTACTCCCTTGAGGGCTCATTCGGGTAGGTGGGTCCCCGTGCGGGGTCTGGGCAACCGTCGGAGAAATTGATGCATCCGCCGAGGAACGCGACGATCGCCGCGGAAAACCACCATACCCGAGGCCCACCATTGTCAGCGAACTTGCGCTTGGTCCCATTGTTCCATTCGATTGGCCGTCTAACCCGACATCCACTCGATGGCCGGACTAAAGTCGGCGAGGCCAGCGCGTTCCGTGCCAGGAATGTCAATTTCCTCTTCATCATGACGCACCTCTCCCGTGGTTCTTGTTGGAATTCAAGCGGCCGGGGCGATGGCGGCGGCGATATCGGCAGCGGCCGGCCTGCGACCGCGATCAAACTCTTCTCCTGTTCGCGACTGTTCGCGGGAAGGTTCCTTGTGAACCGGAATTCGATCCCGGGCGGACAACAGCTCCGCATATCGGCCGAGCCGCGTGTTCAAGTGGTGGTTATAGAGTTCCGGCAATGCGACATCGCGGCCGTCATGAAAGGCCCGCAAGCCGGCGTCGCGGCCGAGTTCGGTCCGGAAGCGGCGCATCTCGTTCAGATCGTGGCGGACGGCGGATGTTTGCGCCAGGCGCGCGAGATTGAGCGCCACGTGATCCCGCGTCAAAATGCGCCTTGCCGTCAATCTCGCCGACGTCGAAGCGCCGAGCAGGTCGATCAGGCGACTGTAGAATTCGATCGGCTCGTAGTTGCGCAGGCGCAGCGCGAGATAGGGCGAACAGTAAAGCGCGAGCGGCATCCGCCGCAACAATCGGCCCTGTCGAACCATGTCGTCGTAGACGGGCGTACCGCCATAGGGAGTAATGATGTTGAGGTTCGGCCAAACGAACGGAACACGCCGGACGAATTCCTCGGTCAACGCGAAGGGGGAGGAACCGCAATCGCTGTCGAGACCAAGAACGAAGTTGGCCTGAATCCCCCGCACATGCCGCCTCAACTCGAGGAAATTGCGCGCGATTCCGTCAACCCGGTCGTGCCCGACCGACGTCTTCATTTTCAACTTGTTGCCATAGCCCGACCAGGATTCGACGCCAGGCGCGACATAGAGACACCGGGTCTTGGCGAGCATCCGCATCCGCGCTTCCGACAGGATCGTGAGCGAACATTGCATCAGGTAGGGATTGCGCCGTCCCTCGGGAATCGAGTCGAAGACGGCCATCGTCTCGTCGAAGCGAACGCCGAAATTCGGGTCTTGGAATCCCAACCATGCTTGGGGGAAGCGCCGCGAGACGAAGATAAGATCGCGGCGCAACTGCTCCGGGGGCACGGGCGCGTAAACGCTGTTCCAGTCGGTGCAGAAGTTGCAATTGTAGGGGCAGCCGATGCTTCCAAAGAGCGAGATGACGCTGGTCGCGGCGGGGCGGCCGCGAGCGAAGGCGGCCAACGCGATCTCGGGCAGCCGCTCCTCGACAGCCGGGAAGGACTGGGGCGGCCGGGCGGAGGCGACGATAGAGGGCGGGTCGATCCGCCCGGCGAGAATGTCCGAGACCAGGTCGCGGTCGCAACGCGTGACGGTCACGTCGAAGAATCGGACGCAATCCTCGGGGAAGCACTTGGCGTGCGGGCCCCCGATGACGGTCAGTGTACCTCGCCGGCGATAGATCTTCGCCAACGCGTAGGCCAGCGCGCTCGCCTGCGTGCTCGCCGCGATGAACACGATATCGAGATCGTCGGGCAGGAGCGAGAGCGGGTCGGCCTGGCCGTAATAAGTCGCATAAGTCACGTCGTGGCCGAGCTCGCGGCACCACACGGAAACCGCCTGCGGCATGATGCTGTAGTACTGGCGTTTCAATCGATCCACGAGAGCGAGCGACAGCCACTCGGATGAGACGGTATAGGCGAGGAGCTCGATGACGCCGACCTTTTTCGGCCTAAGGCTCCGATTCTCGGCGCCTGCCTTGGAGCGGTGGGAAGGATGGCGATCGGTCGTCATCAAGCTGGCATTCATCGGTGCCTCCCGGGCTTAATTGATCGATGATCAATTAATATTGTTGTACCCAATTCCCCTGTCAAGGGATATTTTGATCGGTGTTCAGAACAGGGAGCGGCCTTGGCCAGACGATCCGACCACACGCGCGATGAGCTTCACGCGCTTATTCTAGGCGCCGCGGGCGTCATCGTCGAACGGGAAGGGGCGGCGGCGCTGACCATTCGCCGTATCGCCGACGCCATCGGCTATTCGTCGGGAACGCTCTATAACCTGTTCAAGGACATCGACGATATCGTCGTTCATCTGAATGCGGCGACGCTGGATGAGCTTCATGGCGCCTTGACCGCGGTGCCGCCCGGCCGCGAGGGCGAGGCGACGATTCTTTCCTTGGCGGGCTGCTACCTGAGATTCGCCAGGAATCGGCCGCATGCCTGGCGGATGTTGTTCCAGAACCTACCCAGCGGCAGGTCGCGTCCGGTTTGGTATTACCGTCGGATGGATCGGCTGTTCGTGCCCGTGGAGGACGCGCTCCGGCCGATGCTGGCGGATGGACGAGCGGCCGAGAGGCGGCGGTCGGCGCGCGTCTTGTGGGCCGGGATTCATGGCATCTGTTCGCTCGCCAGCGACGAGGCGGTCCTCGGTTGGGGTGACGTCGATGCCATGGCGGAGTCGCTGATTCGAAACTACGTCGCGGGGCTCCGCGACAAGCGAAGAGTTTCGAGGCGGAACCAGAGGCTCATCGCGGGGAAGGGCAAAAAAGTCCGCGCGGGGCGCGGTAATGCACCCCTGGAGAGCCAAGGGAAATAGCACTACACTCGACCGGCATGAACCATTATCCGAACCCCCGGTCGCGCTCGGCGGCGCTCTACGAGCGGGCCAAGAAGTCGATCCCCGGCGGCGGCTCGCGGGCGATGACCTTCGTGCAGCCCTATCCGGTCTATGCGGCGTCGGCGCGGGGCTGCGCCGTCACCGACGTGGACGGGGTCGAGCGCCTGGACTTCATCAACAATTACATGGTGCAGATCCACGGCCACGGCCATCCCGCCATCGTCGAGGCCGTGCAGCGCCAGGCGGAGCGGGCGATCTCGCTGACGCTGCCGACCGAGCTCGAGATCGAGCTGGCCGAGATCCTTTGCGCCCGCACGCCGTCCTTCGAGCGCATCCGCTTCGCCAATTCGGGCACCGAGGCGGTGATGGTGGCGATGAAGGCGGCGCGCGCATGCACGGGCCGCGCCAAGATCGCCAAGTGCGAGGGTGCCTATCACGGCGGTTACGATTTCGCCGAGGTGAGCCTCGATCCGACGCCCCAGAACTGGGGCAACGACTTGCCGCGCTCGGTGGCGTTCACGAAGGGCGTGCCGCAAGGCGTCCTCGATACCATCGTGTCGATGCCGTTCAACGACGTCGAGGGATCGCTGCGCGCGCTCAAGGAGCACGCCGGCGACATCGCCGGCATCCTCGTCGATCCGGTGCCGTCCCGCGTCGGCGGCGTTCCGGCGAGCCGCGAATACTTGGGCGCGCTCGCGTCCTTCGCCAAGGCCAACGGCTCGCTGCTGATCTTCGACGAGGTCGTGACCTATCGCCTGGCCTATGGCGGATGGCAGACGCGGATCGGCATCGAGCCCGATCTGACCACGCTCGGCAAACTCATCGGCGGGGGCTTGCCGATCGGCGCGGTGGCCGGCAGGGCCGACGCCATGGAGGTCTTCGACCAGACTCTGGGAAAGCCCGCCTATCCGCATTCCGGAACGTTCAACGCCAACCCGCTCACCATGGCCGCCGGCATCGCCGCCATGAAGCTGCTGACGCATGATGCCATCGACCGGCTGAACGCGCTCGGCGAGACGGCGAGGGGGGCCTTGCGCGCCGTCATCGCGGCGTCGGGCCATGAGGGGCAGGTCACGGGCGAGGGTTCGCTGTTTCTCATCCATTTCACGGACGCGCGATTGCACGATTACCGCAGCGCCTATCCGGCCCATTCCGGCGAGAAGGGGGCGAAGCTCACCGAACTTTACCGGCAATGGCTCGATAACGGCATCGTCGCCAGCAGCTGGGGGCTTGGTTGCCTGTCGACGCCGATGGGCGAGGCCGAGATCGGGCGATTGGCCGAGGCGACCGCGGCGGCGCTGCGGCGGCTTGCGAACTGAGCGTCATGGATTTCCGCCTATCCCCCGAGATCGAATCCCTGCGACGGCGCGTGGCCGAATTCGTCGAGGAGCACGTCCTTCCGGTTGAGCGCGACCCGAAGGCCTATGACGCGCACGAATTCATCGGCGAGGCCTATCTCGGGAAGCTGCGGGAGAAGGCGCGGGCGGCGGGCCTCTGGGCGTTCCACATGCCGAAGGAGCGGGGCGGGCAGGGCCTGGGGCCCGTCGGCATGGCGGCGGTGTACGAGGAGGCGGCGCGCTCGATCTTCGGCCCGGCGGCGTTCAACTGCGCCGCGCCCGATGACGGGAACATGTTCCTTCTGAACAAGATCCTGCCGGAAGCCCAGAAGGATCGCTGGCTGCAGCCGATCATCGACGGCGGCTTACGCTCGTCCTTCGTCATGACCGAGCCGCATCCGGGCTCCGGGTCCGACCCGGCGGGCACGATGCTGACGCGGGCCGAACGGAAGGGCGATCGCTGGATCGTGAACGGGCGCAAGTGGTTCATCACCGGGGCGGAGGGCGCGCAACACTTCATCCTGGTCGCGCGAACCTCGGACGATCCCCGGCGCGGCCTGACCGCGTTCCTCTACCACGCCGACCAGCCGGGCTGGCGCATCGTGCGGCGCATTCCGATCATGGGGCCCGAGGAGCATGGCGGTCACTGCGAGCTGCTCTTCGAGGGGTTGGAGATTCCGGACGAGAACCGGCTGCTCGAAATCGGCGACGGGTTGAAGGTGACGCAGATTCGGCTGGGGACGGCGCGGCTCACGCATTGCATGCGCTGGCTGGGGATGGCCAAGCGCGCCATGGAGATCGCCGCCGCCTATGTCGCGGAGCGCGAGGCGTTCGGCGCCAAGCTCGCCGACAAGGAGGGCGTGCAATGGCTCATGGGCGAAGCCGCGATGGACATCCACACCGGCCGGCTTCTCACCATGCACGCGGCGTGGAAGCTGGAGCAGGGCGAGTTCGCGCGGAAAGAAGTGTCGATGGCCAAGGTCGCGGTCGCCGACACCCTGCACAAGGCGGTCGATACGGCGCTGCAGCTCTGTGGCGCGCGCGGCTATTCCAAGGACACGCTGCTCGAATGGATGTACCGCTATGCCCGCTCGGCCCGGCTGGTCGATGGCGCCTCGGAGGTGCACAAGACGGTGCTGTCCAAGGCGCTCATGAAGGAGGGGTCGGAGTTTTGGAAGTGGGGGTAGGGCCGGCGCGGGTCGGCACTCGTCCTTCGACCCGCCTTCGCGAAGCCCGCTTCGGCGGGCGAAGGAAGGCAGGCTCAGGACGAGGGGTTCCTCATGCCGAGCCTGTCGAAGCATGACCGGATCACACTCCGAGACCCAACCGGCCGCGAAGGATCCCGTCTGCGGCATGACCGTCGATCCCGCGACCGCGCGGCACAAGGCAAGGGTCGAGGGGACGGAGTACTTCTTCTGTTGCGATGGATGCCGGAAGAAATTCGAAGCCGATCCAGCTTCTTATCTGGCTAAGGCTCAGCCAAAACCTCAGGTAGCGCCGAGCCCCGACCAGGTCTTCATCTGCCCGATGCATCCGGAGGTGCGGCGGGTGGGTCCGGGCGCCTGTCCCATCTGCGGCATGGCGCTTGAGCCCGAGGACGTGACCGCCGAGACCGGCCCGAACCCCGAATTGGTCGACATGACGCGCCGGTTCTGGATCGGCCTCGCGCTCACCCTCCCGATCCTGGCGCTCGAGATGGGCGGGCACTTGACCGGTCTGCACATGGTTCTGGCGCCGCGAATCAATGCCCTGATGCAGTTCGCGTTGGCGACACCGGTGGTGCTGTGGGCCGGTTGGCCATTTTTCGCAAAGGGTTGGGCGTCGGTCGTGTCGCGCCGGCTCAACATGTTCACGCTCATCGCCATGGGCACCGGCGTCGCCTGGACTTACAGCGTCATTGCCACGGCGTGGCCTAGCATCCTGCCCGAAACGGCACGGGCGGCCGGCGGTGGCGCCCAGGTCTATTTCGAGGCGGCGGCGGTGATCACCGTGCTGGTGCTGCTGGGGCAGGTGCTGGAGTTGCGCGCGCGCGAGCGCACGGGCGGGGCGATCCGCGCGCTCCTCGACCTGGCGCCGAAGACCGCGCGGCGCGTCGGTCCACATGGCGACGAGGACGTGGCGCTGGGCGACGTGATGGTCGGCGACCGCCTGCGCGTGCGGCCGGGGGAGAAGATCCCGGTCGATGGAACGGTGCTCGAGGGCGCCAGCGCCGTCGATGAGTCGACCGTTACCGGGGAATCGATGCCCGTGGCCAAGGGCCCCGGGGACAAGGTCGTCGGCGCCACGATGAACACGACCGGCGGGTTCGTCATGATCGCGGAGCGGGTCGGGCGCGATACCATGCTGGCCCGGATCGTGCGGCTGGTGGCCGAGGCCCAGCGCAGCCGCGCGCCGATCCAGCGCTTGGCCGACACGGTCTCGGGCTGGTTCGTGCCGGCGGTGCTGGCCGTGGCGGCGCTGGCGCTTCTCGGCTGGACGATCTGGGGACCCGATCCCGGTTTCGCCCATGGGCTCACCGCCGCCGTGGCGGTGCTGATCATCGCCTGCCCGTGCGCGCTCGGCCTTGCCACGCCGATGTCGATCATGGTCGGCGTCGGGCGCGGCGCGGGGGCGGGGATGTTGATCAAGAACGCGGAGGCGCTGGAGCGCCTGGGCAAGGTCGATACGCTGGTGATCGACAAGACCGGCACGCTGACGGTGGGGCGCCCGCGCGTCGTGGCGCTCGTGCCATCGGAAGGCTTCGCCGAGAACGACTTGGTGCGGCTGGCGGCGGCGATCGAGCGCGGCAGCGAGCATCCGCTGGCGGCCTCGATCCTGGCCGAGGCCGAGGCGCGAAAGCTCGCGATTCCGAACGGGACCGGGTTCGAGGCGCTCCCCGGCAAGGGCGTCGTCGGCCTGGTCGAGGGCCGGGCGGTGGCGCTCGGCAACGCCAAATTGCTGGAGGAGCTAGGCATAGATTCCGGCACGCTTGGCGGCCGGGCCGATGAATTGCGCCGCGACGGGGCGACGGTGGTCTTCATGGCGGTCGAGGGGCGCGTCGCCGGTCTCGTCGCCGTCGCCGACCCGATCAAGGAGACGACGCCGCGCGCCATGGCCGGACTGAAGCAGGCCGGCATCCGAGTGGTCATGCTGACCGGCGACAACCGGACCACGGCCGAGGCGGTGGCGCGGCGTCTTGGCATCGACGAGGTCCGGGCCGAGGTGTTGCCGGCGGAGAAGGCGCGCATCGTCGAGGCTCTACGCGGCGAGGGCCGGATCGTGGCGATGGCCGGCGACGGCGTCAACGACGCGCCGGCGCTGGCGGCCGCCGATGTCGGCATCGCCATGGGCACGGGCACCGACGTCGCGATCGAGAGCGCGGGCGTGACGCTGCCGGGCGGCGATTTGACCGCGATCTTGCGCGCGCACGCGCTCTCCAAGGCGACCATGCGCAATATTCGGCAGAACCTGTTCCTAGCCTTCGTTTATAACGCGGCCGGCGTGCCGCTGGCGGCGGGGCTGCTCTATCCGTTCTTCGGGGTACTCTTGAGCCCGATGGTCGCGGCGGCGGCGATGAGCTTGAGTTCGTTCAGCGTGGTGATGAACGCGCTCCGCCTGCGCGGCGTGAGGTTGTAGAGGCCCCAACTTGTCATGCCCGCGCTTGACGCGGGCATCCATCGCGTCGCTAGACCATGGATCGCCGGGTCACGCCCGGCGATGACACATGACTATGGTTATTCACCTTCCTCCGCGACGATGCGGTCGTAAGCCGGGAGCGTCAGGAACTCGACGAAGTCGGGATCCGTGACCATGGCGCGCAGTATCGCCGCGGCATCGGCGTCCGACGGGTTCGCTTCCTCGTCGAAGAGCCGCTCGACGAGCGCGCGGTCGATGCGCCGGCCGTCGTCGAGCGAGGCGCCATGGCGCAGCCATTGCCAGATCTGGGCGCGCGAGATCTCTGCCGTGGCCGCGTCCTCCATGAGGTTGTTGAGCGGGACGCAGCCGACCCCGCGCAGCCAGGAGGCGAGATAGCCGACCCCGATGCCGATGTTGGCGCGCAAACCCGCTTCCGTGATCGGTCCCTCGGGCACGCGCAGCAGGTCGCCGGCGCCGACGTTAACGTCCTGGCGCTGCCGGGCGATCTGGTTGGGACCCGGCATCGACCGGTCGAAGACCTCCCTGGCCAGCGGCACCAGCCCCGGATGCGCGACCCAGGTGCCGTCATGGCCGTCGGCGGCCTCGCGCTCCTTGTCGGCCCGCACCTTTTCAAGCGCGAGGCGGTTGGCCTCGGGATCGTTCTTGATCGGGATCTGCGCGGCCATGCCGCCGATGGCGTGCACGCCGCGCCGGTGGCAGGTCTTGATCGCGAGCTGGCTGTAGGCGCGCATGAAGGGCTGGGTCATGGTGACGAGCGCCCGGTCGGGCAGCACCATGTCCGGGCGGTTGCGGAACTTCTTGATGACGCTGAAGATGTAGTCCCAGCGCCCGCAATTGAGGCCGGCCGAATGGTCGCGCAGCTCGTACAGAATCTCGTCCATCTCGAAACTGGCGAGGATGGTTTCGATCAGCACCGTCGCCTTGATCGTGCCCGAGGGCAACCCGAGCGCGCCTTGGGCATGGAGGAAGACGTCGTTCCACAGGCGCGCTTCGAGATGCGATTCCAGTTTCGGCAGATAGAAGTAAGGGGCCGTTCCCTTGGCGCGGAGCGCCGCGGCATTGTGAAAAAAATACAGCCCGAAATCGAACAGCGAGCCGGACATGGGTTCGCCATCGACGAGCAGGTGCTTCTCCGGCAGGTGCCAGCCGCGCGGGCGCACCATCAGGACCGCGGTCTTGTCGCCGAGGCGATAGGACTTGCCGCTGGCCGGATCGACGAACGAGATCGTGCCGGCCACCGCGTCCCTCAAATTGATCTGGCCTTCGACCATGTTGGCCCAGCTGGGCGTGGTCGAATCCTCGAGATCCGCCATGAAGCAGGAAGCGCCGGAGTTAAGTGCGTTGATGATCATCTTTCGCTCGGCCGGGCCGGTGATCTCGACGCGCCGGTCGAGGAGGTCGCGCGGCAGCTTCGCCACCTTCCAGTCGCCGGCGCGTACCCAAGCCGTCTCGGTCGGGAAATCGGGCCGCTCGCCGGCATCGAGCCTCGCCTGGCGCTGGGCCCTCGCGGCAAGAAGATCGCGGCGCCGGGCGCCGAAGCGCCGCTCGAGGCCGGCGATGAAGTCCAGCGCCGGCCCAGTCAGGATCGCTTCGTAGCCTGGGCGGATGGCGCCCTCGATCGCGATCAAAGCCGATCGCCGCCGTCGTCGTCGGTGAAACGCACCAGCCCCATCTTCGCCAGCCAGGCGATCGTGCGCATCATGGTCGGCCGCTGATCGGCGGGCGCGGCCTCGACGATCCGCGATACCGGCGCGGCGCCGCGCTCGCTCAGGTGTCGAAGAATGTTTTGGCAAGCCGCGTCGCCCGCCAGAACCCCACGATTGTTCTTGTTGATCGCCAATTCCTTGAGACGGTCGAACTGGCCCTCGCCGGCGTTGGGGCCGATCTCGACGATATCCGCCGTGCCGATCGGCGCGGTCGGGTACTCGGCAAAGACGCGAAACGGATCGGCGCGCAGCGGGTGGGCCGGCGTGCCCTGGCGGCGCGGGGCAACCTCGCGGTCCTTTTTCCGGCGCTCCGCCAGCTCCGTCCACAACTCGCGATAGGCCTTGACGATGTGCGGCCAATCGAAGGTCTCCTTGGCGCGGCGCCGGCCGGATTCGCCCATGCTCCGGCGCAAGTCCTCGTTCTCGATCAGGCGCACGAAAGCGGCCGTGACCGCACCCACGTCCACGGCCACGCATTGGCTGGCGTTGGCGACATAGCGGTCGTAATTGTCGACTTCCAGGAAATGACGCAGCGCCAGCGATTGCCCCGATCCCGGCGCCGGCATGCGCGTCGGGACCATGAACCCGTCTTCGCCGTCGCGCACGGATTCGCGGTAGCCGTCCCAATCGCTGACGACAACGGGCAGGCCGGCCGCCATGGCTTCGAGCGGCGTCAGGCCGAAGGTTTCCTGAATATTGTCGGAGAGGGACGAGAAGATATCCGCCGCATGCCAGACGCTGCGCCGGACATCGGGCAGGCGCCCATCGACGCAGATCAACTTGACCGAAGGCGCCGTCGCGCCGGCCGCCTCGCGGAACGTCCGCTCCGTCGCCTCGTTGCCGAACCAGCCGGCGAGGACGAGGTGGATGGTCCGTCCGGTCTGGCGCGCGGCGGCTTCGAGGCCGATGAACATGGGCATCGGATTGGCCTTGGCGTGATAGCTGAGCCGGCCGAAGAAGAGGACGACAATGTCGCCGTCGGCGATGGCGTGCTTGCGCTTGAACGCCGCGCGCCAGGCCCGCCGGTCGTCGTTTACCTGGAAGGCGCCGCAATCGACGCCCAGCGGGATGACGGGAAGCTGCGCCGCGACCTTGCGCGCGGCGCCGAGGCGGTCGGCCAGATAGCGGGTCCAATCGTCGAGCAGCACGTCGACGGTGCGGCGCACCGATTTCGAGGTGCAGATAAGCGCATCCCAGGATTCGACCGGCGCGAAGGCGAATTCCGAGATCGAATCCATGACCCGGTGGGTGCAGGTCGTGTGCGTGATGCCGCAGAGGCTGTGGTTGCGGGGATCGACGAAGCGGCGCTGCCATGCGGTGTCGGAGAGATTGGGGCCGGGCAGGAACAGGCAGCCGGGCTCGGCGAGCGCGCTAATGGACTGGAAGGGAATCCAGGCAAGCTCGCGCCCGCCCGCGATCGGCGTCACGCGCTGCTTGAAGTCCTCGAAATGGCGGTCGGTGAGCGCGTAGCAATGAAGTTTCTCGACCTCGGGATCGGTCGCATAGGCCTTGAGGAACGCCTCGCCCGCGGCGTGGCGGCCCATGAGCTTGGGGCGCGAGGTATCGAACCCGTCGGGGTGATAAAAAATCGCGGCGTTCGCGGCGGCGCGAATGTTCTTTGCGTCGGATACCATCGCCGCTCGGATCTAATGCCCGACTTCGGAAGCGGATGACTCGCTGGACAAACTCATCCTTCGAGACGGCCCTACGGGCCTCCTCAGGATGAGGGAGTTGTTGCGAGAAAGAAATCCTCGCCCTGAGGAGCGAGCGAAGCGAGCGTCTCGAAGGGCGGCAGCCACTAGGCGACGCGGTCCGCTTGCTCTACTTGGCCAGGCCGGCCCTGGCCTTGGCCCTGGCCCTGGCGCCGGCCCATGGTGATGACGCGGCGGATCTCGTCGGTCTGAAAGCCGATGGCCATCGGCCGGCGTGCATTGGGGATGATCTGCACGTCGTACAATTCCTGCACCGAGCCTTCCATGCGCATCCAGTGGACGGCATCGCCGGTCCGCAGGTCGATGATGTAGATAGCGCAGCGCGGAATGCCTTTCTTCGCGGCCAGCGTGTCTTGCAGCACCAGGCCGTTGAACTCGCGGTTCTTGCGCGGCTTCGACAATCCGACCGCCACGAAGTCGCCGTGAAAATCCATGCCGCGCAAATAGCCGGGGCAAAAGCAGACCGGTTCGAACTTGCCGCTCTTCAAGTCGATGTAACCGAATTCGCCGGTTCCCGATTGGTGCACCCACAGCTTGCCTTTGTACCAGCGCGGCGAGTGCGGCATCGAAAGGCCGGTGGCGACGACCTCGTTCTTCTGCACGTCGACAATGGTGCCGCCGTCGCGCCGGTGATCGCGCCAGCCGTCGGCCACGTCGCCCTGCGAGATCGTGCTGACATAGGCGGGCCGGCCATCCTTCATGGCCAGGCCGTTCAGGTGGCAGCGGTCTTCCGCCGCGAGCTTGCTAATGAAGGGCGGCTTCCACAGCGGCACGAAGCTATGGGTCTCGCTGACGGTCGCGAGGCAGCAATAGAGCGTATTGACGAAGATGACCCGGCCGGTCCGGTCGACGGCGATGTCGTGAATGTCGACGTCGCCGGTGACGTAACCGACCTTCGGGACATAGAGGCGGTCGTGCCCCTGGCGCACCTTGCCGGGCGCGAGGATGTTCTCGAACCGCCAGAGCTGATAGAGCGAACTGACCCACAGGCTGTTCTCGTGGATCTTCATGCCCATGCAGCGGTTCAGCGTCCGCTTGTGCAGTCCGATCCGTCCGTTCGGTTGCAATCCGATCAGGAAGAGCTTGGCCGCCTGATAGGTCGTGAACGCGAGGCTGAGGCGCTGCTCCGCCATCCAACGGGTGAACTGGCGCGAGCAGGAGGTATCGAGGTCGTCGGCCTTCTTCGGGCCCTCGCGCTGTTCGGGCGCCGCCGCCGCTTCTTGCTCGGCGCCGGCTTCGGTATCGGATGTCGGCAGATCGTCGTCGCTCATCGCCATCTTCGTCCCTTTGTCCGGCCTTTAGGTCTTGTCGCCGCGAAATATGGTTAACGACGGCTCTCGGCTAATTGATTTGTCATGACTTGATCCTGCCGTCAATCATGGGCAAATCGAATCCCACGGGACTATAATCGGCGGGCCCGTGTCTTGTCATCCGCGCAGGTTGAGCAGGGAGGGTTGGGCCGCCATGGCTGTCATCAGCGGAACAAGCGCCGGCGAGACTCTGCCCGGCACCATATTTACCGATACCATCTCCGGCCTCGACGGCGACGATGCGCTCGACGGACTGACGGGCGACGACGATCTGCGCGGCGGCGCCGGTAACGACACGCTGAAGGGCGGCAAGGGCCGCGACGTCCTTAGCGGCGGCAGCGGCAACGATACCGCGGTGTTCGATTTCTCGGTCGAGCTCGACCTCGCCCTGGGCACGGCCCGCTCGGAGGGCGATCGCGACACGCTGGTCGGCATCGAAAACGCCATCGGCAGCTTCCAGCGCGATACCATGCTGGGCGACGATGAAGACAATTTTTTGTCCGGGCGCGGCGACCGCGATGTCCTCGATGGCGGGCTGGGCGCCGATACGCTGGAAGGCGGGGACGGACGCGACAGCCTCGTCGGCGGCGAGGGCGACGACAGCCTCGCCGGCGATCGCGGCGGCGCCATCGGCGACAAGGACACGCTCGTCGGCGGTCTCGGGGATGACAAGCTGGAAGGCGGCGCCGGCAAGGACCTGCTGGACGGCGGCGACGGGCTCGATGTCGTCGTCTATACCGCTTCCGTCCAGCTCGATCTGACGACCGGCAGGATCAAGACCGGCGAAGGCAAGGACACGCTCATCGATATCGAAGGCGCTTTTACCGGCGGCGGCAACGACCGGCTGACGGGCGATGGCGACGCCAATCTGTTTTCGGCCGGCGGGGGCAAGGATACGGTGCTGGGCCTGGCCGGCGACGATACGCTCCTTGGCGGAGACGGCAACGACCTGCTCGACGGCGGCGACGGCGACGACAGCATCGTCGGCGATGGATACAGCGACGATCTCGATGGCGACGACATGATCACCGGCGGTATCGGAGACGATACCTTGTTCGGGGGCGACGGCGATCCGGATTCGCTCGACGCCACGCCAGACCGCGACACGCTGATCGGCGGCGACGGCGACGATCTGATTTTCGGCGAGGACGACAAGGACCGGCTTTCGGGCGGTCTCGGCGCGGATACGCTGATAGGCGGCGAGGGGTCGGACCAGTTCATCTGGTCGAGCGCGGCCGAGAGCGGGGTCGGGGCGGGGCTTCGCGACGTGGTCGACGATTTCGAGGTTCCAGGCGGTGGCGGCGGCGATCGCCTTGACCTGAAACCGGTCGACGCCAATGATATCGCCGCCGGGGATCAGGCGTTTTCGTTCATCGGCACCGGCCCGTTTACGGCCGTGGCGGGCCAGCTTCGCGTCTTCGACGATGCCGGCGCCGCCATCGTCGCCGCGGACACGGATGGCGATGGGGCCGCGGACTTCGAGATCGAACTGACAGGGATTGCCGCTGGAAGCGTGTCGATCGCCGATTTCGTGCTATAGAGCATGGCAAGCGGTTGATCGGAGGGCCGTAGCCTGCTAGTGGTCTGGCTCTAACATTCCACGACCTCGCTTGACCGCCCCTTCGAGACGGCCCTTCGGGCCTCCTCAGGGTGAGGTCAAATCGGAAAGGAAATCGACTCATGGCCTCAACGCCATCCGCGGACGCCGACACCCTCTTTGGCACAGGCGGCGCCGACACCATCGATGCCCTGGGAGGCGCCGACACGGTCAATGGCAAGAGCGACCGCGACCTGTTGTTCGGCGGGACCGGCAACGATCTGCTGTTCGGTGAAGGCGGCGACGATACCCTTTTCGGCGGCGACGACGCCGATACGTTGTCGGGCGGCGGCGGCAAGGACAGTCTGGATGGTGGGTTAGGCGCCGACTCGCTGAGTGGCGGCGAAAAGACCGACATCCTCCTGGGTGGCTTCGGCGACGACACTCTGGACGGCGGACTTGGCGCCGACACTATCGATGGCGGCGACGGCTTCGATTTCTGGTCTTTCGACGGCAACAGCAGCGTTCTTGTCGATCTGGTCGCCAATACGACCAAGGGTATCGTCGGCAAGGACGTACTGGTGAGTATCGAGGGCGTCATCACCAGTATCGGGAATGACATCCTCATCGGCAATGACAGTGCCAATGCCTTCGATACCAATGCAGGCAAGGATGCCATCAATGCCGGCGACGGCGCCGATACGCTGAACGGCGGACTGGACAGGGACAGGCTTTTCGGCGAAGCCGGCAACGATATCTTCGAGTTCGACGACATTGCCGATTCCGGGGTCGGCAAGAAACGGCGGGACACGATCGGCGATTTCGAGGGCGTAGGGGCGACGGTCGCCGATAAGATCGATCTCGCCACCATCGACGCCAATACCACCGTGGACAACGACCAGGCCTTCACCTTCATCTCGACCGGCGTGTTCACCGGGGTCGCCGGGCAGCTTCGGGTCTTTCAGAACGGCCTCGACAGTGTTGTAGCCGGGGACGTGAATGGCGACTCGGTCGCGGATTTCGAGATTCTGGTCGTTGGAACGACGGCGGCCAGCTTCGTTGACACCGATTTCACGCTGTAACAATGATCGAGCTTGGCGCCGCGGCCTAAGCCGACTAAATAAGTAAAATCAATAGGTTCTTAGGATAGCGCGGTGTACGCTGGAGGCTCCGGCGGGGCTCTGCCGTGGCCGGTTCGGCAGTTGTTCTCGACCGGCGCCGTAGGATATAGAAGCCATCTCGTGGATAGGACGGGCGGAACGGTCGAACAATGGCGGCAAGACAAACAAACGAGCAGCGCCAGGACAGCCCGCTGAAGAAGGTGCTGTACCACTTCCGCCAGGCCTTCATCGCGGTCGGCGGATTCAGCCTGGCGGTCAACGTGCTGATGCTGGCCGGGCCGCTCTACATGATGCAGGTCTTCGACCGGGTGCTGTCGAGCCGCAGCATCGAGACGCTGACCATGCTGACCATCATCATCGGCGGCGCCTTGGTGTGCATGGCGGCGATCGACATGGTGCGCTCGCGGGTTCTGCTGCGGGTAAGCATCGCCATGGACCGGGAACTTTCCGCGCCGGCTCTTGGCGCGGCGATCACCAGCGCGCTTGGCGGGCGCGGGCCGTCGGTTCAGACGCTGCGCGATCTCAATCAGATTCGCAACTTCCTGACCGGTCCCGGCGTGTTCGCGCTGTTCGATGTGCCGTGGACGCCGCTGTTCCTTCTGATCACGTTTTTGTTTCATCCCATACTGGGCGGGATCGCGGTTCTAGGGGCGGCGGTCCTGTTCGGACTCGCCATCCTGTCGGAGATCACGACGCGCAAGCCCCTGGCTGAAGCCAATGCGGCGTCCGTCGTCGCCTTGAAGCGGGCCGAGGCGAGCGTGCGCAACGCCGACGCCGTCGAGGCCATGGGCATGATCGGCGGCGTCATGCGCCGTTGGGATGCCGACAACACCAAGGTTCTGGAACCCCAGGCGCTGGCGAGCGAGCGGGCCGGGTACATCGTGTCGCTGGTTAAATTTTTCCGCATGATTTTGCAGGTCGCTATCTATGGCGTCGGCGCCTATCTCGTGATCGAACAGCAGATCACGCCGGGCGTCATGGTCGCCTCTTCGCTGATCATGGCGCGGGCCCTGGCGCCGGTCGAATCCGCGGTCGCGACCTGGCGCAACCTGGTTTCGACGCGCACCTCCTACCGCCGGCTGAACGAAACATTGAGCGCCACGCCCCGGCGCGCCGTCGCCATGGCGCTGCCGGCGCCCTCCGGACGGCTTTCGGTGGAGCGCATCGTCTATGTCCCGCCGGGAGCGGATGCCGCCACCCTCAAGGGCGTGTCCTTCGAACTGGAAGCGGGAGACATGCTCGGGCTGATCGGCCCCTCGGCGGCCGGAAAAAGCACGCTCGCCAAGCTGATTGTCGGCTCATGGGCGCCGACGGCCGGCAAGGTACGATTGGACGGCGCCGACGTCTTTACCTGGGACCGGGCCGATTTCGGACTCTATGTCGGCTATCTGCCGCAGGCGGTGGAACTGTTTTCGGGTACGGTGAAAGATAACATCGCGCGCCTCGGCGACGCCGCGCCGCAGGCCATCGTCAACGCGGCCACCATGGCCGGCGTCCATGAGATGGTCCTGCACCTGCCCAAGGGCTACGAGACGGAAGTTGGCGATGGCGGCGAGATCCTCGCCGCCGGGCAGCGGCAGTTGGTGGCCTTGGCGCGGGCGCTTCTCGGGCCGCCGCGGCTTCTGGTCCTGGACGAACCCAACTCCAATTTGGACAGCGATGGCGAGCGCTCGTTGCTCGCGGCCCTGGCCGCGGCAAAGTCGGCCGGTATTACCACCGTCATCGTCGCCCACCGGCCAAGTATCCTCGAGCTCTGCGACAAGATGCTGGTGTTGCGCAACGGGGTCATCGAGATGTTCGGCACCCGCGAGGAAGTCATGGCCAAGACGACGCGCCCGCCGACGCGAATCTCCGAAGCCCGCCCGCCCCGCCTCGGCCGTGTTTCCGCCGTTGGCGGCGGGACCAGCGAGGATGCATCATGAGCAATCTTCTGCCGGCGCCGGTGGACAGCGAACCGTCGGCGTTGCTGAACAGCGATCCGAAGCGAGCCATCACCGTCGGCATCGCGATCGTCGTCGTTTTCTTCGGCGGGTTTGGCGCCTGGGCGTCGCTGGCGCAGCTGGACAGCGCGGCGATCGCGCCGGGCGTCATCTCGGTCGATACCAATCGCAAGACCGTGCAGCATTTGGAAGGCGGGATCGTCAAGGAGATCCTGGTCAAGGACGGCGACAAGGTCGAAGCGGGGCAGATCCTGATGCGCCTCGATCCCACTCGTTCCCAAGCCGCGGTCGGCGTGCTGGAGGGACAATTTTACGCCGATCTCGCGATGGAGGCCCGCCTGCTCGCCGAACGCGACGACCGCAAGGGCCTGTCGTTCGCGGACGAATTGATCGAGGCCACCGGCGATCCGGAAGTCGTCAACATCATCGCTGGCCAGGAAGGGATGTTTGTTTTGCGGCGGGGCACGCTGGATGGCCAGGTCGAGGTGCTGGACCAGCAGATCGCCCAGATCAATAACGAGATCGCGGGCCTGAGCGCGCAGCGCAAATCCAAGTCCCGTCAGCTGGCGCTGGTCCAAGAAGAGTACAAGGCGGTCAAGGAGCTCTTCGACAAGGGCTACGAACGCAAACCCCGGCTGTTGGCGCTGCAGCGAGCGGCGGCGACGCTCGAAGGCGAGCAGGCGCAGTTCGGCTCCGAGATCGCGCGCGCGGAACAGCGAATCGGAGAGGCGCGAATCCGGATCTTGAACCTGCGCAAGACCTTCAAGGAAGAAGTCAGCAAGGAGCTGCGTGAAGTGCAGGCGCGGCTCGGCGAGGTCCGGGACCGATTGACGGCGCAACAGGACGTGTTACAGCGGATCGAGATCGTGGCGCCGCTGGACGGCATCGTCGTGGGCCTGCGCCACCACACGCTTGGCGGCGTGGTCAACCCCGGCGCCGCCATACTCGACATCGTGCCGACGGATGACATCCTCGTGGTCGAGGCGAAACTGCGCCCCGACGATATCGACTCCGTGCATATCGGCCTGTCCGCCCAGGTGCGGCTCATCGCCTATCGACAACGCACCACGCCCTATGTCGGCGGCAAACTGGTGCGGGTGTCGGCCGACCTGTTGGTCGACGAGGCGACCGGAATCCCCTATTTCGAAGCGCGGGTCGAGATCGACCGCGACCAGCTTGCCAGCCTCACCGATGTCACCCTCTATCCGGGCATGCCGGTCGAGGTGTTGATCGAGACCGGCAATCGCACCGCGATGGACTATTTGCTGAGCCCGATTACCGGAGGCTTCCACAAGGCGTTCCGGGAGCAATAGGCTTTGATCACCGCCGATCTGACCGGTCGGAAGATGCTGGTGACCGGAAGTGCGTCGGGCATCGGGCTCGGCACGGCCGAGTTGTTCGCGCGGCTGGGCGCCACGGTGGCACTCAACGACCTCGCCGGAAACCCGCTACTCGAGAGCGAAGTCGCGCGGCTGCGCGACGCCGGGCACCGGGTTCTGGCGGCGCCCGGCGACGTCGGCAACGCCGAGAGCTGCCAGGCCATGGTCGCCCGCGCGGGCGAGGCGATGGGCGGCATCGACTATCTGGTCAACAACGCGGCGACGCCCGGAACGACTTCGATCATTCCGGCGGGCGATCTGGAGCGCCAGAACGAAGAGTTCTGGCAAAGGCTCCTTTCGGTGAATCTCATGGGTCCGGTCCGGTGCACGGCGGCCGCGGCGCCCTACCTCAAGAAATCGCGCGGCGCCATCGTCAACACGGCGTCGATCTCGGCCTTCGCCGGGGGCGGCAGCTCTTCCGTCTATTGCGCCACCAAGGCCGCCCTGGTGAATCTGACCAAGGAATGGGCGCGGGGGCTTGCGCCCGACATCCGGGTCAACGCCATCGCGCCGGGCTGGGTCGCCGGCTCCAACTGGGAATGCAAATGGACGGACGATTTCGTCGCCGACCTCGAGCAGCGCGTTCCGCTTCAACGCCCGGGCACGCCGGCGGACTATGCCGAAGCGATTCTTTTCCTGTGCGCGGGCGGCGCCTATGTTACCGGGCACACGCTGGTGGTCGATGGCGGATTGACGGCTTAGGATTTTTACCAAAAGACACTAGTCGCAACCCGCCTTTATCCCCCTCACCCTCCCATCGCCCGAGGCGATGGGGCCCTCCCTCTCCCGCAAGGGAAGAGGGCAGTCCCCCTCTCCCCTTGCGGGAGAGGGTCGGGGTGAGGGGAAGCGCGTCGGCGCGTCGCATGAGTCGGCACTTGCGGCGGGGGCCTATCCCACCCGTCCGGTGGCGACCAGGGCCTGGTGCGGCTCTTGACGCCGAGGGTTCGAAAGATCCGCGTCATGTGGATCTTCACCGTTCCGGGCGAAAGTCCCAGCGCGCGCGCGATGTCCACGTTCGACTTGCCCTCGGCCACCAGGTCGACGACCTGGCGCTGGCGCGGCGTCAACGATCCTTGCGATTCGTATCGGGCCGGCGCCTCGGCAAGACCGCGTCCACGCGGCCGGGGCGCGACACCGAGAGCGGCGGGCGGCAGATAGAGCCCGCCCGCAAGAACCAAACGCAGCGCCGCCAGCAGCACTTCGGGCGGCGATGATTTCGGCACCAGGCCGCGCGCGCCCGCGGCGGTGGCCCGCTGCACGTCGCCAATGCGATCGTTGGCGCAGACGACGACGACCGGCGCCGCGCCGGCCGCCCGCACCAGTTTCTTCAATCCGCCGGCGCCGTCGGGCGGCAGATCGGTGAGCACGAGATCGACGCCCGGGCGCCGGCCGAGAAGGCGCAGCGCCGCCGGGGTGTCGGCGGTCTCGGTAACGCCGACCTTCGCGCCAAGCCGCTGGATCAACTGGCCGAGGCCGGCCCGGAACAAAGCTTGTGGATCGTTGATAACGACGCGCAAGGAGCGGCGTTTGGCGCTAGATCGCATGAGACCCCCGAACGGACCAGGAACCGATGGACGCGTCTGCATACCATGGTAGGCCTTTCGTTAGCTATCCCTTAATCGGGCCGCTATGCTCCAGGGCGAATGCGAACCTCGCCCACCCTTCTGGCCGCTCTCGCGGTCGCTTTGTCCGGCGCGATGTGGGGCGTGTGGTGGCTGCCCTTGCGCGGGGTCGAGGAGGCGGGGGCGGCGGGGCTGTGGAGCAACGTCCTCATCTATGGCGCGGCGGCGCTGGCGCTCGGCCCATGCCTGACCAAGGCCGAAATTCGGCGCAGCGTCATGAGCCTGCCGTTCCTGGCGATCGCGCTCACCGCCGGGGCCGCGTGGACGCTTTGGAATCTGTCGCTCATTCATGGCGACGTGGTGCGTTCGACGTTGCTGTTCTACCTGTCGCCGATCTGGGCGACGCTGCTGGCGGCGGTTTTGTTGCGGCAGTCCTTCGGATGGCTTCGCATCCTGTCGATCGCGCTCGGCCTCGTGGGCGCCGCGGCGGTGCTTGGATTCGACCAAGGGTGGCCGGTGCCGGAAACGGGCGCCGAGCTGGCGGCGACGGCGGCGGGGATCATCTTCGCGCTGATGACGGTCGCGGTGAGCCGCTTCGGCGAAGTGGGAACGCTGGCCAAGTCGTTCGGCGCCTTCGCCAGCACGGCCATCATCAGCCTGGCCGCCATCGCCGTCATGGGCGGCGAGCCGCCGAAGCCGGGGGCGCTTTGGGCCTCGATGCCCTATGTGCTGGCGAGCCTGGTCTGGCTGATCCCGCTCACCCTGCTCAATCTGTGGGGCGCGACACGCCTCGACCCCGGCAGGGTGAACGTCCTCTTGCTGATGGAATTGATTCTGGCGGCCATCAGCGCCAGCCTGCTCACCGACGAGCCGTTCGGCTGGCGCGAGACCGCCGGGTGCCTCTTGATCGGCGGCGCCGCCCTGATCGAGGGCGTGGACGAGATCCGGGCCTACAGGTCCGAAGCGGGTCCAGGAGGGCAGTCAGCCTTGCTGGAAGGTACGAAACGGTCTAACCTCACACCCTGATGCCGGATCATTCGAAGATTGCCGGAACAGCCGCGTCGACTGCTTGTTCCGTCGGTATCGAGCGACGACCGGCCGACTATCTCAAACGGGCATGGTCCGTTGCGGCCAACGATGCCCTCAATGGCGGAAGCACAAGGGAGGCAATCCAAAAATGACGTTCAAGAAATTGATGGCGGCGACCGTGGTGTCGCTGTTGTTCACGGCGGGCGCGGCCAACGCGGGCGATCCCGAATCCTGCAAGACGGTCCGCCTGTCCGATATCGGCTGGACCGACATCACGGCGACCACCGGCGCGCTGAGCGTGCTGTTGTCGGGCCTGGGCTACGAGCCGGAGATCAAGCAGCTCTCCGTCGAGGTCACGTTTCAGGGACTGAAGAACAAGGACCTGGACGTTTTTCTCGGCGATTGGGAACCAAGCATGGCGAGCATCGTACAGCCCTATCTGGACGACAAGACCGTCGAACGGCTCGCGCCCAATCTCGAGGGAGCGAAGTACACCCTGGCCGTACCGAAATACGTGGCCGATGGCGGCATCCGTGACTTCGCCGACATCGCCAAGTTCAGCGATCAGCTCGAGGGAACGATTTACGGCATCGAGCCGGGCAATGACGGCAACAAGCTGATCCTGGACATGATCGGCAAGGACGCCTTCGGCCTCAAGGACTTCAAGCTCGTCGAATCGAGCGAGCAGGGGATGCTGGCCCAAGTCAGCCGCGCCGCGAAAAAGAACGAATGGATCGTGTTCCTGGGCTGGGAACCGCATCCGATGAACGTCAAGTACGACATGGTTTACTTGAGCGGCGGCGACGATTTTTTCGGCCCCAATTTCGGCGGCGCTACCGTGCACTCCAACGCACGCGCGGGATATACGCAGGAGTGTCCGAACGTCGGCAAGCTGCTCGCCAATCTCAAATTCGACCTCAGGGGCGAGAACGAGATGATGAGCAAGATTCTCGATGACGGGAAGGACGGGCCGGCGGCGGCGAAGGAATGGCTGCAAGCGAATCCGGCGGTCTTGGATGCGTGGTTGGCCGGGGTCACGACCTTCGATGGCGGCGATGGGTCGGCTGCCGTCAAGAAAGAATTGGGGCTGTAAGATCAGGGCTAGCTGAGGGGCCGGGCTCCAAGCGGGCCCGGCCGATTCACGCCTGGAGCCGAGAGGTGACGCGATGGACTGGCTCGATCGACTTGCCGATTTAATCAGCGGCAACAAGATTGCGATCGGCAAGTGGGTCGAGGTCGTGGTCGGATGGATTACCGACAACCTCGGTTGGCTTTTTGACGCTCTGTCGTCGGGCCTCGGGTTCCTTGTCGACAACACCGTGTGGTTGTTGAGCCTCGTGCCGGCGCTCCTGCTGATTCCAGCGATTTGTGCCATCGGATACCGCTTGCACCGCAGTTGGTTCTTGGTCGCCGGCATTGCCGCCGGCCTCTTGCTGATCCTCAATCTCGGATTCTGGAGCGAGACGCTCGAGACGCTGGTGCTCGTGCTTTATGCCACGCTGTTCTCGCTTCTGATCGGAATACCGCTCGGCATCTATGCGGCACGGCGGCCGTTGTTCTACCGGGGTCTGCAACCGGTCCTCGACATGATGCAGACTCTCCCCACCTTCGTGTACCTGATCCCGACGCTCATTCTGTTCGGCCTTGGCTCCGTGCCGGGCTTGATCTCGACCGTCATCTTCGCCGTCCCGCAGCCGATCCGGCTCACGCATCTCGGCATCACCAGCGTGCCCAAGCCCCTGGTCGAGGCGGGGGAGGCGTTCGGCGCCACGCGGCGCCAACTCTTATGGAAGGTCGAGATCCCCCATGCTTTGCCGACGATCATGGCCGGCGTGAACCAAACAATCATGATGTCGCTGTCGATGGTGGTGATTGCCACGCTGGTCGGTGCCGGCGGCCTTGGCGTGCCAGTGATCCGCGCGCTCAGTTCCGTCAACATCGCGCAGGGTTTCGAGGCCGGCTTGGCAATCGTGATCGTCGCGATCCTGATGGATCGCATCTTGAAGCGCCCGGCGCCCGGTACGAAGACGAAGGGTCGTTGACATGGCGGCCGTTGCTTTCGACCACGTCGATGTGATTTTCGGCCCCAAGCCGTTGGAGGCGCTTGCGCTTCTGGATCGGGGCGAGGGACGCGACACGATCCAGGAGCAGACCAACAATCTGGTCGCGGTGCATGATGCCTCCGTTTTCGTGAACGAAGGCGAGATTCTGGTGCTGATGGGGTTGTCGGGTTCCGGCAAGTCATCGCTCATGCGTTGTATCAATGGCCTCAACAAGGTGACGCGCGGGCGAGTCGTCGTCCATGACGGGACCGCCGATGTCGATGTCGCGACTTGCGACGAGCAGACGCTGCGCCGGCTTCGGCGCAACCGCATTTCCATGGTGTTCCAGCAATTCGCGCTGATGCCGTGGCTGACCGTGCGCGACAATGTCGGCTTTGGCCTGGACATCCGCGGCATGGACAAGGCGACCCGGGACCGCACCGTCGATGAGAAACTGAGGTTGGTTCGGCTCGAGAAATTCGCCGACAAATTCGCTCACGAACTCAGCGGTGGCATGCAGCAACGCGTTGGTCTGGCCCGCGCGTTCGCCACCGATGCCGATATCCTGCTGATGGACGAGCCGTTTTCCGCCCTCGACCCGTTGATCCGCGAGCATCTGCAGGACGAATTGTTGGAGCTACAGCGTTCGCTGAAAAAGACGATCGTGTTCGTCAGCCACGATCTTGACGAAGCACTCAAGATCGGCAATCGCATTGCCATCATGGAATCGGGCAAGATCGTCCAGTTCGGCTTTCCCGAGGACATCGTCACCAAGCCGGTCAACGAATATGTGCGGTTGTTCGTCGCCTCGATGAATCCTTTGACCGTTCTCAAGGGCGGCATGCTGATGCGCACGGTGGCGGAACTGCCGCGCGATGGCACGGATGTCGTCTTGGATCGGGCCGGGCGTTGCCGCTGCCGTTTGGACAACCGCGAGCGACCGATCGATCTGCGGGTCGCCGGCGCGCCCGGCGCGTTCATCCCCTATGCCAGCGATCTCGACCTCGCGAAACTGCCGGGGAACGCCATGATCACCGGCAGCGAGCGCGTGCCGATGCGGGCGGCGTTGCTCGTGCGCCAGGTGACGCGCCGGCCGCTCGTTCTACTTGGCGACGACGGCCAGCTCTTGGGCGTGGTCGGGGAGTACGAGCTCTATCGCGGCATGCTCGGACAAACCGAGCTCGCCAAATCGCACCCGGAAGTCTCGCCGCCCTTGGCCGCGAGCTAGCGGTCCGCTTCGGGCGCGGAGGGCATGGCTTCGCCCCATCGCGACCGCCGCCGCTGGCAATCTTCGGTTGGCACGCCCGCGAGGTGGGACTACATTGGGAAATGATTAGAGATCATTGATTTCGTTATATAGTTCGGGAACCGCCCATGCCGCTGGACCCGCTGCCCCCCGACGCCCTGTACCGCCGCTGCGACCCGTCGACCCTGCCGTTCCATTCGACCAAGGAACTCGAGGATCTGGTCGAGGTTCCGGGACAGGACCGCGCGCTCGCCGCGCTCAACTTCGGCGTCGGCATCCGCCAGCCGGGCTACAACCTCTATGCCTTGGGCGCGTCCGGGGCAGGGCGTCACCGCACCATTCGAGACTATCTCGAACGGATCGCGGTCGATGGCGTCGTGCCGCCCGATCTTTGTTACGTGAACAATTTCGACCAGCCCTATCGGCCGGTGTTGCTGCAAACGCCGCAAGGGACCGCCGGGCGCTTGCGCGACGATGTCGCGCGCCTCATCGAGGATCTGCAGTCGGCCATACCGGCCATCTTCGAGAGCGAGGCCTATCGCACGCGGCACCAGGCATTCGACGAGGAATTCAAGCAGCGCCAGGAAACCGCCTTCGAGGGCCTTCAGGCGAAGGCGAAGGAAAAGAGCATCGCGCTCATCCGCACGCCCATGGGCTTGGCGCTGGCGCCGGTCAGCGAAGGCGAAGTGATCCCGGCCGAGGCATTCCGAAAGCTGCCCGAGGATCGGCAGCATCGTATCCAACAGGAACTGGAGGCCTTGCAGGGCGAACTCGAGCAGATCGTCCGAAAATTTCCGGAATGGGATAAGGAACGGCGCGACAAGATTCGAGGACTCAACCGCGAAGTGACCATGCTGGCGGTCGCTCATGGCATCGAGGAACTGCGCTCCCGCTATTCGGCGCTGGCCGACATCGTCGCCTTTCTCAATGCCTTGCAGAAGGACATCATCCGAAACGCCGATGCGTTCCTGGTCGACGGCGAACAAGCCGCCGCGATGACCACCGGGCGCAAGACTCACCCGGCGCAACAGGACCGGTTCCGCGCCTACCGCGTCAACGTCATCGCCGAGAATGGCGGAACCAAGGGCGCGCCGGTCATCTATGAGGATCATGCCACGCAGCCCAATCTCGTGGGGCGCGTCGAGTACCAGGCGGAGATGGGGGCGCTGGTCACCGACTTCAATCTGATCAAGGCCGGCGCGCTGCATCGCGCGAATGGGGGCTATCTGGTGCTGGACGCGCGCAATCTCCTGCAGCAACCCTTCTCTTATGACTCGTTGAAACGGGCGCTGCGCTCGCGCGAAATCCGCATCGAATCCCCGGCGCAGATGATGGGGATCGTCAGCGCCGTGTCGCTTGAGCCCCAGCCGGTGACGTTGGACCTCAAGGTCGTGCTGGTGGGCGAGCGGCAGGTTTATTACATGCTCTGCATGCTCGATCCGGATTTTCCCGAGCTGTTCAAGGTCGCCGTCGATTTCGAGGACGACATGATCCGCGACGTCGGCAACATTCTGGCTTATGGGCGCCTGCTTGCAACCATGGCCCGGCGCGAGAAACTTCGGGCGCTCGACCGGACCGGCGTGGCGCGGGTCATCGAGCACGCGGGGCGGTTGGCCGACGATTCCGAGAAGTTGACGGCACACCTCAGCAGCATCGCCGATCTGCTGCGCGAGGCCGATTACTGGGCAAGCCAGAATCATCACCCGTTCATCACCGACGCCGACGTCCAGCGTGCGATCGATGCCCAGCTTCGCCGCGCCGACCGCGTGCGCGAGCGGTCACTTGAAATGATCGAGCGCGGCTTCGTGCTCATCGACACCGACGGCGCGAAGGTCGGGCAGGTCAACGGCCTGTCCGTTCTGTCGATGGGTACGTTCAGCTTCGGCCGGCCGACGCGCATCACCGCGCGCGTCCGCCTCGGCAAGGGCGAGGTCATCGACATCGAGCGCAAGGTCGAGCTCGGCGGCCCCATCCATTCCAAGGGCGTCCTGATCCTGTCGGCGTTCCTGGGCGCGCGCTACGCCCTCGACCACCCGCTGTCGCTGGAGGCGAGCCTGGTCTTCGAGCAGTCCTATGGCGGAGTCGAGGGGGACAGCGCTTCCTCGGCGGAACTCTATGCCCTGCTTTCGGCGCTGGCGGAGGCGCCTTTGCGCCAGGACTTGGCGGTGACCGGCTCGGTCAATCAGCACGGCGAGGTGCAGGCGATCGGCGGCGTCAACGAGAAGATCGAGGGCTTCTTCGACCTCTGCGCCCGGCGCGGCCTCACCGGAAACCAGGGCGTGTTGATTCCGGCTTCCAATGTGAAGCACCTGATGCTTCGCCATGACGTCGTCGAAGCGGCCGCCGCCGGCCGGTTCCACGTCCATGCGGTCCGCGGCATTGACGAAGGGATCGAGCTTCTGACCGGTGTCCCCGCCGGCGAGCGCGACGCGGAAGGAAAATTCCCCGAGGCGACGATCAACCGCCGCGTCGAGGACCGGCTCATCGCCCTCGCCGAGCGGCGCCGAAGTTTCGGCGCTCAACCGACGGGCGCCGCGTCGTGATGGCGGAGCGCGACACGGGGTTTCGGCGCATCCTGGTGGCGCTCGACGCGACCCGCGACAGCCTCGAAGCGCTGGAACAGGCGGCGGCCATGGCATCGCGCATGGAAGCCGAACTCGTCGGCATGTTCGTCGAGGACATCGGCCTTCTCAATCTGGCCAGCCTGCCTTTCGCCCGCGAGGTAAGCCCATTCGGCGCGGCCGCGCGGACGCTCGATACCGCGACGATCGAGAAGGAGTTGAAACTTCAAGCGGCCCAGGCACGCCGGGCGCTGGCCGCGACCGCCGAGCGCCTGCACCTGCGCTGGGAATTCCAGGTCGCGCGCGGCAAGGTCGAGGCCGAAATTCTCGCGGCCACGGCCAGGGCGGACATGGTCGCCCTCGCCAAGGCCCGCGCCGGCGCCGGTGGCCCGCGGCTGGGCCATGTATCGCGTGCCGTGGCCGAATCGATGCCGTGTTCGGTTTTGTTGGCGGCGCCGGAAGCACGCACGCACCGGCGCCGCGTCGCGGTGATATTCGCTGCCGGCCGCGCGGGCGAGGCCGCCCTTCGGGTCGCCATTCGCCTCGCCTCGGGAAACGGGCGGCCGTTGTCGGTGCTGGTTCCCGCCGTGCCCGGCGAGACAAAGGCCGCGGGCCGTGAGGCGACCGCGAACCGGCGGTTCCAAGGGCTTCCGGTTCCCGTTGAGGTTCGCTCCATCGCCATGGCCCGTGCGGCGGACATAAGAATTGCCGTCGCCGAGATCGGCGCCGAGATCCTTGTGCTGGGCGCCACGCCGGGCGAAGGGCCCGACCTTGTCGCCTCGATCGAAGGCTGCGGCTGCACGATTCTTCTGGTGCGCGGCGAGGGGTAAGAATTGCCCGCGTGGTTCAGGAAGTCGGCCCGCATGCTTCGACAGGCTCGGCATGAGGGCCTCGTCCTGAGCCTGTCGAAGGACGATGCCGTGGCCGCAGCTCATACATACGAGCAGTAATGGCGGCCGACCAGCAAGGCGCGGCGGTCGCGTTTCTATCCGATCCGTCTTCCTACGGCCTTCCGCCGGGTGGAGTGGAGCGCATCGACACCCACGGGGCGATGGTGTTCCTGGCCGGCGACCGGGCCTACAAGCTGAAGCGCGCGGTCAAGTTTCCCTACATGGACTTCTCAACCCTCGAGCGGCGCCGGCGCTTTTGCGAGGCGGAGGTGGCCCTTAACCGGCGGACCGCGCCGGGGCTCTATCTCGGCGCGTTGCCGATCATGCGCCGGGCCGATGGGCGGCTCGGGATCGGCGGCGAGGGCGAGCCCTTGGACTGGGTCGTCATCATGCGCCGTTTCGACCAATCGGCGCTGTTCGACGACATGGCGCGCCGAGGCGTGTTGGGCGTGCCGCTCGTGCTGGATCTGGCCGAGGAGATCCACCGGTTTCATGCCGCGGCCGAACCGGCGCCGAATTTTGGCGGCCGCGCCGGGCTTCGCAAGGTGGCGGACGGCAATGCGCTCAGCCTGCGGGCCGCGTCCGATAGTCTGCCCACGCCCGATGTCGAGAAGCTGATCGAGGCGACGGCAAGGGCGATCTCGCGCATAGGAGATCTCGCCGACCACCGCCGCGCCGAGGGCAAGGTCCGCCGCTGTCACGGCGATCTTCACCTGCGCAACATCTGCCTGATCGATGACCGGCCGACGCTCTTCGACTGCATCGAGTTCGACGATGCTATCGCCTGCATCGATGTCATGTACGACCTGGCGTTCCTGCTCATGGATCTGTGGCACCGCGGGCTCGTGCGCCATGCAAACGCCGCCTTCAACCGCTATCTCGATTTGGGCGACGATGATGGCGCGCTGGCGGCGCTGCCGCTGTTCCTGTCGCTGCGGGCGGCGGTGCGCGCGCATGTCGGGTCCGCCGCCATGATCCGTCAGCCGGCCGGCACGCCCGAAGCCGCGCGGCGGGCGATGCGCGAGGAGGCGCGGCGCTACCTGGCCGAGGCCGGCGGGTTCCTGGAACCGCGTCGGCCGGCTCTGGTCGCGGTCGGGGGCTTGAGCGGCACCGGGAAGTCGACGCTCGCGTATCTGATGGCGCCGGAAATCGGCGTGGCGCCTGGTGCGCGCGTCATTCGGTCGGATGTGATTCGGAAACGCCTCATGGGCGTGGCCTGGCGCCAGAAATTGCCCGAGAGCGCATATTCGGATGAGGTGACGGAGCGGGTCTACGGGGCGCTCCGCGAAGAGACGGCCGCGGCGCTCGCCGCGGGCCATGCCGTGATCGCGGATGCGGTGATTGCCCGCCCGCGCCAGCGCGACGAGATGGCGACGGTAGCGGTGGAAACCGGCGTTGCCTTTCACGGCATCTGGCTGGAGGCGCCGCCGGAGGTTCTGGAGCGGCGGATCGCCGGACGGCACGCCGATGCCTCGGACGCCACGGCCGCGGTCCTGCGCCGCCAACTCACCTATGACATCGGCCCGATGAACTGGACCCGCATCGACGTGAGCGGGGACGAAGAGGCGACGCTCGCCCAGGCGCGGCGAGTCCTAGGGGATGCGATTACCAATACCCAAAAATGGCCTCACCCTTCGACAGGCTCAGTGTGAGGGCGGCAGCGCGACGCAATCACTCGGGCGTCAGATGGTGCTTTCCGACCAGCTTCACCGTCGTCGCCTGCGGGCCCTTGTCGCTCTCGCCTTCGGCCGCCGAAAAGCGGATTTCGGCCCCTTCCTTCAGGCGCGCAAAGCCGTTGCCGACGACGGCGTTCCTGTGAAAGTAGATTTCTTCGCCCGCCGGCGTCTTGATGAAACCGTATCCCTGCCGCGGGAAAAGCCGACTGACGACCCCATGCGGCTCGACCTCATGGTGCTTCACCTTGCCCGAGCGCCGGCCGGCCTTGTCCTGGAGCCGCCGGTTGGCCGCCGCGAAGGCGTCGCGAATGGCGACGTAGACGTCCTCATGCGCATGGTGCAGGGCGCTGCCGCGGTTGACCCAGAGGCTTCCGCCGGGAAAGAAGATCTGCAGGCGCACGGTGTAGAGCTTGCCCTTGCGTTGGTGGCGGTGCGGCGCCGCCACCTGGGCCCGGCAGTCGATGATCCGAAGGTGGAGCTTGCCGAGCTTCAACGCCTCGCGGCGCAGGCGCGCTTCGATGGCGGGCGAAGCCGCCATGTTCCGCCAGGTTATCAGTAATGGAACTTCGTTTGCCGCGGCCATGGATGGACCCTCGCTTCGGTTGGTGCCAAGTCGGTTCTTCGCATATCATGGGATTGAGGGCGAACGGGTTGATCTGAGTCAAGCATGACGGATACCGCTCCATCGAGCCAATCGGAGATTCGGGCCGCGCTCTTGCGCGAGCGCGAGGTGGTGGCAGGGCTTCGCCTGCGCGAAGCGTTCGCGGCCGATCCCGAACGGTTCCGGCGCCTCAGCCTTCGCCTCGACGACATGCTGCTGGACTATTCCAAGAATCTCGTCACGGACGTGGCGATGGCACTGCTTTGCCAATACGCGCGCGCGGCCAAGGTCGAGGACCGGACAAGGCGCCTGTTCGAGGGCGAGAAGGTGAACGGAACCGAGAACCGGCCGGCGCTCCACACCGCTTTGCGCAACCGAACGCCGGCGCCGGTCCTCGTGGATGGCCGCGACGCGATGCCCGGGATCAGGCGCAATCTCGAACGCATGGGCGCGCTTGTCGATGAAGTGCGCAACGGCGAGCGGCGCGGCGCCACCGGCCAGCCGTTTCGCTCGGTCGTGCATATTGGCGTCGGCGGATCCGAAGTTGGGCCGCGCATGGCGACGATAGCGCTGGAAGCGCATCGTCTGCCCGGACTCGATTTCCATTTCGTCGCCAATGTCGATGGCCAGGCCATCGCCGGCGCGCTCGACCGGGTCGATGCCGCGACGACGCTCTTCATCGTTGCCTCGAAAACCTTCACGACCGAGGAAACCATGACCAACGCGCGCACGGCGCGGGACTGGCTCGTCGCCCGGTTGGGCGAGGATAAGGCGGCCCTGAAGCATTTCGTCGCCGTTTCGGGCAACGACGCGGCCGTTGACGCGTTCGGCATCGTTCCCGAAAACCGCTTTCCCCTCTGGGAATGGGTCGGCGGCCGGTACTCGCTGTGGTCGGCGGTGGGTCTGCCGGTGGCGCTCGCGATCGGCATGAAGGGGTTCCTCGAAATGCTCGATGGCGCCCAGGCCATGGACGCGCATTTCCGAACCGCGCCGATCGAGCACAACATGCCCGTGATCTTGGCGCTGCTCGGGTTCTGGTACGGTGCATTTTTCAAGGCCGAGACCCAGGCGGTCATCCCCTACGCCGAGGCTTTGCGCGCGCTGCCGGAATATCTTCAGCAGCTCGACATGGAAAGCGGCGGCAAGTCGGTGCGCCGCGACGGAGCGCCAGTCGAAGGCCCGACCGGTCCGATCGTCTGGGGGGGTGCCGGCAGCAGCGGCCAGCACGCGTTTCACCAGCGTCTGCATCAAGGCACCAGGCTGGTGCCCGCCGATTTCATCCTGTGGGCGGAGGGAGGCGGGCGGCTCGGGGCCCATCATGACCTGCTCGTCGCCAACGGCCTTGCCCAGGCCCGGGCGCTCATGATCGGCAAGACCGTCGAGGAGGCGCGGGGCGAGCTTCTCGCCGCGGGTGCCAGCGAGGGCGAAGCCGCGCGCCTGGCGCCGCACTTGGCCATGCAAGGCAACCGGCCGAGCACGACGATCCTGTCGCGGCGCCTCGACCCCTATGCGCTCGGCCGGCTGATCGCGCTCTACGAGCACAAGGTGTTCGTGCAAGGCGTGCTCTGGGACATCGAGACCTTCGACCAATGGGGCGTCGAACTCGGCAAGACGATGGCCAGGGACATCGCCGCCGCGCTGCGAGGGCAGGGACCGCTTCCCGCCGACTCTTCTACAACCGGCCTCTTGCGCCATTGTCTCGACCTTCGCGGCGGCGATGGGATCTAAACACTAAGTCTCGATAGCCGAGACCTATGGCCCATCCTTCGAGACGGCCCTACGGGCCTCCTCAGGATGAGGGTGGCGCCACCTCATGCTGAGGAGCCGCGAAGCGGCGTCTCGAAGCATGGCCGCCGGGTCGAAGTTTCAGATTCGGTCTATGGCCGCCGGCGCAGCGCGCCCGCGAGCGTAAGCGCGAGTGGGATGGCGTTCGAGGGGTGCGGGACCGTGTCGGTGCTGGCAATGGTCTCCACGCCGGCGTTCTGCATGCCTTGCGCCGATTCCGGCGAATAGAGGGCATGAACGACGAGGCCGAGGATACGCGCGGCGCCGGCCCTTTTCAGGAGCCTGGCGCACGTCATGAAGGTGGCGCCGCTCGATACGATGTCGTCGACGATGACGACCGGCGCGTTGACGATCCGCGCGATGCCGTCGATCTCGATGTCGACGCCGCGATCGCCCTGGCGCACCTTACGGCCGATGAGCAACGGGCGCTTCGCCAACGCGCCAACGGCGTGGACGAGGGCCGCGGATTCCTCGTCCGGGCCGACCAGCACGGCGTCGGCAAGGCCCAGCGCCGCGATATGGGCGGCCAGCGCCGGCGCGGCATCGGCGGCGATCGCCTCGGCGCCGGGGAAGATTTCGGCGATGCTGGGCGTGCGATGAAGATGCGGGTTCACGGTGACGACGCGATCGAAGGCGCGGCCGAGCCAGGCGCCGATGGCGCGCTGGCTGACCGCCTCGCCGTCCTGGAACGCCGCGTCCTGGCGCATATAGGCCATGTAAGGGGCAAGCAGCGTGAGCCGGCGCGCGCCCTGGTCGCGCAGCGCCGATGCCGCCAGCAACAGCTCGACGAGTTTCTCGTTCGGCCGGTCGAGCGAACGGTAGACGATCGCGTTCTCGGCCGGCGGCGCGACCGTGATCCGCGTTTCGCCGTCGGGGAACCGATGGACGCCGATGGCGCGGTGGGGAACGCCAAGCTCGAGGGCGAGCCGGCGCGACTGGCTCTCGGACTCGGGGAACCCGTAGATCGCATCGGGCAGGCGGGAACGCCGGGTCATGCGGCGGTTATCCTGTAGCCGGAGTCTTCGCCGGCGAGGTCGGTCGCGAACCGGAAATCGGCCGGGACGCAGGCATGGATGCGATAGAGCGGCTGCCCGGCCCGCACCCGGTCGCCGAGCTTGCAAAAGAGATCGATGCCGGCGCCCTTGTCCATCGGCGCGCCGGCCAGGCGCGCGATCCGGGCCAGGCGGTAGCAGTCCATCGCCTCGACAATGCCGTCGGCGGGGGCGGAGGCCTCGTAGGTAAGGTCGCCCAGGCGATGATTACCCGCGGCGCGCCCTTGCGCGTCGATGATGCGCTCCATCGCGGCCAGCGCCTGGCCGGTCTCCAGCAGTTCCTGGGCGCGCGCGGCGCCGCGGCCGCCGCGGAGCGCCGGATCGAACTCGATGATCCGGCCCGCGAGCAGGAGCGCCTTCCTACGCAGCGCGTCGGGGGCATTGGCATCGCCGCGAAGCACCGCCATCACGTCGCGCGCCTCCAGCACCGGGCCGATGCCGCGCCCGATCGGCTGCGTGCCATCGGTGACGGCGACATCGATGGCGAGCCCGACCTGATCGCCGATGTATTCGAAGAGCTTCCTGAGCGCGATCGCCTCGTTCCGGTTGCGCACCTTGGCGGTCGGCCCGAGCGGGATATCGATCAACAGGTGGGTCGAGCCCGCCGCCAGTTTCTTCGACAGGATCGAGGCCACCATCTGCTCGCGGGTGTCGATGCCCAACGGCCGCTCGACCGAAATCAGCACGTCGTCGGCCGGCGACAGGTTGACATGGCCGCCCCAGACGAGACAGCCGCGCTCGCGTTCGACCACGGCGCGCATTTCGGCGACGCCGAGATCGACGCGCGCCAGAACCTCCATGGTGTCGGCGGTGCCGGCGGGCGAGGTAATCGCGCGCGACGACGTCTTCGGGATCGGCAGGCCATGCGCCGCCACGATCGGCACCACCACCATCGAGGAACGGTCGCCCGGTATGCCGCCGATGCTGTGCTTGTCGGCGATGACCGGCTCGGCCCACTCAAGCCGCGTGCCCACCGCCGCCATAGCGCGCGTGAGGCCGAGGACTTCCTCGGTCGTCAGGAAGCGGGCCGAAGCGATGAGGAAGGCCGCGATCTCCATCTTCGAATAGCGGTGGCCGGCGATGTCGCGCACGATGGCCTCGATCTCCGATGGTTCGAAGCCGCGGCCCAGAATCTTGCCGCGCACCGCTTCGAGACTTGCCGGGCGCGCCGCCTGGGCGATGCCGACCGGGCTGCCCTCGGGCAATCCCAGTTGCGCGAAGGCCTGCTCGGCAAGCCCCAGCTCGTCGTCGGCGAGAATGCGGGCATCGTCGACGATGTTGAGGACGGCGAGAATCAGGCGGCCGTCATGGGCGATCTCGACCTTGCCAAGGGCCTGGAATTCCTCGGGCCGATGGCGGATGCACGTGCGCGCCAGGAAGGCGACGTTCTCGCGATAGCTGTCGATGCCGACGCGGCGCAGCTTCAGAAGCGGCCTCGCGCTCGGGCTTGGAAAGGGAGTGGTTGTCATCTACGGTTCTGCTCTATCCGCCCGGCGAGCCGGGTGCAAGCCTTGGACTCCGGCACCCCGCATGGCTCGGCAAAAATCACCTCGACCCAAGCCGGAAGAGATCCTTGCCGGCGGCCCGCCCCGACTCATCGCCGTCGCCAACAGGTTGCGAGCCATCATCAAGGCCGCCATCCCGGAAGCCAGCGAACTCGGCTATCCGGGATGGCGCGCCATCGGCTATCGCCATCCGGAGGCCGGATATGCCTGCGGCATCTTCCCCTACAAGGATCATGTGAAAATCTATTTCGAGCATGGCCGCCATCTTCCCGACGAAGGCAACATACTGGAGGGCGATGGCCGGCAGACAAGATACGTCCTTGTTCGAGACCTCAAGGACATCAAGACGATGGCGTTCAAGAGACTCTTGAAGGCCAGCGTCGAGTTCAAGAAGCACCTGCCGCCGGAGTCCGAGTTCGGGTAGCCGGGTCTACCATTTCGAACGCCGCCGTCACCGGCGCGTGGTACGAGCCGGCGTAGCGGCGCGCGGGCTCCGGCGGTACGGCTTCGTCCGGGAGTCCGTCATTAACGACCTCGACCGAGCGGCAACGCCGGGCCAACGCCCGCGAGGCCAGAATGTGGTCGAGCATCAGGCGCCGGCCGGCATGGATGAGGGAGTACCGGCGCTCCGGCGCCAGCCGGTCCTCGAGCGCGGCGAGCGCGTGGCGGTCAAGCCCGGCATTGCCGGTGTCGCCGGGCTCGCCCAAGAGAATCCGCAACGGCATCTCCCACCGGTCGGCATTGAAATCGCCGCACACCACGATGAGGGCATCCGGGTCTTCCTCCAAGAGCCGGTCCACCAAGAGGCGCGCCTCCAGCGCCTGCCCGGTCCGCTTGATGCCGGCGAGGAAGAATCCTTCGGCCCAACCGCCGACACTGCGCCAGGACAGCGGCGTATCCTTTTGACCGGAAACGAAGGCGGCGAGCGGCGCGCGCAGGTGGAGGTTCAGGACGTGGAGCGTCCGCTTCTCCCCGACATCGATGCCGACATGAAGAAGCGGGCGGTCCCAGCCGATGGCGGACGAGGTCCTGGCGGGCGGCTCGGCCGTCGCCGGGCGATAGAAGGGCGGGGCCACGAGACCATGGCGAACCTGCTGGCTGGCGACGATCGGAAACCGGCTCAAGACCACGAGATTGTGGATGTCGAGCGCCCCCTTGCCGCGCGCGTCGCGGGTCCAGGCGCGGTGGAATCCGGCATAGGGCGTATCCGCCACCAGCGCGTCGAGGGCCGTGAGTTCGCGGCGAGAGCGAGGCCGCCGCCGCCCGGCGTTCACCTCCTGCAGGCAGAGTACGTCGGCTTCGAGGGCGACAAGGCGGGGCCTTAGCGCCGCCACGCGCTCGGTCAAGGCGGGCGAATCGCCCAGGTTCTCGAGATTGTAGGTGGCAAGACGAAAGGTCTGGGGCATGATCGGGAAAATCAACAAGGTCGAGGTTGACCATGATCGTCCTTCGTCGAGCCGATGAACGCGGCAAAGCCGAGTTCGGTTGGCTCTCCGCCCGCCACAGCTTCTCGTTCGGCAATTACTACGATCCGGCGCATATGGGGTTCCGCTCGCTCCGCGTCATCAACGAGGACCGCGTCGCGCCCGGCAGAGGATTCGAGCCGCACGGTCACCGCGACATGGAGATCGTCACCTACATACTCGAAGGGGCGCTCGAACATAAGGACAGTCTCGGCAGCGGCGCCATCATCCGGCCTGGCGAGGTCCAGCGCATGACCGCCGGCACCGGGGTCGTTCACAGCGAGTTCAACCCTTCGGCCACGGACGAGACGCATTTGATGCAGATCTGGATCGTGCCCGAGCGTGCCGGGCTGAAACCGGGTTACGAGCAGCGCGAATATCCGGCGGCCGAAAGGCGGGGGCGGCTGCGGCTGGTGGCGGCACCCGGCGGGCGCGACGGCGCGGTCGACATTCATCAGGATGCGGACATTTACGCCTCGCTCCTCGGGCCCGGCCAGAAGGTTCGTCACGTACTCCGGCTCGGCCGCCACGCATGGTTGCAGATCGCGTCGGGCGCGGCGATCGCGAACGGCCGAGCCCTCGCGGCCGGCGACGGCGCCGCGTTCTCGGACGAGCCCGCGGTCGAGATCGAGGCCGTCAAGCCGGCGGAGTTCCTGCTGTTCGATCTGGCCTGAATAAACGACTCCCGACTCCTTTTTCGGCGTCACTCGCCGAGCTGCAGGATGCGTTCGTGCAGGGCAAGGTACTTCTTTTCGACCGTTGGCCCGAACAGCGGGTCGGCGGGGGCGGCGCCGGCGGCGTCGATGGCGCGCCAGTCATCGTACTTGAGCCGAGCCAGCGCGCGGGGAAAGAAGACTTTTTCTTCCTGATGCATGTGGGCGCGGGTCTTGCCGATGTAGTTGCGGGCGATGGCTTCGAACCAATCGCGCGGGATTTCGGCGTCGTGGGCCACGTTGCGGAGCGTGCTGGCGAAGCATTCGGTCGCCTGGCGCAGCGCCGGATGTTCGCCGAGGACGTCGGCGACGACCGCCGCCCCCTCGGGATCGATCCGGCGCAAGCGTTCGAAGATCAGATCCTCCTTGGGATGGTGGACGCGGTCGGGGTAATTCAGGATGTAATCGAGGATGTTCCGCGGAAGATCGATGTCGAGCGCGGCGCCGCCACGGTGCGCATCCATCTGCCGCTCGATGAGGACGAGCAGCCGTTCCATGTTCCGATGGTCGCGGGCAAGCTGGTGAAGGATGTCTAGCATTGCATCCTTCTAATGGGCCGTGGCCGAGCCCTCCCCGTAGGGCTTGTAGATGTCCTCGTTGGCTTCGCCCTCGACGATGAGGAAGCCCAGCAACCCGCGCTCGAGCCGGCTCAGCGCGTGATCGACGAGCAGGTAGCGGCCCGGCACTTCGAGCTTGAACTCCGTCACCACCGCGCCGCCGGGCGGCACGGAAACGGTTTGAATTCCTCGTGCCGGCGGGCTCAACAGGTCGCCCGACTGGTAAACGCGATCGAAAATCTCGCCGATGACATGGAACGAGGAGGTGAAATTGGGACCGCCGACGCCGACGTAGAGGCGCACGGTCTCGCCCACCCGGGCCTTGAGCGCATGCTCGGTCGTGAGTGCGCCCACGGCGCCGTTGAACACAAAGTACTCGGGCGCCTCGGCGAGCAGCTTGTCGACGCTGAACTCCTGGCTGCCCGGCTGGCCGAACGGCGCCTCGGTATAGATCTCGCCTTGCATGACGTAGAACTCGCGGTCGACCGGCGGCAGGCCGCCCTCCGGCTCGACCAGGATGAGCCCGTACATGCCGTTGGCGATGTGGTGCGCCACCATCGGCGTGGCGCAGTGATAGACGTAGATCCCCGGCACCAAGGCCTTGAAGTCGAGCTGCTTCTCGCCGCCCGGATCGACCTGCAGGAACGCCGCGCCGCCGCCGGGGCCGGTCGCGGCGTGGAAGTCCACCGAATGGATCATGGCGGAATCCGCATCGTTCTTCATGACCACTTCCACCGTGTCGCCGACGCGCACCCGCAGGAACGGGCCGGGCACGGTGCCGTTGAAGGTCCAATACTGGAAGGTGGCGCCGTCGGCCAACTGGCCGTCCAGCTCCACGGCGTCCAGCTCGACGCGGACATGCTGGGCCGGGCGATCGCCCACCGGCGGCGGCACGGAAGCCGGGTCCATGACGATGTCGGGCGCCACCGGCGCCGCCGCCTCCGGCGCCCGCGCCTTGACCACGAAACGGCCCTCCATGCCGGCCTGGCGGTGGCCCGCCAGCGAACAGTAGTAGCTGGTCGTGCCGGGCGCCTTGGCGCGAAACGCGATGGTCGTGGCGGCGCCCTTGGCGACGACATGCTGCGAGGCGGCGCCCTGCTCGGTTAGCACGATGTCGTGCTCGGCCCCCTCGCCGTTGATCAGCGTGATCTGCACCACGTCGCCCTCGGCCGCGCCGAGATCGGGATTGACGATTCCGTCGATGGCGCCGCCGAAGCCGATATACACCATGCGGCCCTCGGCGATGCCGGTGCGCAATGTGTACTTCACGTCGGCCACGTAATCGGCCGGTATGGAAGGATCGCGCGCCGCGGGCGCCGCCGCCGGGACCGCCGCGGCCGGCGCGGCGGCGATAGCGAGCGACTTCAGGTAGGCGATCAGATTGGCGCGGTCCTCGGGTTTCTTGACGCCTGTGAAAATCATCTTCGTGCCGGGCACGAGGCCGGATGGGCCGGCGAGGAACGTATCGAGGGTCCGGTCGTCCCAGGTAAGCCCCGACCGCTTCATGGCGCTCGAATAGAGGAACTCGGGCGACGTGGCCGCCGCGCGGCCGATGATACCGGCAAGGCTCGGCCCAACCTTGTCGACGCCGGCCTCGAGGCTGTGACAGGCCTGGCACTTGCGGAATATCCGCTCGCCGGCGCCGATATCTTCCGCCGCCGGGGCCGGCGTGGCCGCGGCTATCGCCCCGATAAGCGCGGCGGCGATGGTCAAGCGAGTGCCCATTTTCATGCGAATACTCCCGGTGAGCCAGTCGGCACGACCGAGATTTTGCCCGGCCGGGCAATGAGGAGGCTTGACCTAGATCAATAGAAAGACCCGATCGGACCCGGAAGGATTCGCCGGATTTAATGGCGTCGGAGTCCGATCGAATTCATGCTTCGAGACGGCCGCTGCGCGGCCTCCTCAGCATGAGGTTTTTTTCTTTGTGCCATAAAGGCTTAACCTCATCCTGAGGAGCGCCCCGAAGGGGCGCGTCTCGAAGGACGCAACCAAGCCGATGCAATTTTTTCACATCCTCGTTCGCCGGAATGACGGAGCTGGGTTCTAACGCTCACACCCGGAACGATTCGCCGCAGCCGCAGCGGCCTTTTTCGTTCGGGTTGCGGAAGACGAAGCCCGAACGAAGCTTGTCTTCGGCATAGTCCATCTCGCTGCCGAGGATGAACATGGTGGCCTTGGGGTCGATGAAGACGGTGACCCCCTTGGCCTCGACCACCTCGTCGCCCGGCGTCTTGGCCGCCGCGTACTCGATCGAATAGGAGAGGCCGGAGCAGCCCTTGGTCTTGATGCCGACGCGCAGAGCCACCGGCGGCTCGTCGCCCCGCGCCCGCGCGATGATCGCCTTCACCCGTTCGGCGGCGGCATCGGTCAGCGTGATGACCGAGGGCCGGGGCCGCGCGGGCCGGGTCTTTGTTTCGAGTGTCACGTCGGTCACAATATCCACCCTATCTCAATACATGCCGAGTTCAAGCCGGGCCGCCTCGCTCATCATCGACTGGTTCCACGGCGGATCCCAGACGAGTTCCACTTCCACGTTGTTGATGCCATCGACCTTCATGACCGCGTCGCGCACCAGGCCGGGCATGGTGCCGGCGACGGGGCACCCCGGCGCGGTCAGCGTCATGTCGATGGCGACGTGGCCGGTGGCCGGATCGACATCGCAGCGATAGACGAGACCCAGATCGTAGATGCTGACCGGGATCTCGGGATCGAACACGGTGCGTAGCGCGCTGACGACGGCGTCGGGCACGGCGCCTTGCGGGCTCTTGGCCGCAGGCAGCGCGGAAGGGGCGGTTTGAGCGTGATCGTCCATGGCCTCGTCTCAAGCCTCCAACTTTTCCGTCGAGACGGTGGCACCCGGGTGAGCCAGCGCCGAGGACATCGTATGCCAGCACAGCGTGGCGCATTTCACCCGCATCGGATAGGCCTGGACGCCGGAGAGCGCGCTTAAGCGGTCGATCTCCCCGCCGTCATGATTCCCGGCGCCGCTCTTGCCCGTGACCATGGCCTGGAACTTTTGGAAGAGCGCCTCTGCTTCCTCGACCGTCTTGCCCTTGACCGCATCCGTCATCAGCGAGGCCGATGCCATGGAGATGGCGCAGCCGCGGCCCTCGAAGGCGGCGTCGGCGACGCGCCCGCCCTCGAGGGTCAGGAACACGGTGATCTTGTCGCCGCACAGCGGATTGTCGCCCTTGGCCGATGCCGTGGGATTGGACGGCCGCCGCAGATTGCGCGGGGACCGGCTGTGGTCGAGGATGAGTTCCTGATAGAGGTCCGAGAGGTCCGACATCAGCCGAAGATCTCCCTGACCCGCGCCAGGCCTTGCGCCAAGGCGTCGAGTTCGTCCAAACGCGTATAGAGCCCGCAGGATGCACGGCTCGTGCCGGAGACGCCGAAACGCTCCATGGCCGGCTGCGCGCAGTGATGGCCGGCGCGCACGGCAATGCCGGAACGATCGAGAATCGTCGCCACGTCATGGGGATGAACGCCGTCGATGACGAAGGAGAGGATCGCGGCCTTGTGCCTGGCCGTGCCGACGAGGCGCAAACCCTTCACCTCGGACAACAACGCCGTGCCATGGCGCAGCAGTGCCTGCTCGTGCGCGGCGATGCTGTCGAACCCGATCGTGGCCACATAATCGATCGCGGCGGCCAGACCGATCGCGCCGACGATGTTGGGCGTGCCGGCCTCGAAGCGGGCAGGGGGCGCCGCGTATTCGGTCTTCTCGAAGCTCACGGAGCGGATCATCTCGCCGCCGCTCTGATAGGGCGGCATCGCCGCCAGCAGCTCGGCCTTGCCATAGAGGACGCCGATGCCGGTAGGCCCATAGAGCTTGTGGCCGGTGAAGGCATAGAAGTCGCAGTCGAGCGCCTGGACGTCGATCGCCTGGTGCGGCGCGGCTTGCGATCCGTCGATGAGGACACGGGCGCCGGCCGCATGGGCGAGGCGCACGATCTCGGCCACCGGCATGACCGTGCCGATGGCGTTGGAGATGTGAGTGATGGCGACGAGCTTCGTGCGCGGTCCAAGGAGATCGGCGAAGGCGTCGAGAATGAGCTCGCCGCTATCGTCCACCGGCGCCACGCGCAACACAATCCCGGCGCGCTCGCGCAGCATCTGCCACGGCACGATGTTCGAGTGATGCTCGATCGCCGACAGAATAATTTCGTCGCCGGGACGGAAGTTTGCGCCATGACTCGCGGCGACGAGGTTGATGGCTTCGGTGGTATTGCGGGTGAAGACGATCTCGGCCGCCTCGCGGGCATTGACGAACCCCCGCACGGTTTCGCGCGCCGCCTCATAGGCGTGGGTCGCCCGCTCGCTCAGGTAATAGACGCCGCGATGGACGTTGGCGTAGTCCTCGCGGCAGAACCGGTCCATGGCGTCCAGCACCGCATTGGGCTTCTGCGCGCTGGCCGCGGTGTCGAGAAAGACCAGCGGATGACCGTGGACCTTACGGCCGAGGATCGGGAAATCGGCGCGCACGCGCTCGACATCGTAGGGCGCGAAATTATCGGAGGGCAGGGGCGAGCGGCGCGGTTGCGAGGTCATGCCGTGCCCCCGGGCGCGCTTCCCGCGAGCCAGGCAGCGAGGCGCCCGCGCGCCAGCGATGCCACGGACTTGTCGGCGATCCCGTCGATGAGTTCGGCGGCGAAGGCTTCGACGAGCATGCGCGTGCCCTCTTCCGCCCCGATACCGCGCGCGCGCAGGTAGAAAAGGGCGTCGGCGTCGATCTCGCCGATCGCCGCGCCGTGGCTGCATTTCACGTCGTCGGCGTGGATTTCGAGCTCGGGCTTGGTGTCGATCTCGGCCCGATCCGACAGCAGCAGGGTCTTGTTGAGCTGCCGCCCATCGGATTTTTGCGCGTCCGGGCGTACCACGATGCGGCCCTGGAAGACGGCGCGGGCCTTGCCTTCGAGTACGCCCTTGTAGGTCTCGGTGGAGGTGGTCATGGGTTGGGCGTGGATAGTCTCGGTCGTGTTGTCGATGTGCTGGCGGTCCCGGCCGAGATAGAGGCCGTCCAAACGGCAGCCGGCCCGTTCGCCATCGAGTGTCACCCTGATCTCGTTGCGGGCGAGCGCGCCGCCCGTCGTCAGCACGAAACTGTCATAGGCGGCATCGGCGGCGACCTCGACACCGGTGACCGCGATGTGCATCGCCTCGGCGCCTTCGTCGATGAACTTGGCGTGGCCGAGGCGGGCGCCTTCGCTCAAGCGGATGTCGCAGACCGGGTTCGACCAGTAGACTCCCGCGCCCGACGCGGCATGCCGTTCGATCACGTCGATGCCGGCGCCGGGCTCGAGGCGAATGACCAGGCGCGTATGGATAGCGGAGGCGCCGGCCTCGCCGCTGCCCAGGAACAACAGGTGGATCGGCTGGGCCACCTTGACCCCGCGCGCGACCCGCAGCACGAGGCCGTCGGTCAGAAACGCGGTGTTGAGCGCGACGAAGGGATGGCCGGACGAAGCGGCGCCCGTCGCCCAGTCATCGTCACCCCGCGCCAGCGCATCGGCCAAGGTCGTCAGCGTGACGCCGTCCGGCAGGCCGGCCGCCGATCGCCCGCCCGCGAGCCTGCCATTCACGAAGACGAGCCGGTACGATCCCGGAACAGTCCAGCCCGCCGCGTCGTTGGCGGCGGGTCTCGCGGCGGACGACGCCGGTTCGAAGTCCGTTTCGAGCAGGCGATTGAGGCTGGTGTATTTCCAGGGCTCGACCCGCTGCGTGGGCAGGCCGGCGCGGCGCGCCTGTTCGGCCGCCGCTTGGCGAAGCGCCACGACATTCGGATGCCCGGCGCCCGGCAGGCTCGCCGCCAACGCGGCGAAGCGCTCGACATAGGGGAAGGGCTTGTGACGAATCGCGGCGGTCGCGGTCATGCGGCGGTCCCGACGTAGCCTTGGCGCTCGAGTTCCTGGGCCAGTTCCTTGCCGCCGGAACGCTCGATGCGCCCGCCGGTCAGAACATGCACCCGGTCCGGCACCACATAGTCGAGCAGGCGCTGGTAATGGGTGATGAGCAGAATGGCGCGGTCGGGCGAGCGCAGGGCGTTGATTCCTTCCGCGACGATCCGCAGCGCGTCGATGTCGAGGCCGGAATCGGTCTCGTCCAGTACCGCCAGCCGCGGCTCCAAGAGCAGCATCTGCAAGACCTCGGCGCGCTTCTTCTCGCCGCCGGAGAAGCCGACATTGAGGGCGCGGCGCAGCATGTCGTCGCCGATGCCGAGAAAGTCGCGTTTCGCCTTCAGGATTTTCAGGAACTCGACGGCGTCGTATTGCGGCAGGCCGCGAGCTTTCCGCACGGCGTTGACGGCGGTCTTGAGGAAGCTCGCGGTCGGCACGCCGGGAATTTCGATCGGGTACTGGAAGGCGAGGAACAAGCCTTCGCGCGCCCGCTCCTCCGGCGCCATGGCGAGGAGGTCGCGGCCCTCGTAAGTGACGCCGCCGGCGGTAACCTCGTAGCCTTCGCGCCCGGCCAGCAGAAAGGCGAGCGTGCTCTTGCCCGAACCGTTGGGTCCCATGATGGCGTGAACCTCGCCCTTCGGCAGGGTGAGATCGAGGCCGTTGAGGATGGCTTTGCCGCCGACGCTGGCGTGCAGGTTCTTGATCTGGAGCATGCAAAATTCCTAATTCGTCCGCCCGTAACGGAACAGTACCCTCACCCTCCCGCGCTGACGCGCGGGACCCTCCCTCTCCCGCCCCGCGGGAGAGGGTGCCAAGGCCGAGCATCGCGAGGCCGAGGCGGGTGAGGGTGCCGGCATCATGGGTCGATGATTCGCCACTTTATCCCACGCTGCCTTCGAGAGAGATGCCGACGAGCTTCTGGGCCTCGACCGCGAACTCCATGGGCAGTTGCTGCAGCACTTCGCGGCAAAAGCCGTTGACGATGAGCGACACCGAATCCTCGACCGACAGGCCGCGCTGGCGGCAATAGAACAGCTGGTCCTCGCCGATCTTCGAGGTCGTGGCCTCGTGCTCGATGCGCGCGGTGCGGTTGCGCGATTCGATGTAGGGGACCGTATGGGCGCCGCAGCGATCGCCGATGAGCAGCGAATCGCATTGCGTGTGGTTGCGGGCACCAGACGCGCCGGGTTGGACGCGCACCAGGCCGCGATAGGTGTTCTGCGCGCGCCCGGCGGAGATGCCCTTGGAGACGATCGTGCTGCGCGTGTTCTTGCCGATATGGATCATCTTGGTGCCGGTGTCGGCCTGCTGGCGGTTGTTGACGATGGCGATCGAAAAGAACTTTCCGACCGAGTTTTCGCCCTGGAGAATACAGCTCGGATACTTCCAAGTGATGGCCGATCCGGTCTCGACCTGGGTCCAGGAGATGGTCGAATTGCGCCCGCGGCAGGCGCCGCGCTTGGTCACGAAATTGTAGATGCCGCCGCGCCCGTTCTCGTCGCCCGGATACCAGTTCTGCACCGTCGAATACTTGATCTCGGCGTCGTCGAGAGCGACCAACTCCACGACCGCGGCATGAAGCTGGTTCTCGTCGCGCATCGGCGCGGTGCAGCCTTCGAGATAGCTCACATAGCTGCCCTTGTCGGCGATGATGAGCGTGCGCTCGAACTGGCCGGTCTGCGCGGCGTTGATGCGGAAATAGGTCGAGAGCTCCATCGGGCAGCGCACGCCCGGCGGGATGTAGGCGAAGGAGCCATCGGTAAAGACGGCGGAATTCAACGTCGCGAAGAAATTGTCGGTGTAGGGAACGACGGTGCCGAGATAGCGTTGGACCAATTCCGGATGATCGCGCACGGCGTCCGACATGGGGCAGAAGATGACGCCGGCGTCCTCGAGCGTCTTGCGGAAGGTCGTGGCCACGGACACGCTGTCGAACACCGCGTCGACGGCGATGCCGGCCAGGCGCTGCTGCTCGCCCAAGGGGATGCCGAGCTTCTCGTAGGTCTTCAGGATTTCCGGGTCGATCTCGTCGAGGCTGCCCGGCGCCGACTTCTTCTTGGGCGCGGAGTAGTAGTAGGCGTCCTGGTAGTCGATCTTCGGATAGCCGACCCGCGCCCAGTCGGGCTCCTCCATGCCGAGCCAGGCGCGATAGGCGCGCAGGCGCCAGTCGAGCAGCCATCGAGGCTCGTCTTTCTTGGCCGAGATGAAGCGGATGGTGTCCTCGCCGAGACCCTTGGGCGCGGTGTCCGCCTCGATGTCGGTGACGAAGCCGTACTTGTATTTTTCACCGATGGTCGAGTGAACGGCGAGATTGCTGTCGGGCGACGCGGCCATGGCTTAGCCCCTCGCCTCGGCGCTTGCAGCCGGCGCCGCCATGAACATCGGCGGCGCGCACATCTCGGCCAGCGACACATCCTCGAAGGCCTTGCGAATGGCGTCGTTGATGCGATGCCAGCCGTGCCGGCTCGGGCACAGGTGTTCGACGTCGCACGCCCCGTCGCCCTGTTCGAGACAAAGCGTCAGCGCGATCGGACCGTCGAGCGCGCCGATGATCTCGGCCAGCGTGATCTCGGAAGGCCCGCGCGCCAGGCGATAGCCGCCCTTGGCCCCGCGCTGGGAGATGAGCACGCCGCGGCGCGCCAACTGGGCGAGGATCTTGCTGACCGTGGGCGCCGGCAGGCCCGCCGCCCCCGCCAGTTCGAAGGCGTTGAAGTAGCGCTCGGGCGAGTTCGCCATACGCCCCGCCAACGCCACGCCGTAATCGGCCAATCTGCTGAGGCGGATCATGTCCTTGGTTCCTCGGTTCGGCGCCAGTCGGCCGCGCTTCGCGCCCAACAATCATGACCGATCTGGTACGAATTGAAAATTAGGGCTTGGAGCCGAGAAGTCAAGGACTTGCTCGGGAATGACGGCGTCAATGCCTTGACCGGGCGCCGCGCCGGGGACATTAATGCTGCCATTCTGCGTTCATCGAGGGGCGGCTTAACGGAAAATCCGAGCCACCAAGTCAGGGAGTCACAAAATGTCTAGTAAAATGAAATAGTTAATCGCCGTTGTGGTGGTGGTGGTTGTCGTGGTCGGCGCGTATTTCTACCTCCAGCCCGGCAAGCCAACGGAACTCCACATTCTCAATTGGCAAGGCTACGGCACCGACGAGGCCTGGGCGGTGCAGATCTTCGAGGAGAAGAGCGGGGTCAAGGTCATCCACGACAATTTCAACTCCGAGCAGGAGATGCTGACCAAGCTGCGGACCAGCCCCGGCGTCTATGACGTCGTGCTGATCAACAGCGCCTTCACCGAACAGGCGGTCGCGGAAGGCGTACTCCAGCCGATCGATTCGACCAAGATCGCGAATTTCGCCGATCTCTCGGCCGAGCTACGCGATTCGACGCGCTTCAACATCGACGGCAAGCTCTATGGCGTCGCCTGGGTCTGGGGCGTCACGTCCTTCGCCTATAACACCGAGGCCCTTACCGCCGCGCCGGCCAGTATCCAGGTGCTGTGGGATCCGGCCTATGTCGGGCGCATCGGCTGGCGCGACGACGCCGTCGAATCGGTGCAACTCGCCGCCATCGCTACCGGCCAGGACATGAACAATCCCGCCGATATCGAGGCGGTCCGGCAGAAGCTCCACGCGCTCAAAGGCCAGATCAAGACCTTCTGGTCGTCCGAGGACGAGTGGAACAAGTTCATGGGCGCCAAGGATTTCGATGTCGCCACCTATTGGAGCGGCTCGGCGGCGCGCAGCAAGAAGGCCTTCAGCCTGCCGGTGGATTTCGTGGTGCCGGAGGAAGGCGCCATCGGCTGGTTCGACGGCCTGTCGATCGCCAAGGACGCGCCCAACGCCGAAGCCGCCCACCAGTTCATCGATTTCATGGTGAGCCCGGAATTCTACGTGCGCTGGGATACCGACGTGGGAGCGCCGGCCTCGTCCAACGGCAAGGCCAACGCGCAACTTCCGGAAGATGCCATGAACCGCGCCGTTCTCGGCGACCCGGCCGTTGTCGCCAGGCTGCAATGGATGGCGCCGATGTCGGATGAGCAGCGCGCCCAGTACCAGGAGCTTTGGGACGAGACGAAGGCGTATTTCGCGCAATAGTTTCGGCGAGAGATCGGGGCCCGGCCAAGCGCCGGGCCCCGCTTTCATCATGGGGGATCGGCGGTGAACGCGGACCAGCGGCGCCGGGTGGCGGTGTTGGGCCTGACGGCGCCCGCCTATCTGTGGCTGGTGCTGACCATATTCCTGCCGCTGTCGGCGATGCTTTATTTCAGCTTCCTGACCGAGGCGCCGTTCGGCGGCCGCCAGCCGGTGGCGACGCTGGCGCATTACCGTTCGATCCTGACCAAGGACCTTTATCTCGACCTCACCTGGCGCTCGCTGCGCATGGGGATGGATGTCACCATCGCCTGCATTCTGCTCGGTTACCCGGCGGCGCTGGCGCTGGCGCGCCATGTGAAGGGGCGCTGGCGCGAGGCCATGTTCCTGCTGATCGTGCTGCCGTTCTGGAGCAACGCGCTGGTGCGCACGTTCTCCTGGACCATGACGCTGCGCGGCGACGGCCTGGTCGATCGCGCCATCCACTGGGTCGTGCCGGGCATGCCGTCGCTCGATATTTTGTTTTCCTATCCGGCCGTGGTCGTCGGGCTGGTGCATGCCTATTTGCCCTACATGATCCTCACCTGCTACGTCTCCTTGCAGGCGATCGACGAGAGCCTGATCGAGGCGGCGCGCGTGCTGGGCGCGCCGGGCCGCACCGTGTTCCGGCGTATCGTCCTGCCGTTGAGCCTCCCTGGCCTGCTGGCCGGCACGGTTCTGATCTTCGTGCCGGTCATCGGCTCGTTCATGGAGCCGCGCATCCTGGGCGGTGTCGCCGGCAGCGCCATGCTGGGGACGGTCATCGAGGAGCAGTTCACCCGCATCTTCAATTGGCCGTTCGGGGCGGCGCTAAGTTTCACGCTGCTGGCGATCGTGCTGCTGATCCTCGGCCTCGCGGCGCCGTTCCTGCGCCGAACCCTGCGGACCGCGTGAGGGGCGACATGCATCGAATGACAGATGACTGACATAGGGCCGCTATCCCACGTCCTTCGACAAGCTCAGGACGAGGAAGGTCAGGATGAGGCCCTCATGCTGAGCCTGTCGAAGCATGAGGGCGGCACCCGCGATTCAGCCTCGCATGAAAGCGAGTACTAAAGTGCCGGGCCTGTTGTCCCTTTCGCTGAGGCTCTATCTGGGTCTCGTGCTGTTCTTCCTCTATCTGCCGATCGCCGTGATGATGATCATGGCCTTCAACCGCTCGAGCCTCTATCTGCTGCCGATCGAGTTCGACACGGTATGGTTCGAGGCCCTGGCCGACAACTGGCGGCTGATCGATGCCGGCGTCAATTCCGTGGCTCTCGCCATCGTCAACACCGTCGTCGCCACGGCGCTGGGGACCGCCGCGGCGCTGGCGATGGCCCGCTACCGCTTTCGCGGCCGGACCCTGTTGCAGCTGCTGCTGTTCCCGCCGATCACCATTCCCTGGCTCATCATCGGTACATCGATGCTGGTCATGTTTTTCTGGATCGGCATCGGGCGCGGGTTCCATGCCATGCTGCTCGGGCATGTGGCCCTGTCGCTCCCTTATGTCATCGTCGTGGTCGGCGCCAGGCTCAAAAGCTTCGGCACGGGTCTCGAGGAAGCGGCGGCGACTCTGGGGGCGACGCCCTGGCAGGCCTTTCGGCGCGTCAGCGTGCCGGTGATGGCGCCAGGCGTGGTCGCGGCCGCGCTTTTCGCCTTCGCGGTTTCCTTCGACCAATTCGTGATTTCGTATTTTCTCGCTCCGCCCGGCGTCTCGACGCTCCCGGTCGAAATCTATTCTTCGATCCGCAAAGGCTTCACGCCGGAGATCAACGCCATCTCGACCATCATCATTCTCGTCTCGATGGCGTTGATGCTGGCGATCTCCCGGTTCTACCGCTTCGGGGGCGAGCGGTGAGCGTCGTCGAGGTCAGGGGCGCCAGCAAGTACTATGGCGAGCTCGGCGCCATGGTGGACGTCCAGATCACCTTCGGCGAAGGCGAATTCTTCGGCCTCTTGGGCCCGAGCGGCAGCGGCAAGACGACGCTATTGCGCACGATCGCCGGCTTCATCGAGCCGGACAAGGGCCAGATCCTGATCGACGGCAAGGACGTGTCCGCGGTGCCGGTGCACCGGCGCGACATCGGCATGGTGTTCCAGAATTACGCGCTGTTCCCGCATATGAGCGTGTTCGACAACATCGCCTTCGGATTGTCGGTGCGCGGCGTCGCGGCCAAGGACGCCGGGCCGCGCGTGGCCGAGATGCTGGCGCTGGTGCGCCTTTCGGGCCTCGAGGAACGCCGGCCGCGCCAGCTCTCCGGCGGACAGCAGCAGCGCGTGGCGCTCGCCCGCTCGCTGATCACCCGGCCGCGCGTTCTTCTGCTCGACGAACCGCTGGGCGCGCTCGACAAGCGGCTGCGCCAGGAGATGCAGGTCGAGCTGAAGCAGATCCAGCGCGAGGTCGGGATCACGACGATCTTCGTCACCCACGACCAGGAGGAGGCGCTGACGTTGTCCGACCGCGTCGCCATCCTCAACGAAGGCCGCGTCGTGCAGGTTGGCACGCCGAGCGAGGTCTATGAACGCCCCAACAGCGCCTTCACCGCCAACTTCCTGGGCGACGCCAACCTGCTGACCGGGCCGGTCACGGCCGGGCCGAATGGTCTGGGCGCCATCGATTGGCATGGCGAGCGCATCCTGACCGCCGACAAGCTTGCCTCGGGAGGCCAGGCGACGCTGGCCGTGCGGCCGGAAAAATTCCGCATCGAAGCGGCAGAGGTAGCGCCTGCGGATTCCGGCGAAGGCCCGCCGCGCAACCGGCTTCGGGCGACGATCACGCGCGCCGTCTATTCCGGCAACGCCACCACCTACCGGGCGTCGGCGGCGGGCGGCGAGCTGACGGTGTTCGCGCAGAACCGCACGGCGCGGCTTTACGCGATCGGCGCCGCCGTCACCTTGGTCTGGTCGCCGGAACACACGGTGCCGGTCGCATGAACGCGCCATCCACAATGGCTGTCGCACCGGCGAAAGCCGGTGCCCATGGCGACGTATCGCGACGCATGGAGATGGGCCCCGGCTTTCGCCGGGGCGACAGGGTTGTTCCGTCGACAATGGCGGCGGCGCTTCCGCCGGCGAGGCTGGGATGCGTGAATCCGATATCCGACTAGGCCCGAACGCCGTCCTCGCCGTCATCGACATGCAGCGGCTGTTCGCCGAGAAGACGGCATGGTTCGTGCCGACGGCGAATGACATTCTTCCCAACGTCCTTCGCCTCGCCAGGCATCGCCCCGACCGGGTCCTGTTCACGCGGTTCATGACGCCGGCCCGGCCGGAGGATGCCCCCGGCGCCTGGGCCGCGTTCTATCGCCGCTGGCCGAGTGTGACGCTGGACCGGCTCGATGCCGGCATGCTCGATCTCGTGCCGGCGCTGGCCGCGCTCGTGCCGCCGGGCGAACTTTGCGACAAGACGACGTTCTCGAGCTTCGCGAGCGGACCGCTGGCCGCCAGCATCGAGCGGCGCGGCGCCGACACGCTTATCCTCGCCGGCGCCGAAACCGATCAGTGCGTGCTGGCGACGGCCTTGTCCGCCGTGGACCGGGGATACCGCGTCGTCATCGCCAATGACGCGGTCACCAGCCAATCGCTCCCGGCGCACCGCGCGATGCTGGAGACGGTCTTTCCGCGCATGGCGCCGCTGGTCCGGGTGGCGGCGACCGACGCCATACTCGAAGGCTGGGGCTGAAGACGATTCGGGAATTGACATCATCCTTCGAGACGGCAGCTTCGCTGCCTCCTCGGGATGAGGTACCCTCATGGCGAGGAGGCCGCGTCAGCGGCCGTCTCGAACCATGATGCCACAATCCACCAAGACGCGAGTAAGCGATGAAACCGGCGATACCCGACGACCGCCTGTGGAACACCTGGGACAGCGAGCACCCGGCGCAGATGAGCTATCTGCCGCTCGGCCTCTCGCTCGATGTCTGCGTCTATGCCGGCAGCGCCAACGCCTTCACCCGGTTCCCCGCCGGCCATCCGGGATTGAAGCTGGGCCCGCGCCACATCGACGGCAGCTACGTCGCGCTCGACCTCGCCCATGCCGGGACCGAGCTTCGCCTCACTTATGAGAAACCCGACGCCAACACGTTGATCGGCCATTGGGAAGCCAAGCGCCTCGGCGAATGGGGGCTCAGGTTCTGGGTCATGCTTGCCTTACGCCTCGAAGGCGAGGAATGGCGCCATGATCCCGAGACCGGCACGATGCGGGCAGGGGCCGGGGCACAACGCATCGTCGTCGAGGGCGAACGCCTGCCGCTTATGGCGACGTTCCATCCCGACCTTGAACATCTGCAGCGGGAGTTCGAGACCAAGGGTTACTTTTTCCTGGATTCCCGAGGCACCAAGGGTCCCGTGGCCGTGCTTCGCTATAACCTGGAAGAAATGCCGTCGTTCCGGTTCGAGGCTCGCATCGAGCGCGGGCGAAAGGCGACGGCGCCGCAACGCTCGCCGGCCACGCTGCCGGTGGCGGCGCAGACGGGCGAGCACGCGGGCGTGCTCGATGCCGTGCGCGACGTCATCGGCTGGAACACGGTGTGGGATGCGGTCAACCGCAGGCCCTACACATCCTTGAGCCGCAACTGGGTGACGCAGAAGTTCGGCGGCTTCGGTGTCTGGTTGAACGACATTCTCTATCATGCTCTGATGGCGTCGCTTTTCGATGTCGGCCTCGCCCGCGAAAACCTCGCCGCCGTGGTCGCCCACGCGACCGCGGAGGGCAATCTGCCCTGCCTCGTCACCGGGCGCGACGCCTGGGTGGACCGGAGCCAACCGCCCATCGGCGGCTTCATCCTGTGGCAGATCTTCGCCCGCACCGGCGCCCGCGAGCTGCTCGACCTGGCGCTTGCCCCTCTCATCGCCAATCACGAATGGTGGTGGCGCAAGCGCGACGGCAACGCCAATGGTCTCGTCGAGTACGGCACCTCGCCGGTGGGTAGCGGGCTCTATCGCGGCACCAAGCTTGCCGCCAAGGACGAGTCGAGCATGGACAATTCGCCCGTTCACGACGAGGCGACGCTGAACACCAAGAGCTGGACGCTCGACTGCGAGGATGTGGGCCTCAACAGCCTGCTGGCGCTCGATGGCGAGACGTTGGCGGCGCTCGCCCGCGCGACCGGGGACGAGAAGACTGCCAAGCGACTCGAATCCCGCGCCCAGGCGCTGAAAGCGCGGATCGCCGACCGACTGTGGGATGGAAAGCGCCGGGTGTTCGCCAATCGCCTGTGGTCCGGCGCCTTCGTGCGCAGCCTGGCGCCGACGAGCTTCTATCCGCTGCTGGCCGGCGCCGCTTCTGCCGAGCAGGCGGCGGCGATGGTGGAGACTCTGCGCGATCCCAGGAAATTCGGCGGCACCTGGATGCTGCCCTCGGTGACGCGCGACGATCCGGCCTTCGCCGACAACGTCTATTGGCGCGGCCGGGTGTGGCCGCCGCTGAACTTCCTCGTCTATTACGGTTTGCGCCGCGCCGGATTCGACGCCGAGGCCGCGGCGTTGGCCGACAACGGCTATCGATTGTTCATGGGCGAGTGGACGCGGCATCGGCGCTGCCCCGAGAACTACAACGCGGTCACCGGCGTGGCCACCGACCAGTCCGACACCGATACCTTCTATGGCTGGGGCGCGCTGCTGCCGCTGCTGGCCGTGGCCGAGATCACCGATGCGACGCCCTGGGACGGCTGGCAGGTGACGAACCGGGCGGGCGACGACCGCCTCGGGCCGATTCTTTCCGCCATGGGCGGCGTGGTGGTCATGCGCCGCGGCGGCTGGCTCGACCTGGTGAGAGATGGAACGGTATGCTTGCGCACCGACATCATGGGACGGTTCACCCATCTGAGGATCGCGAAGCGGGCGATCTCGCTGACCGTGCCGGCCGGCTCCGGCGACGTGGCCGTGCCCGGCTGGCCGGCGCATGAAACCGGCGCCAGCCTCGATGGCGCGCCGATCGCCGTCTCGGCGCATGATGGCGGCGCAAGGATTTCCTTGCCGGCCGGAAGCGGGCCTCGGCGGATGAGCCTCGCCCGGGGCCGCGCCCCATGATCCTGGTCTTCGGCTCGATCAACGTCGACCTGACGGTCATGGTCGAGGCCCTGCCGCGGCCGGGCGAAACCGTACTCGGTCCCGGTTACACCTTGGCCGCGGGAGGCAAGGGGGCGAACCAGGCGCTGGCCGCGGCGCGAGCGGGGGCGGTCGTGCGCATGGTGGGCTGCGTCGGCGATGACGGATTCGTCGGCCTGGCGCTGGCCGAGATGCAAATGGCGCGGGTCGACATCGCCGGGGTCGCCCGACTGCCCCGGCCCACCGGCCTTGCCGCCATCTGCGTCGACGGGCAAGGCCGCAACCAGATCGCGGTCGCGTCCGGCGCCAACCAGGCGGTCCGCGATGCCCAGGTGAACGACGATTGGCTGGACGAGAAGACCGTCGTCGTTCTGCAGATGGAGGTTCCCGTGGAAGCGAACTGGCGGCTGGTCGAGCGGGCGAAGCTCAAGCGCGCGCGGGTTCTTCTGAACCTGGCGCCGGCGGCCGCGATTCCGGCGAAGGCGTTCCGGGGCATCGATTGGCTGGTGGCGAACGAGGGCGAGATCATGATCTGCGCCGGCGGTTTGGGCGTCGCGGCGGCGGCGCCCGTCGAGGCCGCGAGCGCGGTCGCGAAAGCGACCGGCATGACGGTGATCGTGACGCTGGGCGGCGAGGGCGCCGTCGCCTTCGCCAAGGGCGGCGAGGCGTGGCGGGTGGGCGCGATGCCGATCACGCCGGTGGATACGGTGGGAGCGGGCGACGCCTTCGTCGGCGTGTTCGCGGCATCCATCGATGCCGGCGCCGCGTTGCCGGAGGCGCTGCACCGCGCGAGCGTCGCCGGCGGCCTCGCCTGCCTGGTGCGCGGCGCGCAGCCGAGCCTGCCGACGGCGGCGGCGATCGAGGCAAGGATGGGGGAGTTGGCGAAGGCGGAGAGGATATCTTGATCGCGTGGAGTCCATGTCCAAGGACTTGAACCCAACGAAGGCGTTCATCTTCCGGATCACCCACCGGGACAATGTACCTTGGGCTCTCGACAATGGGCTGCAATGTGCAAGCTCTGGAACGCTCGATCCCCAATTTGTCGCGATTGGTAACCCTGAAGTGATCGACGCGCGGAAAAATCGTCCGGTCCCATGCCCGCCCGGTGGAACGCTGAATGATTACGTGGCATTCTACTTTACGCCATTCTCGCCGATGCTACTGAACATCATAACCGGCTGGCGCGGCATCCCGAAGCGCCGCAAGGAGGAGATCGTCATAGTCGTCTCTTCGCTCCACGTGCTCCAAGAGAAGAATGTGACCTTCCTGTTTACGGACCGGCATTCCTTACTCACCACCGCGAATTTCTATTCGGACTTGGCGAGGCTCGAACAGATCGACTGGCCAAGGCTGCAGCGGCACGACTTCAAGAGGGACCCGGACGATCCCGGCAAGGTCGAGCGCTACCAGGCCGAGGCGCTGGTGCATAAGCATCTGCCGGTCGATGCGCTTCTGGGCATGGTATGCTACGATGATTCGGTCGCGGCGAGGTTGAAAGCGCAGTTCGCCGAGCGCGGCCTCGAAATCGAGATCGCCGTCAAGCCAGACTGGTATTTTTGATGATCACCTTCACCCAAGGCAATCTCCTGGACGCCAACGCGCAGGCTTTGGTGAATACCGTAAACACGGTAGGAATCATGGGCAAAGGCGTCGCCCTGATGTTCAAGGAGGCGTTCCCCGACAATTTCAAGTCCTACCAGGCGGCGTGCAAGCGGGGCGACGTGCGCGTGGGGCGCGTGTTCGTGACCGAGCGGCAGGCTTTGCTTGGCCCAAAATGGATCATCAACTTTCCGACCAAGGAACATTGGCGCCAACCATCGAGGATGGAATGGATCGAGGAAGGATTGGAAGACCTGAAACGGGTCATCGCGGAGAAGAAAATTCGTTCGATCGCTCTCCCGCCGCTTGGCAGTGGAAACGGCGGGCTCGATTGGCAGGACGTGCGGCGGAAAATCGAGGCGGCCCTTGGCTCGATGCCCAATCTCGATGTGATCGTGTACGAGCCGACTCGCGAGTATCAAAATATCACCAAGCGCAAGGGTGTCGAAAAGTTGACGCCGGCTCGCGCGCTCGTCGCAGAACTCGTCCGCCGTTACTGGATCCTAGGGATCGAATGCAGCCTTCTGGAAATCCAGAAGCTCGCGTACTTCCTTGAACGCATCATTAAGACCTCGAACCTCCATGACCCTCTCGATCTCCGATTCACGGCCGATAAGTACGGGCCATTCGCGCCGAATCTAACGCATCTGCTGAACGACTTGGACGGCAGCTATTTGGGTTGCGAAAAGCGGCTGGCGGACGCCGGACCTCTCGACGTCATTTGGTTCAAGGATGACAAGCGGGACAAGGTGGCGGCATATCTCACGTCCCCAGAGGCGCGGGTCTACCGGCCGGCGCTGGAAGAGACGACGAGAATCATAGATGGCTTCCAGTCTCCGCTCGGCATGGAACTGCTGGCGACCGTTGACTGGCTCGTTCATCATGGAGGGGTTGAGCCGTCTGTCGAGGACGTCAAGGCAGGCCTCGGGACATGGCCGGGCGGGTCTTCGGCCGCCGAGCGGAAGAGAAGGCTCTTTGACGACCGATTGATCGGCTTGGCGCTTCGACAGCTCGCCCCATTGACGATCTAGGCCGAGCATCCCATATCGCCCGAGCGGCCTCGGCCGTTAGTTCTTTGACATCGTGAATCGGGGATCATGGCCCGGTGGGGCTGCCGCCGGCGCTTGGCCGGGGCGGATTTCCCGCTGGGCGAAAACTATTCTATTTGCGACATATCCCATGTCGCTCGCCCGCTGGACATGGGGTGCATCGCTCGGATTTCGCTTTTCTCCGCTGGGCGGAGGCCTCAGAGCAGCGAACCTTGCGCCGGGGGATAAAGCACCGTCCCGTCCGCCTGAACCACGGCGCCGGGGGTGATGCGGGCGGGTTCGATCTTGCCCGGCCCCATGATGTGCCGGACCTCCGCGCCCGCCGCCAGCAGGTAGTCGGCGACGATGCGGCGATGGCACTGCCACCACAGGGCCTCGGCGCACATGATGGCCGCAGGGCGTTCGCCTGCGAGGCGCATGAGTTCCTCGAACCCGGCCCGGAACTCGGGCATCAGCGCATGGTCGGCATAATTGCGGAAGGCCTCCTCGCGCCATCCCGTGTTGGGGGAGGGGCCGGGTGCCTTGCCGCGCCTTCCGCCCAGCGCCGGCAGATGCGCGTAGCCGATGCCGGCCGGCCCGAGCGCTTCGGGCATCGTATCGGTGTTGAATTGCGGCTGGCGGCGCGAGCGCGGGAAGGCGCGCACGTCCACGAGCAACTCGACGCCCGCCTCGCCGAGAAGGCCGATGAATTCCTCGAGCGCGCGGGTCGAGTGGCCGATGGTGAAGATGGGCGAGGTCACGCCGGCTTGGCGTCGGCGCCGTCGATCACCTCGAAATCGTGCGTGATCGCCGCCGTCTTGCCGATCATGGCGGAGGCCGAGCAATACTTCTCGGCCGAGAGTTGGATCGCGCGCTCGACGGCGGCGCGCCCAAGGCCCTTGCCGGCGACTTTGAAATGCATGTGGATTCGCGTGAAGACCCTGGGTTCGGCCTCGGCGCGCTCGGCCTCGAGTTCGACCGAGCAATCCTCGATCGGCTGGCGGCCCTTCTCCAGGATATGCACCACGTCCAAGGCCGAGCATCCGCCGAGTCCGATCAGCACCAGCTCCATAGGGCTGGCGCCTGGGCTTCGGCCCTCCGGGCCATGCGCCGTGCCCAGCACCACGGCATGACCGCTGCCCGATTCGCCGACGAAAGTCCGCCCCTCGACCCACTTGATACGCGCTTTCATGGCGATACTCCGGCGGCGCCGATGCCAATCACCGCCGTGCCGCGACTCCTCGCCAATTGCGCCAGACGCGCGTCTCCTGTCGTCAAGGCGCAGCCCTCGCGTTCGGCAAGCGCCAGATACATGCAGTCGGGAACCTTGTGGCCGGACTCGATGGCAAGCGACAGGGCATCGGCGACCAGCCTTTCGTCCTCGACGAGACGGATCGTCCCCTGCTCGACCGCAGCGAGCAAGGCCGACAAGCCAGCCGTCGCGGTGCTCGCGCGCACGTCACCGTTCGCGACCTTGCGGCGGAGCGCCGACGCCGCTTCGACCAGCAGCAAGCGTGGCGCGATCCATGCCACTGGGCGCCGAAGCAACGCGGTCGCCGCCTCGCTTTCCGGCTCTTCGATCACCCATTTGACGGCAATCGAGGCGTCGAGTACCGACGACGATGTCTCAACCCCAGGCATCGCGTTCCTCGCGGATGATCTCCGTGCTGTCGGAGGCGCGTCGGCGAGACTTACCGTGGCTCGCTCGACGGCATGCCGCGGCGCGCCGGACAAAGGCATCGCGTCGTGCCGCGACCGAGTTCGCAAGCGTTCGCCGCACTTCCTCCTCGAGGGAAATTCCCCGAGCCGAAGCCCGCGCCTTAAGCGCCGCCGCGATATCGTCCGGCAGATTTCGAACCTTGACGTCGGCCATCGCGATTCTCCATGAAACGGGATAGTCTCATAGCCTCTGACCCCACATGGGGTCAAGAAGGAAGCAGAACAATTTCAATAGGCCGTTTTCTTGACAGTACCGGCCGCCGGGACTCTTAATGCGCGCCATCATGGGCACCTACTTGCGTCCCACCGATTTGAACGAGGCACTTCGGGCGATGTCCGCGGGCGGCCTCACCGTACTGGCCGGCGGCACCGATTATTTTCCGGCGCGCGTCGAGCGGCCGGCCACGGAGGACGTCCTCGATATCACCGGCCTCTCCGAGCTTGGCGGGATCGAGGATCGGGGCGGCCACTATCGCATCGGTGCCTTGACGACGTGGTCGGGGATCATCGACGCCGGACTGCCGCGCTGGTTCGACGGCCTGAAGGCCGCGGGCCGCGAGGTCGGCGGGCGCCAGATCCAGAACACCGGCACGATCGTAGGCAACGTCTGCAACGCCTCGCCGGCCGCCGATGGCATCCCCGCCTTGCTGGCGCTCGACGCTTCGGTCGAACTCTCTTCGTCTCGCGGCCGGCGACTATTGAAGATCGACGAATTCGTTCTCGGCAATCGCAAGACCGCGCGCGCGGCCGACGAGCTGGCCACCGCGCTCATCGTCCCGAAGCCCGGGCGCGAGTGCCGCGCCGTGTTCCTCAAGCTCGGCGCCCGCAAGTATCTCGTCATATCGATCGTCATGGTCGCGGCGGTGCTGGAGTTCGACCGCGGCCTCGTGGCGGCGGCCCGGATCGCCGTCGGCGCCTGCTCGGCCGTGGCGCGGCGCCTGGCCGATTTCGAGCACGCGCTCATCGGCGCGCCCCTCGACGATCTGGCGTCGCGCGTGCGGGCGGAGCATCTTTCCGTGTTGGCCCCGATCGACGACATTCGCGCCGGCGCCGCCTATCGCCGCGACGCCGCCTTGACGCTGGTGCGCCGCGCGGTGGAAGTCGCGGGCCGGGAGTGCCGCCGATGAAACCGCGAACCGACGCGATCGCCTTCACGGTGAATGGCCGGCCCGTTTCGGTCGCGGCGCCGCCCATCCGCCGGCTCGCCGACGTGCTGCGCGACGATTTGGGATTGACCGGCACCAAGATCGGATGCAATGCCGGCGATTGCGGCGCCTGCACGGTGCTGCTGGACGGGGCGCAGGTGTGCGCCTGCCTCGTCGCCGTCGGTCAAGTTCGCGGGCGCGGCGTCACCACGGTGGAAGGGCTGGCGGCGAACGGGAAACTATCGGCGCTCCAGAATTCATTCCACCGCCACGGCGCGGCGCAGTGCGGAATCTGCACGCCGGGCATGCTGATGGCGGCGAGCGAGCTTCTGAGCCGGCGCCCGACGCCCACCGAGGCCGAGGTCAAGGATGCGCTGGGCGGGGTCTTGTGCCGCTGCACCGGCTATCTGAAGATCGTCGAAGCCGTGATGAATACGCAAGCACCGGCGGCGAATGGCGCCGGGGCCGTGGGCGCGCGCCTGGCGAAGGTCGACGGCGTGCCGAAGCTGAACGGCACGGAGCGTTTCGGCGCCGACGTCGCTCCGGCGGACTGCCTGTGGCTGCGGGTGGTGCGCTCGCCTCATGCCAGCGCCAGATTCACTCTGGGCGATCTCGCGGGGTTCCAGCGCCGTCATCCGGGCCTGGTGCGCATCCTCACCCACCGCGACGTGCCCAACAACCGCTTCGGCGTCTATCCCGACATCAAGGACCAGCCGGTGCTGGCGGAAGGCGTGGCGCGCTATCGGGGCGACGCGGTGCTGGCGCTGATCGGCACGGCGGAAGCGCTTGGCGCCATCGGGGACGAGGATGTGCCGATCGCGTGGGTCGAGACGCCGGCGCTCGCCGACATCGCCGCCGCGACGGCGCCGGGCGTAGCCGCGCTTCACGCCGACAAGCCCGACAACGTGCTGGTGCGCGGCCTGGTGCGCCGGGGCGACGCCGCCGCCGCCATGGAGCGGGCCGACATCGTGGCCGAGGGTAGTTTCGAAACCGGCTTCGTCGAGCACGCCTATATCGAGCCCGAGGCCGGCTGCGCGCGGCGCGTCGGCGAGCGCATCGAGATCGAGGTCTGCACGCAGACACCGGTCATGGATCGCGACGAGGTCGCCTTGATCATGGGCTTCGAGCGGAGCCGCGTGCGCGTGATCCCGACCGCGTGCGGCGGCGGTTTCGGGGGCAAGCTCGATTTGTCGGTCCAGCCGCTGGTGGCGCTCGGCGCCTGGCTCACCGGGCGGCCGGTGGCTTGCACCTACACGCGGCCCGAATCCATGCGTGCCACCACCAAGCGCCATCCGTCGCGGATCCATGTGCGCGTGGGCGCAACCCGCGACGGAAAGTTGGCGGCGATGGAGTTCGGCGGCGATTTCGATACCGGGGCCTACGCCTCCTGGGGGCCGACGGTGGCGAACCGGGTTCCGGTGCACGCGAGCGGCCCCTACAAGGTGCCGGCGGTGCTGGCGCGCACGCGGGCGATCTATACCAACGGCCCGCCATCGGGCGCTTTTCGCGGCTTCGGCGTGCCGCAGGCCGCCATCGCGCACGAGGCGATGATGGACGAGCTAGCCTTGCGCCTCGATCTCGATCCCTTGGAATTTCGTCTCATGAACGCCCTTGCCGTCGGGGATGAAACCGCGACCGGGCAGCGATTGACCGCGAGCGCCGGCCTGCCGGCTTGCCTGCGCGGCTTACGCCCGCATTGGCGCCGCGCCAGAACCGAGGCCGAGGCGCATAACCGCGCGAATGGCCCAAGGCGCGGGGCCGGAATCGCCTGCATGTGGTACGGCATCGGCAACACCTCGATGTCGAATCCGTCATCGATGCAAGTCGGCCTCGACGCCAAGGGCAGGCTCACGCTCTACAATGGCGCCGTCGATATCGGCCAGGGGTCGAACACCATCATGGTCCAGATCTGCGCCGAGGCCCTGGGCGTGCCTGCCGACGCTTTCGCCATCGTCATGGGCGACACCGACCGCACGCTCGATGCCGGCAAGACCTCGGCCTCGCGCCAGACCTTCGTGTCGGGCAACGCCGCGCGGCTGGCGGGCCTGGACCTCCGGCGCCGGATATTGCGCCTCGCCAACGCGGGCGAGGGCGCGCGCATTGTCATCGACGGCGCTCGGGTGCGGGTCGAAGACGGCGTGACCGTTCGCGAGGTCGATCTGTCGGCGCTCGACAAGGGCGGCGGCGACGTGCTGGCCGGCACCGGCTCGTTCGATCCGCCGACCACGACCTTGGACGGGAACGGGCAGGGCGTGCCGTACTCGACCTACGGCTTCGCCGCGCAGATCGCCGAAATCGAGATCGACGTGGCGCTGGGCCTGGTCAAGGTGTTGAAGGTGACGGCGGCGCACGATGTCGGCCGCGCCATCAACCCGACGCAGGTCGAGGGCCAGATTCACGGCGGCATCGCCCAAGGGTTGGGCTTCGCGCTGATGGAGGAATACGTGCCGGGGCGAAGCGAGAACCTGCACGACTACCTGATCCCCACGGTGGGCGACATGCCGGCGGTTGAGATCGTTCTCGTCGAAGACGCGGAGCCGCTCGGCCCTTACGGCGCCAAGGGTGTCGGCGAACCCGCGCTGATCGCGACCGCGCCGGCGATTTTCGGCGCCATCCATCACGCGACGGGCGTGCGCATCCGCAGGGCGCCGGCGACGCCGGATCGAATTCGGGCGGCGCTGGTGGAGGCGGGGCATGGTTGATCCGTCCGGCCCCGTCACCTCGACCGACACGCCGAGCGAGGCGGCGCTCGACGCCGCCAAGTCGAAGGGCGAGGGCATCGTCGTGTGCGACGCCTGCCCGGTCTTGTGCCGGATCAGGCTTGGGCGAACCGGGGCGTGCGACCGTTACGGCAACGTCGATGGCGCGCTCGCGCGCCTCGATCCGATGATCGTGACCAGGCGGGTCGCCGAGCGCGAGGGCGCGGTGGTGCCGTTCGTGACCGGGGCGGCATGGGACGGCGGCATCGTCGGCGACGCTTTCCTAACAGGAATAGGATCCGGCACGACCTATCCCGATTACAAGCCCGCGCCCTTCATCGTGTCCGCCCGGCACGAGGGCGTCGACATGGTGACGGTCGTGACCGAGGGCATCTTCAGCTATTGCGGGGTCAAGCTGAAGATCGACACCGACCGTTTCATCGGGCCTGAACTGGCGGCGGTGCGGGCGCGGGGCGAGCCCGTCGGCCACGTCACCACCGCCGAATACGGCTCGCAGATGCTGAGCCTCGGCGGCGTGCGCCACCTGACCGGCGGGAGCAAGAAGGAAGGCACCGTCACCTGCGACACCATGCTGGCACTCTGCAGCAAGGGCGCGGTCGAACTCGCCATCGACGGCGGGGCCGCGATCACGGTCCAGGCGGGAAGGCCGCCGGTCATCGACGGCGTCACCGAGGAGCGCATGCGGGTCGGCTGCGGCTCGGCCACCATAGGAATATTCGCCAGGCAGTGGCATGGCCACGTCGACGAAGTCATCGTCGTCGACGATCACATCACCGGCGTGCTGACCGAGCATCAGGCAGGCCGCTTCCTCGACATGCAGCCTTCCGGCATTCGCATCCGCGGCCGGCGCTCGACGCCGGGGCGCTATTTCCAGGTTGCCGAGCCGGGCTCCGGCTGGGGCGGAACCGACATCGAGGACCCTTTGACGATCATCGACAGGATCGACCCCAAGGCGGCGAGGCCGGGCTTGCGCCTGCTCATGGTCAGCACCACCGGCGAGGATTCGGCGTATTACGTGCTGGACGACGCTTTACGTCCGGTGCCGGCGGCGATGCCCGAGGCGGTTGCGAAGGTGGTGGAGCGCATCGGCGAGAATTGCGAGCCGGCCTTGACCTCGGTGCTGTTCATGGCCGGCGCCGGCGGTTCCTTGCGCGCGGGCGTCACCGAGAATCCGGTGCGGCTCACGCGGTCCGTGCGCCGGGCGTTGACGCGGGTCACCTCGGGCGGCGCGCCGGTCTTCGTATGGCCCGGCGGCGGCATCACCTACATGGTCGATGTGCTCGACATGCCGGACAAGTCATTCGGCTACGTGCCGACGCCGGCGATCGTCGGGCCGATCGAATTCACCTTGCCGCTCGCCGACTACGCGGCCATCGGCGGGCACGTCGATCGGGTGCGCCCGCTTGAAGACGTGCTGCGCGAGGAGCGGCACCGCATCAAGGCCGAAGGATGAGTGGGCCGCAACGCGCCCTGCTGGACGATGGCCGGCTGCACCTCAATCATGGCCCCATCGACCTTGTCATCGAAGCCTTCGGCGACACCGGCGAAGTCGCAAGGGGCTACGCCCAAGCCACGGATCGCTTCGAAGATATCTTGGGCGCGCTCGTAGGCGAACTTGCGCTGTTGAAGACACCGGTATCGGGCGCACGGTCGCCGCGAGCGGAGGGGCCGGTGGCGCGGCGCATGATCGAAGCAGTCTGGCCGCATCGTGCAACGTTCGTGACTCCCATGGCCGCCGTCGCCGGCGCCGTCGCCGACGAGGTGCTGGCGGCGATGGTCGCGGGGCGCGACCTCGCGCGGGCCTATGTAAACGACGGCGGCGATATCGCCATCCATCTCGAACCGGGCGAGAATTTCGAGACCGGCATCGTGTTCGACATCGAGCGTCCGCGGGTAGAGGCCACGGCCACGGTCGGCCATGACATGCCCATACGCGGCATCGCCACCAGCGGTCGCGGCGGGCGCAGCTTCAGCCTCGGCATCGCCGACGCGGTGACGGTCCTGGCGCGCACCGGCGCCGAGGCGGACGTGGCGGCGACGCTGATCGCCAATGCGGTCAACCTCGATCATCCCGCCATCGCACGCCGGCCGGCGCGGGAACTCGACGCCGATTCCGATCTGGGCGATCTGCTCGTGACGGTCGGAGTCGGAAAACTGGAGGAGGGTGCGATCGAAGAGGCGCTCGACGCCGGCGCCGCCCGCGCCGAGACAATGCTTGCCAAAGCGCTGATCGAGTCTGCCGTGCTTGCGATACGCGGCCGGCATCGGGTGGTTGGCGACAGGCCGCGCCGGATTCAAGGAGTTTGGACGGGTGCCGACATGGGCAATGTCTTGAAGGCCGCCCGCGGCAGGGTGTCACGCTCGTCGCGGATCGGCTCGACGATCCAGCAGTAGACGACCAATCACCGCCGTCATGACGATCGATCCGCCAATAATGGTCGTCATCGCCGGCGCTTCACCGACGCCAACCCAAGCCCAGAGCGCGCCGACGGGGGCTTCCATCGTGCTGATGAGAGCCGTCAAGGTTGTCGGAATCATGGCGGATCCGATAACGAAGAGCATCAGTCCCAGCGTCATGGGGGCCAACCCAAATCCAGCTGCCACAAGGTAATCCCGCGCCGAAAGGTCGAACGTGTGGCCGGCCAATGGCAACGCCACGACCGCGCTCAGAATCGTGGAAAGTACCGCCACCGGAAGCATCTCGACGGCGTGGCTGCGCCGGATGGCGACGGTCATCAAGGCCATCGCGGCGGTCGCCAGCATGGCAAGCAAGTCACCGAGCCCCGGGCCACCCGTGGCCGGTCCGACCATGACGCCTATCCCGAGAAGCACGAGCGCGCTCGCCATCATCGTCGAAGGCGAAGGCCGCTCGCGCAGCCATATCCAGGCGATCGCGGCGGTGAAGAATGGGAGCGCCGCGTAGATCGTCATCACGTTGGCGACAGCGGTATTCTGAAACGCCGGAACCATGAGCGTAATGGTTGCCGTCAAACAGAGCGTAATCAAGACGCCGGCCCCGCCCATCCGACGAATGACAGTGACACTTCCACCGCCGCCGAACCGCCAAAGCACGTAGGCGCCGATGAAGGCCGTGCCGAATACGCCACGCCAAAAAACAATGGTCCACATGTCAAAGGGCAACAGTCGCACAAACAGCCCACCGGAACCCCACGCGATCGCCGAAAGCACGATGAGCGCGATGCCGGCGCGGTGTCGGATAGCATCCTTGGCGAGAACGGCGGCGACCACTGACTCGTTGTCCTACCTCTAGCCTCGGGCACGGTCCAATCCGCCGTCAATGGCGAGCGAAACGGCGGCGTAGAATCGAACCATCGGCCAAATCGGCGCTGGCGGCGGGTTCAGGCGGAAGGCTTTTTCGGCGCGGCGGGTTTTCGAGCAATGACTTTCGAGCGGATGTAAACGCTATTGCCCTCGCCCCGTCGCACCTCGAAATCCCCCGATTTCTTGACGAGGTCGCTCAGCCTGGCGTGGCCGTAGGTGCGTGAATCGAAGTCGGGCGCGAGGGCGGCAAGACGTTTGCCGACTTGACCGAGGTGCACCCAGCCATCTTCGTCGTCCAGCTGGGCGATTGCCTTGCGGATCAGCGGCGTGGCCGAGACTGGCGGTCGCAGAGCATGGCTTCGATTGGCATCCGGTTGCTCGACTTGCTCAAGCTTCTGCGCCTCGGGAAGAAGGTTCTCCGTGTAGATGAACCGCCGGCAGGCCTGACGAAAACTCTCCGGCGTCTTCTGCTGGCCGAATCCGTAAACGTCGACACCCTGCTCGCGAATTCGAGCCGCTAAGCGAGTGAAGTCGCTGTCCGAGGACACCAGGCAGAAGCCATCGAATCGCCCGCTGTGCAGGAGGTCCATGGCGTCGATGACCAGGGCAATGTCGGACGCGTTCTTTCCCGTCGTGTAGGCGAAGTTCTGGTGCGGCATGATCGCGTGCATCGACAAGACGTCCGCCCAGCTCTTGAGTCTGGTTCCCGAAAAATCGCCGTAGATCCGCCGCACGCTGGCCTCGCCGATCTTGGCGATCTCCTCGAACAGGCCGGGGGCGATGCGAGCCGACGTGTTGTCGGCGTCGATCAGGACAGCCAAGCGCGGCGTTCGAGTTTCAGCGGCCATGGGATGACTCTCGCGACTGTAGCCGGGCGATTGAGAATGTCCGGTTTCCTGGATCGGGGCAAGGCGGGCAGTGGGCATCGGGCCGCGGGCTGCTCCGATGCCACGCGTCTACCTTGGCAAGCGGACGCGGAAACGCCATGATGGAAGCTGCATGATCTCGATTGAGGTTCGCAAATTTCTGACGGTCGTGGAGGAAATCTTCCACGAGGGCGGCCCGCGCGCCACCGTGCCGCTGCGCCGCGGGTCCATCGCCGCCGTCATCCGCAATCCCTATGCCGGGCGCTACGAGCCCGACATCCTGCCGATGATGGAAGCGTTGAAGCCGCTCGGCCTCGCCATGGCGCGCCGGCTGGTGGCGGCCTTGGGCGGCGAGGCGGGTGCGATCGAGGGCTACGGCAAGGGCATCATCGTCGGCGGGCGCGGCGAAATCGAGCATGGCGCGCTCTGGCACGCGCCCGGCGGTTATGGCATGCGCGAGGTTCTTGGCGGGGCCAAGGCCATCGTGGTCTCCACCAAGAAGGTCGGCGGCCCCGGCGCGCGCCTCGACGTGCCGTTGGCGCATGTCAACGCCTCTTACGTCCGCAGCCATTTCGACGCCATGGAAGTGGGCGTGCCGGACGCCCCGCATGGCGACGAGATTGTGGTGATCCTGGCGATGGCGACGGGACCGCGAATCCATGCGCGCGTGGGCGGGCTGAAGGCATCCGAGATCGTCGGAAAGGACGGATTGAGATGAGCGCGGAAATTCGTAAGATCTTGACCATCGTCGAGGAAACCGACAGCGAGATGGGAAAGGGTATCGACCCGCCGACGCGCAAGGCCGTCGCCATCGCGGTGATCAAGAATCCCTTCGCCGGCCGCTTCGTTCAGGACCTGAAACCGCTCATGGATATCGGCGAGGAGCTCGGCGAGCTTCTGGCCAAGCGCGCCGTGGCGGCGCTGGGGATTCCCGGCGGCAAGGCCGAGAGCTACGGCAAGGCCGCCATCGTCGGCGAGGGCGGCGAACTGGAACACGCCGCCGCCATCCTCCACCCGCAGATGGGCAAGCCCGTGCGCGCGGTGCTGGTGAAGGGCGCGGCGCTCATCCCCTCGGCGAAGAAGATGGGCGGTATCGGCGCCGCCATCGACGTGCCGCTCGGCCACAAGGACGCGGCCTGGGTCCGCAGCCATTTCGACGCGATCGAGATTCGCGTGCCCGACGCTCCGCGCGCCGACGAGATCGTCGTGGCGCTCGCCGTCACCGACAGCGGCCGGCCCTTGCCCCGCATCGGCGGATTGCAGAAGCACGAGATCAAGGGCGAGGACGGGCTAAGGTAGCGGCGCGGGGGCGCTCGATGGGAGGGCACGTGAAGCAGGCATTGGACCGGTACGTGGCGCTCAATCGCTGGCAGGTCGAGGCCATCAAGAAGGGGCTGGTGTCGGATCGAGCCGGGCGCTTGATCCCGCATGAAGAAGTCGTCGCCTGGGTTCTGAACTGGGGCACCGACGGGGAGTTGCCGAAGCCGGCGTGGAAAAACCCGGCCGAATCTACTAGACGCAGGAAGACGTAGACGACCCAGTTTCGATGCGTGGGTCAGCCCCGATCGCATTCCGCGTCTCCGTTCTTAATCTTTGCGCCTATCATTGCGCTTGTTTAAGCGACGCCAGCGTACCCAGTCCATAACGAGAGTTATTGGGAGGCCAAGCACCGCAAGACCCGCGATATCTCCGAAGTGGAACTCGCCGCGCATAATGATCGGCGTGAGCCTTCCATCCGGCGTTATCCAAAGGCACGGGGTGGACGTATTCATTTCCCGCGCGAAGTCCGAGCATTTCCAGGGTTTGGGCCACGAGAAAATTGTGTCCCAAAACGCAAGCACCAAAAGTATTAAAGGGAAATTTCAGGGTGTAGCCTGGTTCCCGCACCGGTCTGTGCCACCAATCCATGAGGGTACCGCCAATTCGCGCTCGGTCCGCGTACCGGGGTCGCGCGAACGCCACCCGCTGGCGAAAAGCGTGCACCCGCGCCTTCGCTCGCTCCAACAATACGCGATAATCGGACTTAAGGCGCATCTCCGTCTCGCTGTTTCATTACAAGCTAGAGGGAAGCGTACGAGCGGTGTACCTGAAAGACAATGGGCGGCCTTCCGAGACACGAGATCAAGATCGAGGACGGGCCAAGGCAGCGGCGAGAGCGAAGGCGACCGCCGCGATCACCGTCGCGCCGAGCAGCACCCAGAGGACCGGGCCGTAACCGCCGCCCCATGACCAGATGACCGCCGCCAGGAAGGGCGTCGTCGCCTGCACGGCGTAGACAAGGCCGGAGAGCGCCCCTTGCAGCGCGCCGTAGCCCTCGCGGCCGAGGAACTCCGGCGCCGCCGTCGCCTGGACGATGGTCTTGATGCCCATGCCGCCGCCGTAGAGGATGGCGAAGACATAGAGCAGCGGCGATCCCGGCGTGACCAGCAGCAGGGCGCCGATGCCCAGGACCGGCAGCGTCGTCGCGACGATGCCGGCGGCGCGCACGTCGATGCGCCGTTCCAGCGCGAAGACGACGATCCGCCCGGCCACTTGCGCGGGACCGACGAGGGCGTAAGCCGCGACCGCCGCGGCCATCGTCACGCCACGCTCGGCCAGAAGCGGAAGAATGTGGAAAGTGACCGCCGTGAACATGAAGGAGTGGGCGGCGTAGCTGGTCGAGAGCAGCCAAAAGATCGGGCTCCGCATCGCCGCCTTCATCCGGCCGGGCGGCGGCGGCTCGGCCGGCGGCTGGCGCTGGGCGCCGCTCGCGTTCCGGCCAAGCACGACCCAATGAAGGACAATACCGAACGGAATCTGAATCAGCGCCAGCACTTTCAGCGCGTCGCGCCATCCCAAGCCCTCGACCAGGGCATGGGTGAGCGGGATGAAGACAGTGCTGGCGAGCCCCGCCACCAGCGTGATGATGACGATGCCGCGCCGGTAGTCGCCCTTGAGTTCGCGCGCGATCACCGCGAACACGGGTTCGTACAGCACCGTCGAGAACGCCACGCCCATCGCCATCCAGATGGCGTAGAGCTGCCACAGCGCGTCGATCCGAGACCAAAGAAAAAGCAGAATGGTCGCGGCGGCCGAGCCCGCCGTCATCAGCGCGCGGCCGCCATGGAGGTCGATGGCCCGGCCGACGCCATAGGAAGCAAGGCCGGTCATGGCCAGGCCGACCGACAAGGCGGCGTTGACGGAGGTCTTCGACCATGCGAATTCCGCCGACATCGGCCCGACGATGACGGCGAAGGCATAGTAGAGCGAGCCCCAGGAAACCAGCTGGGCGACGGCCAGCGGAACCACGAACGTCCAGGGAAACGGCCCGCGCGCGGCCGGCGCCAGGGTCATGTGCCGGTGCGTTTCTCGGCCGGCGGGCAGCAAGCGGCTTCATCCCTAGGGGCGCAGACGCCGGAATGCGGCAAGACCAGCCTGGTCTCGAGGGCTGCCGTCCAGTCGCCGGCGAACGCCGCGACCACGGAGCGGATCTGCTCGTAGCCGGTCATCATCAGGAACGTCGGCGCGCGGCCATAGCTTTTCATGCCGGCGATCACGAATCCGGCTTCCGGATGCGAGAGCTGCTTGACACCGTGCGGGGGCACGTCGTTGCAAGAATGCTCGTTCGGATCGATCAGCGGGCCTAGCTCACGCGGGCATTCCAGCCACGGGTGAAGATCGAGGCGGAGCTCGGTCAACATCGAAAAGTCCGGCCGGAACCCGGTCGCGACGATGACCTCGTCCACTTTCACGGAAGTTTGTCCGGTCTCGGTCTCGCCGGTGACCTCGATGCCGTCGCCCTGGAGCGCGAACGCGCGTGTCCGAAACGGGGCCAGCATCGTGATCTTGCCGGCATCGATGGCGGCCTTGGCGCGTTTGCCGAGCGCGCCGCGGTTCGACAGCCGATCGTCGGGGCCTAGGCCAAAGGTCTTGGGCGTCGGCGGCGAGCGCATGGCCCAGGTGATGGCGGTCCCGGGTGCGGTTTCTTTCAGGCGGGCCAGGCCGAGGACCGAATCCATGGCGGAGTGGCCGGAGCCGATCACCATGACGCGCTTGCCGGCATAGCGGCCGCGCTCGACACCGGAAACGTCGGGAATACCGGCGCGGATGCGGCTCGCCGATTCACGCTCGCCGATGGCGGGGATGCCGTTGGCGCCGGCCGGGTTGGGCGTTTGCCATGTCCCGGAGGCGTCGATGACCGCGCGGGCGGGCACCAGACGCTGCTGGCCATTGCCGTCCTCGACCACGATCTCGAAGGGGCGCTGCTCGCGGTTTCTCGACGGAACCCGGTCCATGCCCTGGCGGGTGACGGCCACAACGCGGGCGCGATAGAAGACATGCGGCGCGATACGCGGGTGGGCCGCGAGCGGCGCCAAGTACATGTCGACAAGTTCATTGCCCGTGGGATCGCGGCCGGGTTCCGGGCTGGTCCACTGGTTGAGTTCGAGAAGCCGGCGGGCGGCGGCATCGACATTGAAGCGCCATGGTGAGAAAAACGTCACATGGCCCCAATCGCGGATGGCGGCGCCTGGACCGGCGCCAGCCTCGAAAACCGCGAAGGGCAGGCCGCGCTCGGCCAGCTGGGCGGCGGCGGCGAGGCCGACCGGCCCGGCGCCGATGACGGCGACGGGCAGGTCTTGGGGCGAGAGGGCGGCGGCTTGCGTCATGGCTGGCGTCCCTTTGGCAGTTCGCGTTTCTCGTCCTTTGCGTCGGCGCAGCACTCGTCCACGAGGTACGAGACCAGGGCCTCCATCGCCGCGAAGTTGGCGCGGCAGACCAGGGTCGTCTTCCGGCGCTCCTGGGATACCAGTCCGACGGCGATGAGCACGCGCAAGTGGTGGGAGAGCGTCGAGGCCGCGAGCATCAAACGCTGCTGCAGCCGGCCGACCGGCAGCCCGTCGCCGCCGGCGCGAACCAGCATGCGGAAGATGCCGAGACGGGTGGGATTGCCGATCGCTTCAAGGCGTTCGGCCGCCAGGTTAAGCTTGGCGCCGTTCGCCCGCGATTCTCGTGACAGGGTGGCGATCATGAAACCTATCTAGGATTGCCCGAACGGAAAGTCAACCATATTTCTAGAATAATGGAAATATTGAGAGATGCGTTTATTTCTTGACAGCAGCGGACCAGGTTTTCCACCATGCATCCTATGAAGACCTACGAGCCGGTTTTTCCCAGCCCCTATCCCGATAGCACGTGGTCGGCGATCGCCGGCTTCGTCTACGCCACGCCGCTTCACCTCTATCGCGCCATCGATTCCGTGCAGCGGCGCGAGGGCGACGACGCCGACTACATCGTCGCGCGGCCCTACACGGTGCGCTTCAAGCTCGACGGGCGCGACCGCGAGATCACGGTACCGCAAGGGTTGGTGACCGACCTTGCCTCGGTGCCGCGCATCGCCTGGTCGGTCGTCAACCGCGTCGGGCCGCATCTCGAAGCCTCGATCGTCCATGACTTCCTTTACATCGCCTGGCAGAGCTCGCCGGAGCGAGGCGCGCGCGACGCCGACCGGGAATTCGCCGACAAGCTGTTTCTCGCCGGCATGGCGGCGGCCAAGGTCGGCGCGCTCGACAAAGCGCTCATCTACAACACGGTCAGAACATTCGGCGGCGGAGCCTACCGGCGCCGCGACCCGGTGCGATTCGTGCGCATCCCGCCGGACCCTGTGTAAGGCGGGGTGACGATGACCGGGTATGGTCGGCAGCGACTAGAAGGTTTCGCCTTTCTCGCCGGCTTCACCGCCTGCATCCCCGCGGCGAATTGGATGATCGGCAATGTGGGGACCGTGTGCCCGCCCGATGGCCCTTGCCTCATTCCCGTGGCGCCCGGCCTGATGGCGCCGAGCGGCGTACTCATGGTGGGGCTGGCCTTGGTGCTGCGCGACCTGGTGCAGCGCCGCCTCGGTCTCATCTGGGCCGTGGCGGCGATCCTGTTGGGCGGGGCGCTGTCATGGGCGGTGGCACCCGCCGCCCTCGTCGCGGCGTCGGTGACGGCGTTCCTGCTTTCGGAGTTCGCCGACTTGGCCGTCTATACGCCGTTGCAACGGCGGGGCCTGGTATTGGCCGTCGTCGCGTCGGGCCTGGTGGGGCTGGTGGCGGATACCGTGGTCTTCCTCGAGATCGCCTTTGGCAATCTCGATTTCCTTTGGGGGCAGATCGTGGGCAAGGGCTGGATGATAGTCCTCTCGGTGCCGTTCATCGCATGGCTGCGCCGGCGCGATCAGCGGTTCGGGTTCGAAACCGCCGGGTAGAGGTAGACCGGCCCGGCGCTATTCCCTGGGCGCGCGCTTGCGGCCGGTCAGCATGGCGGCGAGCAGGTTCTCGCTGTCGGCAATGCTGCCGACGAGGACGCCCAAGAGGTGCAGCGGCACCAAGATGAAGAGTAGATTGCCGGAGATGGCGTGAACGGTCTCGACCCATTCGACCCTTCGGAACGCGTCTGTCCCCAAGAGCGCACCCGAGCCCGAGGCAAGCGCGAGGTCGGCCAGCAGCAGGACGATCATGGCGCCGCCGGCGGGGTTGTGACCGAGATAGGGGCGGGCGCGTCTACGCGCGAGGTCGCCGAGGTAACTCAGGACGGCGCCGGGCCCGCGCACGAAATCGGCGAAGCGCGCGTGGCGCGGGCCGACGAATCCCCAGATCAGGCGAAACGCGACCAGCCCGAGGACGACGTAACCGGCCGCGTCGTGCAGGTCGGTGCCGTCCTCCAGGAAGAGGTCGATGCCGACGGCCACGACCAGCGACCAGTGGAACAGGCGGACGAGCGGGTCCCATACCGGCACGGAAGGGGCGTCTTGGCGCAACGGCGTCGATCCCTTCCAGCTCAACCTCAACCCCGGCTGCCCCGTCCGCCGCGACCGCCGCCGCGCCGGCGCAGGGGTTGCTGGCCGACGTGCCCTTCCCCAGGCACGGCGCAGGCGGCCGGCAGAGTGGTGAGCAGCAGCACGCCGAGACAGAAGGCGCGGCGGGCCAAGCCGGCCCTGGTTTCGATGGCGGGAACCAAGCTTCGTCCCGACACCATGCGGTCGCTACGGCGAGTTTTCATTTCGCACGCTCCTTCGTGGCCTCAATGCTTCGGTGCCTGAACGATCTCGGCCCGGATGGTGGCCTCGCCCAGCGCCTTGCAGGCTTCGAGCCGATAGCAGCCGCTCACCAGAACATAGCGGTTCTTGTCGGGCCGAACCAGGATCGGCGTGCGGTGGCCATCGGCGGCGATGGCGAGCGCGAGCTCTTCCACTTTTCGCGGATCGAGCGGCTTGCGGAGCGCCGCCGGCACGTAGATTTCTTCGATTCTCACTTTGATCTCGCGCATCGCTCGCTCAGCTTTCCACGACCTCTGGCACCCGGTCGGCCGGGGGGGTGTTGCGGCTGCGCCCGACGCGCACGACGCCGTCGATCACCGCCATGCCGATTCCGGGCAGGTCGCCCTTGCGCACGCTGTCGAGCAGGTCGCGGCCGGCCGAGTGCTGCGCCCGGTCCATGAAGACGAAGTCGGCGGCGCGGCCCGGCTCGATGAGGCCGCAGTCGAGCTGCCTTATCCTGGCGGTGTTGCCGGTGGCAAAGCAGAAGGCCAGCTCGGCCGGTACATCGCCCAGGCTCGACAGCATCGCGATCATGCGCAGGATGCCGAGCGGCTGCACGCCCGAGCCCGCCGGCGAATCGGTGCCGAGGATGACGCGGGCGAGCTGGCCGGTCTGCCCCGCGATGCGGAGCGCGTAGAGCGCCGCGCTCTCGTTGCCATTGTGCACGATCTCGATCGCCCGTCGGCTTTTCTCGCACAGGGCGAGAATCTGGTCCAACGGCAGCGCGGTGTGGCCGCCGTTGATGTGGCCGATCACGTCGGCGTCGGCCTCGAGTACGACGTCCTTGTCGATGAGGCCGGAGCCGGGGATCGAAGGTCCGCCGGTGTGAATGGTGCTCTGGATGCCGTATTTGCGCGCCCAGGCAACCATGCGCTTGGCCTCGTCGCCGGCCTTGACCGAGCCGAGGCCGACCTCGCCCAGCAGCTTGACGCCCGCCGCGGCCAGTTCCTTGAAATCTTCCTCGACCATGCCTTGCTCGAGAACGGGGGCGCCGGCCAGCACCTTGACCCCGCTCGGACGGAAGGCTTCGAAGGCGCGCTGCGCGGTGATGGCAAGCGCCTTCACGCCGACTACGTCGCGCGGGCGGCCGGGCAGATGGACTTCGCCGGCGGAAATCATGGTCGTGACCCCGCCATGGAGGAAGCTGTCGATCCAGTTCAGTTGATTCTGGCGCGGGGTCCAGTCGCCGAACACCGGATGGACATGGCTGTCGATGAGGCCGGGCGCCAACGCCGTGCCCTTGGCGTCGATGACCGTGGTCGCGTTGCCGGTGTCCAAATCCTTTGCCTTGCCGATGGCGGCGATGCGGCCATCCACGGCCACGATCGTATCGGCATCGAGGATCGGCCGATCGAGGTCGCCCGAGAGCAGCAGCCCGATGTTGCGGACGACCAGCTTGCCCTTGGGCATCGCCGCTTGTGGTGTCGCCATGGCGTGCGTTCCCTTCAGGCCGCGACCGTGACCTTGTCCACGAGCTTGGCGCCGCGCGAGGCCATGAAATAGAGGCCCATATAGTGGGTCACGTCCTGGGGATGCGCGGCATGGGCGCCGAGGCCGATCTTCTCCGCCGTCTCGCGCGGCAGGCTGTAGGTCGAGCAGCCGCCTTCGTGGACGAGGATGTCCTTCAGCCCCGGCATCATGTCGTGGTTGCGGGCGGAGAGAAACGTCAGCACGAAATCCATGACGCAGATGTCGGTGCAGATGCCGACCACCAGCACCGACTCAAGGCGATGGCGCTTCACCCACTCGACCACGCTATTCGTGCCATCGGGCGCGATGGCGCCGACGAAGCCGTTGATGCAGTCCTTGCGAACGAGGGTGGCGTTGCGGTCCCGCTCCAGCCATTTCAGCGCCGGCACCAGCTCCTCCTGGCCGGTCCCGGCTTCGCAATGGGGCGGGTAGGGCGGTTCGGGCTTGCCCGGCACATGGGTGTCGAGGAAGGCGAGGATCGGCCATCCCAAGCCCGAGAAGGCGCGGGCGAGGCGGTCGGTCTCCTCGATCATCCGCGTCACCTGCGGATTCTCCACCGGCGGCGCCAGGTAGCCCGCGCCCACGGTGGCAAAGCCGTTGACCTCATCGACGATGACGAGGCCGGCGCCCCGCTCGCCCAGGACGAGCGGCTCCAGCCGGATGGGCATGGCGGCACGCAGCTGGTCGGTCAGCCGGCCCGTGTCCGTGCCATCGACCTTCGACATGACGGTCATGGTGCTCTCCCCTGCCGATGACGATTGGGGCATAGTGCCCGCGACCGAGGGTCGAATGCAAACGGGGGACTTCGCCGGTAGTGTCTCGGTTTGAAATTTCTTTGCCGCGCTCTAATGTGCGATGGTGAATTTCGAGCCAGGAGCGGGCTTGGAGGGACGCTGAAAATGTCAATATTGCGCGGTCGATCCGAGCCAAAATGACCGAATCGCAAGCGACCACCGACCTCCTGCGCCACCTCGCCAGCCGCCCCGGCCATGACGAAGTGAAGGCCGACTTCCGGCAATTGCTCATCGAGGAATTCGGGGTCGAACTCGGCGCGCTTGAATTCGAGCGCCGCGTGCCGGAGGTTCGCGGGCGGCTCGACGGCCTCATCGGCCGCACGATCTTCGAGGCCAAGCGCGACCTCGACCGCGAGTGGCCGGACGTCGAACGCCGGATGCCCGACTATCTCGCCGGCCGCGAGCGCGAGGAAAACGAGCATTTCGTCGGCATCGCCTCCGACGGCTACAAATGGGCGGTGTTCGAGTTGGACGCCGGCAAGCTCGTCGTCGTCAAGCGTACAGTTCTCGACCCTGAACGGCCCGGCGAATTCCTCGCCTGGCTCGAAGGTGCGCTGGCGCTAAAATCCTCGCTGCCGCCCGATCCGCTGACCATCCGTGCCGAGCTGGGCCACGATTCGGTCGCGTTTCATCTGGTCGATGGGCGGCTACGGGCGTTGTGGGAAAAGCTCAAACTCCATCCCGATGTGTCGCTGAAACGCCAACTCTGGGCGGAACTCCTCAAGCACGTCTATGGACGCGAGGTGGAGAGCGACAGCCTCTGGTTCCAGCATACGTTTCTTGTGGTCGTCGCGAAATGCATCGCTCTCGCGGTCATGGGGATGCGCGAGGACAATCCAAAACGGCTCCTCTCCGGCGAAGCCTTCGCGTCGGCGGGAATCCACGGCGCGGTCGAGAGCGACTTCTTCGACTGGGTCGTGGCCGATCCCGAAGGCGAGGCGCTGGTACGCCGTATCATGGCCCACGTTCGCCGCTTCCGGCTCGCCGAAGTCGAAAGCGACGTTCTGAGAATCCTCTACGAATCGCTCATCGACCGAGCGGAACGGCACGGGCTTGGCGAATACTACACACCGGACTGGCTGGCGGCGAAGATGGTCAGGCGCGCGGCCGACCGCCCCCTCGAACAGCATGTGCTCGATCCGGCCTGCGGGTCGGGCACCTTCCTGTTCCACGCGATCCGCAATTTTCTTGCCGAGGCCGAAGACGGGGACATGGAGCCGCGGCGGCGCGCGGCCGAAGTTTGCGCGCATGTGGCGGGCATGGACATTCACCCGGTGGCGGTGATCATAGCCCGAGTTACATATCTGCTAGCACTCGCCCCCATGCTTGGCGAACGTTCGGGCACGATCTCGGTTCCGGTCTATCTCGGCGACGCCATGCAATTGTCGATTTCCGAATTCATGGCCGGGAAGGAACTGACGATCCGCGTGCCGCCCCCGCTTGCCGGTGACGGCAGAAGCGGCGAGACCGACGCTAACGGGCGCGAGCAGTTGGATTTCCCCGAAACTTTCTGCCGCGATATGGCCCTGTTCGACAAAGCCATTGAGCGGATGCGGACGGGTTCGCAAGCCGACATGACGCGCGCGCAAATCGAAAAGGCGCTCTATCGCATCGTCGAGCAGCATTACCGCGCCGACGTGACCAGGGAACAACAGATTGCCATCGCCGATCTGGGCAAGACCTATCTCACCTTCGACCGGCTGCGGCGCGAAGGGCGCGACACGGTCTGGGCCTACGTGGCGCGCAACCTCTCGCGACCGCTTGCCCTATCCGCCGCGGGCGGTTGGGCGCAGGTGATCGTCAGCAACCCGCCCTGGCTCGCGTTCCGGTACATGAACGCCGATCTGCAGAAGCGGTTCAAGGAATTGGCGAAGGACGAGAAGGTGTATGTCGGCGGCAAGTTCGCCACCCAAAACGATCTCAGCGCCCTGTTCGCCATCCGGGCCGTGCACCTTTATCTGCGTTCCGCGGGACGGCTTGCCTTCGTCATGCCGATGGCGGCGCTGACCCGCGGCCAGTTCGAGAAATTCCGCGGCGGCTCCTTCGCTTCGGTGCGAATCCCATGGGACGAAACCTGGACGATGGACGATTCCTTGCAGCCGCTGTTTCCGGTGCCGTCCTGCGCGGTGTTCGGACGCAAGCGCGCGATTGCCAAGCCGCTTCCCGAAACGGTACGCGCCTATTCCGGCTCGCTGCCCTACCGCGACGCGCCGGAGGCAATTGCCGACAAATACTTGACTGTCGTCGAAGGCGCGCCTTCTCCAGCGGTGGGAATTTTCGAGGGCGGGTCGGACTACCGAACTGTTTTTCGAGATGGGGCGACTTTGTATCCAAGGATGCTCTGTCTTGTCGAACGCCGGCAGATGGGTAGGCTTGGCGTGGACCCCAGCGCTCCCTTGGTCGCGAGCCGACGCAACGGCCAGGAAAAAAAGCCCTGGAAGGGCTTGCCCGCGATCGAAAATCGCGTCGAGGCGGAATTCCTGCGCCCAGTATTGCTTGGCGAGAGCATCCTGCCCTACCGGGTGTTTCGGTCGTTCGAGGGCGTCGTGCCGGTGGGCGAGAAGGGCGGAATGCTCGACGCCGAGGCGGCGGCGAATTGCGGCTTCGAGGGTTTGCGGGGTTGGATGCGCAAGGCGGAGGCGCTATGGCAAGCCAACCTGGAAAACGGTGTCGTTTCTCTTGTCGACCAGTGGAACTACTACAACAAGCTGAGTGTGCAATTCCCCATCGCTTCCTTGCGCGTGGTTTACGCCAAGGCCGGAACGCTGCCCGCGGCGTGCCTGCTGCGCGACCGGCGCGGCGTGGTCGATCATAAACTTTACTGGATGGCACCCGCCGACGAGACCGAGGGGCGCTACCTGACCGCCATCCTCAACAGCGAAACCGCGCGCGCCCGCGTGGAGCGATATCAGTCTCGCGGCCAATGGGGCGCCCGCGACTTCGACAAGGTGATGTTCAACCTCCCTATCCCGCGTTTCGACGTCAAGAAGGCGCTTCATCGTGCCCTCGCCGAGGCGGCGGCGGAGGCCGAGAAGGTCGCCGCCAGGGTAGAATTACCCGAAGGCGCGAAGTTCCAGCGCGCCCGCGGCCTGGTCCGCGCCGCGCTAAAGGAAGCCAATGTGGCGCAAAAAATCGACAACCTGGTGGCCAAGCTGCTGGGCGCCGCGTGACGTCCGGCGGATGGCGGTCCGGCACATGCGTCATCGGATCATTCAATACCAGGGGCGGCGCCATTCGCTGAAGCTCGAGCCGGCGGTCTGGTCGGAGCTCGATCAGATCGCGGCTCTTTCCGGCCGGCGCCTCAATCGGCTGGTCGCGGCGGTGGCCGAGGAGGCGGCGAAGGAGGGGGTGAGCCTGACCGCGGCCCTGCGCCGGCGCTGCCTCGAGCACGCCCAGTCGCAGGCGGTAAGTCTCGCCAGCGCGATGCGCGACGGCCTCGCCGGGCGCGGCGTTCCCTTGGGCCTCATCGCCGAGGCATGCCCGAGCCCTTGCGCCATCGTCGCCCAGGACCACCGTGTCATCAGCGTCAACGCGGCGCTGGAGCAATGGCTCGGCCTCGAGTCGAAATCGATGGTCGGCAAGCGCCTCGACGATTTGTTCGCCTTCGAGCAGACCGTCAATCTGGATAGCATCGCCGCCCGGTTTCGGGACGGCATCGCGACCATCCACCATTTTCAAGCCGCTATCGTCCGCCAAGGGCGGATGATCGCGGCGCGAGCCTCGATCTGCCCGGGTGCCACCGACGAGGCAGCGCGGCTCAGCTATCTGATCTTCTTCAGCGAACGCACAGCGACTAGTGGATGCGAACCGACATAGGACTCCTGTTCCAAACCCGATGTCATCGCCGGGCGTGACCCGGCGATCCATGGCGCGGCGGCGGAATGGATGCCCGCGTCAAGCGCGGGCATGACAAGAAGGGGGCAGGAGGCGCATGTTCCAACATTGTTTGTCACGCGCGTTCCGCTTCCGCCGTCATCGCCGGGCCGGCGGGACCGGATGCCGTCAAGTATAGTCGGTGCCCATCTTGCCGATCGAGATGAAGGCCGAGAATTTCGCCGGCGAAGACCGGAGCGACGGCGCGGAAGCGGCACGCGGACAACACGTTCCGCCCCAATCGCCGGTCGCACAGATCGAGCAGCAAGGTCGCGGTCAGAGGCCCGTGAACCAAGAGGCCGGGATAGCCTTCGACGTTCCTTGTGTAGTCCGCGTCGTAATGGATGCGGTGGCCGTTGAAGGTGAGCGCCGAATAGCGGAACAGCATCACCGGATCGGGCACGACATCGCGGGACCATTGCGAACCGGCGTGGGGCAGGGGCGCGGTCTCGGCGGCAATGGCCGGCGTCCGGTTCCGAAAGACCAGGGTCAGGCGCTCCTCGACCGCCGCAGCTTCGTTGGCGAGGTAGCTGGTGTCTACTGTGACGAAGACGAGCCGGCCGGTGCGGCCCTGCTTCTCCTGCACAGCCGCGATGGTAGAGATACGCATGACCTCATCGCCGACGCAAATAGGGCGCCGGAACTTCACTTCGCAGGACGCCCACATGCGCCGCGGCAGGTCGAGCGGCGGCAGGAACCCGCCCAGCCTTGGATGGCCGTCCTCGGCGAGGCCCAACATCGCCACGCGCGGGGGTGCCACCAACCAGTGCACGCCCTGGGGTGCCGGCGAACCGTCCCGAAGCGCCTCCGGCTCGCGGTCGAGTGTCGCAAGAAGGCCCGACACCATGGAAGCGGTGACGCGCTCGGTCGCGCGTTCCTCGCGTCCGATCCATGACGAATAGTCCGGCATGGATCAATAGGACCGCGGCAGGCCGAGGACGTGCTCGGCCAGATAGGAAAGAATGAGATTGGTGGAGATGGGCGCCACCTGATAGAGCCGGGTCTCGCGGAACTTGCGCTCGATATCGAAGTCCTCGGCGAAACCGAAACCGCCATGCGTCTGCACGCAACACTCGGCGGCGGCCCAAGCGGCGTCGGCGGCCAAGAGCTTCGCCATGTTGGCCTCGGCGCCGCAAGGGGCGCCGGTTTCGAAGAGCGCCGCCGCCTTGTCGACCATCAAGGCCGCCGCCTCGCACGCCGCGTGAGCCCGCGCGATGGGGAACTGCACGCCCTGGTTCCGGCCGATCGGCCGCCCGAAGACGACGCGCTCCTTGGCATAGGACGCGGCCTTGGCGATGAACCAGCGCGCGTCGCCGATGCATTCGGCGGCGATCAGGATGCGCTCGGCATTCATGCCGGAGAGGATGTAGCGGAAGCCCTGTCCTTCTTCGCCGATCCGGTTGGCGGCCGGAACGCGTACGCCGTCGAGAAAAATTTCGGTGGTGGCGTGGTTCATCATCGTGCGCACCGGGCGAATGGTCAGTCCGTGGCCGACCGCCTCGCGCAGATCGACGACGAAAACCGAGAGCCCCTCGGTGTGCTTGGCGTTGGCGTCCTTGGGTGAGGTGCGCGCGAGCAGCAGCATGAGATCGGAGTGCTCGGCGCGCGAGGTCCAGATCTTCTGGCCGGTGATCGCGTAGCCGTCGCCGTCGCGGCGCGCAAAGGTGGCGAGCGCGCCGGTATCGGTGCCGCTCGTGGGCTCGGTGACGGCAAAGGCCTGCAGGCGCAGGCGCCCGGCCGCGATCTCGGGCAGCCACCGCTGTTTCTGTTCGTCGCCGCCGTGGCGCAGGATGGTGGCCATGACGTACATCTGGGCATGGCAGGCTGCGGCATTGCAGCCCTGGGCATGAATCTCCTCCAGGATCGCCACCGCCGCCGACAGCGGCAATCCGGCGCCGCCATACGCTTCGGGAATCAGGCTGGCGAGATAGCCGGCCTCGGTAAGCGCCCGCACGAATTCCGTCGGGTAGGCGCGCTCGCGGTCGAGGCCGCGCCAATAAGGTCCGGGAAATCCGGCGCACAGCCGCGCCACGGCCGATCGGATGTCGCGGTAATCGTGATCTGTCATCGGCCTCATCGGATTGGAGGCCCGGGCCGGAATCGAACCGACGTACGAGGATTTGCAGTCCTCTGCATAGCCACTCTGCCACCGGGCCAAAGAGCCAAGCCTGTCCGCGCCCAGGCCGAGGATCTTGGAGCGGCGGCATATTCACCTCGCCATCCGGCACGGTCAAGCAGACCGCGTGTAGGACGGCAGGGCGCCCGATTGTCACGACGCGGTCCCGCCGGTATAACCGGCGCCATGGACTTCGCCGCCGCCCGCCGCAACATGGTCAATTGTCAGATTCGCGTCACCAAGGTGACGGACGGCAGACTCGTCGAGGCGATGGGTGCCATTCCCCGCGAATTGTTCGTGCCGGCGAATCGTCGCGCCGTCGCCTATGTCGATGAAGACGTGGCGATCGGAAACGACCGCTACCTCATGGAGCCGGTCGTCCTGGCGCGGCTGATCCAGGAGGCCGCGGTGACGCCCAAGGATCTGGTCCTGGTTGTCGGCTGCGCCAGCGGTTACGCGGCGGCGGTGCTGGCCAGGCTCGCCGGCACGGTCGTCGCCCTCGAATCGGACAAGGCCTTGGCGGAACGGGCGAGCGCGATCTTGCGCGATCTCTCGATCGACAACGTCGTGGTCCTCGAAGGGCCGCTGCCGGAAGGGCGAAAGGATCAAGGGCCGTTCCAGGTTATCCTGCTGGACGGCGCCGTCGATGACGTTCCGATGGCCCTCATCGATCAATTGGCCGAAGGGGGCCGCCTTGTCGGCGTCGTCGGCACCGGCCGGGTCGGGCGTGGCACAATTTTGACACGGGCCGGCGCGGCAGTATCCCGCCGCACGATCTTCGACGCCACGATCCATCGCCTGCCGGCGTTCGCGAAGGAGCCCGGTTTCGTCTTTTGAGGCCGGTGCGGGAACGGTTGCGCGGACGAGACCGCACCGGTAAGGTAAAGTCATAGACGCGCTCCATGCGCCATTGGCGGCGCTGGTCGCGATCGGGGGTGTTACCAATGGTGCGCAAAGTGGAATTTCGATCGATCCGTTGGATCTCGCGACTGGCGCTCGTGGCGGGACTGGCCGGCGCCTTTGCCATGGAGGCGCCCGCGGCGGAACAAACGAAACTGGTGGACGCGCTGGTTCTCACCTACCTGAACAACCCAACGCTCGAATCGGCGCGCGCCGACGTTCGCGCCACCGACGAGCGGGTGCCCTTGGCGCTCTCCGGGTGGAGGCCGACCGCGCGCATCAATGCCAGCCTCGGGGTCGAACATTCCAACAGCAGCATCATCGGCAAGGAACAGGATACGGAGCCGCGCCGGGTCGCGCTCGAACTGGTCCAGCCCCTGTTTCGCGGCGGTCGCACCGTGGCCGGGACGCGCGAAGCCGAGAATACGGTTCGCGCCCAACGCGCGCTCCTGGAAGCGGTCGAGCAGAACACGCTATTGAATGGTGTTCAGGTCTTCATCGACGTGGTGCGAGATCAATCGGTCCTGGAACTGACCAAGAGCAATGAGCAGGTGTTGATGCGCCAGCTCGAGGCATCCGAGGACCGTTTCGAAGTCGGCGAAGTCACGAGGACGGACGTGGCGCAATCGCAATCGCGCCTCGCGCGCTCGACCGCGCAACGCATCGAGGCGGAAGGGAACTTGGTCACGTCGCGCGCATCTTACAAGGAAATCGTCGGCGAGTATCCCGAGAACCTCGAGCCGACGATGCTGCCCGGCGATTTGCCGTCGAGCGAGGAAGAGACGATCGAAATGTCGCTCAAGAACCCGGCGGTGGTGTCGGCCGAGTACCAGGAACTCGCCGCCCGGGACCGCGTCGACCTGGTTTTCGGAGAGCTCATGCCGAGCTTGTCGGTCACGGGATCGCTGTCGCGCGAGGAGGATACGTCGCGCGAGGGTTCGGAGAATGAATCGGCTTCCTTGATCGCGCAGCTGACCGTGCCGCTTTATCAGGCAGGCGGCGTCGATGCGCGCGTTCGGGAGGCCAAGGAACGCGTGGCCCAGCGCCGCCAGGACGTCGAGGAGCAGAGCCGCGCGGTGGTGCAGTTCGCGACCAGCGCTTGGCGGGATCTGGAGACGGCGCGCGCGCAAATCGTATCCTTCACGTCCGAAGTCGAGGCGACACGCATCGCGCTCGAAGGCACCGAGCAGGAAGCGCTGGTCGGATCCCGCACTATTCTGGACATTCTTGACGCCGAGCAGGAATACCTGACCGCACAGGTGAATCTGGTTCGTGCCGGGCGCGATGAGATTTTCGCGGCCTATCAAGTGCTGCTCGCCGTCGGGCGCCTGACCGCGCCGGCGATCGGTCTCCCGGTCGAGTACTATGACGTGGAAAAGCACTACAATCAGGTGCGCAACAAGTTCATCGGCATCGGCCCCGATCTCGAATAGCGATTCGGCAGGCATTGGTTAGGGCGGCGGAATGATCGCATGAGTGACGGGCAAGCGCGACCCGAGCCGTCGATGGAAGAGATTTTAGCCTCCATCAGGCGAATCATCTCGGAGGAGGGAGCGCCGCCGGCGACCGAGGGAGGCGATTCGCCAAGCGAAGCGCCCAAGGAGCGCATGGCGGACCCGGAACAGTCCGACAAGGATGTCTTGCTGTTGACCGAGATGGTGGCGGAGGATGGATCGGTGGTGAGCCTATCGGAGAAACCGGAGAATCTGTCGGACCAAGCCATGCCAACCGAGACATTGCCCGAGCCGCCAGCCGAACCCGAAGCCGAGCCGCGGAGCGTTCCGCCGGCCCAACCGGCCGAAGCGCCGGCGACGTTGGTCTCGCCCGCAACCGCCGCGGCGTCGCTGCAAGCGCTGAGCGAACTCACACGCACGGTCAGCCGCGCGCGCGACCTGTCGATTGGCGGCGCCGGCCGGACAGTGGAGGACCTGGTTCGCGAACTGATGGCCCCGATGCTGAAGGAATGGCTTGACGCCAATCTGGCGGCCGTTGTCGAGCGCCTGGTGCGCCAGGAGATCGAACGCCTGTCGCGACGGGCCGGCGACGAGGGCTAGGGACGTTTGACGACGGCCGACCGCTCGCCCCGCGACACAACGATCTCGTCAATGCTGGACAAGACTTTTCGACCCGCCGAGGTCGAGGCCAGGCAGTACGCGGCCTGGGATGCTTCGGGCGCGTTCGCCTGCGATCCGGGTTCGACGAAGACGCCTTACGCGATCGTGATCCCGCCGCCCAACGTGACGGGCAGCCTGCATATGGGTCACGCCCTGAATTCGACGCTTCAGGACATCTTGATCCGCTACCACCGGATGCTCGGCCGTGACGTGCTGTGGCAGCCCGGCATGGACCATGCGGGCATCGCCACGCAGATGGTCGTCGAGCGGGAGCTGGCCAAGGAGGGCTTGGCGCTTGCCCGCGGCGTATCGGCCGGCGAGGGCGGCAATCGTGGGTTGCTCGATCGCGCCGGCTTCATCGAGCGGGTGTGGCGGTGGAAGGCGGTATCGGGCGGAACCATCGGCCGACAGCTTCGCCGCTTGGGCGCTTCGGCCGACTGGTCGCGCGAGCGATTCACCATGGACGACGATTTGTCCTTGGCGGTCCGCAAGGTATTCGTCGATCTTCACAAGCAAGGTCTAATCTATCGCGATAAGCGCCTGGTGAATTGGGATCCGCGGTTTCATACGGCGATCTCGGACCTCGAAGTGCAGCAGCGCGAGGTCAAAGGCCACCTATGGCACTTGAAGTATCCGATCGAGGGCGTTGAAAACGCTTTTATAATCGTCGCCACGACCAGGCCGGAGACGATGCTGGGCGATACCGGGATCGCCGTCCATCCCAAGGACGAGCGCTATCGCGAGCTGGTCGGGCGCCGCGCCATCCTTCCGATCGTCGGGCGGCTTTTGCCGATCTTCACCGACGAATATGCCGACCCGGAGACCGGCAGCGGCGCCGTGAAGATCACGCCCGGCCATGACTTCAACGATTTCGAGGTCGGCCGGCGTCATGCGTTGCCCGCGATCAATGTGTTCGACGCCGACGCCAAGCTGAACGAGAACGCGCCCGAAGGCTATCGCGGCCTCGACCGGTACGCGGCGCGCGAGAAGATCGTGGCGGAGTTGACCGCGCTCGGTCTCGTGGATCGCGTCGAAGACAAGACGATCATGATGCCGCATGGCGACCGTTCCGGCGTCGCCATCGAGCCCTGGTTGACCGATCAGTGGTACGTCAACGCGAAGGTTCTGGCGAAGCCCTGCATCGAGGCGGTGGAGCAAGGACGCACGCGCTTCGTGCCCAAGCAGTGGGAAGCGACGTTCTTCGAATGGATGCGCAACATCCAACCCTGGTGCATTTCGCGCCAGCTCTGGTGGGGCCACCAGATTCCGGCCTGGTATGGGCCGGATGGCACTGTGTTTGTCGAGATGACGGAGGCCGAGGCCCAGGCCGCGGCGGAGCGCCACTATGGCCGCGCGACCGTACTCAGGCGCGACGAGGACGTACTCGATACCTGGTTCTCCTCGGCGTTGTGGCCGTTCTCGACGCTAGGCTGGCCGCGAGAGACGCCGGAGCTGCGGCGCTACTATCCGGGCGCCGCGCTGGTCACCGGGTTCGACATCATCTTCTTCTGGGTCGCGCGCATGATGATGATGGGTATGCATTTCATGGGCGAGGTGCCGTTCCGCGACGTTTACATTCACGCGCTGGTGCGCGACGAGCGCGGCCAGAAGATGTCGAAATCCAAGGGCAACATCATCGACCCGCTCGACCTCGTCGACCGCTATGGCTGCGACGCGCTGCGCTTCACCCTGGCGGCGATGGCGGCGCAAGGACGGGACATCCGGCTCGCCGAATCCCGTGTCGAGGGTTATAGGAATTTCACCACCAAGCTGTGGAACGCGGCCCGGTTCTGCCAGATGAACGCTTGCGCCTTCGATCCGGCGTTTTCGCCGTCCCAGTGCAAACTTACGCTCAACCGGTGGATCGTCGGCGCCGTCATCGGGGCGCAAGCGAAGGTCGAGGAGGCGCTATCCGGATACCGGTTCAACGATGCCGCGGGCGCGCTCTACCAGTTCACCTGGCACCAGTTTTGCGATTGGTATCTCGAATTCGCCAAGCCTGTCCTGGCCGGAGCGGACGCGGACGCCAAACGCGAAACCCAGGCAACGGCGGCCTGGATCCTGGGGCGGTTGCTGCATCTTCTCCATCCGTTCGTCCCATTCATAACCGAGGAGCTGTGGTCGCATCTGGCGCCCGCTCCGGCGGCGCCCTTGATCACGGCGCCGTGGCCCAAGTCCGATCGCGGGCTCGTGGATACGGCCGCCGGCGCCGAAATGGACTGGGTCGTGCGCCTCGTCGGCGAGGTTCGCGCGGTCCGATCCGAGATGAACGTGCCGCCGGGCGCGACGATCGATCTCCTGCTTGGCGGAGCCGACGACACCGCGCGCGGCCGGCTCGATACCCACCGCGATCTCATCTTGCGTCTGGCCAGGCTCGCCTCGGCCGACGCGACCGACCTGCCGCCGCCGCCCGGATCGGTGCAGATCGTACTCGAGGGGGCGACCGTCATCTTGCCGCTCGGACAGGTGGTCGATCTCGCGCGCGAGCGCGAGCGCCTGGAAAAATTGGTCGAGAAAGCCACCGGCGAGATGGGCAAGGTGGAGCGCAAGCTCGCCAATGCCGAGTTCATCGCCAAGGCCCGCCCCGAGATCGTCGAGGAACAGCGCCAGCGCCTGGGCGAGGCGGGGGCCGAGCGCGCCAAACTCGCCGCCGCGCTCGAACGGCTGGTCTGAATGTACCGCGCCGTTTGCGCCTGCCTGTTGGTCGCGGCCGGTCTCTTTCGGCCGGCGCTGGCCGCGCCGGTCGAAATCGAAGGGTTGGTGTTCAGCGACGAGCTCGGCGGGTTCACCATCGTCAAGGCGAGCGGGCGCGGCACGGCGGCCGACCCCTTCGTCGTCATCGAGGAAGTCACCGGGCCCATTCAGCCGGTTCTGGTCATTCGCGGCCTCGGCCCGGATTTCGGCAATCGCGTGGGCACGCAGCACTTGGTCGGCTTCGCCCTGACCAAGATCGCCATCAACCGCACCGAAGACCGCTGGACGCAGTACGAGCTCGAACTGCGCGAGACCTTGCAGCGGCACAGCACCTATGGCGACGGCTTGTCCTTCGGCCAAGCCAACGACGCCGTGCGGCCGTTCGCCTCCAGCGGGTTCGCGTCGGCCCATGAGACTACCGAACCCTACGATGCGATGGTGTTCAGTGGCGGCGCCGTCGCGCCGGGGCAAACGGTGACCTTCAGCATCGTGGTCACGGAAACTTCGCCCTTGCCGGAGTTCTTTCTGCTCCAGCAGCAGCTACGCCAGGTCGCCGCGCGTTGAAGCTAGGGGATCGGACGACACTGCCTCTCCTTGTTGTCATGCCCGGCCCCCGAGCCGGGCATCCATCTCGCCGTTGCGCCATGGATCGCCGGGTCATGCCCGGCGATGACAACAACGATCTTGCGCTGGCTTGCGGCGGCGCCAGGCGGTAATCTGTTTCTTCGTTTCTCGACCACAGCAGCGAGAGTGCATGGCCATGACCGTGGTGACAAAGTTCGACAAGTCAAAACTGCCGAGCCGCCATGTATCGGTGGGCGCGACGAGCGCGCCGCATCGGGCGTTCTATTACGCGATGGGCATGACGGAAGCGGAGATCGCCCAACCCTTCGTCGGCGTCGTCACCACCTGGAATGAAGCAGCGCCTTGCAACATTTCGCTGATGCGCCAGGCGCAGGTGGTGAAGAAGGGGGTGAAGGCCGCGGGCGGCACGCCGCGCGAATTCACCACCATCACCGTCACCGATGGCATCGCCATGGGCCATGCCGGAATGAAATCGTCGCTGGTGAGCCGCGAAGTCATCGCCGATTCGACCGAACTTACGGTACGCGGGCATTGCTATGACGCGCTGGTCGGGCTCGCCGGGTGCGACAAATCGCTGCCGGCGCTGATGATGGTCATGGTGCGCCTCAACATTCCTTCGGTGTTCATGTACGGCGGATCGATCCTGCCGGGCCGGCATCGAGGTCGCGATATCACGGTTCAAGACGTCTTCGAGGCGGTGGGCGCCCATTCGGCCGGCAAGATGTCGGAGGCCGAGCTTCATGAGATCGAATGCGCGGCATGCCCGTCCGCCGGTTCCTGCGGCGGCCAGTTCACCGCCAACACGATGGCGTGCGTGTCCGAGGCGATCGGCCTGGCGCTGCCCGGTTCGGCCGGCGCGCCGGCGCCTTACGATTCGCGGGACGCCTACGCCGAAGCCTCGGGGCGCGCGGTCATGGAGCTGATCGCCAAGAACATCCGGCCGCGCGACATCGTGACGCGCAAGGCGCTCGAAAACGCGGCGATGGTGGTGGCCGCCACCGGCGGCTCGACCAATGCCGGGCTGCATTTGCCGGCCATCGCGCACGAGGCGGGTATCGATTTCGACCTGCACGAGGTGTGCAGGATTTTCCGGCAGACGCCCTACATCGCGGACCTGAAGCCGGGCGGGCGCTATGTGTCCAAGGACCTCTATGACGTGGGCGGTGTCGGAATCGTGCTGCGGGCGCTGCTCGACGGCGGTTACCTCCATGGCGATTGCCTGACGGTGACCGGCAAGACCATCGCCGAGAATTTGGCGAACCAGGAATTCCCGGCCGGGCAGGACGTGGTCCGGCCGACCGGCAACCCGCTATCGCCGACCGGGGGTGTCGTGGGCTTGCGCGGAAACCTGTCGCCGCAAGGCGCCATCGTGAAGGTCGCCGGCATGAAGAAGCTGGTGTTCTCGGGCCCGGCGCGCTGCTTCGATTGCGAGGAGGACGCCTATAGCGCCGTCGAGCGGCGCGATTACAAGGAAGGCGAGGTGCTGGTCATCCGTTACGAGGGCCCGCGCGGCGGGCCGGGCATGCGCGAGATGCTGGCGACCACGGCCGCCATCTATGGCCAGGGCATGGGCGACAAGGTGGCGCTGGTCACCGACGGACGGTTCTCCGGCGCCACGCGCGGCTTCTGCATCGGCCATGTCGGACCGGAGGCCGCAATCGGCGGGCCGATCGGGCTTCTCAAGGACGGCGACATCATTCGCATCGACGCGGAGAAGGGCACGCTGGAGGTCGATTTGTCGGCGGAAGAACTCACCCGGCGCCGCGCCGGCTGGAAGCCGCGCCGGCACGACCACCAGTCCGGCGCGCTGTGGCGCTATGCCCAAACCGTCGGCGATGCCGAGCATGGCGCCGTCTGCCACCCCGGCGGAAAGGCCGAGACACATGTTTACGCGGATATCTAGCCTTCGTCCTTCGACAGGCTCAGGACGAGGAGGTTCAGGTGAGGTCCTCATGCTGAGCCTGTCGAAGCATGAGGGCCGCATTGGGCGCTGGCTGCGCCTCGTCCCGTTTCTGGCGCTGCTGTTTGCCACCGGTTGCGGCGTCAACAACATCCCGACCTTCGACGAGGCGGTGAAGGCCGCTTGGAGCCAGGTCCTCAACCAGTACCAGCGCCGCGCCGATCTCGTACCGAATCTGGTCGAGACGGTGAAGGGCTACGCCGCGCATGAGCGCCAGGTGTTGGAGGGCGTGGTCGAGGCGCGCGCCAAGGCGACGCGGATGCAGCTGCCGGACGACATCCTCACCAACCCGGAGGCCTTCAGGCTGTTCCAGGAGAACCAGGCGGCGTTGAGCGGGGCGCTCGCGCGCCTGCTGGCGGTGGTGGAAAATTATCCCGACCTCAAGGCCAGCCAGAACTTCCTCGCCTTGCAATCGCAGCTCGAAGGCACCGAGAACCGCATCGCGGTGGCGCGGCGCGATTACATCGAGGCGGTGCGAATCTACAACACCGAGCTGCGAACGATACCGGGACGGTGGTGGGCGGCGTGGCTCTACCCCGACGCCAAGGTCAAGGAGACCTTCAGCGTCGGCGAAGAAGTCCAACAGGTTCCGAAGGTCGATTTCTCCGGCACGGATTCGTGAATCGATTGTTCCAGATTGTCGGCGCGGTGGCGGTCGCCGTCGCGCTGACGACCGCCGCCAGCCAGGCGGAGCCGAATTATCCGGTGTTGACCGGCCGGGTCGTGGACCAGGCCGGCCTGCTGCCGGACGAAGCCCGCCAGCGCATCGAGGAAAAGCTGCGCGCCCATGAATCCGAGACCAGCAACCAGGTCGTCGTGGTCACGCTTAACTCCCTGGAGGGTTATCCGATCGAGGACTATGGCGTCGGGCTCGGCCGCGCCTGGAGGATCGGGCAAGAGGGGCGCGACAATGGCGCCCTGCTGATCGTGGCGCCCAATGAGCGCGAGGTCCGCATCGAGGTCGGCTACGGCCTCGAAGGCGCGCTCACCGACGCCCTCAGCCGCGACATCATCGAAAGCCGGATCCTTCCGGCCTTCCGGCAAGATGACCCCGCGCGAGGGATCGAGGCCGGCGTCGATGCCATGCTGGCGGCGATTGCGGGAACCTACGAGCCCGAGGAGTTGACGGAGGAAGACGAGTGGAACTTCGCCCTGTTCGCTTTTCTCGTCTTCTTCGCTTTCGGGGTTCTGTCCCACTTCTTCCTGAGACATAGCAAGGGTGGCCGCCGCCGTGGCTGGCTGGCCGGCGCCGGCATTGGCGGCGGATACAGCGGCGGCGGTGGGGGCGGGTTCAGCGGCGGTGGTGGTTCATTCGGCGGCGGCGGAGCATCCGGGCGATGGTAGGAATCTCCACCACCGATCGGGAACGCATTGTACAAGCCGTGCGCGCCGCGGAACGGGGCACCGGCGCCGAATTCGTCGCCGTCATCGCGCGGCGCAGCGACGACTATCTGTTTGAGCCGCTATTTGTGGCGTCGGCCGTGGCGCTGGCTATGCCGGCGGTCCTCTGGTTCGTGGGATGGCCGGACTCGATTGCCGGCCTAATCCAGATTCAGCTTGGCGCATTCGCGGTCCTGGGACTGCTTCTTCGGTTGCCCATGGCAACGATGGCGCTCGTCTCGAACAGGGCTCAAGTCACGCAGGCGCGGCGCCTCGCCCGCGAGCAGTTCTTCGCTCTCGGCCTCGGCAAGACCGCCGAGCGAACGGGGGTGCTGCTATTCGTATCGTTGGCGGAACGCTACGTCGAGATTCTCGCCGACCAGGGCATCCATGCGCGTGTCGGCGAGGAGGCATGGCGGAAGATCGTGGCCGAATTCACCACCGAGGTTCGTTCGGCACGCGCCGCCGACGGGTTCGTACACGCGATCGAGTCCATGGGTGCGCTGCTGGCCCGTCACTGCCCACCGACGGCTGGTAACCCCAATGAACGGCCCGATGCGCTGGTGGTGATCGACTGATGCGCATCGCTGTCGGCGGTTTCGAGCACGAGACCAACACCTTCGCGCCGACCAAGGCACGATACGAGGATTTCGACCGCGCCGACGCATGGCCGGCGCTGTCGCGCGGGCCGGCGCTTGCAGAAGCGGTCGCCGGAATCAACTTGCCGATGGCGGGGTTTCTCGAAGCCGCCAAGGCCGGCAGGCACGAGATAGCGCCGCTGCTGTGGTGCTCGGCGACGCCGCTCGCCCACGTCGAGAAGGATGCCTATGAGCGCATCGTTGACATGCTGCTGCGCGATCTGGCGGCTTCCCTGCCGGTGGATGCCCTCTATCTCGACCTCCACGGGGCGATGGTGGCCGAGCACGTCGAGGACGGAGAAGGCGAGCTGTTGCGGCGGATACGTGGGCTGGTCGGGCCGGCTTTGCCGATTGTCGCCAGCCTCGACCTCCACGCCAACGTCACCGCCGAGATGGCGCGCGAAGCGGACGCGCTGGTGGCGTTTCGAACTTATCCGCATATCGACATGGCCGAAACCGGCGCGCGGGCGTTGGAACTCGTCGAGCGGATCGGCCGGGACGGGGCGCCCGCCAGGGCGATGCGCAAGATTCCCTATCTCATTCCGCTGGTGTGGCAGAGCACCCTGACGGCACCCGCCGACGGGCTCTACGGATTGCTCGAGACCCTGGAACGGCGACTGGTTTCGGCATCCTTCGCGATGGGGTTTCCGCCCGCGGACATACCGGCCTGCGGGCCCGCCGTCCTCGCCTATGCGGCGAGCCGGAAGATCGCCGACGCCGCGGCGGACGAACTGGCGGAAGCGGTGGTGGCCGCCGAATCCAGTTTCCACGGCACGATCCACGAACCCGACGAAGGCGTAACGCGGGCAATGGAGATATCGGCGGGCGCCGCCAAGCCCGTCATCCTCGTCGATACACAGGACAATCCCGGCGCCGGCACCAACGCCGATACGGTCGGATTGCTGGAGGCACTGGTCCGCAACGGCGCCGACGCGGTGTTGGGGTTGCTCTGCGATCCGCGGGGCGCGGCGATGGCGCATGCGGCGGGCGAGGGCGCCGAGGTCGAGATGGCGATCGGCGCCTGGTCGGGGCTGCCGGGCCATCGCCCGTATGCCGCGCGCTTCCGGGTCGAGCGCCTTGGCGACGGCGCGTTCACGGCGACGGGCCCCTTCTACCGTGGCTCGCGCATGCGGCTCGGCCCCATGGCGCTGCTGAACATCGTGGGCAGCGAGGTTCGCGTCGTGTTGAGCACGGTAAAGCAACAAGCGGCCGACCAGGCCATGTTCCGCCATTTGGGCGTCGAGCCGGCGCGACAGCGCATCCTGGCGCTCAAGAGTACCGTGCATTTCCGGGCCGATTTCCAGGCGCTCGCGGAGGACATCCTTATCGTCGCCGCGCCGGGCCCCAATCCGGCGGACCATCGCCAGATGAACTATCGGCGGCTGCGGCGTGGCGTCAGGATCATGCCGCTAGGACCGGAGATCTAAGGCTATACCGAATCTAGGGTAGCCCGAGACCCATGGCCCATGCTTCGAGACGCCGCTTCGCGGCTCCTCAGCATGAGGCAGTATTCCTCATCCGGCATGCTTCGAAACACCGCTTCGCGGCTCCCCGGCATGAGGCAGCATTGAAGAGCGTTATGGCGCAACATCAAAGATCGAGGTCGCACCATACCGGCGTGTGGTCGGACGGTTTCTCCTTGCGCCGCGGACCGCGATCGATACCCGAGGCCGCCAGGCGGTCGGCCGCCTGGGGCGACAAGAGAAGATGGTCGATCCTGAGGCCCTCGTCCTTGGCCCAGTGCCCGCCCTGATAGTCCCAGTAGGAGTAGAGGTGAGATTCTCCATGGAGCGCGCGGAGCGCATCGGTCAGGCCGAGGTGCAGCAACGCACGATACCGGGCCCTCGATTCCGGCCGGCACAGGGCATCGCCGGCCCACGCCTTGGGGTCGTAGACGTCGTCGTCGGCCGGCGCGACATTGTAGTCGCCGCCGACGACGAGAACCTCCTCCAGCGTCAACAGATGGCGCAGACGGTCGCCAAGCCGTTCCAACCAGCGAAGCTTGTAGGGGAATTTCTCCGAATCGACGGGGTTGCCATTCGGCACATAGACGGAAACGGCGCGCAGGACTCGGCGCGGTAAATCCTTGCCGCCGGCCATCTCGATGAGCGCTTCGATATAGCGGGCCTGGTCGTCAGCCTCGTCGCCCGGCAGTCTCGTGCATTCCACCGACAACGGGTGGCGCGCCAGGACGGCGACGCCGTTGTAGGTCTTCTGTCCGACCAGCGCGATGTTGTAGCCGAGATCCTCGATCTCAAGGCGCGGGAAGCTTTCGGCCTCGGTCTTGAGTTCCTGGAGCATGACGACGTCCGGCTTGGATTCGCGAAGCCATGCGATCAGGTGACCGATGCGGGCCTTGACCGAATTGACGTTCCAGGTCGCGAACCGGGCCAACGAACTCGTCAGATCGAGAACGAGTTGCCGCAGCCGCAGGACGACGTGGCGTTCGGGTTGCGCACCAGGAAGGACGCCCCGGACAGGTCTTCGACGAAATCGATCTGGGCGCCGCCCAGAAGATCGAGCGAGACGCCATCGATGACCACCGCGACGCCATCGCGCTCGAAGACGATATCGTCGTCATTGCGCGCGGCATCGAGGGTAAAACCGTACTGGAATCCGGCGCAGCCGCCGCCGGACACGGAGATGCGCAACTTCACGTCCGCGCCCGGTTCGGTGGCGACGACTTCGGCCAGCCGGCGCGCGGCGGCGTCGGTAATCGTCACGTTGGGGCGCGGGTCCGGCGTCATCGTGGTCATGGGATGTCCAAAGGATGTACTCTTATCTAGGCGTCTTGCCCACATTGTCAACGTGGCCTTGCTACAACACTATGTCAGCCTCATGAACACGACCCTAGCGTCCTTTGCCTGCCGGCCGGAAGAAAGCCGCGGCCGCCTGGTGCCGGAGCCGGAAAGCCCGACGCGTTCGGTATTCCAGCGCGACCGGGACCGCGTCATCCACAGCGTCGCGTTCCGGCGCCTCAAGCATAAAACGCAGGTGTTCGTCTTTCATGAAGGGGACCATTACCGGACCCGCCTCACCCACAGCCTCGAGGTCTCGCAGATCGCCCGTTCGATCGCGCGCAACCTGGGCCTGGACGAAGACCTGGCCGAGGCGGTGGCGCTGGCGCACGACCTTGGCCACCCGCCCTTCGGCCATGCCGGCGAGGAGGCGCTCAACGAGGCGATGCGGGGGTTTGGCGGCTTCGACCATAACGAGCAGACGTTCAGGGTCCTGACGAGTCTGGAGCGCCGTTATGCCGCCTTCGATGGGTTGAACCTGACCTGGGAATGTCTCGAAGGCGTGGTGAAGCATAATGGCCCGTTGCTGGGGCCGGGAGCGAAGGACCGCCCGGTCCCGAAGTCGATTGCCGATTATAGCGCCAAGGCGCGCGATCTCGAGCTCGGCACGTGGGCAGGGGCGGAGGCGCAGGTGGCGGCGCTCGCCGACGACATCGCCTACAACAACCACGACATCGACGATGGCCTGCGGGCCGGACTGTTCTCGGTCGAGGAGCTTGCCGGCGTGCGTTTGGTCGGTTCGGTGTTCGCCGAGGTCGGCCGGAAGCATCCTGGTCTGGAGATCGGCCGATTGATTCACGAATCGATCCGCCGGTTGATCGACCTGATGGTAAACGACGTTTTTGCCGAGGCCGGCCGCCGCCTGACGGAATCGCCGCCGGAATCCGCCGCGGCGCTCCGCCGCCTCGGCCGGCCGGTGATCGCGTTCAGCCCTGGGATGCGCGAGGCCGATACCTCGCTGCGGGCTTTCCTGTTCGAGCGCATGTACCGGCATCATCGCGTGAACCGGATGACGGCCAAGGCCCGCCACGTGGTCCGCGAACTGTTCGAGCTTTATGTCGGGCAGCCCGATTGCCTGCCGGGCGAGTGGCGGGCGCAGTGCGACCGGCCCAATTCAACCGCGACCGCGAGGCTGGTCGCGGACTATATTGCCGGGATGACCGACCGATTCGCCCTCGATGAACATCGGCGCCTGTTCGACCCCTATGCCAGATCTTGATGCCGGATCGACATGAATGTCTTTCGGCACTTTCGTAACCTGGTCGTCGGCGAGATCGATGCCATGAGCAAGGCCGGCGAACTGCCGGCGGCGCTCGACACGTCGCGCATCGGCTTCGAGCCGCCGCGCGAGCGCGGGCATGGCGACCTCGCCACCAATGCCGCCATGGTGCTGGCCAAGCAGGCCGGGATGAAGCCGCGCGATCTGGCCGAGATACTGGCCGGCAAATTGGCTTCAAAGGAGGCGGTGCTGCGGGCCGAGACCGCCGGGCCGGGCTTCGTCAACCTCACGCTCAGCGACGATTTCTGGCGCGCCCGCTTGGCCGACATCTTGGCAGCGGGGGTCGACTACGGACGCTCCGATTTCGGCCGCGGCCGGCGGGTCAATGTCGAGTACGTCTCCACCAATCCGACCGGGCCGCTCCATATCGCCCATGCGCGCGGCGCCGTTATCGGCGACGCGTTGGCGTCCTTGTTGGAGATGGCGGGCTTCGAGGTCTGCCGCGAGTATTACATCAACGACGCCGGAGGGCAGGTCGATGCGCTGGCCCGGTCGACCCACTTACGCTACCGCGAGGCGCTGGGCGGATCGATCGGCCCCATCCCCGAAGGGCTCTATCCCGGCGAGTACCTGAAAGACGTCGGCGCGGCGCTGGCGGCTCGCGACGGGACCAGGTGGCTGAACGAGCCCGAGTCCGCGTGGTTGCCGGTGATTCGGGGTTTCTCGGTCGATGCGATGATGACGCTGATCCGCGCCGATCTCGATCTGCTGGGCGTCCATTTCGATGTGTTCACCTCGGAGCGCGCGCTGGTCGAAGCCGGCGGCGTCGAGCGAGCGCTCGAAACCCTGTCGCAGCGCGACCTGATCTATGTCGGCGTACTCGAACCGCCGAAGGGCAAGGCACCGGAGGACTGGGAGCCGCGCCCGCAGACGCTGTTTCGCGCCACGCGGTTCGGCGACGACGTCGACCGGCCGTTGAAGAAATCGGATGGCAGCTGGGCGTATTTCGCCGGCGACATCGCCTATCACCTCGACAAGTTCCGGCGCGGATTTCCCGTCATGATCGACGTTTGGGGCGCGGACCACGCCGGCTACGTCAAACGCATGAAGGCGGCGGTCACGGCCATCAGCGATGGGCAGGCGGCATTGGATATCAAGATCTGCCAGCTGGTTCGGCTGATGCGCGCCGGCCAACCTGTGAAGATGTCGAAGCGGGCCGGCACATTCGTCGCGCTGCGCGAGGTGATCGACGAGGTTGGGCGCGACGTGGTCCGGTTCATCATGCTGACGCGCACCAATGACGCGCCGCTCGATTTCGATTTGGTGGCGGCGCTGGAGCAGTCGCGCGACAACCCGGTTTTCTACGTGCAATACGCCCATGCCCGCGCGCGATCGGTGCTGCGCCATGCCGCGGAAGCGATGCCGGGCGCGGCGCTTTCGCCCGCCGCGCTCGCCGCTCATTCCACACGGCGGTTGACCGATTCGGCGGAGCTCGACCTGATCAAGACGCTTGCCGCCTGGCCGCGCGTGGTCGAGACCGCGGCCGAGGTTCATGAGCCGCACCGGATCGCCTTCTACCTCCATGAGGCGGCGGCCGCCTTCCATGCGCTCTGGAATAAGGGTAAAGATGATTCGACCCTGCGATTTCTTGTCTCGGATGACCCCGAGGTGACGTTGGCTCGATTGGCGCTGGTGCAGGCGGTTGCCATTGTCGTCGCCTCCGGGTTGAGGGTCTTCGGCGTCGTGCCGGTGGAGGAAATGCGCTGATGGCATCCGACGATCCTAGCGACCGGCCGCGGTCGCTCCTTGACCCGCCCCTGCGTTTTCCCGAGCGCCAATCGCCGTCCCAGGCAGCCGGCGGCGCGGACGATCTCGATCCCGAGATTCCGCCCCTGCCGACGAGCCTCATGGCCGCCCGCCTGCACCGCGACGAGAAGTCGGGCGGTCGATCCGTCGTTCAGCGCGGTCGCAAGGCACTGCCGGCGGCGGTTGCGGTTCTGGTGGTAGGCGGTTTTGCCGCCGCGGTCTGGTGGACCTATCAAAGCGTGCAGCCGCCCGAGAACGAGGCCGATGTGCCCCTGATCACGGCGCAGACCGAGCCGGAGAAGGTCGTGCCGGAAGATGAAGGCGGCCTGGAGGTGCCTTTCCAGGACGAAACGATCTACGAGCAGGTACCGCCGGGCAGTACCGAGCAGACCGGCGAACAATTGCTTCAGCCGCCGGAAACGCCGACGGCGCCGCCACCCGAGGAACCCGAGATGGCCACGGTGGCTCCAACTCCAGAGGAACCCCCGGAGCCGGCGGCGCTCGACTCGGACGCGTCGACGCCCACTGTCCCTTCCGATCCAGCGGTTGAAGCGCCCGCGGTTCCGAGCGTGGCCGCGCCAGAGCCCGTCGCGCCCACCGAGGAGGCTCCAGCAGACGCTCTCGACGTTCCGGAGGTCGAGCAAACACCGGTGCCTTGGGTTGGGCCATTCAAGGTTCCTCCGCAAAAGCCGGCGGTTCCCGACATGCCGGCGGTTGCAGCGGTAATTGTGTCAACGAGTGACGAGCTTGCCGCCACCGCCGCGAGCGACAGCGAGTTGACGACGGTAGGTGCCCTGCCTCTGGCACCGGCCACGCCCGAAGTGGCGCCGGCCGAAGCGGTGGCCGCGGCACCGGCCCTCGATCCCATGTCGGGTGCCCGCGTTCAACTCGCCTCGCTGCGTGACGAAGCCGGCGCGCGGGCGGAATGGCTGCGTGTCCTACGCAAGTTCCCCGATCTGCTGGGGCAGCTCCAGCCGGTTTTCGTGCGCGCGGCGTTCGGCGACGGCTCGACGTACTATCGATTGCAGGCCGGACCGTTGGCGGACCGCGCGGCGGCCGTCAATCTGTGCTTGTCGCTCAAGCAACGTCAGCAGGATTGCCTCGTTGCGCTACAGTAGCGGACCGCGGCCGATCGCTGCCGTCATCCTAGGCTGCGCGGGCACGACACTCTCGGCGGAGGAGCGTACGTTCTTCGTCAAGGTCAATCCCCTGGGGTTCATATTGTTCGAGCGGAACGTTGCCGCGCCTCGCCAAGTCAAGGATTTGACCGCATCCTTGCGCGAGATTATCGGCCGGCCCGACGCTCCGATTCTGATCGACCAGGAAGGCGGGCGCATCCAACGCCTTCAACCGCCGCACTGGCGCGCGTCGCCGACGGCGGCGAGTTTTGGGCGGCTTTTCATGCACGACCGCGATGGCGCGATCGAAGCGGCGCGCGCCAATGGCCGGGCGATCGCGTCGGAACTGACGGCGCTCGGCATCGACGTGGACTGCGCTCCGGTGCTGGATTTGTGCCTGCCCGGGGCGCACGCCGTTATCGGCGATCGGGCATTTTCGGGCGATCCGGCCCTGGTCGCGGCGCTGGGCCGCGCGCTTGCCGAAGGCCTCGGCGCCGGCGGGGTCACGCCGGTGGCGAAGCACATTCCGGGCCATGGCCGGGCCAAATCGGATAGCCACTTCGATTTGCCGGTCGTCGACGCCGATGAATCCGAATTGTCACGGACCGACTTCGCCCCCTTCAAGGCGTTGAACGATCTGCCTTGGGCAATGACGGCGCATGTTGTCTACAGCGCCATCGACCGCGAGAGGCCCGCGACGACATCGTCAAGGGTCATTCGCGAGATCATCCGCGGCGCCATGGGGTTCGACGGCGTGCTGGTCTCGGACGATCTTTCCATGAAGGCGCTCAGCGGCGAGTTGGGCGATCGGGTGCGCGCGGCGCTTGGGGCCGGCTGCGACGTGGCGCTCCATTGCAATGGTCGGATGGAAGAAATGGCGGCCGTTGCCGCGGCGGCGGTGCCTTTGTCGGACGCGGCGCTGGCGCGGCTTGACCGGAGCCGCGCATGGGTAGCGGGGTTGCGGGCACTCGATGCGGTCGAAACCGAATCGCGGCCAGCGGCGCTGCTTCAAGGTTAGCGCCCTTGGAATCGTTCGACCTGTCGTCCATGCTGCTCGGCCTGTCCGTGCTGGCGCTGCCGGTCCTGACGGCGATCACGCTCCATGAAGCGGCGCATGGCTACGTCGCCTGGAAATTGGGCGACGATACGGCCAAGAGCCGGGGGCGGGTCAGCTTCAATCCGCTTCGGCACGTCGATCCGTTCGGGACCGTGGTTCTGCCGATCATGCTCTTTCTGGCGGGGGGCGTGCTGTTCGGGTTCGCCAAGCCCGTTCCGGTGCGTTTCGACCGCCTTCGGCGTCCGCGTCCGCACATGATGCTGGTGGCGGCGGCCGGGCCCGCCGCCAATCTCGGGCTGGCATTCGTTTCGGCGCTGTTGATTCACGGCGCCTTGATGCTGCCGTCCTTCGCCCGTGGCTGGGCGCTCGAAACGCTGCAGATATCGGTTTATCTCAATCTTCTGCTGGCCGTTTTCAATATGCTCCCGATGCCGCCGCTCGACGGCGGGCGGGTTCTCGTCGGCTTGCTTCCACCGAGCGTCGGCCGGCCCATCGCGCGCCTCGAACGATGGGGCCTGTTGATCCTGGTCGCGGGATTGTTCATCTTGCCAATGCTGGGCGACCGGATGAACATCGACCTCGACATCTTTGCGTGGCTGGTCGGCGGTCCGACCGAAGCGCTGCAAGACATTCTCTATTCGATCATGGGATTTGCGTGACGTCATGACCCCCGACTTCGACGATGCATTCGACGCCCGCGACGGCATTCGGGATGGCGAGAATCAACTCATTCTCGATCTCGAGGGATATGAGGGTCCGATCGACGTCTTGCTGTCCCTGGCGCGCGACCAGAAGGTGGACCTGACCAAGATCTCGATCCTGGAATTGGCCGATCAGTACCTCGAATTCGTGGCGCGAGCCCGCCAACTCAGCTTGGAACTGGCGGCCGACTATCTGGTGATGGCGGCGTGGCTCGCCTATTTGAAGTCGCGCCTGTTGCTGCCCGACATGGAAGGCGAGGACGAACCGACGGGGGCGCAGTTGGCCGCCGCGCTCGCCTTTCAACTGCAACGCCTGGAAGCGATGCAGAAGGTCGGCGCGACGCTGCTCTCCCGGGCTCGCCTTGGGCGCGAAGTCTTTTCGCGTGGCGCGCCGGAGGGGTTGAAGATCGTGCACCGTCCGGTCATTCGCGTGAGCCTTTACGACGTGCTGAAGGCTTACGCCAATTTGGGCGGGGCGGGCCGCGCCGGGATGCTGCGCATTCCGCCCGCCGATCTCTATTCCATGGACGATGCGATCAAGCGCCTGACCGGGCTGCTCCGGCATCAGATCGATTGGGGGACGCTGAGCGGGTTCCTGCCGCCGGATGCGGGGATCGGCCTCCGCCGGCGCTCGGCCGTCGCGTCCATGCTGGCCGCGAGCCTGGAGCTGGTGCGCGCCGGGCGCGCCGAAATCCGGCAGGACGAATCCTTCGGGCCGGTCTACCTGCGGCGCTCCTCGGGTGAATCATGAGCGCGGGGCGTCATGACGCGCTGAGGATTTTGGAAGCCATCCTGTTCGCCAGCACCGAACCGATGACGGAAGCCGCGCTGGCCGGCCATCTCGAGTCCGATGCCGACATCGCATCGCTGGTCGAGGATCTGGCCCGGCACTACGCCAATCGGGGCGTCAATCTGGTGCGGCGCGACGGCAAATGGGCGTTTCGTACCGCCGAGGATCTGGCCGGCCGCTTGCAGATCGAAGTCCCCGTCATCCGCAAGCTGTCGCGCGCCGGCGTGGAGACGCTTGCCATCATCGCCTACCATCAGCCGGTGACGCGAGCCGAGATCGAGGAGATTCGCGGCGTGGAGCTGTCGCGCGGGACACTCGACACCTTGCTCGAACTGGGTTGGATCCAGCCCAAAGGCCGCCGGCGGACGCCGGGCCGGCCGGTCACCTGGGTCGCGACGACCGCTTTTTACGATCACTTTGGGTTGGAAGGGCGCGAGAGCCTTCCCGGAATCGAGGAGCTTCGCGCGGCCGGCCTGCTCGAAGTGGGAACCGGCCTATCGCCCCTTGCGGCCCAGGCCGCCGGCGCCACGGCATCGGGCGAAGAGGAAGCGCCGCGCGAGGAGCCCCTCGACGAGGAGGCGCTGGTCGGCGATTTGCCGCTGGAGGAGACCGACGATCGGCCCGAAGGCGGCACGACGGGCTAGTGTCCCGCTTAGATCGAATCTCGAACGCCACCCGTTAGCTTGTTGAATTATCTGTAACTGTTGGCCGATCGGCACTATATGAGAAGACGCGTTGCGGCGCCGTGGCGTTTTTGCCATAGTCCGCGCGCGGCTTGCCGTCTGCCTAAATTTAAGGAGTAACCGTGCATGGGAGCTTTCAGTATCTGGCATTGGCTGATTCTGCTTGCGGTCGCCCTGTTGCTGTTCGGAGGAGCCGGAAAGATCCCGAAGCTCATGCGGGACATGGGCCAAGGCGTCACCGCCTTCAAGAAAGGACTTCGGGAGACCGACAAGGAGAAGACCGGAACCGACGATTCGATCGAGCAGGCCGGGTCGAGCGAAAAGGACAAGGCGGCCGGCTGATAGCGGCCGGCGGAACTCGATCGAGCGGCACCGGCAATGTTCGATATCGGTTGGTCCGAATTGGCGATCGTCGCCGTCGTCGCTCTCGTGGTCATCGGACCCAAGGAGCTGCCGGCGGCGCTGCGTACGTTCGCCAAGTGGACCAAGACGGCGCGCAAGCTCGCGCGCGAGTTTCAGACCGGCGTCGACGACCTGGTCCGCGAAGCCGAGTTGGACGAAGCGCGCAAATCCATCCAGTCGGCGACCCGGGAGATTCAGCGCGAGGTGGAAAAGGCGGTCGATCCCACCGGCGAGGCGAAGGCCATCGTCAAGCCGAATGGCGGCCAGCCGGCAACCCCGGCGCCGACCCCGGCCGAAGCGATTGAACCCGTTGCCGCGCAATCGGCCCCGACGGCCGCGGTAGTGGAACCGGCGACCGAAACGATCAAGGCGGGCGACTGACCGGTGAGCCCGCCTGACGACAAGAAGATGCCGTTGCTCGACCACCTGGTCGAGTTGCGCAAGCGGTTGCTTCACGCCTTCATCGCATTCTTCGTGGCGTTCCTGGGCTGCTTCTATTTCGCGCAGACGATCTTCGATTTCCTGGCGCAGCCGCTGGCCGATATCCTGCTGAAGGAAACCGGCCGGCGTTTCATCTACACGAACCTGACCGAGGTGTTCTTCACCCAGGTCAAGGTCGCCGTCTTCGGCGCCGCCTGTCTCGCCTTTCCGATTTTCGCGCATCAGATTTGGCGTTTCGTGGCGCCGGGGCTCTATAGGAACGAGAAGGGCGCCTTCCTGCCGTTCCTTGTCGCCTCGCCCATTCTGTTCATCCTCGGCGCGTCGATCCTCTATTACGTTCTGCTGCCGTTGGCTTGGCGTTTCTTCCTCGGCTATCAATCCGCCGGCGGTCCCGACTCGCTGCCGATCGAGCTCGAAGCCAGGGTCGGCGAATACATTACGCTGGTCATGAAGCTGGTCTTCGCCTTCGGCATTTCGTTCCAGTTGCCGGTGGCATTGACCCTCATGGTGCGGGCCGGCTTGGTATCGGCGGCCACGCTGGCCGCCAAGCGGCGCTATGCCATCGTCGGCGTTTTCTTTTTCGCCGCGATCGTCACGCCGCCGGACCCAATCAGCCAGATCAGTCTGGCCATACCGCTGTTGCTCTTGTATGAGGTCTCGGTGTGGGCGGCTCGATTGATAGAGCGGCAGCGGGCCGCGCGCGAGAAGCAGGCGGCGGAAAGTGCCGGAAGCGACATCGCGCCGATCTAGACTTCGATTGGCGACGCACCGGGACATGCGCGATGCTTGACCTCAAATCGATCCGGGACGATCCGGCTGCCATCGACCGCGCCCTCAAGCGGCGCGGGCAGGGGACGCTGGCCGCGGAATTGCTCCGGCTCGACGGCGATCACCGCGCGGCCATCGCCCGCCTGCAGGCCTTGCAACAGCGCCGCAACGAGGCCTCGGAAGCCATCGGCAGGGCGAAGGCGAAGGGCGAGGATGCCGGCGCGATGATGGCGGAGGTGGCGAGCCTCAAGACGGCCATGGCCGAGGCGACCGAGGCGGAGGGCAAGGCGGCCGAGGCGGTCATGTCGTTGCTGGCTCGGGTGCCCAATCCGCCGGCCGAGGACGTGCCCGACGGCATGGACCCGGCCCAGAACGTCCTGTTGCGCGAGGTCGGCAAGCCTCGGGTCTTCGATTTTCCCGCGCGCCAGCATTTCGAGCTCGGCGAGGCGCTGGGCTTGATGGATTTCGACGCCGCCGCCGCCTTGTCGGGGGCAAGATTCGTCGTGCTCAAGGGCGCCTTGGCGCGGCTGGAGCGGGCGTTGGCGGCCTTCATGCTCGACCTTCACACGGCTGAGTTCGGCTACCAGGAAGTGATTCCGCCGTTCCTGGTTCGCGACGAGGCCATGTTCGGGACCGGGCAGCTGCCGAAATTCGCGCAAGACCTGTTCGCGACCACGAGCGGCCACTGGCTCATTCCGACGGCCGAGGTGCCGCTAACGAATCTGGTCGGCGGCAAGATCCTGGATTTCGACGCGCTGCCGCTTCGGTTCACGGCGTACACGCCCTGCTTCCGCTCCGAGGCCGGCGCCGCCGGCAAGGATACGCGGGGGCTGATCCGCCAGCATCAGTTCGGCAAGGTCGAGCTCGTCAGCATCGCCCGCCCGGAGCAATCCGAGGCCGAGCACGAACGCATGACGCAATGCGCGGAAGAAGTCCTGAAGCGCCTCGGCCTGCCCTACCGGGTCATGGTGCTGTGCGCGGGCGACATGGGGTTCGCGGCGCGCAAGACCTATGACATCGAAGCGTGGCTGCCGGGGCAGAATGCCTACCGCGAGATTTCGAGCTGTTCCAATTGCGGCGACTTCCAGGCCCGGCGCATGAAGGCCCGTTATCGCGTGGCCGGCGAGAAGGGCACGCGCTTCGTTCATACGCTGAACGGCTCGGCGCTTGCCATCGGCAGGACAATGATCGCGATCCTCGAAAACTGCCAGCGCGAAGATGGCGGCATCGCGATTCCGCCGGTGCTTCACCCTTACATGAGTGGGATGACGAGCATTGACCCGATCCAGTAGCCGATCGATCGATCTCGCCAAGGCCCGCATTCTCGTCACCAACGACGACGGGATTAACGCCCCCGGCCTGAAGCTGCTGGAGAAGATCGCCAAGGGCCTGTCGCGCGACGTTTGGGTGGTGGCGCCCGAGGCGGAGCAGAGCGGGGCGGGGCATTCGCTGACGCTGCGCCGGCCGCTGCAGGTTCGCCGCATTTCCAGCCGGCGCTTCGCGGTCGATGGCACGCCGACCGACTGCGTCCTCGTCGCGCTCTCGCACATCATGACGCAGCGCGCGCCGGACCTGGTCCTCTCCGGGATCAACCGGGGCGCCAATCTGGGCGAGGACGTGACCTATTCCGGCACCATCGCGGCCGCGCTCGAAGCGACGCTGCTGCGCATTCCGGCGATCGCCTTGAGCCAGCTTCGCAGCGGCGCCACCAGCGTGCACTGGCAGACCTCCGAGCAGCACGCGCCCGGCATCATCCGCAAGCTCGCCGCCATCGGTTGGCCGGAGGACGTGCTCATGAACGTCAACTTTCCAAACGTCCTGCCGGATGCGGTCACGGGCGTGCGCCTGGCGCGCCAGGGTCGCCGCGTCGCCGGAATCGAGGTCGTGCCCATGACCGACCCGGTCGGGCGTTCCTATCTCTGGATCGGCGACTTCTCCAGCGACGAGGCCGCGGCGGCCAAGACCGATCTCGCGGCCGTGCGCGACGGCGCCATCGCGGTGACGCCCTTGCATGTCGACCTCACCGACGAGCGCGCGCTGAAGGCGCTGGCCAGCCACTTTCCATGACGCTGGCCGCGCGCAAGATTCGACTGATCATGGGCCTGCGCCAATCGGGCATCACCGATACCAAGGTGCTGTCCGCCATCGAGCGGATCCCGCGCGAGCTGTTCGTGTCCGAGCCGTTCGTCGATCAAGCCTACGAGGACCGCGCCCTGCCGATCGGACTCGGCCAGACGCTGAGCCAGCCGCAAGTGGTGGCCCTGATGACCCAGGCGCTGGCGGTTCGACCCAGGGACAAGGTGCTCGAGATCGGCACGGGGTCGGGCTACCAGACCGTGGTCTTGTCGCGGTTGTGCCGGCGGGTCTACAGCATCGAGCGGCACAGGGAACTGTTGCGGGAGGCCGAGCGGCGGTTTCTTGAACTGCGGCGGCACAACATCACGACGCGATGCGGCGACGGGATCGTCGGCTGGAAGGAACAGGCGCCGTTCGACCGCATCATCGTCACCGCCGCGTCCGAAGCGCCGCCCGCGCCGCTGGTCGCCCAATTGGCGATGTCCGGGATCATGATCGTGCCGATCGGGCCGCAACGCGGCGACCAGATGTTGACGCGGTTCACGCGCACGGAGGGCGGCTTGGAAGAAGAACGCCTGGCGCCGGTGCGCTTCGTGCCCCTGATCCCTGGTCTTCCGCAAGCCATGTCGACTATGATCGCCGCGAGCGACGATTCGGATGTGCCGCGCGAAAGGTCAGGCCATGAATGACCGTCGAGCATTGAAAATTGGGGCGGTCATCGTTGCCGCGATGGTGGCGCTGGCGGGCTGCAATGCGTCCGGGAGGCCACCGCTGACGGCGCCGAGCGGCGCCTCGGCGGCAACGGCGACCTCCGACCTTGGCGAGAGTGGAGGCGTCTACACCGTCCAAGAGGGCGACACCGTCTATGACGTCGCTAAGAGTTTCAACGTCGCGCTGCGCGAGCTCATCGACGCCAACCGGTTGGCGGCGCCCTATGAACTGACGCCCGGCCAGACCCTGACCATTCCGCCGCGCCGCACCCATGTCGTCCAGGCGGGCGATACGGTCTATGGCGTCTCGCGCCACTACGGCATCGACCAAAGTTCGTTGATCCGCTTGAACGGCCTCGCCTCGCCCTATGTCATTCGCGTCGGTCAGCGGCTGCTTCTGCCGGCGTCCATCGAGGCGGCCTCGATGCCGGCGGCCGGCGGCGGTGCCGTGACCCTGCAGGAAGTCAGCGTCGAGGAACTGCCGGCGATCCAGCTTGACCAGGCCGCCGCCGGCATGGCCGAGCCCGAGGCAGGCAGCGAAGCCGGCGGGTCGCCCCCGCGGAAACCTCTACCGCTTGTCGAAAGCGCGGCCCCGCCGGCTTCAGCCAGCGGGTTTTCCTGGCCGCTTAACGGCAAGGTCGTCGCCTCCTATGGCGACAAGTCCGGCGGCCTTCGCAATGACGGGATCAACATCCTGGCGCCACGGGGATCGCCCGTGCGCGCGGCCGGCAATGGCGTGGTCGCCTATTCCGGGAACGAACTGCCGGGTTTCGGCAACCTCGTGCTCATCCGCCACGGCGACGGATGGATGTCGGCCTATGCCCATAATGACGCGATCCTGGTGAACCGCGGCGACAAGGTCGCGCGCGGCCAGACCATCGCGCGCGTGGGCAGTACCGGCAACGTCTCCGAGCCGCAGCTTCATTTCGAGCTTCGGCGCGGCACCGAGGCCGTGGACCCGATCCCACATCTCGGCGCGCGCGGGGCGTAAGTACGCGCTTTAATCGAAACGTGAGTCGGGCCTCTATCATTCGTCCTTCGACAGGCTCAGGACGAGGCCCTCATGCTGAGCTTGTCGAAGCATGAGTTTAGGGCCGCGTATCAGGCTTCCATGAACTCGGGTACTACCCGAGCCGCTTGCCGAGGCGGCCGGCGAGATCCTGGATGAACTGCCAGGCGACGCGGCCCGAGCGCGCGCCGCGCGTCATCGACCATTCGATCGCCTCGGCGCGCAACCGGTCGGCGGCCATGTCCAGCCGGAAATGCGCGGCGTAGCCCCGGACGATCTCGAGGTAGGTGTCCTGGTCGCAATTGTGGAACCCGAGCCACAGCCCGAAACGATCCGACAGCGAGACTTTTTCCTCGACCGCCTCGGCCGGGCTGATGGCGGTCGATAGCTCGTTGTCGATCATGTCGCGCGGCATGAGGTGGCGCCGGTTCGAGGTCGCGTAGAAGATGACGTTGTCCGGCCGGCCTTCGATGCCGCCTTCGAGCATCGCCTTCAGCGATTTGTAGCTGGCGTCGCCGCCGTCGAAGGAGAGGTCGTCGCAGAAGAGGATGCAGCGCCGCGATGCCCCGTTCAGGCGGCGCAAGAGTCGCGGCAGCGAGGCGATGTCCTCGCGGTGAATCTCGATGAGGGCAAGGCCGTGGCCGGCGCCATTGATTTCGGCATGGATCGCCTTGACGAGCGAGCTCTTGCCGGTTCCGCGCGCGCCCCACAGCAACGCGTTGTTGGCGGGCAGGCCGGCGGCGAAGCGGCGGGTGTTTTCGGCGAGGATGTCGCGGGCGCGGTCGATGCCGTGCAAGAGTGCCAGCGGCACCCGGTTGACGCGCGGCACTGGCTCGAGCCGTTCGCCGTCGGCATGCCAGACGAAGGCATCGGCCGAATCGAGGTCGGCACCGGGCGGCGGTGCCGGCGCCAGTCGCTCGAGCGCGGCGGCGATGGAGCGCAATAGGGCTAGGGTGTCGTTGTCGTTCATGGCGGCCCGCCGGTTAGGTAGCACGAAGCGCCGGCCGGCTCCAACGCTTCACCGCCGATTGGTTGCAATCCCGGAGCGGTGGGCTATAGTCCGCCGGTTCGAGGGAGCCGAGGAACGGTCCCCTGGCTCGACTTTTCAAGCCCGAACCCTTCAAGGAGCAAGGAATGCTGATTTCCCCAGCCTATGCCCAGGCTGCCGGCGGCGTGGGAGGATTTGACCTGGTGTCGCTGGCTCCACTCGTTCTGATCTTCGTCGTCTTTTACTTTCTCCTGATCCGCCCGCAGCAGAAGAAGGCGAAGCAGCACAGGGGGATGATCTCGGCCTTGAAGCGCAACGACCGGGTTGTTACCTCCGGCGGCATCATCGGCGTCGTCACCAAGGTCATCAGCGATACCGAAATACAGTTGGAAATCGCGGAAAACGTTCGCGTGCGCGTCAACCGTTCGGCCATCAGCGAACTCGTGACCAGGGGCCCGGCGGAAGAACCGGCCAAGGGTGACGACGCCAAGTCGAGCTAGTACCCGGTATCGCAAATGCACGCCACGCAAACCGCCCTTCGAGATGCTCGCTTCGCTCGCTCCTCGGGGCGAGGATTTGTTTTTCGAAACAATGACCTCATCCTGAGGAGGCCCGTAGGGCCGTCTCGAAGGATGATGTCGTGCAGTGAGTCACCCCTTCCTAAAACCGGGTACTCGGCCAAGGGGCCTCGACGGCCATGATCCATTTCTCCAAATGGAAGATCGTGCTCATCATCGCGATCTGCGTGATCGGTTTGCTGGCGGCATTGCCGAACGCGGTGCCGCGCGCCACCCTGGACCAACTGCCGGACTGGCTGCCCAAGAAGCAAGTCAGCCTCGGCCTCGATCTTAAGGGCGGCTCGCATCTTCTCCTGGGCGTCGACGTCGACTCCGCCGTACGCGAGCGGCTGACCGCGATCGTCGACGGCGTGCGCACGAGTTTGCGCGCGGCCAAGATCGGCTATACCGACCTGCGCGTCGAAGGGAATGGAGTCCAGGTCCAGCTTCGCGATGTCACGACGATCGAGGCCGCGCGCGACCTGATCAAGGATCCCGCCGGCGAGCTGCTGCTGTCGATCGCCGAAGACGGGCTGGCCCGCCTCGACCTCGACGATTTTACGTTACGGAGGTGGAAGCGCGCCATCCTCGAACAGGTGATGGAGATTATACGTATTCGCATCGACGAGCTCGGTGTGACCGAACCAACCATCCAACAACAGGGCGACAACCGCATCCTTGTGCAAGTACCCGGGGTCGACCCCCAGAGATTGAAGGAGATCATTGGCAAGACGGCCAAGATGACCTTCCAGTTTGTCGACAGCACCGTCGATCCGGCCCTGGTCGAGACCGGTCAGCTTCCCCCGAACACGGTGCTGCTGCCCAACGCCGACCAGCGCGACGGCGCGCCGCCTTTCAACGTCGTGGAGAAGCGCGTGATTGTCAGCGGCGAAAGCCTCGTGGACGCCCAGGCCGGATTCACGGACAACCAGCCCGTGGTCAATTTCCGGTTCGATGCCATCGGCGCGCGCAAGTTCGGCGACGCGACCAAGGAAAACGTCGGCCGGCTGTTCGCCATCATACTAGACGGCGAGGTCATCAGCGCGCCGGTGATCCGCGAGCCGATTCAGGGCGGGCAGGGGCAGATCAGCGGCAATTTCACGACCGAATCGGCCAACAATCTGGCGCTTCTGCTGCGGGCCGGCGCCTTGCCGGCGGATGTCACGTACCTCGAGGAGCGCTCCGTCGGCGCCGATCTCGGGGCCGATTCCATCGCGGCGGGCAAGAACGCCGGCATCATCGGCGTCGTGGTGATCGCCATCGCGATGCTGCTGCTCTATGGCCTGTTCGGTGTGTTCGCGAACATCGCCATGGTGCTGAATGGAATTCTCCTGTTGGGGGCGCTCTCGGTGCTGCAGGCGACGCTGACGCTTCCCGGCATCGCCGGGATCGTGCTCACACTCGGCATGGCGGTTGACGCCAACGTCCTCGTCTTCGAGCGCATCCGCGAGGAAGTCCGCAACGGCCGCTCGCCCATCACCGCTATCGACCATGGTTATCGCGAGGCCATGAACACGATCATCGACGCCAATCTGACGACGCTGATCTCGTCGCTCATCCTCTTCATGCTGGGGTCGGGACCGATCCGGGGCTTCGCGATCACGCTCTCCATCGGTATCGTCACCTCGGTCTTCACCGCCGTGATGGTAACGCGGCTCATTAACGTGACGTGGCTGATGGGGTGGCAGCGCCGGCGGCGCGGCGCCCTGCTGCCCTTGTGAGGCTGGCCATGTTTCGACCGATCAATCTCGTCCCGCCGAATACCCGCATCGATTTCATGCGCATTCACAAGATCTGTTTCGCGATCTCCGTCGTGCTGGTGATCGGCTCGATCCTGCTGATCTTTACCAAAGGGCTCAATTTCGGCATCGATTTCCGCGGCGGCATCCTGATGGAGGTGCGGAGCGAAGGGCCGGCCGATCTCGCCTCGATGCGCTCGACGCTCTCCGCGCTCAACCTCGGCGAAGTGGCTCTGCAAGAGTTCGGCGCGGTTGAGTCCGTTCTCATTCGGATTCAGCGTCAGGAAGGCGACGAAAAGGCGCAGGAAGCCGCCATCGGCCATGTCAGGGAGGCCCTGGGCACGGGTTATGAATATCGCCGGACCGAGTTCGTCGGCCCGAAAGTGGGCGGTGAGCTCGTCGAGACGGCCACCTATGCGGTCATCCTGGCGCTCGCCGGAATCGCCGCCTACATCTGGTTCCGCTATGAGTGGCAGTTCGGCATCAACGCCATCATCGCGACGTTCCACGATTGCCTGACCACGGTCGGACTGTTCGCGCTGCTCGGCCTCGATTTCAACCTTACGACCGTCGCGGCGGTTCTCACCATCGCCGGCTATTCGGTGAACGATACCGTCGTCGTCTATGACCGGATTCGCGACGAGATGCGCAAATACAAGAAACTTCCGATGCGCGATCTCATCAACCAGGCGATCAACCGGACGCTGTCGCGCACCACCGTCACCAGCGGGTTGACCTTGTTGTCGGTGCTGGCGCTCTACTTCTTCGGCGGCGAGGTTCTTCGCGGATTCAGCCTGGCGATGATCTGGGGCATCTTCATCGGCACGTATTCGACCGTCTTCGTCGCGACACCGATGCTGATCTACATGAACCTCCGCCGCGGCCGGGAGCCGAAGGCCGCGGAGGAGCTGAAGGAAAGCCAGGCGGCGACGTCCTCGGGCGAGTGATCCGTCCCGTGGACGTAACGCCCCTCATCCCGGCCGGCCGCCAGATCATCGAATCGTACGGCGATTTACGCTTCCGGGTGAGCGGCAAGCTCTATGAAGGGTCGGTGCTGGTCTTCCTCGACCGCACCTTGCCATGGGCGGTCCGGGAGGGGGCAACGATCACGCTGGAGGCGCTGGCGGAAATAGGGCAAGCGGGCGAGAGCGGCACGGTCGAAGTGCTGTTGCTTGGCTGCGGCCGCCGCGCGGTCCAAGTCCCCGCCGACCTCAAGGCCGCGTTGCGCCGGCACGGTATCGTGGTCGAGCCCATGGACACCGGAGCGGCGGCCCGGACCTACAACGTGCTGGCGGCCGAAGGGCGCCGCGTGGCCGCGGCGCTGATCGCCACGGCCTGACGATCAATAGAGGTTCTGCGCCGCCACCATCGAGAACAGCATCGGGATCGAAAGCGCGGTGTTGGTGCGCGAGAACAGCATGGCGGTGCGCCCCGCCGCCTTCTTGGTATCGGCGTCGGCCTCGACCAGGCCCAGCGCCTTCTGCTGATTGGGCCAGATCACGAACCAGACGTTGAACCACATGATGGCGGCGATCCACATGCCGATGCCGATCGCCGCGTGTTTCGCCACGCCGTCGCTCAATCCGATAAGAATGGCTTCCAGCAGATAGCCGTTCAAGAGCGCCAGGATCAACCCCGTGACCAGGGTCGCCATCGCCGCCCAGCGGAACCAGAACAGCACCTCCGGCGCGATCACCTTGGTCACCGCCGGCTTCTGCTCGTCCGGGATCTTCGGCATGCTCGGAATCTGTACGAAATTGAAGTAGTAGAGCAGGCCGACCCACAGAACGCCGCTGAACACGTGGAGCCAGCGGAACAGGAAGGGCCAGAACGTGGCGTTGTCGAAGCCCTGGGTGATGAGATAGAGGATGAACAAGACGACGGCCAGAACCAGGCCGGCCGCCAGCGTCTTGTGCAGCGATTGGAGTATGGAAGCCATGACGTCGTCTCCCCCGGAATGAGCCGATCCGACCCCCGAATCGGCAATCGCACGTTCCTCGAATGCTAGTCGTTCGCAAGGCCATTGTGAAGAGGGGTGCGCGAGTGCCCGATGAGCATGCCACCCATGGACTCTCATACTGCGCGGCCGAAATTCGCCGCCACGACCGCGACCGGTTCCTGACCGCTCTTTTTGCCCCAAGCTCGAAGCGCGAGGACCTGTTCGCCCTCTACGCCTTCAACCTCGAAATCGCGCGTATTCGCGAGACCGTCCGCGAACCCTTCATGGGGTTGATCCGGCTGCAATGGTGGCGGGATGCGATCGAGGAGATTCACGCCGGCAGCCCGCGGCGCCATCCGGTGGTGGAGGCGCTTGGCGCGGCGACGCGGCGCTCCGGGCTGCCGCGGGAACCCTTCTTGCGCCTGTTGAAGGCGAGGGAGCAGGACATGTCGGCCGATCCGCCGGCCGATCTCGCCGGGCTGGCGGCCTATGCCGAAGGCACCTCGGCGCCGCTGATCGAACTGGCACTTCTCGCCTTGGGCGGCCCCTTGACCGAGCCTGCCATTCTCGCGGCGCGTCACATCGGCATCGCCTGGGCGCTTACCGGGCTGGTCCGGGCGATACCGTTTCATGCCGCGACCCGGCGGAGCTACCTTCCGCGCCAAGCCGTCGATAGGGAAGGGCTGGACCTCGGCGGGACGTTCGAGTTGCGGTCGTCGCCTTCCCTATGCCGGATCGTCCGCGAGATTATGAGCGAAGCGCGGCGTCACCATAGGCTCGGCCGCGATGGCGCCCGTGCGCTGCCGCGAAGGCTCTTGCCGGCGCTGCTGCCGGCGGTCCTGGTCGAACTCCATGCGTCCCGGATCGCCAAGGCCGGTTACGATCCCTTCGCCGTCGCGCTTCGCCGGCAGCCCGAGGGTCGCGTGTGGCGCCTGGCTTACCGCTTCGTCCTCGGCCGGATTTAGGCGGCGGCCGCCGGCACCGCCAGCCAATCATCGAGATCGGCCAAGGCGCGCGCGGAGATCGCCGGTTTTCGTAGGGCTCGACGGCCGTCGGCGCCCTTGCCGGCAAGCGGCGGGAATAGCCCGAAGTTCACGTTCATCGGCTGGAAGGTGCCGGCGTTGGCGCCATGGCAGATGTGGTTCAAGAGCGCGCCCATGGCGGTCGTCGGCGGCGGGGCTACGCTCGGGTTCCCTTTCCAATCGGCGGCGGCGAACCGCCCGGCGAGGAGCCCGATGGCGGCGCTTTCGACGTAGCCCTCGACGCCGGTGATCTGGCCGGCAAAGCGCAGCCGAGCATCCGCGCGTAGGCGTAAGCCCCCATCGAGCAGGCGCGGGCTGTTGATGAAGGTATTGCGATGCAAGCCCCCGAGGCGCGCGAACTCGGCCTGCCCGAGCCCGGGAATGGCGCGGAAGATGCGGACCTGCTCGGCGTGCTTCAGCTTGGTCTGGAATCCGACCATGTTGTAGAGCGTGCCCAGTGCGTTGTCCTGGCGCAGCTGCACGACGGCATGAGGGCGGCGGCCGGTGCGCGGGTCGGTCAGGCCGACCGGTTTCATCGGCCCGAAGCGCAATGTTTCGGGGCCGCGCTCGGCCATGACCTCGATGGGCAGGCAGCCTTCGAAATAGGGCGTGTCCTTCTCCCAATCCCGGAACGCGGTCTTGTCGCCCGACACCAGCGCCGCGACGAAGGCTTCGTATTCCTGGCGGTCGAGCGGGCAGTTGATGTAGTCGGCGTTGCCGCCGCCGGGGCCGGTCTTGTCGTAGCGCGACTGATACCAGGCGCGATTGAAGTCGATGCTGTCCTTGTGGACGATAGGGGCGATGGCGTCGAAGAAGGCGAGCGCGTCTTCGCCGGTGAGGGCGGCGATGATTGTCGCCAGCGATGGCGAGGTCAGCGGCCCGGTAGCGACGATGATCCGCGCCCATTCCGCCGGGAGCCCGGTGACCTCGCCGCGTTCGATCGTGACCAGGGGATCGGCCGCGAGGCGCGCCGTCACCTCGGCCGCGAAACCGTCGCGGTCCACCGCCAGCGCGCCGCCCGCCGGCAAGGCATGGCGATCGCCGGCGCTAAGAATGAGAGACCCGCAGCGCCGCATTTCCTCGTGGAGCAATCCGACCGCGTTGTGGGCGGCATCGTCGGAGCGGAACGAGTTCGAGCAGACGAGTTCGGCCAGGCGATCGGTCGCGTGGGCATCGGTGCCGCGAACGGGCCTCATCTCATGGAGGACCACCGGCACGCCGAGCCGGGCGAGCTGCCAGGCCGCCTCGCTGCCGGCGAGGCCGCCGCCGATGACGTGGACCGGTTGGGATCGGTCGATGGTCATTGGGTCGGCGTCTTCTTTTCCTCCAGCTGCTTCAGGCGCTCCATCACCGGCTTGGCGTGGACCGAATTCCCCATGAGCGTCTGCCAGGAGGCGACGGAGGTCGCGGCCTTGGCCTCGCGCGCATATTCCTCGGCATAGCCGAGCGGCTTGGTTTCCGGGTAGATCGGCAACCCGCAGGTGTAATGCAGCAGTTTCGCCGGCTTGGGTTCGTCATACATGACGAGATGGTTCCATTCGTCCGGCAGCGATCCGATCCTGTCGGTCCAATTGATGCTGTGCAGCCCTTCGCCCAGCTCGACGAACTCGGGCGTGAGGATACGGTTGTCCCGGTGTCCGCAGTTGAACAGCATCACCGAGGCCCATTCGAATTTCTTCGTGTTGCGGCAGATCATCACGGCCTGCGCCGGATCGAAATGGCCGAACAGTTCGGCGATGTCGCCCTGGACCAGGATGTCCACGTCGAGAAAGAGCGCCGGCCCCTCGAACTTGCAAAGCCAGGGCACGAGAAAGCGGCTGAACGTGAACGGCGTCAGCCCCGATCGTTTGATCGGAAGCTGGGACAGAACCAGTGGCGTGATCGACACCGGCTGCGTCGATCGGCTCAAGATCGAGTGGCTCAGCACCGCGAAGGGCAGGGGTTGCCGGTGATCGTAGCCGATGAAGATTCGCAGCATGGTGGCGCCTTCCTTAAGTACCGGGAAACGACCTCCTCCTTCGAGACGCTTCGCTCCTCAGGATGAGGTCGTTTGCGATCAACACGGTACCTCACCCTGAGGAGGCCGCGCTAGCGGCCGTCTCGAAGGGTGACCGACCCGGCCCGGCCGGACAAGCGACTGAAGCTCAGGCCGTCGCCAGGCGGCTCTTCTTGCGGGCCGGCGCAGGCGTGGCCTGGCCTTCGGATCGGCGCAGATACTGGCGCAGATACTGCCCGGTATAGCTCTCGGCCACGTTTGCAACCTGCTCCGGGGTGCCGGTCGCGACGACACGCCCGCCGCCGTCGCCGCCTTCCGGCCCCAAATCGATGATCCAGTCGGCCGTCTTGATGACTTCGAGATTGTGCTCGATGACGATGATGGTGTTGCCTTGGTCGACCAGCCGGTGCAGCACTTCGAGCAGCTTGCGGATGTCCTCGAAATGCAGGCCCGTCGTCGGCTCGTCCAGGATGTAGAGCGTCCGGCCCGTGGCCCGGCGCGACAGCTCCTTGGCGAGCTTGACGCGCTGCGCCTCGCCACCGGAGAGCGTCGTCGCCGCCTGCCCGACATGGATGTAGCCGAGGCCGACGCTCTGCAACGTGGCCAGCTTGTCCCGGATCGACGGCACCGCCTTGAAGAGCTCGACGCCTTCTTCAACGGTCAAGTCGAGGACATCGGCGATCGATTTATTCTTGAAGTAGATTTCCAGGGTCTCGCGATTGTAGCGCTTGCCCTTGCAAGTGTCGCACTGGACGTAAACATCCGGGAGAAAGTGCATCTCGATCTTGATGACGCCGTCGCCCTCGCAAGATTCGCAGCGCCCGCCTTTGACGTTGAAGGAGAACCGCCCCGGCTTGTATCCCCGCGCCGAGGCTTCCGGCAGGCCCGCGAACCAATCGCGGATCGGAGTAAAGGCGCCGGTATAAGTTGCTGGATTGGATCGCGGCGTCCGCCCGATGGGGGATTGGTCGATGTCGATCACCTTGTCCAGGAACTCGAGGCCATCGATACGGTCGTGATCGCCCGGATGCTCGCGCGCTCCGCCAAGCCGGCGTGCCAGTGCTTTATAGAGCGTCTCGACGATCAGCGACGACTTCCCCCCGCCCGAAACGCCCGCGACGCAGGTGAACGTGCCGAGCGGAAAATCGACGGTGAGATTCTTCAAGTTGTTGGCGCGCGCGCCCACGACCCGGATGCGCTGCCCGCGCGCGCCGGGACGCCGGGAAGCCGGCACCGCTATACGCCTTCGCCCCGTCAGGTACTGACCGGTGAGGCTTTCGGGATGGCGGAAGACGTCGTCCGGCGTTCCGGCGGCGATGACCCGTCCGCCGTGAATGCCGGCGGCCGGCCCCATATCGACGACGAAATCGGCGGAGCGAATGGCTTCTTCGTCGTGCTCCACGACCAGCACCGTATTGCCGAGATCGCGCAGGCGGCGCAGCGTATCGAGCAGGCGCGCGTTGTCGCGCTGATGCAGGCCGATCGAAGGTTCGTCCAGCACGTAGAGCACGCCGGTGAGGCCCGAGCCGATCTGCGAGGCGAGGCGAATGCGCTGGCTTTCCCCGCCCGAAAGCGTGCCCGAAGCCCGCGACAGCGTCAGGTAGTCGAGCCCGACGGCGTTCAGGAATCCGAGGCGCTCGTTGACTTCCTTCAAGATGCGCTGGCCGATTTCGCGGTGCTTCGGGCTGAGTGTACGCCCAAGATCGAGAAACCAGTCCCGGGTCTTCGACACCGATAGGCGGCATATCTCGGCAATGGTGAGACCGCCGATCTTGATCGCGAGCGCCTCGGGTTTCAGCCTGTCGCCCTTGCAAGTCTCGCACGGACTCTCGGACTGATAGCGCGAAAGCTCCTCGCGGATCCAGGCGCTGTCGGTCTCGCGCCACCGCCGCTCCAGGTTATTGATGATGCCCTCGAACGGCTTGGTCGTGCGGTAGCGCCGCGTGCCGTCGTCGTACTGCATGGTGACGGGCTCGGCGCCGGACCCGAACAGGATCGCGTTCCGTGCGTTTTCCGGCAGGTCGCTCCACGGCATCGTCGTGCTGATCTTGTAATGTCGCGCCAGGCTGTCGAGGGTCTGCACGTAGTATTGCGTGGTCGAGCTTGCCCATGGCGCCACCGCACCGTCCCGTAAGCAGAGGCTCTCGTTCGGCACGACCATCTCGGGATCGAAGAACATCTTTGTGCCGAGCCCGCTGCAGGCCGGGCAGGCGCCATAGGGATTGTTGAAGGAGAATAGCCGCGGCTCGATCTCGTCGATGGTGAACCCCGAGACCGGGCAGGCGAAACGCGAGGAAAACAGAATTCGACCCGCCGGGTTCCCTTTCTTGCCCGTACTCTTGGCGTCGGCGTTGTCGGCGAAGACTAGCCCGTCGGAAAGCTTGAGCGCGGTCTCCAGGCTGTCGGCCAGCCTGGTCTCGATGCCCGGACGCACGACCAACCGATCCACCACGACCTCGATATCGTGCTTGAGCTTCTTGTTGAGGGTCGGCACCTCGCCGATCTCGTGCAGCGCGCCATCGACGCGCACGCGCTGAAATCCGCGCTTTTGCAGATCGGCAAGTTCCTTACGGTATTCGCCCTTGCGGCCGCGCACGATGGGCGCCAGCAGATAGAGCCGTGTGCCCTCCGGCATCGCCATGATCCGGTCGACCATCTGGGAAACGGTCTGGCTCTCGATCGGCAACCCGGTCGCCGGCGAGTAGGGGATGCCGATGCGGGCGAACAGCAGGCGCAGGTAATCGTAAATCTCGGTCACCGTGCCGACGGTCGAGCGCGGATTGCGCGAGGTCGTCTTCTGCTCGATGGAGATGGCCGGCGACAGGCCTTCGATCGAGTCGACGTCCGGCTTCTGCATCAGCTCCAGGAACTGCCGCGCGTAGGCCGAGAGCGACTCGACGTAGCGGCGCTGGCCCTCGGCGTAGATGGTGTCGAAGGCAAGCGAGGACTTGCCGGAGCCGGAGAGGCCGGTGATAACGACCAGGCTGTCGCGCGGCATGTCCACGTCGACATTTTTGAGATTGTGCTCGCGCGCGCCGCGAATCGATAGCAGGGGAGGGGCCGTCCTGTCGGGCATGACCTGATCTTGTCGGAGGGGCGCCGGCGTGACGGCGCCGGCTGGGCTGCCGGGGCCCCCGCATCTTATCACTCGGATGACAGACCGTGGCAACTCCGTGTAGTGTTTGCCGGCAGCGGACACTAGGGGACGGGCAGGGCGATATGGCAGGCAGCGTCAACAAGGTCATTCTCATCGGCAATCTGGGGCGCGACCCGGAAATTCGCAGCACCCAGGATGGCACCCGAATGGCCAATCTCTCGGTCGCCACGTCGGAATCATGGCGCGACAAGAGCACCGGCGAGCGGCGCGAGCGGACGGAATGGCACCGCGTCGTCATTTTCAACGATAAGCTGTCCGAGGTCGCCGAGAAGTACCTGAAAAAAGGAGCCAAGGTCTATCTCGAGGGCCAGCTTCAGACGAGAAAGTGGACCGACCAGTCCGGCCAGGAGCGCTACTCGACCGAGGTGGTCCTGCAGCGGTTCCGTGGCGAGCTGGTCATGCTCGACACGCGCGGAGCGGGAGCCGACAATACCGCCGGCGGTAGCGAGCCGCCCTCCGCCGAGCGCCAGGCGGGCCGCGCGCCCGCCAGCGGCGCCGATCTCGATGACGACATACCCTTCTAACCGAGGTCAACAGTGACAGGGAGACCACGATGAACAGTAGCGAGATCATTCAACGGCTTAAGGGCGGTCGCGCCGGACGGCGCGATCTGATGCGCGTGCTTGCCGGCGCCGGATTGGCGCTGGCGTCGGTCCCGATCATGGCGCGCCGCGCCGCCGCGGCGGCCCCCGAACTGACGGTCATGGAGTGGGCGGGCTATGACGTCCCCGAGATTCACCCAGGCTATATCAACAAGTACGGCGCCGGGCCGACCTTCTCGATCTTCGCGACCGAGGAGGAGGCCCTGCAGAAGATGCTGGGCGGCTTCGTCGCCGACCTCATGCATCCTTGCTCCTACAACATCAAGCGATGGAAGGACGCGGGCATCCTGCAGCCGATCGACGTATCCCGCGTTCCCCGTTACGCCGATATCTGGGAGCGTTTCCGCGCCATTCCCGAAACGTCGTTCGACGGCAAGCCCTACCTCGTGCCGTTCGACGCCGGCCTGTCATCCGTCATCTATCGCACCGATTTGGTGGATGCGGCCGATGTCGCCGACCCGTCCTGGGGACTGCTCTTCAACGAGAAGTACAAGGGCCGGCTGTCGATGTACGACACCGACACGACCTTCATCGAGATCGCGGCGCGCATATCGGGCATGTACGCGGACTATCTCCACCTCAGCGACGAACAGCTCGGCACGATCAAGGAGATGCTGGCCAAGCAGAAGGAGCTGATGAAGTTCTATTGGAGCGATCAGGCGCAACTCGAGCAGGCGGTTGCCTCGGGCGAGATCGTGGCCGCCTACGCCTGGAACGGATCGGTGACCAACCTGAAGAAACAGGGTGTTCCGGTGGAGTACATGGTGCCGAAGGAAGGCATTCTCGGCTGGTGCTGCGGCATGGTCCGCCATGCCGAGGCGCCCGGAGACGAGCAGGCCGCCTACGATCTCATCGACGCCATGCTCGACCCGGAAGTGGGCAAGTATTTCGTGCTGGAACAGGGTTACTACCACGCCAACAGCAAGACTTACGATCTGATCGGCCCCGAAAAGCTCGCCGAAGTCGGCCTCAGCGACCCGGCCGCGACGTTCGGTGCCTTGAATATCGAGCCTGAGCCGGAGGAACCCTATCGCAGCAAGTACATCGCGCTCGTCAATGAGGTGAAGGCCGGGACCTGACTGCCAACTCCTCAATCATGACAGTTCGGGCGCCGCCATCCTGGCGGCGCCCGACGCGTTTCCGGAGGTGAAAACGGCCATTGCAATCAGGCCGCGCGACGTTGTTGCGGACACGCGAATCTGATAGAAAAAATGCGATATGACCGCGTTTCGATTCGGCGCCCGACTCGCTTGAAGTAGAAAAATAGTGTCGGTCGTTAACGTATTATAATTCCAGGAAAATCGTGACCACCGAACCAGGGCACCCCGCGCTCGACATCACGCCGGTGACGATCGAGGAGGAGATGAAGCGCTCCTACCTCGATTACGCCATGAGCGTGATCGTGTCGCGGGCGCTTCCCGACGTGCGCGACGGCCTGAAACCAGTGCACCGGCGCATCCTCTACGCAATGCACGAAGCGGGCTTCGAGTACACCAAGGCGCACCGTAAGTCGTCCAAGGTCGTCGGCGACGTGATGGGCAAATACCACCCGCATGGCGATACCGCGATCTACGACGCGATGGTCCGCCTGGCGCAGGATTTCGCCATGCGCCTGCAGCTCATCGACGGCCAGGGCAATTTCGGCTCCATGGACGGCGACCCGCCTGCGGCCTCGCGCTACACCGAGGTGCGCCTTCATCAAGCCGCGCAGTACCTGCTCGAGGACATCGACAAGGACACGGTCGACTATCGCTCGAACTATGACGAGTCGACGAAAGAGCCGGTGGTCCTGCCGGCGCGTTTCCCGAACTTGCTGGTCAACGGCGCCGGCGGCATCGCCGTCGGGATGGCGACCAACATTCCGACCCACAACCTGGGCGAGGTTATCGACGCCTGCCTCGCCTATGTCGACGATCCGGCGATCACGATCGATGCCCTCATGCAACATGTGCCGGGGCCGGATTTTCCGACCGGTGCGCTGATCCTCGGCCGCGGCGGCATCCACGACGCCTATCATACCGGACGCGGTTCGGTGGTCATGCGCGCGCGCACCCATGTCGAGGAGCTTCGCAAGGAGCGCGAGGCGATCATCGTCACCGAGATTCCCTACCAGGTGAACAAGGCCCGCATGATCGAGCGGATCGCCGAGATCGTGCAGGAGAAGATCATCGAGGGCATCGCCGATCTGCGCGACGAATCGAGCCGCGAAGGCGTGCGCGTGGTGATCGAGTTGAAACGCGACGCGATGGCCGAGATCGTTCTCAATCAGCTCTATCGCTACACGCCGCTGCAGACCGCGTTTGGCGTCAACATGCTGGCGTTGAACGGCGGGCGCCCGCTGCTGATGAATTTGAAGGACGTGATCGTCGCCTTCATCGCTTTTCGCGAGGAGGTCATCACCAGGCGCGCGCGCTTCGATCTGACCAAGGCGCAGGAGCGCGCCCACATCCTGGTCGGGCTCGCGATCGCGGTTGCCAATATCGACGCCGTCATCAAGCTCATCCGCGGGGCGTCCGATCCGGCCGTGGCCCGCGAGGCGCTCATGGCGCGCTCGTGGCCGGCCATGCAGGTCGCGTCATTGATCGAGCTCGTCGCCGAGCCCGGACGCATGATCGCCCCCGACGGCACCTGCCGGCTGTCGGAGGCGCAGGCGCGCGCCATTCTCGAGTTGCGCCTGCAACGCCTGACCGGTCTCGAGCGGGGCAAGATCGACGAGGAAATGGGCGAGCTCGCGAAGCAGATTGTCGATATCAAGGACATCCTCGATCGCCGGCCCCGCCGGCTCGACATCTTGCGCGCGGAACTGGCTACGGTGCGGGAAAAATTCGCGACGCCGCGGCGCACCACGATCGAGGAGATGGGCGCCGAGCAGGACATCGAGGATCTGATTCAGCGCGAGGACATGGTGGTGACCGTCACCCATGGCGGCTACATCAAGCGCGTGCCGCTCGCCACCTACCGCGCCCAGCGGCGCGGCGGCAAGGGGCGTACGGGCATGAGCACGCGCGAGGAGGATTTCGTCTCGCAGCTCTTCGTCGCCAGCACCCACGCGCCGATGCTGTTTTTTTCGACCAGCGGCACGGTCTACAAGACCAAGGTGTTCCGCTTGCCGCAAGGCACGCCGCAATCGCGCGGCAAGGCGCTGGTGAACCTGCTGCCGCTCGACCCGGGGGAGGCGATCTCGACCCTCATGCCGCTGCCCGAGGACGAAGCGAGCTGGGACCAGATGTACGTCATGTTCGCGACCGCCAGCGGCGACGTGCGCCGCAACAAGCTGTCCGACTTCGTGAACGTGATGGCGAACGGCAAGATCGCCATGAAGCTCGAACCCGGCGACCGGCTGGTCGGCGTCCAGACCTGCGATGAGGGCAACGATGTCCTGCTGGCGGCCGCGGGCGGCAAGTGCATCCGCTTCGCGGTGTCGGACGTGCGCGTTTTCACCGGCCGCACCTCGACCGGCGTGCGCGGCATCAGATTGGAGCCGGACGACAAGGTTATCTCCATGTCGATCCTCAAGCACGTCGATGCCGAATCCAGCGAGCGCCCGGCCTTCATCCGCGCGGCCAACGCCAAGCGCCGGGGAGCCGAGCCGGAGGAGCCCGAGATCGACGCCGCCAGGGACAGCGAGCCGGAGGCGCCGGCCATCGCCTTGTCGCCGGAGCGCTACGGCGAGCTCGAACGAGCCGAGGAAATGATCCTTACCGTCACGGCCAATGGCTTCGGCAAACGCAGCTCGGCCTACGAGTACCGCGTCACCAATCGCGGCGGACAGGGCATCATCAACATCATCACGTCGGAGCGCAACGGACCGGTGGTTGCGTCATTCACGGTCGGGCCGCGCGACCAGATCATGCTGGTCTCGGACGGAGGCACCGTCATGCGTTGCCCGATCGACGATATCCGCGTTACCGGCCGCAACACGCAAGGCGTCGTCGTCTTCAAGGTCGGCGAAGGCGAGCGCGTCGTCTCGGTAACGCGGCTCTTACGCGAATCCGAGATCGACGAAAACGAAGCCAACGAACCGGTCCAGGACGCGGACGGAGCCAAGTAGCGTCCGAACTTCGAGGTAAGCGCATGAACAAGACCAGGATCGGTGTCTATCCGGGCACCTTCGATCCGATCACCAACGGCCATAACGACATCATCCGCCGCGCCGCGCGGGTGGTGGACAAGCTGGTGATCGGGGTAGCGGCCAATGCCGGGAAGGGGCCGCTGCTCACCGTCGACGAGCGCGTCGACATGGTGCGCGCCGAAGTGGCCGAGTTCGCCGGCAACGGGATTTCCGGCATCGAGGTGCAGTCGTTCGACAATCTGCTCATGCATTTCGCGCAAGGCCTGGGGGCTGGCGTCATCATTCGGGGCTTACGCGCGGTCTCCGATTTCGAGTATGAATTCCAGATGGCCGGCATGAACGGCCGCCTCGACCCGGGGATCGAGACCATCTTTCTGATGGCGTCCGACCGCCACCAGTTCATTTCCTCGCGCTTCGTGAAGGAGATCGGGCTTCTGGGCGGCGACGTGGCACCCTTCGTCTCGCCGCGCGTGGTCCCGCGCCTGGTGAAGGCCTTCGAGCGCCAGCGCGGCGGCGAAGCCGGCGACGACCGGGTCTAGCCAAACCGGCCTTGAAGCCGGCATCGCCTTTGCCGTTGCTGTCTCCCGGGTAGCGGCTTGACCGGAATCGTGGGTGGATGGCTCCCGGCGGGATCACGACTGCTGCTGCGGCGACTCGGTGGCAGGCCCTGCATTCGAACACGCCACATGGCTGCCTGACTGCGGATGATCGGCTGGCAACGTGCGCGATTGCATGGCCCGATCATCAAGGCGGGCCGCGGTACGATCCGCAAGAGACAACCGCCACGCAATCGGCGACGGATATCCGCACCGTCGTCGAATTGTCGAAGGTGTACGTACTCACCGCAATGGCGACATGAGTGCTGGTCTCGATCGCGCGCATGATCCGCTTCCATGTTCGCTGCATCCGATTGTTCTTGAATCCTTAACCCGCAAAGGTTACATTTCCATCATCCGCCGAGGTGGGAACGGCCACCCCATGCCCCCGGCCGCAAGTCGGGGAGAGTAGCCCGCGAGGGCGAAAGAGATACCGGATTGGCACCCGGTCCCGGATATGAAGGCGCCGCCTTGAAGCGGCGCCTTTCATTTGACCGCAGGCCGCAAATAGCCTTTCCGCCTCCTCCGCTCCACGTCGTCCTCGCCGATGAGATAGAACGACCTCACTCGGTAGCGGCCTCTGTCATCGCGCTCGATGCCAACCGCCAGCAGCAGCGCTCCACCGGGATCGCCGGGGAATCGCCGGACAAGCTCGATGTTCCGCGCGTGATGGGGAGCTTGGCCGACATAGGTAGGCGAGGCGATCGCCCGCCCGAGGAGTGGCGCACAGAGGGGATAATCGTTCGGATGGGTCTCGGCGGCGTGACGATGGGCGATACCGCTCATATGGACCTCGCCCGGCTCAAGCTCGGTGCCGAGCACGCGGTTGATGAGATCGGTCGGCAAGGGACCAAGATCAAGGGCGGAGAACTTCTTCGGCATCGGCTCAGTTTAGCGGCGGTCGAAAAGAAAAGCCCCGCCCTCGCGGGCGGGGCCAAGTGGCGGGCGATAGGCGGGCCGCTGCGTGGCGTTGCGGCGACGTGGCACCCTTCGTCTCGCCGCGCGTGGCCCAGCGGCTGGTGAAGGCGTTCGAGCGCGAGCGCGGGGGCGAAGCCGGCGACGACCGGGTCTAGCCAAAGCTGGCGAGGCCGGCGCCTCCATGCTAAACCGCCGCCGGCGGGACGAGCGCGTAGCTCAGCGGTAGAGCATCTGACTTTTAATCAGAGGGTCCCGGGTTCGATCCCCGGCGCGCTCGCCAGTGGCAACCCTCGGGGAATCATGATGGCCGAATCGAAGAACGTCGCGTTCCTTGGACTGGGCGTCATGGGGTTTCCCATGGCCGGTCATCTCGCCGCCGCCGGCCACCGGGTGACGGTCTATAACCGCACCATGGCGAAGGCCGAGGCGTGGGTCGCCAAGCATGGAAATCGCCGCGCGCCGACGCCGGCCGAAGCGGCGAGGGGCGCCGAGATTGTCTTCGCCTGCGTCGGCAACGACGACGATGTGCGCGCGATCGTCCATGGCGATGCGGGCGCGCTCGCCGGCATGGCGCCGGGTGCCATTCTCGTCGATCACACGACCGCCTCGGCCGCGCTCGCCCGGGAGATCCACGCCAAGGCCGCCGGGCAAGGCAAGCTGTTTCTGGACGCGCCGGTCTCGGGCGGCCAGGCGGGCGCCGAGCAAGGCAAGCTGACGGTGATGGTGGGCGGCGAGGCGGCTGCCTTCGAGCGCGCCAAGCCGGTGATCGATGCCTATGCGCGTGCCTGCGTCCTCATGGGGCCGGCGGGATCGGGGCAGCTCTCCAAGATGGTGAACCAGATCTGCATCGCCGGCCTTTTGCAGGGGTTGTCCGAGGGCCTCAACTTCGCCGCCAAGGCCGGGCTCGACGGCAAGCGTCTCCTTGAGGTCATCTCCAAGGGCGCGGCGCAGTCATGGCAGATGGAAAACCGCGGCCACACCATGCTCGACGGCAAATTCGATTTCGGGTTCGCGGTCGATTGGATGCGCAAGGATCTTCGGATCTGCCTTGAGGAAGCTGGGCGCAATGGCGCCAGGCTGCCGGGCACCGCGCTGGTCGATCAGTTCTACGCCCAGGTCCAGGCACGCGGCGGCCGGCGCTGGGACACGTCGAGCCTCATTCACCTGCTGGCGAACGATTAGCAGATTGCCGAGGAAAGCTGATCGACCGAGCCTACCTCACCCTTCGACAGGCTCAGAGTGAGGCCCTCATGCTGAGCCTGTCGAAGCATGAGGCGCGTAGCCGCGAATCAGCTTCTGGTGAAAGCGAACCCTAATCGCCGGACTTCGCGTCCTGCCATAGCGCCTCAAGCTCGCCGAGGCTGGCTTCGGACGGTTCGCGCCCTTCGGCCGTCAGGCGCTCTTCAATGTGGCGAAACCGGCGCTCGAACCTGGTATTCGCTGTTCTCAACGCAAGTTCGGGATCGAGCTTCAAGTGCCGAGAGAAGTTGACGCAGGCAAAGAGCAGATCGCCAACCTCGTGTTCGACCCGCCCCGGGGCGGCTTTGTCCGCCACCTCGCGATCGAGTTCGGCGAGTTCCTCGTCGATCTTGACGCGCGGGCCGGCGCTGTCGGGCCAGTCGAATCCGACCCGCGCCGCGCGCTGCTGCAATTTTACCGCCCGCGTCAACGCCGGGAGCCCGATGGCGACGCCGTCCAAGGTGCCGGTTTTAGTGCCGCTTTCCCGCCGTTCGATCGCTTTTTGTTCCTCCCAGGCAATCGTTTGCATTTCGGTGGTTCTGATTCGTTCCGATGAGAACACGTGAGGGTGACGAGCTATCATTTTGTTAGAAATAGCATTTATGACATCCTCTATACCGAATGCACCGGCCTCCTTCGCCATCCGCGCGTGAAACACGACCTGGAACAGCAGGTCGCCAAGCTCCTCGCACAGCGCCTTCATGTCCCGGCGCTCGATCGCGTCGGCCACTTCGTAGGCTTCCTCGATCGTATAGGGCGCGATCGAGGCGAAGTCCTGCTCGCGGTCCCACGGGCAGCCATGCTCGGGGTGGCGCAGGCGCTCCATGATGGCAAGGAGGCGCGCCATCGGGTCGGCGTCGTCGGGTGCCGAATTCATGGCGCCTCGGCGAAGGCGAGGCTGATGAGATTGTGCTTGGCCCGGATCATGATGCGCTCGCCTTCGCGCACCGATCTCGGGGCAGGGAAGGGGAACAGCACGCTGCGCCAGGCCGACGGGGTGAAGCGGCCCTCGGGCCGGTTTTCAACAATGGTCTCGGCATCGAGATAGAGCCGCACCCACTGCAACACGCCGACGCAAGCGCCGGTGCGCGTCGCCTCGAAGGCAAGACGCGTTTCCTCGGGCGCGGTCGGGGGCTGGGCGAGGTCGAAGCGGAATGCCTCGATGTCGGCGCTGAAATCCGCGAAATCGCGCGTATCCATCTTGATCGCCAGCACGCTCGGCGTGAACCGGTTGAAGGGCGTGAGATCGAAGCCGGCCACGGTTTCGACGCGGGTCGATTCCAGCAAATCGCGGCCGCCCACCAGGCGCGCCACCGCGGCGACGGCGTAGGGGATCATCGGCGCGCCGGGCTTCAACAGTTCCGCCCGCGCGTGCGCGGTGCTGCGCAGAACGTCCTCGCCCAGCACGGCGTCGCTCAGGATTTCGGAGACCAGGAGATCGGCCCGTTCCGGCAGGTCGATGCCGACTTTGAGCGCGGTCGAGGGCTTGGCGATGACCGCGATGCGGTCGGCGAGGCCGTTCAGCCGGACAATCTCCGAGGCCGCTTCGGCAATGACCTCGATCGTCTCGCAGGTCGTGACGCGCCTGGCGCCGGCGCGAGCCGCCATCATGGCGAGAAGGCCGGAGCCGGTGCCGATTTCCAACACGGTCGTCGTTGGCTTCACGGCGCGGCGCAAGGCCTGCTCGTAGGCTTCGGCGCGGAGCCGATCGTTCATCATCGGGAAATGCCAGGGTTTGACTTGGTCGGTGTAGAGTTTGCGCAGCCAGGTCTGGACGTCGAAATCCCCCGGCCGAGCCTGCGCGGCCTTGCGCATGGCCCGGATCGCGGCACTTTGCGCCTCCAGCTTGACGTAGAGCATGGCCGCCTCGGTCAGGACATCGGCATCGGCCCCGGGCGCGGTGACGACGCGGTCTAATTCCGCGATCGCCGATGGCCTGTCGCCGAGCTGGCGCAATAGCCTGGCCAGGCCGAGGCGCGGCTTGATTGCGGTCGGGTCGAGGGCCAGCGCCTGACGAAGCTCGGCCACGGCATCCGCCGGCCGGCCGGTCTTGCGGTAGAGGTCGGCAAGATCCTCACGGTAACGGATGACGCGGGGGGCCGCCGCGATCGCGGCTCGCAGGTGTTCGATGGCGCGCAGCGGCTCCTTCATGCCCTTGGCGGCTTGCGCGCGCAGCCGGTGGAATTCCGGTTCGCGGGCGAGGACGGCGGCGAGCTGGCCAAGGAGCGCATCGGCTTCCTGGTAGCGCCGCGCCCCGATCATCGCCGAGGCATCCGCGAGCGCGCGATCGTCGTTGCTATTGGATGTGGGCAAGGAGCGGGTTCCCCGATCGGATGTGAAAATATCGCATAATAGTTATTATGGGAAATATCGGTATGTTGAGGTAACCGTATAGTATGTTTCGCCTTTCACGCCGCAATCTCCACGACCAGCCCGTCATAGGCCGGCTCGACGCCCGGCGGGCAACGCGACGCCACCTCGTCGAAATCGGTCTGATGATTGAGATGGGTCAGCACCGCGCGGCGCGGGCGCACGCGTTCGATCCACGAGATCGCCAGGTCGAAATGCGCATGCGTCGGGTGCGGCTCGAAACGCAGGCAATCGACGATCCATAGCTCCAGCCCCTTCAGCGCCTCGAAGGCCGCGTCGGCAAGCTGCACGACATCGGTCGAGTACGCCATGGGCCCGACGCGGAAGCCGGTGGTCACCGAGCCGAAGCCATGGCCTTGTTCGAAGGGCGTTATCGTCTGATCGCCGATCTGGAACGGTCCGTCGATGGTTCGAGCCGCCAGGAACGGCCGGTAGAGACTTCCGCTGCCATCCGTCCGCTGCCGGAACGCATAGCCGAAACGCTGCTCCAGGCTCGCCAAGGTCTCGCGCGTGCCGAAGACCGGCAAAGGCGCCGTTCCCCCGCCCCGCCCCAGGTACCGCAACTCGTCGATGCCGTGGCTGTGGTCGGCGTGGTCGTGGGTATAGAGCACGCCATCCAACCGGTCGGTCTTGGCGTCGAGAAGTTGGGCGCGGAGATCGGGCGACGTGTCGATAAGGATTTTCGCGGCATCGCTCTCGATCAGCACCGAGACACGGCGGCGCCGGTTCTTGGGATTGGCGGGATTGCATCGCCCCCAATCGCCACCGAGCAGCGGCACGCCGCCCGATCCGCCGCTGCCCAGGACCGTCACCTTCATCGGGCGGCGATGATAGCGGCGGCCTTGCCGAACAGCCGGAGAAAGTTGGCGGTCGTCTCCTGGGCCAGCTCGGTGACGCTCTCGCCACGCAAATCCGCCAGGAAGGCGGCCGTGTGCGCGACATAGGCGGGTTCGTTGCGCTTGCCCCGCATCGGGATCGGCGCCAGGTAAGGCGCGTCGGTCTCGACCAGGAGATTGTTCGCCGGAATGTCCTTGGCGATGGCGCGTAACGTCTCCGCATTCTTGAAAGTCACGATCCCGGATAGCGATATCATAAATCCAATTTCTAATGCTATATCAGATAATTGCCGCGTTGTGCTAAAGCAATGGATGAGACCGTTGAGGCCGCCGTCCGAAGCGCCTCTTGCCAACATATCCGCGGTTTCCGCGTCGGCGTTACGGCTATGGACGACAAGAGGCAGGCCGAGAGCCTTCGCCGCCTCGATGTGGACCTGGAAGGCCGCGACCTGCCGGTCCCGCGGGCTGTGGTCGTAGTGGAAATCGAGGCCGGTTTCGCCGATGCCCACGACCTTCGGATGTTGCGCGAGCTCGATCAGCCGGCCGGCGGAAAGGTCGGGTTCGTTGGCGGCTTCGTGGGGATGCACGCCCACCGTGCAGAATACGTTGGGGAAGCGTTCGGCGATCGCGCGCACGCGGTCGAACTCACCGAGCCGCGTTGCGATCGTGAGCATGAAGGCGACGCCGGCCGCCGAGGCCCGTTCCATGATCGCGTCGAGTTCGGGTTCCTCGAAATAGTCGAGATGGCAATGGCTGTCGATTAGCATTATTCGCCGGCGGGGCCCGGGGCCTCCACGAAGCGCGGGAACACGCCGACCGGCTTGGGCAACGCCGTGCCCGGCTCCAGCCGGCGCGGGAGCCCGGCGAAATCGCGCGCGGCCGATGACACCGCGAGCTGATCCAACATGCGCCCGCAGGAATCGGGCATCACCGGCTGCGTCAGGATGGCAAGATGGCGAATGACTTCCGCCAGGGTGTAGAGGACGGTGCGCATGCGCGTAAGGTCCGATTTAGCGAGCGCCCACGGCGCCTGTTCGTCGACATAGCGGTTGGCCTGGCCGATCGCCGCCCAAAGCGTATCCAGCATGCGGTGGAAGGCCTGCTCCTCGATCTCGGTTCGCACGCGCGCCAGCAATCCGCCGGCAGCATCGAGCATGCCCTGGTCGGCCGCCGCGAACGCGCCCGGCGCCGGCACCCTGCCCTCGCAGTTGCGCGCGATCAGCGACAGCACGCGTTGCGCCAGATTGCCGAAATCGTTGGCGAGATCGCCGTTCAGGCGATGCACCATCGCCCGGTGCGAAAAGTCGCCGTCACCGCCGAACGGTACTTCGCGCAGCAGGAAATAGCGAACGGGGTCGAGGCCGTAACGCTCGATCAATTGCAGCGGGTCGATGACGTTGCCGATGGATTTGGAAATCTTTTGCCCTTCGTTGGTCCACCAGCCATGCGCGAAGACGCGTTTGGGCGGGGCCACGCCGGCCGCCATCAGGAAGGCCGGCCAATAGATGGCGTGAAAGCGCAGGATGTCCTTGCCGACCATGTGCAGATCGGCCGGCCAGAAGGTCTTGAAGCGCTCGCTCGACACGTCGGGGTAGCCCGCGGCGGTGATGTAATTCGTCAACGCGTCCAGCCACACATACATGATGTGCTTCGGATCGTTGGCGACGGGGATGCCCCAGCGGAAGCTGGTTCGCGAGATCGAGAGATCCTTGAGGCCGGAGCGCACGAAGCTGATGACCTCGTTGCGCCGGGTGTCGGGCGCCACGAAACGCGGATTGGCCTCGTAGAAGTCGAGCAACGGTTGCTGCCATTGCGACAGCCGGAAGAAATAGCTGGGCTCCTCGACCCATTCGACCTCGGCGCCCGAGGGCGCGCGCTTCTTGCCATCGGGTCCGGTCGTCAGCTCGTCTTCGCCGTGGAACGCTTCGTCTCGGACCGCGTACCAGCCGGCATAGCTGCCGAGATAGATCTGGCCGCGTTCCTCCAGAGCTTTCCAAATCGCCTGGCAGGAACGAACGTGCCGCGGCTCGGTCGTGCGGATGAAATCGTCATTGCTGAAGTTCATGGCCTTGGCCAGGTCGCGGAAGTTTTGCGACACCTTGTCGGTGAAGGCCTTCGGCTCCATGCCGGCGGCGCGGGCCGATTTTTCCACCTTCTGGCCGTGTTCGTCGGTTCCGGTCAGGAACATCACGCGTGCGCCATCGAGCCGCATGAAACGCGCCAGCACGT
>VFKA01000090.1 GCA_009885795.1 Rhodospirillales bacterium | reverse complement strand
TGCTGGGCGGGCAATCGGTGAAGACCCTGCCGGTCGCCATTCCGACGCTGATCACCACGCAAGGCGTGAAATGGGGCGAGATGGCGATCGTCGGCGTCGTGGCGCTGGCCCCGGTGATGACGGTGGTGTTACTGCTTCAGCGCCACATCGTGCGCGGGCTCACCATGGGCGCGGTCAAGGGCTAGGAAGAACGGTCGCAAGCGAGCGAGTGAACACGGAAATCCACCGGCGCCGCGACGGAAACCAAGACACGCGGCGGCCCGTTGGTGGCCATCACGTCCGCACAATCATCCCGTCGGCTACGGATTGGCGGTACGCCTGATAGGCCGGGATGATGCCGGCCACGAAACCGGCCGCCACCACCAGCGCGATGACCGTCAGATCCCTCATCGTCGGGGCGCCGATGGTCAGGTAAAGCCCGAATCGGCTATCGACGATGGGTTGGGCAACGACCAGCAGCAGATAGAGCAGCGCGAGCCCGAGCACGGCGCCCGAAGCAGCCAGGGCGGACGCCTCCACCACGAACAGGCCGAAGATGTGCAGCGGCCGCGCGCCGACCGAGCGCAAGATCGCCATTTCGCGCCGGCGTTCGTTCAGGCTGGCGAGAAGAATCGTCAGCATGCCAAGCAGCCCGGTCACCACGACGGCGATCGAAATCGCCGCGAGCGCGGTTTCCGCAGTGCCCATGAGGCTCCAGAGTTCCTGCAAGGCGGCGCCCGGAAGAATGGCGAGCAGCGGCTCTTTCCGGTACTCGTTGACGCGCCGCTGAAAGGCGAAGACGGCAAGCTTCGATTTGAGCCCGACCTGGAACGCGGTGATGGCCCTGGGCTGAAAATCCATCCCGCGAACCTCTTCGGCGCTCACGGTCATCCCGGGGACACGCGCCCCGCCGCGCCAATCCACGTGGATGGCCTCGACGGCCTCCAGGCTCACCAGAACCGTCCGATCGACTGGCGTTCCGGTCTTGGCGAGGATGCCCGAGGCTCGGAACGGCTTGTCCTCGTGCTTGGAAAATCCGCCCTGTCCCAAGCCGTGCTGGACGACGATGGGGTCGCCCAATTTGTAGCCGAGGGTTTCGGCCGCGTCCGCTCCCAGGACGGTATCGAACAATTCCGCGAAGGGACCGCCGGCGGCGAACGTTAGTTGTCGCTTCCTGGCGAACCGATAGTGGCGGAAAAAATCGGCGTTTGTCCCCAGAACCCGAAACCCGCGATGGGAATCCCCCAGCGACAAGGGGATGGTCCACGCGACCTCGGGCCGGGCGGCGAGATCGCGATAACTCTCCCATGAGATGTTGTTGGTGGCATTGCCAATGCGGAAAACCGAATAGAGCAGAAGCTGGATCGCGCCGCCGCGCGCCCCGACGATGAGATCGGTGCCGGATATCGTGTTGGCGAAACTGGCCTTGGCTTCGGTGCGCAATTTCTCGACGCCGAGCACCAGCGCCACGCTGATCGCGATGGCTAGAATGGTGAGCGCCGCCGTGGCTCTCCTGTTGAGCAGGCTCTTGACGGACAGCAAGACGATGGGCATGCCGGCCGTCACCGTTCGGTTCCCGCTTCGTTGATTTCCGACAAGGGGATGGCGCGGTCGAAGGCGCCCTCCAGGCTTGCATCGTGGCTCACGAACAGCAGCGTCGAACCCGCCTCGCCGACCTCGCGGAAGAGGAGATCGAGGAACGACCGCCGGATATCGGCATCGAGCGCCGAGGTCGGCTCGTCGGCGATCACGAGCTCCGGCGCTCCGATCAGGGACCGGGCCACCGCCACCCGTTGTTGCTGCCCCATGCTGAGCATCGCCACCGGGCGGGATGCCAATGCGTCCGCGTCGAGTTCCATGTGACCGAGAAGGCGCCGGGCCTCGGCCTTCAGCGATCCCGACCGCGCCATCGCCCGCTGCCGGCGGACCGGCGCGAACCGGCATGGCAGGGTCACGTTGTCGATCAACGAAAGATAAGGAACCAGGTTGAACATCTGGAATATGAATCCGATGTGGTCGGCGCGGAAAGCGTCGCGCCGGGCGCCGCGCAGCGAAGCGATATCGACATCCATGATCGAGACCCGGCCGGATTGAGGGACGGCGACGCCGCCCAGCAGATTGAGCAGCGTCGTCTTGCCGCTGCCGCTCGGCCCCTTGATCATGATCCTTTCGCCGGCGGCGACGTCGAAGGCGGCGATCTTCAGGACCAGCGGGTCCCCCTCCCGCCACCGGAATCGAACGTCCGACAGCCGGACCGCGGCTCCCGCCATGAAAATCCCCGTAGGCTAGAAACTCAACCGCGAATCCGTTGCCGTCAATTCATGGGCGGATTGGCCCGTCGGCGAGATCGTCTGGGTCTCGAGTTCCTGGAGCGACGGAAATCGCTCGAACAGCCGGACGTCGAGATGAGTCAATGCGGCCGGATTATCGCACAGAAACCGGTATCGCGAATGGAATTCGGCGTGCGCTTCGCCCTCGCTTTCGGCCTGATCATCGTGCCTCCCGGCAACCGGAGCCGACTCGATCTCGGCCTCGGCTAGCCGGCATCCGGCCTCCGGGGGAAAAGCGAACAGCGCTCCGCCGTCCTTCAGAATTGCCGCGGCCTTCTCCACCTCCACCTTGTCGGATTCCGACCCCGGCGCGTGCTCGAAGCCGACGACGTCGGCGCCCGGCAACAGGAGTTCGACCTCGACCGCGTTCCCTTCGATGGCCAAGTTGAGATGGCCGGCGCCATGCATGTGAGCGCCGAGTTCATGCTCGTCGGCGAGCGCGACCGCGAAGCAAAGGCAGCACAATGCCGCCGCGCCAAGAATTGTCTTCGGCGCGGTCATTCCTCGTACGGATCGACTTTGATGCCGTCCAGCACGTAACCGGTGGCGACATCGGCCTGCCCGTCCACGAGCGAGAGCGCCTGGCTCGTCCGCTTGACCGTCATCCGCCCCGTGACCCATACGGGGGTGTAAAGGTCGTCGGCCTTGAAGGTCTGGTCGACGCGAACGAACACCATCTGGTTCGGCGGCGGCGGCGGAACGTGAATGCACGCGCCGACAAAGGGAACCAGGAGGAATTCCTTGACGCCGGTTTCGATGAATTCGAGGGGGAGGGCATAGCCCGGCATGCGAATCAACTGGCCGTCGAGGTCGCCGACCACCGCCTCGTTGCGCTGATTGATTTTGGCATTGAGCTTCACCTGTTCCGCCACCAAGGCGTCGACGTCGAGCCCTTCATCCTTCAGTTTCCGCGTGATTTCGACGATGTCTTCATACTCTGGCTCGTCCTCGGAAACCACGCCCCGCTCGTGAAGCTCGCGGAGCGCGGTGAGAATTTCCACCTCGAACCGCTGGTCGGAGTTCAGGTTTGGAAACGGGTCTTCGAGCGGCGCGGCGGTCGGGATGAGATCGTCCCACGTGATGTCGCGCGGCGCGTCGACGGCCAGGGACGGCGCCACCAGGGCCATCGAGACGACCGCCGCCCAGAGGACGCCCCTGAACCCGGGTCTTTCGCGCCGGCCGGCTGGGCCGGCCGGATACCGCCATCGACTAGGTTGAGTTCGCATCAGGGGTGACCTCCCGTGGATCAAGCAGGGTCCAGATAATCGTCCCAGAGGTCGATGGTAAGCCGGCCGGCGCCCCGCCCTTGCGGCCCCCAAAGCTCGGCCGCGTCGAAGGTGACCGCATAGACCCATTGCGGCGAGCGTCCTGCTCCGATGGCGTGGGTGTCGGGGAGCGCGAAGACCCCGTGCACGCGCTCGACCCGCCCGCGCTTGCCCCGCACGTAGCGCGGCAGCCTGGTGTGGGTGACCGGGCTCAAGTTCCGGGCTGCGACCCTGTCGCCGATCTTGAACTTGGGCTTCGTCGCCGGCGCGTCGACGCGCGTGGTTGCGCCGGTGGCGATGAGCTTCCCCATCGCCTTGGGGTCGAGCGCCGCCATCACGCCGCCCCCGTCGCCAGTTTCTTCATGCGCGCCTCGATGTCCGCTTTCTTGATGATGCCCTTCTCGTCCAAGAGACGTTGGATCGCCAAGAGCCACTGCTCGTAATAGGGCGCCTTCAGGTACCGCGCCGGCTCCAGGCGCTCGCGGGCCTGGCGGAACTCGTCGTCGTTGAACAGGCCGCCGACGATCGTGGCGATGAAGACGGCGAACACCCGGCGCTCCCAATCGCCATGAAAGACCGGCTCGTTCGCTTCGCGCAGCACCGGCCCGAGCCCGTCCATGCCGCCGAGGTCGTGGATGCCATTCATGGCGCCGATGCCCGCCCGACGCCGATCATGGCGTCGCGGGTGACCAGCCTGGCCAGCGCCTCCTCGCTCAACTTCTCCGTGCCCTTGGGTCGTTCCGGCAGGACCATGTAGCGGATCTCGGCATTGCTGTCCCAGACCCGGATCTCGACGCCCTCGGGAAGCTCGACCCCGAATTCGCGTAAAGTCCCCCGCGGGTCGCGCACCGCGCGCGCCCGGTAGGGCGGGCTCTTGTACCAGGTGGGCGGCAGGCCCAGCGTCGGCCACGGATAGCAGGAACAGAGCGTGCAGACGACGAGGTTATGGACCGTCGCGGTATTCTCGAGCACGACCATGTTCTCGCCCTGTGCGCCGGTGAAGCCTAATTCGGCGATGGCCGCGGTCGCGTCCTCGAGCAGCCGCGCCTTGTAGGCCGGATCGGCCCAGGCCTTGGCGACGACCTTGGCGCCGTTGCGCGGGCCGATCCTGTTCTCATACGTATCGACGATGAGATCGAGCGCCGCCGGGTCGACCAATCCCTTCTCGACCAGAAGCGATTCCAGCGCCTTCACCCGGAGCGCTACGTCCGACGGCCCGTCGTCATGGTGGTCTTGTGCCATGCGTCAACTTACCGCCACAGGCGATTGAGGAACAGCAGGAATCGCGACCACAGCACGCGGAAGATCAGGCTTCCCGCGTCGAGCGGCTGGGCGGCAGCGGCGGGCGCCGTCGCGCCCTCGCCCAGCTTCGCCGCCAGGTTCCTGGCGAAGTCCTGGGTCAGGCGCTTGGCGAGATCGTTGACGATGTCGGCGCGGCTGAACTGGGCGAGCGTGCCGGTAAGCGCGAAATCGACCTCGATATCGACCCTGGTGGCGGCCCCGACGATTTCCTCGGCGAGGCGATAGGAGACCTCGCCCTTGGCGCGAGAATCGCCTTTTGCGTCGCGGCCGGCGCCGCGGATGACGCCCTTGAACGCCAAATCGTCGCGCTCGTACTCCGCCTCGCCGCGAAAGGCGGCCGCGATCGGTCCGAGCTTCACCCGGATCTCGCCCTTGAGCTGTTTGCCTTGCACCGGTTCGGTGAGCGCGGCGCCCGGCATGCAAGGCGCCACGTCCTCGGCCTTGGCCAGCATCGCCCAGACCTTGGCGCGCGGGAAGGGGAGGGTGAAGCTCTGATCGATCCGCATGCCGCTCAGCCCCGCCGCTTGTCCAGCACCTGGCGGATCGCCTTCACGATGCCGACATAGCCGGTGCAGCGGCAGAGATTGCCGCTGAGTTCGACGCGAATGCGCGCCTCGTCGGCCTCGGGCAGCCGCAGGACGATGTCGCGCGCCACGATCAGCATCGCCGGCGTGCAATAACCGCATTGCAGCCCATGGCATTCGCCGAACGCAAGGCGCAGTTCGGCCATCGCGGGGTCGTCGTCGAAGCCCTCGATGGTCCGGATCTCGGCGCCGTCGCAGGCGACCGCGAGCGCGATGCAGGACCGCGCCGGCGCTCCGTCGATCATGATCGTGCAGGCGCCGCACACCCCGTGCTCGCAGCCGAGATGCGTGCCGGTCAGCAGCAGGTGCTCGCGCAGATAATCGGCGAGGCTCAAGCGCGGCTCGACCGCCGCTTCCACTTTGCGGCCGTTGATGGACATGGCGATGGGCTTGGCGCTCAATGCAGCCTCAGGATGGCGCGCTTCAAGGCGGCGACGTGGATTTGCATGTCGATCTCGTCGCCGCCGAGGCCCCGTTCGCGCAGCAACCGCGCCGCCGCGCCTGCGTCGAAAGGCCGGCGCAACAGCGCCCCGGCGTCCTCGATGATAATCGGCGCCGACCCCGTGGCCCCGACCGCGACCCGGGCGCCCGCTCGCTCCGGATCGTCGACCACCGCGGCGATTCCTTGAGCGAACTCGCCGGTCTTGCGGCAGACCTTGTAGAACCCCCAGCGCGCCCGCGCCGAGAGGACGGGCACGCGCACCGCCTCCAAAATCTCGTCGGCGCGCAAACTGGTTTCAAAGGCGCTGGCGAGGAATTCCCGCATGGGCACGGCGCGCTGCCCGCGAGCGCCCGCGATCAGCGCCTCCGCGCCCAGCGCCGCGAGACAGGTCGGCCAGTCCGCCGCTGGGTCGGCATGGGCGAGGCTGCCGCCGATGGTGCCCCGGTTGCGCACCGGGCGGTAGGCGATGCCGGAAGCGACCGCCGCCATCATGCCGCGCGTCGCGTCGGGCACGCGCCCGTCCTCGATTGCCGCATGCGTCGTCGCCGCGCCGAGGATGAGCGCGCCGTCATGCGTCGCGGCTTGCGTCAACTCGGGTATGCGCCTCACGTCCACGAGCAGGTCGGGCCGCACCAGGCGCAGATTCAGCATCGGCCCCAGCGACTGGCCGCCGGCCAGCACCTTCGCAAAGGCGCCCTCGTTCCCCAGCAGCGCCAGCGCCGCATCGAGGTTCGCCGGCCGCTCATAGTCGAAGCGCGCCGCCTTCACGCGCCGCTCTTTCGCGCCGCCGGATTCGCGCCCGCTAGGGCCGCCAGAATGCGCCGCGGCGTGATCGGCGTTTCCGTAATCTCGACGCCCAGCGGCCCTAGCGCGTCGTTGACCGCGTTGGCGATGGCCGCGGGCGGGCCGATCGCACCGCCCTCGCCGATGCCCTTGACCCCGAACTCGGTGTAAGGCGAGGGCGTTTCCATGTGGAAAATCCTGATATCCGGCACCTCGGTCGGGCCCGGCAGCATGTAGTCGGCCAGCGTCGAGGCCAGCGGCTGGCCCTGGCCGTCGAAGCGCATCTCCTCGTAGAGCGCCGTGCCGATGCCTTGCGCGCTGCCGCCATACACCTGGCCGTCGACGATCATGGGATTGACGAGCACGCCGCCATCCTCGACCACGACGTAATCGAGGATCTCGACCGCGCCGATCTCGGTATCGACGGCGACCAGCGCGGCATGGGCGGCATAGGAAAACGTGCCGGAATCGCGCGCCGGCTTGTAACCGGCGGTGGCCTCGAGCCCGCGTGGATCGGCGTCCGGCGGCAGATCCTGCGGGCGTAAGTACCAGGCCCGCGCGATCTCGGCGAGCCCGACCCGGCCGCCATCGTGGACGACCGCGCCATCCTCGACCCGGACCTTGTCTTCCTCGGTCTGCAGCAGCGCCGCCCCGATTCTCATCATCCTGCGCGCGATCTCGCGGCAGGCTTGCGTGACCGCGCCCCCGGCCATGACCATCGCCCGCGACCCCCAGGTCCCCGTCGAATAGGGCGTATAGGCGGTGTCGCCGAACACGACCCGAACCCGCGCGGGATCGATGCCGAGTACCTCGTTCGCCACCTGCGCCAGCGTCGTTTCCAGCCCCTGGCCGTGGGAATGAACGCCGACGCGGAGTTCCAACCCGCCATCGGGCGTGACGCGGGCCGTCGCCTGCTCGAATCCGGGGATCATCGGCACGCCCCAACTCGCATAGACCGCCGTGCCGTGCGCCGACTGCTCGCAGAAGATCGAGAACCCGACGCCGATGCGCCGTCCGTCCTTCTCGCCCGCGCGCTGGCGCTCGCGGATTTGGGTCAAGCCGATCGCCGCGGCCGCGCGCCGCAGCGCCTCGGGATAATCGCCGCTGTCGAAATGCTTGTTGGTGACGTTGTCGAACGGCATCGCCTCGGGCCGGACCAGGCTCCTGAGGCGCGCCTCGTAAGGCTCGATCCCCGCCTCTCGGGCGACGGCGTCCATCATCAGTTCCATGGCGAAGCACACGCCGGTGCGCGCCACGCCGCGATAGGGCAGGATCGGCGCCTTGTTGGTGGCGACCGACCAGGTCTTGCAGCGATAGGCGCGGAAATCGTACGGCCCCGGCAGGATGCTCGAGATCTGCCCGCCTTCGAGGCAGGCCGAGAACGGATAGGAGGAATAGGCGCCGCAATCGACCGTCGCTTCGGCATCGAGGCCCAAGATCCGCCCGTCGCTATCGGCGAAGGCGGTGACGCGGTAATGGTGCTCGCGGCAATTGGCGGAAGCGGTCAGATGCTCGCGCCGGTCCTCGATCCAGCGCACCGGACGGCCGAGCCTCATTGCCAGCCAGCCCACGCAGATCTCCTCGGGCAGCAGGATTCCCTTGTAGCCGAAGCCGCCGCCGATGTCGGGCGGGATGATGCGCACGCGGGACTGTTCGAGGCCGAGGCACTCGGCCAGTCCCGTGCGCACGATGTGCGGCATCTGCGCGGCGGTGTGGACGACGAGTTGGCCGAGGCGCGAATCCCACGCGGCGATGACGCCCCGCCCCTCGATCGGGACCATGCACTGGCGCGCCGTGCGGAAGGTGCGGGTCACCTGGATCGGTGCGTTCCGCCAGATCTCCGACGGGCCGGTATCGACCGAATTCTCGAAGAAGATGTTGTCGCCCCATGCCTCGTGCAGCAGGGGCGCGCCCGGCTTGCGGCCTTCGAGCATGTCGGAGACCACCGGCAGCTCCTCGAACTCGACATTCACTTGGGCCGCGATGTCCTCGGCCTCGGCGCGCGTGTCGGCGAGGCACATCGCCACCAGCTCGCCCACCTGCCGGACCTTCCCCGTGGCGAGCGGCGGCTGGTCCGACGGCTTGAATCCCGGCGCGCTCGACACGCAGCGGATCGGCTTCACGCCCGCCATGTCGGCGGCGGTGAAGACGGACCCGCGAAGCTCGTCCGGCACCTCGATGGCCAGGATGCGGCCATGCGCGATCGGGCTGCGGACGAAGGCGACTTCGCGCTGGCCGGCCAGCCGGATGTCGGCCACGTACTGGCCGCGCCCGCGCATGAAGCGGTCGTCCTCCAGCCGCGTGATCGACGCGCCTACGCCCTTGTTGCCCATACCGGTACCTAACCCTACCTCTCCCTCATGGCGAGAGGTTGTGAAAGAATGCTGGTTCGCGGTTCCTGTGTGCTTCGAGACGGCCGCTGCGCGGCCTCCTCAGCATGAGGTCTTTTCTTTGTGCCATAAAGGCTTAACCTC
>VFKA01000022.1 GCA_009885795.1 Rhodospirillales bacterium | reverse complement strand
TCTTTGTGCCATAAAGGCTTAACCTCGTCCTGAGGAGCGCCCCGAAGGAGCGCGTCTCGAAGGACGCAACCAAGCCGATGCAATTCTTTCACAACCTCTGAGGAGGCCCGTAGGGCCGTCTCGAAGGATGGGCCATAGGTCTCGACTATCGAGACTTGGCACTACACCGTTGGCCGCTTGCCGAAGCCGGACCCTTGAAAAGGCGCCGCCGCCTCGACCCTCATATCCGCCACCCGCGCGTGCGCCGGCCCCCGCCGGCAAGCGGCGATCATGGCATCGACCGCCTCCGCCGGGCCGGAGAACAGCGCCTCGACCGATCCGTCGCGCCGGTTGCGCACCCAGCCCGAAAGCCCTTGTCTCGTTGCCTCTTCCGCCGTCCACGCCCTGAACCACACGCCCTGGACCCGGCCTTCGATGCGCACCTGTACCGTCTTTTCCGCCGTCATGCCTAGTAGATCGATTCCATGAAATCACTCGTACTCCCCGAGCAATAATTTACCACAGAGGCACAGAGACGAAAGAGTCAGGACCGAAAGCGTCTCTGTGCCTCTGTGCCTCTGTGGTTCCCGGCCGGCCGAGGGAACTACGACGATGGTTCCAAGAAACCGCCCACTAGCTATTCGAATTCGAGGATCGGCTGGTCGGCGGCGAGGCTATCGCCCGGCTTGGCCCGGAGCGCGGCGACGCGCCCGTCGCGCTCCGCGCGCAGCACGTTTTCCATCTTCATTGCCTCGATGACGGCGATGGCCTCGCCCGCCTTCACGTCCTGGCCGACCGCGACCGCGAGCGACGACAACAGCCCCGGCATCGGCGACAACACGAAGCGCGACATGTCCTGCTTCTTCTTCGCCGGCATGAGGGCGGCAAGCTCGGCCGCGCGCGGCGCCAGCACCTGAAGATCGAGCCTGACGCCGTCATGCGACAGGCGATAGGCAAGCCCGATGCGCTCGACCTGGACCGCGACCGGCCGGCCATTGACCGCGCCGCGAAAAACGGGATCGTCGAAGCGCCACTCGCCGATCACCTCGTGGGAATCGGAGGACGTGACCGCCGCATGGCCGCCCGCGGTCTCCGCCACGGTCGCCTTGTGGGAATCGCCGTTCGCCAGCACGACCCATTCCGCGCCGCTCGCGACCCTCTGGGCGTTTTGCCCGCCGCCGATCGCCGCGTCGCGCGCGTGCAGGCGGTGGTGCAAGGTCGCGGCCACCGCCACCAGGACCGCGAGCTGCTCCTTCCCCGCCTTGGCCGGGTCGAAGGCCGCGCCGAATTCCTCTTGGATGAACGCGGTCGAGATATCGCCCGACTGGAACCTCGGATTCGCCATCACCGCGCCGAGGAACAGCCCGTTGTTGACGACGCCGCGCACGCAACAGGAGTCGAGCGCATGGCGCATCAGCGCCACCGCCCCGTCCCGGTCCGCGGCGTGGGTCACGATCTTGGCCAGGATCGGATCGTAATGGACGGTGACCTCGGCTCCTTCATGGATGCCGCTGTCGATGCGCACCCCCGCGCCGGTCGGCTCGCGATAGCGGACGACGCGCCCACTCGCCGGCAGGAATCCGCGCGTCGGGTCCTCGGCATAGAGCCGCGCCTCGATCGCCCAGCCATCGAGCCGCACGTCCTTCTGCTTGAGCGTCAACCGCTCCCCGGCCGCGATCCGGATCATCCATTCGACCAGATCGAGCCCCGTCACCTTCTCGGTCACGGGGTGCTCAACCTGTAATCTTGTATTCATTTCAAGGAAATAGAAGTTCTTGTTCCGGTCGGCTATGAACTCGACCGTGCCGGCGGAGCGATACTCGACCGCCTGCGCCAACGCCACCGCCTGCGCGCCCATGGCCGCGCGCGTCTTGGCGTCCAAGAGCGGGCTCGGCGACTCCTCGATCACCTTCTGGTGGCGGCGCTGGATCGAACATTCGCGCTCGCCCAGATGGATGACGTGGCCATATGAATCGGCCAGCACCTGGATCTCGATGTGGCGCGGGTGCTCGATGAACTTCTCGACGAAGACGCGCTCGTCGCCGAAGCTCGCCTTTGCTTCGTGGGCGGCCGAGCGCAGCGCATCCGCCATCTCGGCCTCGCCCCGCACCAAGCGCATGCCCTTGCCGCCGCCCCCGGCCGACGCCTTCACCAGCACCGGATAGCCGATCGCCGCGGCGGCCTCGCGCGCCGCTTCCTCGTCGGCGACGCTCTCCACGCCGCCCGGCACGACGCTGACGCCCGCTTCCCGCGCCAATTGTTTCGACCGAATCTTGTCGCCCATGGCGGCGATGGCCGAGGGGCTAGGTCCGATGAAGCGCGCGCCCGCCTTCTCGACCGCCGCGGCGAAGGCGGCGTTCTCGGAGAGGAACCCGTATCCCGGATGCACGCCTTCCGCGCCGGTCTGCGCGATCGCGCGCAGGATGGCCTCGACGTTCAGATAGCTTTGCGCCGACGGCGCCGGCCCGACCAGCACCGCCTCGTCCGCCTCGCGCACGTGACGCGCATCGGCGTCGACGTCTGAGTGGATCGCCACGGTCCGAATGCCCATCGCCTTCGCCGTGCGCATGACCCGGCAAGCGATCTCGCCGCGATTGGCTATGAGGATCTTCTTGAACATCTTTCAGCAACCCTCATCCTGAGGAGGCCCGTAGGGCCGTCTCGAAGGATGAGCAGGCCGCGCGGCGGCCGTCCCTTTTTCCTCATCCTGAGGAGGCCGCGCGGCGGCCGTCTCGAAGGAGCCTCTACGCTTGGCGAGCCGCTCAATCTCCCGGAAGTCGCCGTCGATCAGCGCTTCTTTCTTGGCGCGGCTCCACCCCTTGATTCGCCGCTCCACTGCTATCGCATCCATGATGCGCTCGAATTCCTGATGCCACGCGAGCGCCACCGGCCGCCGCTTGGACGTGTACCCTCCGAAAGTCCCGGCATTGTGGTGGGCGATTCGAAGCTCCAGGCTGCCGCGTGTCGAGCCGACGTAATAGCTCCCATCGGCACAACGCAGCATGTAGACATGAACACTCATCCTTCGAGACGGCCGCTTCGCGGCCTCCTCAGGATGAGGACTAAATACAAACAACACTTCATCCTGAGGAGCGCCCGAGAGGGCGCGTCTCGAAGGATGAGGAACAAATGCACAACAACCCTCATCCTGAGGAGGGCCGTAGGCCCGTCTCGAAGGATGAGGAGGCCGTTCACAGCGGAATATTGTCGTGTTTCTTCCACGGATTCTCGAGTTTCTTGTCGCGCAGCATGGCGAGCGAGCGGGCGACCCGCCTTCGCGTCGTCGATGGCATGATCACGTCGTCGATGAAGCCGCGCGCGCCGGCGACGAAGGGATTGGCGAATTTCTCGCGGTAATCCTCGGTGCGCTGGGCGATCTTCTCGGCGTCGCCGATGTCCGAGCGGAAGATGATCTCGACCGCGCCCTTCGGCCCCATGACCGCGATTTCGGCGCTGGGCCAGGCGAAGTTCACGTCGCCGCGCAAATGCTTCGAGCTCATGACGTCATAGGCCCCGCCATAGGCCTTGCGGGTGATGATGGTGACCTTCGGCACCGTCGCCTCGGCGAAGGCGAACAAGAGTTTCGCCCCATGCTTGATGATGGCGTTGTGCTCCTGGTTGGTGCCCGGCAGGAACCCCGGCACATCGACGAAGGTGAGGATCGGGATGTTGAAGCAATCGCAGAAGCGCACGAACCGCGCCGCCTTGCGCGAGGAATCGATGTCGAGGCACCCGGCCAGCACCATCGGCTGGTTGGCGACGACACCGATGGTCGCACCCTCGATGCGCCCGAAGCCGATGACGATGTTGCCGGCGTAATCGGGCTGCAGTTCGAAGAAATCGCCCTCGTCCACGACCTTCCGGATCAACTCCTTCATGTCGTAGGGCGTGTTGGAATTGACGGGCACCAGGGAATCCAGAGACGGCTCGGCCCGCTCGCCCGGATCGGGCGTCGCTCGCACCGGCGCCTTCTCGCGGTTCGAGGGCGGCAGGAAATCGATGAACCGGCGCAATTGCAGCAGCGCCTCGACGTCGTTCTCGAAGGCGAGGTCGGCGACCCCCGACTTGGTCGTATGGGTGACGGCGCCGCCCAGCTGCTCGTGGGTCACGGTTTCATGCGTCACGGTGCGCACCACGTCGGGGCCGGTGACGAACATGTAGGAGGAATCCTTCACCATGAAGATGAAGTCGGTCATCGCCGGCGAATAGACCGCGCCCCCGGCGCACGGCCCCATGATGAGCGAGATCTGCGGCACCACGCCCGAGGCCAGCACGTTCCTCTGGAACACCTCGGCGTAGCCGGCGAGCGAGGCGACGCCGTCCTGGATGCGGGCGCCGCCGGAATCGTTCAAGCCGACGATGGGCGCGCCCACCTTCATCGCCTGGTCCATGATCTTGCAGATCTTGCTGGCGTGCGCCTCGCTCAAAGATCCGCCGAACACCGTGAAGTCCTGGCTGAACACGAACACCAGGCGCCCGTTCATATTGCCATAGCCGGTAACGACGCCGTCGCCCGGCGTGCGCTGGTCGCCCATGCCGAAATCGGTCGAGCGATGCTCGACGAACATGTCCCATTCCTCGAACGAGTCCGGGTCGAACAGCAGTTCGACGCGCTCGCGGGCGGTGAGGCGCCCCTTGGCGTGCTGGGCGTCGATGCGCCGCTGGCCGCCGCCGGCTCTCGCCGCCGCGCGCTTTTCTTCCAGCCGCCGCAGGATGTCGCGCATCGCCTAGAACCCCCACCGCATCGCTTTTGCGAGCGGCTCCAGGGCTTTAGCACCAAACATGACCGCCGGCTACTGGAACAATCCCTCGATGGCGTCGCCCACGTCCTCAAGGGCCTCGCCGGTGTCGTCCAGGATCTGCTCGCCGGTGGATTTCGGCTTCTGCTCCTCTTGCGCCGGCTTGGCCTTGGCCGACAGCGCGGCGACGCACGGGTTGTCGCTCGTCCCCTCGCCGCCCGCCACGGCTTCGCCGCCGATGAGCGCGCCGACGATCGCCACGGGCGCGAGGGCGACGGCGCCGACCGTGCCGACCACCCCGGTCGCCAATGCCGCCGCGTCCGGCGTCACCGATGGCTTGAGAAACGTACCGCCGACCCGCACCGGCACGGCGAGATTGGCGAGATTGACCTGCTTCGCCGATGGATCGAATCGCAAATCGAGCTTCTCGCTGTCCAGCATCACGCGCCCGCTGCCCAGGATGACGGCGCCGGGCGTATCGACCACCAGCGCCTGGCTGGTCGCCAAGCCGTTCTTGATGGCAAAGCGGCTCACCATGCAGTTGATCGCGCCGCTGTCGCCACCCGATTGAAGCAGCTGCGACACGTCCGCGAGGATCAGCTTCGCGAATTCGTCCTCGATCCGCCCGCCCTTCATCTCGAAGCTGCTGGTCCCATCGAGGCCGGCCATGATCTGGCGAATGGAATCGCCCTTGCCCTTGACGTCGAGGTCGAGATTGACGGTGCCGCCGGTGAACGAGCCGCCGATGCCGAAGGTTTGCAGAAGCGCGGCCGATTCGACGCCGCGCGCCGTTATCCTGGCCGCGACCGCCGCCGGCCGCGCCGCGGCGTTGACGTTGCCGGCGATGCTCACCCGTCCGCCCGATATGCCGGCGTCGAGTTTCCTCACCGTGAGTTTGCCGCCCGCGAGCGATAGGTCGACGTTCACATTGCTCAACGTCGCCTTTTGGTTTACCAGCGTGCCGATGTCGAGCGCCAGTTCGGCGTCGGCAAATGCGAGGCCGTCGAATGGCAGCGCGTCATCCGGGAACACGCGCCCATCTCCGGCGCCGCTGCTTCCAGCTCCTCCACCGGCGCCCGCGATGCCGAGATCCTCGAGATCGAGCCTGGTCGAGGCCAGTGTCGCGGTCAGTGTCGGCCGTTCGCCGAGCGCCAGGATTACTTCGCCGCGCAGATCGCTGCCGCCCAATTTGATCGCCGCGTCGGCCAGCTTGTAGGCGCCGCTCGGGTTGCTGAGCGTGCCGGCGATCTCGTAAGGGCCGAGCGCCGGCAGCGTGCCGCCGAAAAGCGGCCCGAGCGAAGCCAGGCTATCCCCCGAGGCCGTGAGTGCGAACGCTATGCCCTCGCCCTGCGCCGGGCGCTCGATCGCGCCCTTGGCGGTGACCGACGCTCCGCCGGCCTGGAGCGAGAATTCGACCGGCAACGGCGTGCCCGACCCAAGAACCTCCACGCTGCCCAGCGATCCCGTGAGCGACAAAGGCTGCCCGTTCACCGCGCCGTCGAGCGCGAAGGCGATCGGGCTCGTTCGGCTCTCGGCCTCGAACGACGCCTCGGCCAACGTCAACGTCTGCAATTCTCCGGTGACACCGCTTCGGTAGGTGATGATTGCGTCCTCGATGACCACGACATTCACGGTCGGCAGCGTTCTCGCGCCGCCGGACTCCGAACCGGGCGCAACCTCTTCCTCGCCGATCGTGCCCAGCACCCAGTTACCGATGCCCTTGTCGTTGGTCTCCATCAGGATGTCGGCGCCGACCAGCACCACGCGCCGGACCCTTGTCTCGCCGAACAGCAGCGGCAGCAGCTCCATTTCCACCTCCAGGCGCTTCACGCGCACGATGTCCGGGCGCGAGCCCCAGGAGGCGTTGGCGAGCGTCACATCGGCGAACGAGACCGTCGGCGTCAGCGAAATGCTCAACTCGAAGTCGCCGGCGATGGTCACCTGCCGTCCGGTCGCCTTGCCGACCTGCTCCGCTATCGCCCCGCGGAATCGATTGAAGTCGATATTGTTCAGCAGAACGAAGACGCCGATGGCGGCCACGACCAACAGGGCGACGAGCCCGGCGACGATCTTGAGCAACAATTTCATATCCGCCTCCTTCCTTGACGCGGCATCATAACGCCGGATTTTCAGTTGTCATCGCCGGGCTTGACCCGGCGATCCATGGCGACGCGGCGAGTTGGATGCCCGGCTCGGGGGCCGGGCATGACAGTATTCTTACCGGTGTCATCGCCGGGCTCGACCCGACGATCCATATCGAATCCGAAGAACTCCCACGTCCGCCCGAGATCGGCCGGCAGCGGCGCCTCCACCCGCAACATCCCGCCGGCCGGGTGCGGCAGCAGGATCGCGCGGGCATGCAGGTGCAGCCGCCGCGGGAGCGGCGCGCCGGTGAGGAAAGCCGCCGCGCCGCCATACTTCCCATCGCCCAGGATCGGCGTGCCGATGGCGGCGCAGTGCGCGCGCAATTGGTGCGTGCGCCCGGTCGCCGGCCGCAGCTCGAGCCAGGCCGCGCGTTTTCCCGCATGATCCAGCACGCGGTAGTCGGTGAGCGAGCGCGCCCCGTCCTCCACCGGAACCACGCGCTCGCCCTGGGGCCCGGGGCGCTTGTCGAGGGCGAGCTCGATGCGGCCCTCGCGCTCCTTGGGCACGCCCACGACGATCGCCCAATAGAGCTTGCTCGCCTTCTTGTCGCGGAAGGCGGCCGCCAGCGCCGCGGCGGCTTGTGCCGTGCGCGCCAGCAGCAGCACGCCGCTGGTATCGCGGTCGAGCCGATGCACCAGCCGCGGCCGCTCGGGCGCGTCGAACCTCAGCGCATCCAGCATGGCGTCGAGATGACGTACCAGGCCCGGCCCGCCCTGCACCGCCAGCCCCGACGGCTTGTCGATGGCGATGACATGGTCGTCCTGGTGGATGATGGCGCCGCGCAGCGCCGCCGCGTCGCGCTCGTCGATCTTGAAGACCGCGCGCGGGCGTTGCGGCAGCGGCGCAGGCAATGGCGGCACGCGCACCTGCTGGCCGGTCCGAAGACGCTCGCCGGCCTTGACGCGCCGCCCATCGACCCTCACCTGGCCGGTGCGCAGCAGTTTTTCCAGCGGGCCGTGGCCGAGGCCGGGGAAATGCCGCTTGAACCAGCGGTCGAGCCGGATATCGGAATCGCCGGCCGCTACCTCGATCGTCTGTACGGCACTCATCCGAGTACCAGCCTGATGAGGCGCGACCCCGCGAAGAACGCCGCGAGGGATAGCGCGACCGAGGCCAGCACATAGCCGAGCGCCGCCCCTATCGCGTCGCGCTCGTAAAGCGCCGCCACGTCGAAGGTGAACGCCGAGAAGGTCGTGAATCCGCCCAGGATCCCGATTGCCAGGAACGCCCGCAGCTCGGGCGAGGGCGCCCACGCCATGGCCAGCGCGCCGGCGACCGCGCCCATGATGCCGCAGCCGAGCACGTTCACTCCCAGCGTACCCCATGGGAACGCCATCCCCAGCCACGCCGCGACCCCGGCGGCCATCAGATAGCGCGCCACCGCGCCCACCGCCCCGCCGGCCGCCACCGCCAACACCATGCTCATGCCTTGCCCTTCGTCCTCTCGGCCCGCAGCTTCGCCCAGTAGTCGAGGCGCTTGCCGATGTCGCGCTCGAAACCGCGTTCCGCCGGATCGTAGAATTTCTGCCGCGCCATGCCCTCGGGAAAATAGTTCTGGCCCGAGAACGCTTGCGCGCTGTCGTGATCGTACTCGTAGCCCTCGCCATAGCCAAGCTCGCGCATCAGCTTGGTCGGCGCGTTGAGGATGTGCTTCGGGGGCATCAGCGATCCGTACCGCTTGGCCGCCGCCATCGCCGCGCCGAGCGCCTTATAGGCGGCATTCGATTTGGGCGCGGTGGCCAGATAGATGACGCATTGCGCGAGCGCGATCTCGCCCTCGGGCGATCCCAGCCGCTCATAGGTGTCCCAGGCGGCCAGCGCCTGCGCGAGCGCGTCGGGATCGGCGAGCCCGATGTCCTCGGCGGCGAAGCGCACCAGCCTTCGGGCGATGTAAAGCGGGTCCTCGCCCCCCGCCAGCATGCGCGCTAGCCAGTAGAGGCCCGCGTCGGTGTCGGAGCCGCGCAGCGATTTGTGGAGCGCGCTGATGAGGTTGTAATGCCCTTCCTGGGCCTTGTCGTAGAGCGGCACGCGCTTCTGCACCGCCTCGGTGAGGCCGGCCAGGTCGAGCGGCTTCTCTCGCGGCGGCAGCGAAAACAGCGCCTCGGCCATGTTGAGGACGTAGCGCCCGTCGCCGTCGGCCATGGCGCGAAGCGCTTGCCTCGCTTGGCCGTCGATCGGCAGGATCCGCCCTTGCGCCTCTTCCGCGCGATGCAGCAGGATCTCCAGCGCCTCGTCGTCGAGCCGGTTCAAGACGAAAACCTGGCCGCGCGACAGCAGCGCGCCGTTCAACTCGAAGGACGGGTTCTCCGTGGTCGCGCCGATGAGGATGACGGTGCCATCCTCCACGTAAGGCAAGAAGCTATCCTGCTGGGCGCGGTTGAAGCGGTGGATTTCATCGACGAAGAGCAGCGTGCCCTGCCCCCCGGCGCGCCGGCCCTTGGCGTTCTCGAATATTTTGCGCAGATCGGCGACGCCGGAAAAGACCGCTGACAGGGGCTCGAAAGCAAGGCCGGAGCGCTCCGCCAGCAGCCGCGCCAGCGTGGTCTTGCCGCAGCCGGGCGGTCCCCACAGGAACATGGTCGAAAGCCGCCCGGATTCCACCATGCGGGCGATCGGACCGTCCGGGCCCAGCAGGTGGTCCTGGCCCACGATTTCGTCGAGCCGCGAAGGCCGCAGCCGGTCGGCCAGCGGTCGCGGGGCGAGGGAGTCGAAAAGCTCGGCCATGGGGCGAAGCTACCTCACCTCGAGGAGGCCGCGCCAGCTTCCGTCTCGACGGAAGCACTCGCTGTCCCCACTTGGACTCACACGCCCAGTTTCTTGTGCAGCCGGGCGTCCTTCGATTTGAAGTGGTTCACGAACCAGTCCCGCACCGCGGATGACAGGCTGTCTCCATAGTCCGGCGGCGGAAGACCCTGTTGCGCGTCCATGATGTCCCGGATCTCGTCAAGCAGTTGTTCATGTTCGGTCTTGTGGGCTTCGTATTCGTCGTAGGCGTGCTTGCGCATGATGGATTCCTCGAGCGCGAAATGAGCGGCGATCCGGGCGAAGACCTCGCCGAGGAACTCGGTGACGCGGGTCCGATCCACCCCGCCCGCCATATGCCCGTGCAGACGGTTGATGACATCGACGAGTTCCCGGTGTTCGTGATCGACGCCGGGAATGCCGGTTTCGAATTCCTTGCGCCATTCGATGAGGGTCATGCGATTCGCTACCTGAAGAGGAAGCCGCCTTGTTCGGCCTTGAAGTCGATGGCGAGATTCTGCCCTGGCGCCAACGCCGCCTCGAATCTGCTCCGATAATCGAATCCCTCGCTCCGCTTGCTGTCGCGCAGCCGCGCTTCGATCAGATGCGTTCCCGCGGGGACGATGAATTTCTCATAGGCCCGCGCCTGTCCGTCGCCGGCAATGCCGCCGGGTTTCAGCACCGCTTCGTAGATCGGCGCTCCGTCGATCAAGAGCTGGATGGTGACCGGCAGGCGTTCGCGCGAACAGTCGATGGGCCGCCGCTGGTTGCTCGGCAGCTTCGAGAGTTCCTCCGCCGTGAGCCTGCGGCAATCCTCCACGCGCCTACCGCCGTGGTTGAAGGAAAGCTTGATTTGCGCCGAGCCCTCCGGCATCCGGTTGTACATGGGCCAGGATGCGAAGGTTCCGATAGCGGCGGCAAACCCGGCATGGAACAGGATCTGCCCGGCATATCTCGCGACGCTAGGCATCGGCCCTCTCTCCTTGCGCCACGGCGCGGCCGAAAGGCGACTTCGGTTTGAAGGGCCCAAGCAACGCCAGGCGCGTTGCCAGCGCGGCGATCTCGCGACGCAAGCCGGCGCCGCCCAGCCTGCCGGCCCACAAGGTGACGACCCTCGCGCGCGGCACACGGGCCCTGAGGTATGGATCGCGCTCGCCCGCCAGCCGGTCCGCGGTCCATCTGGCGCCAAACCTGTTATGGCAGCCGTTCTCTCTGCAACCCGCGATGAGCACGCCATCGGCCAACTTGCGGCTGATGACATAGTCGATGAAGGACGGCGGCAATTGCCCGGTACAGTTGAGCGAAACGACTCCGACATCGGCCGCGCGGCAGGCTGCCGCGACGCCGGCGTTGATGCAGCCGAAGACCATGATGCGGGCCGGGCCGGCGATGCGGGCGCCCTCCGCATCCGCGTCGGCGCGGATCGCGGCGATGGAGCGGTCCGGAAGGTCGATGCCGGGTACGAGGTCGGATAGGCGGCGGAACGGCGTCGATGTCGGGCAGGACCCCGCGCAGATTCCGCACGCGACACAGAGATCGGGATCGACGACGGCTTCGCCCTCGAAGGGCCGGCCATCGCTTCGCGCTTGCATGGTTATGGCGCTGTAGGGGCAGTCGTTCATGCAGCGGGCGCAACCATTGCAATTGGCGAGATCGACCGCGGCAGGCCTCTGCCGCTTCATGGGCGGAAGCCAGGGGATCGCCCCCATGATGACGAGGAGCGCCAAGGCCGCGCTCCATGTCACCTCGCCGGAAAACGTTTCAAGCAGGGGATAGGCGCCAAGATAAAACCAGTCGAGGCCGACGCTGCCTGGAACCTGGGCGAGGTTCGCCGCGCCCTGACTCGTGGCCGGATGCACGGCCGAGAGCATGAGCAACGACAATCCGGCGCCAACGGCCAGCCCCATCGGCGGATTGATCCGCGGCTTGGTGACGCGCTGCAGATGCAGCCACAAGCCGACGAGCGCGATCAACGGAACCGCGATGTGCATGAAGATCATCAGCGTGAAAAAGCGGCTGTCGAGCGTCTCCGGCGACAGGAAGTTGCGCGCGATGGGCTGTCCGAAAAAGGGAAGATGGTCCAGCCATTCGGTCGAGACGATCGCCACGTATTGGGCGAGCCTGTCCCAGACCAGCCAGTAACCGCTGATTCCGGCGATGGTGACGAGCAACAGCACGGCGATGCCGGTCGCCCAGCCGAACCAGCGCACGCCGCGAAAACGGTCGAGCGCGAATTCACGCAGCATGTGGAGCAGCATGACCGCCACAAGGCCGTCGGACGCATAGCGGTGCAGGCTTCGCATGAGACCCGCCGCGTACCATTGCTCGCCGGTCATGTATTCGACCGACGCGAAAGCCTGGGTGACGCCGGTGTCGAGGAAGATGTATACGTAGATGCCGCTGACGGTCACGATCCAGTAGAAGAAGAATCCGAGTGCTCCGAGATTGAGCAAGGGATTCCAGTCCGGCGGGAATGCCAGCGCGAGAAATCGTTCGCCAGAGTCGAAACAGGCGCGAAGCGACCGCTTCAGCAGGCCCATGGGCTCAGACGCCTTTGCTTCGCAGCGATTTTCGTGTCTCGCGGATCAGGAAGACGAGTATGCCAACAAGGCAACCGGCGCCCACGAAGATCGCCACGAGCAGCGAGTAGTCGAAATAGTAGCGGCCGGTGTTGGGATCGAAGGCCGTGCAGAATAGCCTCACCCGGTCGCCGAGGCCGGCCAGAGAAAAAATCGAACGCTCGCCGCCGAGGATCAACTGCTTCAGTGGCTCGACAATAGCCGGGGGCGCGAACGTGCTGCCGTAGACCTGCTGGTAGATCGTGCCGGTTTTGTCGAGGACGGTCACCTGGGCCATGTGGTCGAAGCCGCCGGCGGAGGAAAAGAAGCTGAAACCGACCGCCGCGCCGAGACGCTCCATGGTTGCCTCGTCGGAGCCGGCGAAGAACCAGTTGTCGCCGCCGGCATTGTGAGCGCGAGCGAACGAGCGCATGCGATCCGGCGTGTCGTTGCGGATGTCGAAGCCGATGGTGAGAACATTGAAACTTCCGGCGCCAAGAATGTCTTCGGCTGTCTCGACGCCGGCCGCGAGGCTTTCGACGATCGTGGGGCACAATTCGGAACAGCTCGTATAGATCAACGTAATGACCAGCGGCTTGCCACGCAGATCGGCGAGGTTGATCCTGTTTCCCTCGGCATCCCGGAATGCGAGATCGGGAACGCTCGTGCCGATGGCGCCTTGCGAGACCGCCAAGGCCGCGTCGGTGCGCGCGTCGGCCATGGCAAGGGATGACAACCCGATCGCGAGGCAGGCGACCGCGATGACGAGGCGCCACATCAGAAGGATCCGATGATACGATCCGCGACCATTCCCGACAGTAACAGCACGAGTTGCAGGAGCGAGGCCAGGAAATTCCGGATCGCCCGCTTGCGCGAGGGCGCCAGCGCGAGCCTGATGCTGGTCCAAACGAAGACCGCGCCGCCCGACACGGCGCCGGCTAGGTAAATCGGGCCCATGGACCACAGGGCCGGCAGCAGCGACAGGGCGGCAAGCGCCAGGGTGTGGGCCAGGATGACCTTGGCGGTCAGTGCGTCGCCGGAGACCACGGGCAACATGGGAACGCCGGCCGAGGCATAATCGTCGTGGGCGGCGATCGCCAAACTCCAGAAATGCGGCGGTGTCCAAAGGAACAGCACGAGCGAGAGGATGAGCGGTTCCGCCTGCCAGCCGGGATGAACGGCGGCGGCGCCAGCCAGCACGGCAAAGCTGCCGGCCAGCCCGCCGACGATAATGTTGGTCCAGCTGCGGCGTTTCAGCCACATGGTGTAGACGATGCCGTAGACGAAAGCGCCCATGAAGGTGTGGAAAGCGGCCCACCAATTGGCCGCCCATGCCGCCATGATAACGGCGATTGTCAGGAGCCCTAGGATTGCCGTGAGCCATGGGCCACCCGCCCGAAGGCGGCCCGACGCGAAGGGCCGCGAGGCGGTGCGCTTCATTTGGCGGTCGAGATCGGCCTCGGCCCACTGGTTGAAGGCGCCGGCGCTCGCGGAAGCAAGAAACACCGCGAAGGCGAGGATGGTAACCCGCCAAGGATCGGGCATGACGCCGGGCGTAATCGCCACGCCACCGAGCGCGCTCATCATGATGGCGACCCCGATCCTCAACTTGAAGATCGACAACACATCCTTGATCGACGGAACGGTGGCGACCGCGGCCATCGTCTCAACGCCTCACTGCATCGGCCAGAGTTCGGACAGATATTTCCAGTTCACGAAGTAGTAGAGAATGAAGGTCGTGAAGAAGAGGCCGACCAGAACATAAGTGCCGGGAAGGTGCCAGGTACCCGCATCGCCGTACTTGGCCACCGCGTCGTGCACGACCTTCTTCGGCATCGGGCCAAGCGCGGCCACGGCGTTGCTGGCATCGACCTTCTTGCCGAACAGGATGCTGGCCACGACGATGGCAACGTAGAGTACGCCGCCCGTTGCCGCGAGAATGGCCGACAGGCCGTTCAAGCCCATCATCAAGGACGCCGCGGGCGAGTAGCCGTAGGGAAGCGTCACGTCCAAGGCTGGAAATGTGATGTCCCAATGCCGCCGCGCCACCCCGAGGGTGCCGGCACCCATCATGAAAAGCGAGATACCGGAGGCTCCGATGCCAAAGAGATAGGGCTGGATCTTCGCCAGTTTCGGCCAGACGATTTCTCGTTGGAAGATGAGCGGCACGACGAGATAAGTGACCGCCATGAAGGCGAGCGTCGTTCCCGCGACCACCGTGGCGTGGAAATGCCCCGGCACATAGAGCGTGTTGTGCATCATGATGTTGAGCTGTTCCGTGCCCAACACGACGCCCGAAATACCGCCAAGGAATCCGAACATCACCAGCGATAGGAACATGCCGGCGAAGGCCGGATTTCCCCACGGCGCCTTGCGCAGCCATTCGAACACGCCGCGGGTGAAGCCGCTCTTGCGCTGCGCCGCCTCGATCGATCCCGGCACGGTCATGCCGTGGATCATGCTGCCCAATACCGCAAGATACATCATATAGGACGTATTCACGATCTTCCACTCCGAGCTGAGACCCGGTTCGACAAGCATATGATGCGCCGCCGCGAGCTGCAGGAAGAGGATGTAGAGCAGGAAGGCGGTGCGGCTGACTTTCTCGGAAAGCGGCTTGGCGCCGACGGTTACCGCCGCGATCAGATACCAGATCGCCACATGGGCCGAGACGTTGATCTGTTGCGAAGAGTGGCCCATGGCCCACCACACCAACTTGTACATCAACGAGTCGATGTGACCGATATAGCCGACCGACCAGAGGAACGTCGGGATCAGGATGATGGCTCCCGAGGCAATGGTGAAGACCGCGATGATGCAAGCGGTCAACGCGCCGAAGGTGACGAGAGGGATCGACCCCTCATAGGTCTTCTCTTCCTTGGCGATCACCAGCGTGCCGAGAAAGATGAAGCAGCCGATGAGCGCGCCCACCGCGAAAAGGATCAGTCCGAGATAAAAATGCGGTCGCGCCTGCATCGGCACGTAGGACGTGAACATCACGCTCGAGTCGCCCTGCAGCACCGCGACATTGGTCATCAGCGCGCCCACGATCATCAGGACGAAACCGACCCATCCCCATCGGGGCGCCGCGATGCGGCTGCTGAGGATGACGGCGGAAGCGAAGTACAGCACCGCCATTTCGAAAAAAATGATCCACATCAGAAGCACGTCGAGGCCATGTGCCGTCAGCGCGAGGTAGAACAGGTCCGACGACAGGAGATGGACGGCGGGCCAGCGGGTCAGCGCGACGAGCAGGCCAAATCCGCCTCCGATGGCCAGGAATACGACGGCGGCCACCGCGTTGGCCTTGATCAGGCGCTCGGCGGCAAGATCGACTCTCAAGCCGGTCGCCGGGCAGATGCGGAATTTCGTGGCCAATGCTCCGATCATGCCGGTTTCGGCAACAGCCGTGGTCATCTCAGCCCCCCTGTCCGGAATCGACGACGTAAATGCGCCCGGTCATCACGTGATGGCCGAGGCCGCAATATTCGTTGCAGACGACGCCATAGATTCCAGCTTCGGTCGGCGTGATGGTGACGACGTGCTCGAGGCCCGGATGCACCTGGATGTTCATGTTGATGGGTTGCAGCGAAAATCCATGCTGCAGGTCGAGAGAGGATATATGCAACTTGTAGGACTTGCCCTTTTCCAGCTCGAGGACCGGCCACCATTCATAGGTGCGAGCCAGCATATAGGCATCGCCGCCCGCCGGCGGCTTCACCACGGGAATACCGGTGTCGCCTTCTTCACGGACCTTGAATTTCTCGGCGAAGTCGTTGGTGCGTTGTTCGAAGACGGCGGGATCGATACGGCCCACTTGCGTCGACAGGTTCTGCTGCCCGTAGATGTGCCAGTAGATCATCATGAAGAACATGATGAGGCCCCAGAGAAAGGCGACGCCGATCCAGACCAGTTCGGCTTTGGCGATCGGCTCTTTCCACCAGACGCGAGACTGCGGAGGATGAATTGCCATCGTGGCCCCTATTTCACCAAGGGAATCTGGGAGATCTCCATCACACCCCAGAGGATATAGATGACCGCCGGAACCACGACGCCGGCGAACAGCAGCAGGAATGGGTTGTCGAGAACCCGCTGCATGAAAGGAATTCGTTCAAGCGGCGCCGCCGGACTATCCGTTTTCGGCTGTTCGGCCACGGAAACCTCCCCCGTTCTCATTACTGAAAAAATAATGCGCTCGGGGGGAGTCCGAGCGTTGATCTAGATCAAGGTCCATGGGCGGTCGGATTTGGAATCCGTACCGGAAAGACCTCGGGTGAGGGCCGTGGCGGGCAATTTCCCGGCGTTGCGGCACCATGGCCGAGGTGCCTTGTGTCCGCTTCGGGTCGAACCGAGGCACCACCTCGCCAAGGGCGAGGTGACGAAAATGGGGTTTCTTCGCAACCCGTTCTAACGAGCGCGGCTGGGGTAGGTCAGCCAAAAAGCGGACTGGTAAAAGCCCTTCAGGGTGAGATCGTTTACGATCAACAAGCTACCTCACCTCGAGGAGGCCGCGCCAGCTTCCGTGCAAGGATCGAGCGGTCTAGCCCTCGTGTCCCACGCTCACGACCACGCTGCCCCTCTTGCGCCGCGTTTCGACATAGGCATGCGCTTCGGCCATCCGCGCGAAGTCATAGCGCCGGTCGATCACCGGCCGCAGCACGCCGGCTTTCGCCAGCTCGGCGAGTTGCCGCATATCTTCGGGCCGCTCGCCCGCCGGTCCCATGATCGCCCTCTTGCTGCTTGTCAGTGGCGCCCAGAGCGCGGCGATCATGTCGGGCAACCCGCCGGCAATCATCAGCAGGCGCCCCTTGTCCTTGAGCGCATGCTTGCAGCGGGCCAAGGACGTTGCGCCGACCGTATCGGCGATGATGTCGTAGGTTTCTCCGCCCTTGGTAAATTCCTCCTTGGTATAGTCGATGACCCTCCCGGCGCCGAGCGAGGCGACCAGCCCGAAATTGGCCGCGCTGGTCACGCCCGTCACCTCGGCCCCGAAATGTTTCGCGAGCTGCACCAGGGCGGTGCCCACGCCGCCCGACGCGCCGATGACCAGCACGTTGTCGCCTGCCTTGATATCGGCCTTGCGCAGGAAATGGAGCGCCGTCGAACCGCCGAACGAGAGCGACGCCGCTTCCTCGAATGAGAGGTTTTCGGGCTTGAGCGCCACCGGGCCGTCCTCGGCCACCACACGGTATTGCGCATGGCAACCCATCTTCCCGCCGGGAAACGCGAAAACCGCGTCGCCGGGTCGAAATCGCGTCACGTCCTTGCCGACCGTCTCGATCACTCCCGCCAATTCGGTGCCCAGTATGGGTTGGCGCGGGCGCATGACGCCGAAAATAAGACGCGCCAAGAGCCCCGAAGCCCTTCGGCAGATTGAGCGTCCGCAGGCGCCGATCCCCCGATGTGACCGTGGTCACATGGATCTCGATGAGGACTTCATTGGCCCTTGGCGCGGGCTTCGGCATTTCCACGAGTTCAAGAACCTCGGGTCCGCCATAACGGCGACAGATATAGGCCTTCATGAATTCAACTCTCCGTGGCGCGCCGTTTCCGCTATGACATCATACAGGGTTTCGCGGCCGATCGCCGGTCGCCCGCAACACGGAGTTTAGGCCATGGCGACATGCGGCGAAATTCTGGTCAAACTGCTTGAGGCCTATGGCATCGAGCTGATCTTCGGGATTCCCGGTGTTCATACGGTGGAGCTTTATCGCGGCCTGCCGGAGACCCGCATCCGCCACATCACGCCGCGGCACGAGCAGGGTGCGGGTTTCATGGCCGACGGGTATGCGCGGGTGACGGGAAAGCCCGGCGTATGTTTCATCGTTACCGGTCCGGGCATGACCAACATCGCCACGGCCATGGGCCAGGCTTTCGCCGATTCGATTCCGATGCTGGTGATCTCCGCGGTCAACGCGCGCGACCAGCTTGGCATGCAACAAGGGCGCTTGCATGAACTGCGCTCGCAGCAGAATCTCGTCTCCGGTGTCGCCGCGTTCAGCCATACCTTGCTCGACGCCCGGCAGCTTCCGGGTATCCTCGCCTGCGCCTTCGCCGTTTTCGCCGGCCAGAGGCCGCGGCCCGTCCATATCGAGATTCCCCTCGATATCATCGTGGCGGAGATGGTGGATATGCCCGCGAAAGCCTGGGCCTTGCCCACCCGGCCGGCGCCATCGCCCGAGGCGACCCGCGCGGCCGCGAACCATCTCGCCGGCGCGCGCCGGCCGCTGATCGTCGCCGGCGGCGGCGCGGCCGATGCCGCGGCGGAGGTTCGCGCCATCGCCGAACATCTCGATGCACCGGTGTTCATGACGATCAATGGCAAGGGTATTCTACCGCCTGGTCACAAGCTGGCGCTCTCCGGCAATCTCGGCATGACCCCTTTGCGCGACGAACTCGCGGCAAGCGATGTGATTCTCGCTATCGGAACCGAATTCGGCGAAACCGAAATGTATCCGGAACCGCGCCCGATCGCCATCAACGGCGCCCTCATCCGCATCGACATCGATCCCTTGCAGCTCACCACCGCGCTTCCTTCGGCCCTCGCCATCACGGCCGATTCACGGCTTGCCGGCGCGGCGATTCTCGCGGCGCTGAAGGCCATGGGCTCGCCAGCCACCCGCGATGGCTCCGCCCGCGCGGCCGAAATTCGTGACCGCGTCGATCGCGGCCTGTGGCCGGCCTGCGCGACACACCGCGCCCTGATGGCGGCCGTCATGTCGGTGTTGCCGGAGGCCATTGTCGCCGGCGACCAGACCGAGCCGGTCTATGCCGCCAATCAGTTCCACCAGTCGCCGCGTCCACGCTCCTATTTCAATTCGAGCACCGGGTACGGCACGCTGGGCTATGGGCTTCCGGCCGCATTCGGCGCCAAGCTTGGCGCGCCCGAACGGCCTGTCGTTTGCCTGATCGGCGATGGCGGCCTGCAATTCTCGCTTCAGGAACTGGCCTCCGCCGTCGAAGCCGGGATCGCCGCCGCGATCGTCGTGTGGAACAATTCGAGCTATGGCGAGATCAAGACCTTCATGAAGGAGCGCGGCATACCGCGCATTGGCGTCGATCTCTTCACGCCCGATCTCGTGGCGCTCGGCAGGGCCATGGGGTGCGCGGCGTCGCGGCCGGCCGGCATTGACGAATTCAGGAACGACCTCGCGGCGTCGACGTCACGCGATGTGCCGACGCTGATCGAAATCCGCGACGGTTCGCCCCTCGCGGAGGAATTTCGGGGATCACACATGCCTCCCTCTCCCCTTGCGGGAGAGGGTCGGGGCGAGGGGAAACGCGTCGGCGTGTCGCATGAGTCGGCACTTACGGCCGTTGGTATTACGAACTACCCTCCGATGCCGGCCGCCTTGCTTGGTAAATCTCGCACGTGACGCAGGGTATGTCCTCCCGGGGCGGAACCCGCCCGAGCAGCATGGCCCTCGCATAGCGGATCTTCGGGTTGTTGATGGCCTGTAGCAATCCATCCGTGAACGCATTGCCGCCGAAATTTCCCCAATAATTCCTGCAGCAACCCAGCACCGCTCCATCCCAATTGATCTGAGGAATCTTCCAAAGCTGGTTGCATATGGTGTCGAGGTAAACTCGGCCCGTCTTCCGACGATATTCCTTCCTCGACGAATATCCCAATCGCTTTGTCAGGGCCTCCCTGTCCTCGATGGGCGAAAGATCGTCATCCCAGGAAAGTTTCAGGTGGAAACTCATGCCCAACCGTCCCGCCAGCCGCTCCGCCTCGTCTATTTCGTGTTCGTTGTGCCCGAACGCCACGAACTGCCAGTTCATTTTCGGATAGATGGAGTTGTATTTTTTCTTCCATCGATTGATGGTTTCGATGTTCTTGATCGCATTCCTAAAATTACCCTTGACTCGGTATTTTTCGTAACTCTCCTGGGACGCCCCATCCAAGGATACCGTCAAGCCCCTGACCTGAAACTCGACCAGGCTCTCCAAGACGTCCTCTTTCGCGTGATTGAGATTCACGCCATTGAACGCCGTGAGATGGACTTTTTTCTCGAAGGCATGCTCGAAGATCTTCTTAAGGTGCGGATTTAGGAAGATTTCCCCATAATTCGACAGTTCGATCTGTCGTAGTTGGGGATTTTCATCCACGAGCTTCTTGAAATTCTCGAACGTCAGGAAACCGTACCCGACGTGCTTCTCGATCGCCCTCGTCGCGGTGGGACAGGAGGGGCACCTCAGTTGACAGAACGACGACGCCTCGAGCCGTATCGCGGTCGGATCGACCGGATTTTCATCCTTCGGCATGCCGATCTCGACTCCGATCCTTCAAGCCGCCTTGCGTCCGATCTCCGGCGCAAGCGCCCCCCTCTCTAACATGGGAAAGTCGATCCAGGCGAGGGGTCGATTTCTCGGTTCGATGGGCTCGATCTCGGCTCTCGCGCGCCCCCTACCCCAGCACCAGCGTGATGACCTCGCCGCCCCGGCGCAACGACACCTCCCAGCGATCCTTCGACTCAGCCACCGCCTTCAACAGGCCGGCCACGTCGCCGATGTCCTCGCCGTTGATCCTCAAGACCACGTCGCCCGGCTCGAACCCGGCGCGCCTTGCGTAGCTGCCGCGCTTGATCGCGGTGATGACGACGCCCTCCCAGGCGCCCATGACGCCCATTTCCTCGGCCACAGCCGGCGACAGATTGGCGACCGTGGCGCCGGTCAAGGCATGGCGGCCTTCGAGCGGCGTTTCCTGGCGCGGCGGAACCTCGGGCGCGGCCACGAGTTCGAAGTTCACTTCCATCGCGCGGCCGCGGCGCAATGCGGTCAGCGCCGCCGTGTCCCCGATCGGCAGCGTGGCGAGGCGGAATCGCAGGCCCTGCGGATCGCGGACCTCGCGGCCGTTGACGGCGACGACGATGTCGCCGCGCTGCAATCCCGCCCGGTCGGCCGGGCCGCCCTGAAAGATGCTGCTGATGACGACGCCGCCCGGCCGGTCGAGCCCGAGCCCCTCGGCCAACTCCGCCGTCAGCGCCTGACCGTCGAGGCCGAGCCACGGGCGGACCAGGTGCCCGCCGGAGGCCTCCGCGGCCACGACCGCCGCCACCATGTTCGACGGGATCGCGAAGCCGATGCCGATCGAGCCGCCGGTGCGCGAGAAGATCGCGGTGTTGATGCCGGCGAGCCGCCCTTGCATGTCGATGAGCGCGCCGCCGGAATTGCCGGGGTTGATGGCGGCGTCGGTCTGGATGAAGAAACCGAAATCGCCGATGCCGACATGGGTTCTTGCCACCGCCGAGACGATCCCGCTCGTCACCGTCTGGCCGACGCCGAAGGGGTTGCCGATGGCGAGCACGAGGTCGCCGACCTCGAGGTCGTCCGAATCGCCGAACGCCAGCGCCGGCAGCGGCTTGTCCGATTTGACGCGCAGGAGCGCCAGATCGACCTTCTCCTCGCGCGCCACGATGCGCGCCTCGAATTCGCGGCCATCGCCGAGCACGACCGTGATTTCGTCGCTGTCCTTGACCACGTGGTGATTGGTGACGATGAGCCCGTCCGGCCGCACGATGACGCCCGAACCCAACGAGTTCTGGATGCGCTTCGACGGCTGGCCGAAGCCGAAGCCCTCGCCGAAGAAATGCTTGAAAAACGGGTCGTCGAACAGCGGCGAGCCGCCGCGGGCTTCGACGACGCGCTTGGTGTAGATGTTGACGACGGCCGGCGCCGCGGCCTTGACCAGCGGCGCGAAGCTAAGTTTGATCTCGAGTTCCGACCCCGGAACCTTTTCCGCCGCCTGGGTCGGGAAGACGAGCAAAACCGCGAGGCAGAGGCCGAGAACGGCGCGCGGCCAAAAGCGGCATGCTCCAAGTTTGTCATTCCGGCGAAAGCCGGAATCCATCGAGCCGCTTCGCAATGGGTCCCCCTGGAGTTTACCCCGGCGGAAGCCGGGGCCGGGACGACAGGGACGTTGAGAGTCTGATTCCAACAGTTTGGACAATGCTCTAGGCTTCGGGCTCCGCCGCCGTCTCCGGTTTCTTCGATCCGGCGCCCTTGGCCGTGATGTCGCGGTCGACCAATTCGATCACCGCCATCGGCGCATCGTCGCCATAGCGGAAGCCTGCCTTCAAGACGCGCGTGTAACCGCCCTTGCGCTCGCGGTAGCGCTCGGCGAGGCTCAGGAACAGTTTGCCCGTCACCTTGTCGTCGCGCAGGACCGCATAGGCTTGGCGGCGCGCATGGAGGCCGCCGCGCTTGCCGAGCGTGATCAGTTTTTCGACGAAGGGGCGCAGATCCTTGGCCTTGGGCAAGGTCGTCTTGATCTGCTCGTGGCTCAGCAGCGCCACGGCCATGCTCGAAAACATCGCCTTCCTGTGGCTGCTGGTCCGGTTCAGCTTGCGTCCGCTTATCTTGTGCCGCATCGCTCCCGCTCCGTTTTCGCCAAGTGTAGTGACTCTGACACTTCGAACCCACCGATGTCATGGCCGGGCTTGACCCGGCCATCCACAGCATTCAACGAAACCCCCTCATCCTGAGCCTGTCGAAGGAGGATGCCCGGATCAAGTCCGGGCATGACAAGGGGGAAGATGGCCAATCCTCAATACGGCTCGTCGAGCCGTTTGGCCAGATCTTCGATGTTCTCCGGCGGCCAGCCGGTGATCAGCATGCCGAGATGCAGGCCCATCTGCGCCAGCACTTCCTTGATCTCGTTCAGCGACTTGCGGCCGAAATTGGGCGTGCGCAGCATCTCGCCCTCGGTCTTCTGCACCAAATCGCCGATATAGACGATGTTGTCGTTCTTCAGGCAGTTGGCCGAGCGCACGCTCAACTCGAGCTCGTCCACCTTGCGCAGCAGGTTCTTGTTGAATGGCGGCTCGGCGGCGCCGGCCTCGGCGGTGATCGCCTTCGGCTCCTCGAAATTGATGAACAGCTGAAGCTGGTCCTGCAGGATGCGCGCGGCAAAGGCAACCGCGTCCTCCGGCGTGACCGCGCCGTTGGTCTCGATCTGCATCAACAGCTTGTCATAGTCGGTCTGCTGCCCGACGCGCGTGTTTTCGACCTTGTAGGTGATCTTGCGCACCGGAGAAAACAGCGCATCCACGGGAATGAGGCCGATGGGCGCGTCCTCGGGCCGGCTGGTGGCGCCGGCCATGTAGCCCTTGCCGTTCTCGACCGTGAATTCCATGGTCAGCTTGGCGCCCTGGTCGAGCGTGCACAGCACGAGATCGGGGTTCATGATCTGGATGTCGTGTCCGGTCTCGATCATCGCGGCGGTGACCTCGCCGGGCCCTTCCGCGCGAAGGCGCATGCGCTTGGGGCCCTCGCCATGCATCTTGAGGCCGAGCGATTTGATGTTGAGGATGATGTCGGTCACGTCCTCCCGCACACCCGGCACCGAGGAGAATTCGTGCAGCACGCCCTCGATCTGCACCGCTGTCACGGCAGCACCTTGCAGCGACGACAGCAGCACGCGCCGGAGCGCGTTGCCGAGCGTGAGGCCGAAGCCGCGTTCGAGCGGCTCGGCGACGACCGTCGCTTCGCGCGCCGGATCGGTGCCGCCTTCGACATTGAGCTTGCCGGGCCGAATGAGCTCGGTCCAGTTCCTTTGAACGGCCGGATTGGACTTCATCGATCGTTATCTCCCGTGAGCCTCGCCACGATCGAGGCGTCTGGTGCCATTGAACTCGCCGGCCGGGCGCTCCTTGCCCTGGCCGGGCCGAAGCCCGCCACTTGGTTCACACCCGCCGCCGTTTGGGCGGCCGGCAACCATTGTGCGGAATAGACGTTACGTCCTTGATCGAGGTGATCGTAAATCCCGCCGCCTGCAAGGCGCGCAGCGCCGATTCGCGGCCCGAACCGGGGCCCTTCACTTCGACTTCGAGAATCTTCACCCCATGCTCCATCGCCTTCTTCGCCGCGGCATCGGCGGCGACCTGGGCGGCGTAGGGCGTCGACTTGCGCGACCCCTTGAAGCCCATGCCGCCGGACGAGGACCAGGCGATGGTGTTGCCCTGGGCGTCGGTGATCGTGATGATGGTGTTGTTGAAGCTCGCATTCACGTGCGCCACGCCGGCAGTGATGTTCTTGCGTTCGCGCCGGCGCGCGCGCGGTGCCGCGGCAGTGGTCGTTGCCATGATCGTTCCTGTCTTGCCTAGGCGCCGATTAAGATGGCGCCACTGTTCTCTTCTTGCCGGCGATGGCCCGCGCCGGGCCTTTGCGGGTCCGCGCGTTGGTATGGGTGCGCTGGCCCCGGACCGGGAGCCCTTTCCGGTGGCGCAGGCCCCGGTAGCAACCGAGATCCATCAGCCGCTTGATGTTCATGGCCGTTTCTCGCCTGAGATCGCCTTCGACGCGATAGCTGCGGTCGATCGCCTCGCGGATCCGGGCGATCTCGTCATCCGTCAGCTGATTGGTCCGGCGCTCGCGAGGGATTCCGACCTTGACGCAGATCTCCTTCGCCTTGGTCGAACCGATGCCATGGATATAGGTCAGAGCAATCTCGACCCGCTTCTGGGTCGGGATGTTTACGCCAGCGATACGGGCCAAGGCGGTAGCTCCAGGTTATAGGTGAGGGCGCACGAAAACACGCGGTCGCGCCGGTCGCGACCGAGACCACGCAATATATGGAAAGATCGGCATAAGTCAACGGCCTGCGGTGCCACCCTTCTCCCCATTCAACTGCCGGGCGATCTGGCGGGTGACATCGTCCAGTTCGGCCATCCCATCGACCCGTACCAATAGCCCTTTTTCGCGGTAATATGGCAGAATCGGTGCCGTTTGCGCCCGGTAGGCCGCAAGCCGGGTCTTGACGGTTTCGGCGTTGTCGTCGGCCCGGCGGCTGAACTCGGTCCCGCCGCAGGAATCGCAACGACCCTCGGTTTTCGGCCGCTGGTAGCGCTCGTGATAGCCGGCCCCGCACTTGACGCAAGCAAACCGCCCGGAGATTCGCTCGACCAGCGCCGCTTCATCGACGCCGATTTCGATAACGCGGTCGAGCCGGCGTCCGCGCTTGGCCAGCATGCCGTCCAGAGCCTCCGCCTGCATGGCGGTGCGCGGAAACCCGTCGAGGATGAACCCCGCCCGGCTATCGGGCCGGTCGATGCGCTCGCCGATCATGGCGATGAGGATGTCGTCGGGCACGAGGTTGCCGCTCTCCATGATCGATTTCGCCTTGACGCCGATTTCCGTGCCGGCAGCCACCGCGGCGCGCAGCATGTCGCCGGTCGAAAGCTGCGCCCAGCCATGCCGCTCGGCGAGGCGCTTGGCCTGGGTCCCCTTGCCGGCGCCCGGCGGACCCAGCAAGATGAGATTCATCCGCGCCGGCCTCGAAGTTTCGCCTTCTTGATCAGGCCCTCGTATTGGTGCGCCAGCAGATGCGAATGGACCTGCGCCACGGTATCCATGGTGACGGAGACCACGATGAGCAGGCTGGTGCCGCCGAAATAGAACGGCAACGAGTATTGCGAGATCAGGATCTCCGGCAGCAGGCAGATGATCGCGAGATAGAGGCCGCCCACGACGGTCAGCCTGGTGAGAACGTAGTCGAGATACTCGGCCGTGTTCTTGCCCGGCCGGATGCCGGGGACGAAGCCGCCGTGTTTCTTCAGATTGTCCGCCGTCTCGACCGGATTGAACACGACCGCGGTATAGAAGAAGGCGAAGAACACGATGAGCAGGACGTAGAACAGCATGTAGAGCGGCCGGCCATGCCCCAGATAGGTATTGACCGCCTGCAGCCATTCGGGCGCGTCGCCGCCGCTGAATCCGGTGATGGTGAGCGGCATCAGCAGCAGCGAGCTCGCGAAGATCGGCGGAATGACGCCGGCGCTGTTCAGTTTCAACGGCAGGTGCGAGGAATCGCCGCCGAACATCTTGTTGCCGACCTGGCGTTTGGGGTACTGCACGACGATCCGGCGCTGCGCCCGCTCGAAGAAGACGATGCCGGTGATGACCGCGACCGACATGACCAGCAACAGAATGATGAGGAAGGTCGAGACCGCGCCGGTGCGCCCCAATTCCAGCATCTGCACCAGCGCGCCGGGCAGATTGGCGACGATGCCCGACATGATGATGAGCGATATGCCGTTGCCGACGCCGCGCGCGGTGATCTGTTCGCCGAGCCACATCAGGAAGACCGTGCCGCTAACCAGCGTCAGCGCGGTGGTCAGGCGGAAGAAATACCCCGGATCCATGACCGCCGAACCGGCCGTCCCTTGCATGCCTTCGAGACCCACCGCCAGCCCATAGCCCTGCACCGATGCCAGCAGCACCGTGCCGAGGCGGGTATATTGGTTGATCTTCTTGCGCCCGGCCTCGCCTTCCTTGTTCATGGCCTCGAGCGTCGGCGACATGCTGATAAGGAGCCGCATGACGATCGAGGCCGAGATGTAGGGCATGATGTTGAGCGCGAAGATGGTCATGCGCCCGAGCGCCCCGCCGGCGAACATGTCGAACATGCCGAGGATGCCGGAGCCTTGCTGGCGGAAGATCTCGGCCATGATGCCCGGATCGATGCCGGGCAGCGGGATATAGGTGCCGAGCCGGTAGACGATCAATGCGCCCAGCGTGAACCACAGGCGCTGCTTCAGCTCCGTCGCCTTGGCGAAGGCCGAGAAATTGATATTGGCGGCGAGTTGCTCGGCGGCCGAAGCCATGGGACTTTACGCCTTCGACGCCGCTTCCGGCGCCTTCGGCTCCTTGGGCGCCTTGGGCGCGAGAATGACGACCTTGCCGCCGGCCTTTTCCACGGCGTCGATCGCGGCCTTGGAGGCGCCGGCGACCTCGATCGTGAGCTTGCCCTTGATCTCGCCCTTGGCCAACAGCCTGACGCCGTCGTGAACGCGCCGGATGATACCCGCTTCCACCAGCTTGGCGCCGTCGATCGAGCCGCCCGCATCGAGGCGCCCGGCATCGAGCGCCTGCTGCAGGCGCCCGAGATTCACCTCGGCGTAGCGCCGGCGGAAGATGTTGTTGAATCCGCGCTTCGGGAGGCGCCGGTGGATCGGCATCTGGCCGCCCTCGAATCCGCGGATCGCGACGCCGGTGCGCGCGGTCTGGCCCTTGCCGCCCCGGCCGCCGGTCTTGCCCTTGCCGGATCCGATGCCGCGCCCGACGCGGATGCGGCCCTTGCGCGCGCCGGCATTGTCGGACAATTGGTTGAGCTTCATCCTTACCCGCCGATCTTGTCTCTGAAAGAAATGGTGCCTGCCGCCGCCGGTTCAAGCCACCGGCTTGACGCTGACCAGGTGGCCGACTTTGCGAATCATGCCGCGCACGGACGGCGTGTCCACGAGTACGCGGACGCGGTGGCGCTTGTTGAGCCCCAATCCGATGAGGGTCTGGCGCTGGTCCTCCGGGCGGCCGATGTGGCTGCCGGTCTGGGTGACCTCGATCTTCGACTCTATCTTGGCCATGGCGCTACTCCTTCGCCTCGACGGCGCCGGTCTCGCGCCGGCCGATGATGTCGCCGACGCGTTTTCCCCGCCTGGTCGCGACCGAGCGCGGCGAGGAGCTGCCGACCAGCGCCGAGAACGCGGCTTTCACCATGTTATGCGGATTGGAGGTTCCGATCGACTTCGCCACCACGTCGGCGACGCCCAGCGCCTCGAAGATGGCGCGGATCGGACCGCCGGCGATGATGCCGGTGCCGGGTTTGGCCGCGCGCAGCACCACGCGCCCCGCGCCGTAGCGCCCGAGAACGTCATGATGAAGCGTGCGCCCCTCGCGCAACGGTATGCGGACCATGTGGCGCTTGGCATGCTCGGTGGCCTTGCGGATCGCCTCCGGCACCTCGCGCGCCTTGCCCGCGCCGTGTCCCGCCCGGCCCTTGCCGTCACCGACGACGACCAGCGCGGCAAAACCGAAACGCCGTCCGCCCTTCACCACCTTGGCGACGCGATTGATGCTGACGAGCTTCTCGACCATATCGGAATCTTCGCGCGAACGTTCGCGATCCCGGCGATCGCCCTTGCCGCCCTTGCCTGCGCTTCGTGCCATCGACAACGTCCTCTAAAAGGATAGGCCGCCCTCGCGGGCGGCGTCGGCCAGGGCCTTGACCCGGCCGTGAAACAGATAGGCGCCGCGGTCGAACACGACGTTCTTGACACCCGCCGCGATGGCGCGTTTGGCGATAAGCTTGCCCACCTCGGCGGCGGCGGCCTTGGTCGGCCCGCCCTTGGGCAGGCTCGGGCGCAGCTCCTTATCCATGCTCGATGCGGCGGCGATGGTCGTTTGGCGCCCATCGTCGATCACTTGCGCATAGATATGCCGGCCCGAGCGGAACACCGAGAGCCGTGGCCGGCCGGCCGACTTGCGACGGATTTGGGTGCGCACGCGCGAGCGGCGCCGTTCTTTCAATTTCAAGGAATCGGCCATGATATTGTCCTACTTCTTCTTGCCTTCCTTGCGCAGGATGGTCTCGCCACTGTACTTGATGCCCTTGCCCTTGTAGGGCTCCGGCTTGCGGTAGCCGCGAATTTCGGCGGCCACCTGACCCACGCGCTGCTTGTCGGCGCCCGAGATCAGGATGCTGGTCGGCTTCTCGCACTTGATCGCGATGTCGGCCGGAATCGGGTACTTGATGTCGTGGCTGTAGCCGAGTTGCAGCACCAGGGTCGTGCCTTGCACCGACGCGCGGTAGCCCACGCCGTTGATCTCCAGCGTCTTGCTGTAGCCTTGCGAAACGCCTTGCACCATGTTGCGCACGATGGCGCGCGCGGTGCCCCACATGATCCGGGCCTGCTTGCTGTCGTTGGCGGGCTCGACCGTCACCTGGCCGTCATTCAACGTCATCCGAACCTGGTCGCCGAGACTGGCCTTGAGCGCGCCCAGCTTGCCCTTCACCGTGACGTCGCCGCCGTCGAGGCGCACCTCGACGCCCGCGGGAACGACGACCGGATTCTTGCCTATGCGGGACATGACTTGCTCCTCAGAACACGCGGCACAGCACCTCGCCGCCAACCTTGGCGGCGCGGGCTTCGCTGTCGGACATGACGCCGCGCGGCGTCGACAGGATCGAAATGCCTAGACCGTTATAGACGCGCGGCAGTTCGGCGATCTTCGAATAGACGCGCCGGCCGGGCTTGGAAACCCGCGCTATCTCGCGGATCACCGGCTGGCCCTCGTGGTACTTGAGTTCGATGCGCAGGTTCTTCGCTCCGGTGTCCAAATCGGCCTCGACGAAGCCGCGGATATAGCCTTCGCGCTTCAACACTTCGAGCACGTTCGATCGCAACCGCGAGGCCGGCGTCAGCACATCGCTGAGATGCGCCTTCTGGCCGTTACGAATCCGCGTCAACATATCCCCCAGGGGATCGCTCAATGACATGTTCCCACTATCCTCCTTACCAACTTGCCTTGACCATGCCGGGGATCTGGCCGTGCGACGCCAACTCGCGCATCGACAGCCGCGACAACTTGAACTTGCGATAGGTGCCGCGCGGGCGCCCCGTGATCAGGCAGCGGTTGCGGATGCGCACCGCGGAACCGTTGCGGGGCATCGCCGCGAGCTTCAGGCGCGCCGCGAATCGATCTTCCGGCGGCAGCGAGTCGTCCTTGGCCGCGTCCTTCAATCCCCGACGCTTCGCGGCGAACTTCGCGACCATGCGCTCGCGCTTCTTGTTGCGCTCGATTGAACTGGTTTTTGCCATGCTTCCTCTCAGGCCTTCTCGATCGTGAACGGCATGTCGAAGCCCTTCAACAACGCCCTGGCCTCGTCATCGGTCTTGGCGGTCGTGCAGATGACGATGTCCATGCCGCGCACTTCGTCGATCTTGTCGTAGTCGATCTCCGGAAACACGAGCTGCTCCTTCAACCCAAGCGCGAAATTGCCGCGCCCGTCGAAGCTCTTGGCCGATACGCCGCGAAAGTCGCGCACGCGCGGCAGCGCCACGGTGACCAGGCGATCGAGAAACTCGTACATCCGCTCGGCCCGCAGCGTCACCTTGCAGCCGATGGTCATGCCTTCGCGCAGCTTGAAGACCGCGATCGATTTCCGCGACTTCGTCACCACCGGCTTCTGCCCGGATATCGCCGTCAAATCGGCGACCGCCGCGTTCATCTTCTTGGCGTCCAGCACCGCTTCGCCGACACCCATGTTGATGACGATCTTGTCGAGGCGCGGCGCCGCCAAGGGGCTGGCATAGCCGAACTGCTTCATCAGCGCCGGGCGCAGGGTGGTCAGGTAACGTTCCTTGAATCGCGAGGCCATGGTCCTTACCCTCAATCGATCACGTCGCCGGAGCGGCGAGCGAATCTGAGCCGCCGGCCGTCGGCGCCGGCCTTGAATCCGATACGGCTCGGCTTGTTGTCCTTGGGGTCGATGTGGGCGACATTGGAAACGTGGATCGGCGCCTCCCGTTCCACGATTCCTCCCGGATTGCCCGGCCGCGGCCGGTGGTGGCGCTTCACCATGTTGACGCCCTGCACCAGCACGCGCCGCTCCTCGCGCAGCACGCGAAGAACTTCGCCGCTGCGGCCCTTGTCGCCGCCGGTGATGACCACCACCCGATCGCCCTTCTTGATCTTCAACTTTACCGTCATGGTCCTGCTCTTCATCCCCCGCCGATCACAAAACTTCCGGCGCCAGGGAAATGATCTTCATGAATTTCTTGGCCCGCAGTTCGCGCGTCACCGGACCGAAGATGCGCGTGCCGATCGGCTCGCCCTGGGGCGTCACCAGCACGGCCGCGTTGCGGTCGAACCGGATCACGCTGCCGTCGGACCGGCGCAACGGAAACGCGGTGCGCACGACCACCGCCTTGTGGACGTCGCCCTTCTTCACGCGGCCGCGCGGGATCGCCTCCTTGATCGAGACGACGATGATGTCGCCCACCGTGGCGTATCGGCGCTTCGACCCGCCCAGCACCTTGATGCACTGGACACGGCGCGCGCCGGAATTGTCGGCGACTTCGAGATTGGTCTGCATCTGGATCATGGTACTTTTGCCTTCCGCTCAACCGGCCCGCGCCGATGCTTCCACCCGGTCCACAACCTCCCAGCACTTGGTCTTGGAGAGAGGCCGGCATTCCCGGATGCTCACGATGTCGCCGATCTTGCAGACGTTGGTTTCGTCATGCGCGGCGTAGCGCTTCGAAAGCCGTATGACCTTCTTGTACACCGGATGCGTCACCCGCCGCTCGACGCGAACGATCACGGTCTTGTTGGGCTTGTCGCTGACGACGGTGCCCCGCAGAATTCGTTTCGGCATCGTCTACCTCTTTTTTCCCGCCGTGGCGCGCTTCTTGGCCGCTGGCGACCGCTTCGCCGCCGCCGGTTTCTTGGCCGCGGCCTTACGCTTGGCAACCGCCGGTTTCTTGACCGAGGCCTTGCGCTTCTCCGCCGCCAACGCCACCGCCGGCGCGATCAGCAGCGTCTTGATCCGCGCGATGCTCCGTCGCACTTCGCGCACGCGCGCCGTGTTCTCGAGCTGCCCGCTTGCCTTGCGGAAGCGCAAATTGAACGCCTCTTTCTTCAGGTTCGTCAGCTCGCTCGCGAGCTGATCCGCCGTTTTCTGCCGCAGATCCTGAATCTTCACGGTTTCGAGGCCCCCTCGTCCATGCGCGCGACAAATCGCGTGGCAACCGACAGCTTGGCCGCCGCCAGCTCGAAGGCGCGCACCGCCAGGTCGTGCGGCACGCCGTCGATCTCGAACATGATGCGGCCGGGATGCACGCGGCAGACCCAGTATTCGGGCGTGCCCTTGCCGCTGCCCATGCGCACTTCGGCCGGCTTGGTGCTGACCGGTACGTCGGGAAAAATCCGAATCCAGATGCGGCCGAGCCGCTTCATGTGCCGCGTGATGGCCCGGCGCGCGGCTTCGATCTCGCGCGCGGTCACCCGGCCCGGCGAGGTCGCCTTCAGGCCATAGGACCCGAAGTTCAGCGCCGTGCCGGCCTTGGCCTTGCCATGGATGCGGCCCTTGTGGGCCTTGCGAAACTTGGTGCGCTTGGGCGACTGCATGATGATCTTCCTCGAACGCCGTTCTATGAACGGCTTGGCTGCTGCTCGATCGCGCGCTTGTCTTGCGCCATCGGGTCGTGCGCCATGACTTCGCCCTTGAACACCCACACCTTGACGCCGCAGGTTCCATAGGCGGTCTTCGCCGTCGCCTCGCCATAATCGATTTCGGCGCGAAGGGTGTGCAGCGGCACGCGGCCTTCGCGGTACCACTCGACGCGGGCGATTTCCGCCCCGCCTAGGCGCCCGCCGCAGGTGATGCGGATGCCTTGCGCGCCCAAGCGCATGGCCGATTGCACCGCGCGCTTCATCGCCCGGCGAAACGCGACGCGGCGCTCGAGCTGCTGGGCGATGTTCTCGGCGACCAATCTCGAATCGAGCTCGGGCTTCCTGATCTCGACGATATTGAGGGCGACCTCGGCCTGCGTCATCTTCGCCAGGTCGGTGCGCAGCTTCTCGATGTCGGCGCCCTTCTTGCCGATGATGACGCCGGGGCGCGCGCTGTGGATGGTGATGCGCGCCTTCTTGGCCGGCCGCTCGATGACGATGCGCCCGACCCCGGCCTGCGCCAATCGCTGGTTCAGGTAGGCTCGCAGGCGTAAGTCCTCATGCAGCAATCCGGCATAGCCTTCATCGGCGTACCATCGCGAATCCCAGGTGCGATTGATGCCGAGCCGCAGTCCGATCGGATTGACCTTCTGGCCCATATCAGGCGGTCTCCTTGCGTTCGCGCACGATGACGGTGAGGTTGCTGAACGTCTTCATGATCGTGCCGGAGCGGCCGCGCGCGCGGGCATGAAACCGTTTCATGGCGAAACTTCGCCCGACATGCGCCTCGGAGACGTAGAGACGATCGACGTCGAGCTGATGGTTGTTCTCGGCGTTGGCGATGGCCGATTGCAAGACCTTCCTCACGTCGATGGCGATCCGCTTGCGCATGAAGGTAAGGTCGTTCATGGCGCGGCCTGCCGCCTTGCCGCGAATGGATTCGGCCACCAGATTGAGCTTGCGCGGGCTGACGCGGATGTTGCGCGCCACCGCCTTGGCCTCGGTCTCGTCGAGCGAGCGCGGGCGCGAGGGTTTGCTCATGCCGGCGTCTCCACGCGCTTGGCCTTGCGGTCGCCGGTGTGGCCGTGAAAGGTGCGGGTCGGCGAGAACTCGCCGAATTTGTGGCCGATCATGTTTTCCGTCACCAGCACCGGCAAAAACTTGTGGCCGTTGTAAACACCGAAGGTCAGCCCGACGAATTGCGGCAGGATCGTCGAACGCCGCGACCAGGTCTTGATCACCTCGTTGCGACCGCCGGCGCGCACGCCTTGCGCCTTCTTCAGCATGTAGCCGTCGACGAACGGACCTTTCCAAACCGAGCGAGTCATGGGAAAGCGCCTCTCCTACCGTTGCTTCAGCGTGCGGCGGCGCACGATCATCGACCCGGTCTTCTTGTTCTTGCGGGTCTTCTTGCCCTTGGTCCCCTTGCCCCAGGGCGTCACCGGGTGGCGCCCGCCCGAGGTTCGCCCCTCGCCGCCGCCATGGGGGTGATCGACCGGGTTCATCGCCACGCCGCGCACGGAGGGGCGTATGCCGAGCCAACGGCTGCGCCCCGCCTTGCCGATGTTGATGTTCTGCTGATCGGGGTTCGATACCGCGCCGATCGTCGCCATGCACTCGGCGCGCACGCGGCGCACTTCGCCCGAACTCATGCGCAAAAGCGCGTAGCCGGCGTCGCGGCCGACGAGCTGGACGTAGGTACCGCCGGCGCGCGCGATCTGCCCGCCCCGCCCCATCTTCATCTCGACGTTGTGGACGATGGTGCCGACCGGAATGCTCTTCAAGGGCATGGCGTTGCCCGGCTTGATGTCGGCGCGTTCGCCGGCCACGATCTTGTCGCCGACCTTCAGGCGCTGCGGCGCCAGGATGTAGCTGAGCTCGCCGTCATCGTAGCGGACCAAGGCGATGAAGCCGGTCCGGTTGGGGTCGTATTCCAGGCGTTCGACCGTCGCCGGCACGTCGAACTTCCGGCGCTTGAAGTCGATGATGCGGTAGCGCCGCTTGTGTCCGCCGCCCATGCGCCGGGCCGTCGTCCGCCCGTAATTGTTCCGTCCGCCGGTCTTGCGCAGGCCTTCGCTCAAGGCCTTCAACGGGCCGCCCTTGTGCAGCTCCGAACGATCGACGATCACCAGCTCCCGCATGCTGGGCGTCACCGGCTTGTAGCTCTTGAGCGCCATGACCTAGACTCCCGTCGTCACGTCGATGGTCTGGCCCTCGGCCAGGGTCACCATCGCTTTTTTGTATTCGACGCGCCTGCCGAAGATGCCCTTGAAACGCTTCAACTTGCCTTGTTGACGCAAGGTGTTGACCGCGAGGACCTTCACCTTGAAGACGCCTTCGATCGCGGCCTTGATCTCCGGCTTGCTGGCGTCCACGGGCACGCGGAACGTCACCTGGCCGTGCGCGGAGCCGGCGGTCGACTTCTCGGTCACCACCGGAAAGCGGATCATGTCGTACATCCGCTCCGTGGTCAGCTTGACCGCGATCGGGCGGATCGCGCGGGCCCGGCTCATTTCAGTCGTGCCTCCAAATGCACCACCGCGTCCTTGGTCAGGACCAGCGTGTCGCGCCGCAGGATGTCGTAGACGTTCACGCCCTGTTGCGGCAGCAGGTCGATCTCGCGGATGTTGGCGGTGGCGCGGCGGAAATTCTCATCGAGCGTGGCGCCGCCGATCAGCAGCGCGTTGACCCAGCCGAGCTTGGCGAATCTCTTGGCGAGATCCTTGGTCTTGGCGCCTTTCAGCGTGGCCGCGTCCAGCACCACCAGCTTGCCGTCCGCCTGCTTGCTGGAAAGTGCTACTTTCAACGCCAGCTTGCGCACCTTCTTCGGCAGGTCGTGCGCGTGGCTGCGCACCACCGGGCCGAACACGACGCCGCCGCCGCGGAATTGCGCCGATCGCAACGACCCCGCGCGCGCGCGCCCGGTGCCCTTCTGGGCATGGGGCTTCTTGGTGGTGCCGCTCACGTCCTTCACCGTCTTGGCCTTGTGCGTGCCCTGGCGCCGCTTGGCGAGCTGCCAGTTGACCGCGCGTGCCAGGATGTCCTTGCGCATCGGCAAGCCGAACACCTTGTCGTCGAGCTCGATCTCGCCGACGGTCGTGTTGTCGAGGCTGGTCACGGAGAGTTTCATGGCTCTTGCCCCGATTTCGGTGACAGTGCACTTAATTCCGATTTCGGTGACAGTGCACTTATCGGTGATTTCGGTGACAGTGCACTTAATTCCGGAGCCGGCGCGGCCCCGCCCTTGAGCGCGGCCGGGAACGGCAAGCCGTCCGGGGCCTTGCGCTTGGCGGCGTCGCGCACGAGGACGAAGGAGCCTTCCGCTCCCGGCACCGCGCCCCTGACCACGATCAGCCCTTGGTCGGCGTCGGTCGAGACGACCCTGAGGTTGAGGGTCGTCACCCGCTCGTCGCCCAGATGCCCGGCCATCTTCTTTCCCGGGAAGGTGCGTCCCGGATCCTGGCGATGGCCGGTCGAGCCATGGCTGCGATGCGAGACGGACACGCCATGCGTCGCGCGCAAGCCGGCGAAATTCCACCGCTTCATGGCGCCGGCGAAGCCCTTGCCGATGGTGATGCCGGTGACGTCGACGAACTGCCCGGGCACGAAATGCTCGGCCGAGATCTCGGCCCCCACCTCGACCAGCGCGTCGGCGCTGACGCGGAACTCCGCCAGCTTGCGTTTGGGTTCCACCTTGGCCTTGGCGAAGTGGCCGCGCTCGGCCTTGGTCAGCGATTTCGGCTTGGCCGAGCCGACGCCCAGCTGAACGGCGGTGTAGCCGTCGCGCTCGGCGGTGCGTACGGCGACCACCTGGCAATGATCGACCCGCAGCACGGTCACCGGAACGTCGGCGCCGTCTTCGGCGAAGACGCGCGTCATTCCGAGCTTCTTGGCGATGAGACCGGTTCGCATGATTGCCTACTCCAGAATCCGCTCAGCTGCGCAGCTTGATTTCGACGTCGACGCCGGCGGCGAGATCGAGCTTCATTAGCGCGTCCACGGTCTGCGGCGTCGGATCGATGATGTCGAGCAGGCGCTTATGGGTGCGGATCTCGAATTGCTCGCGGCTCTTCTTGTCGACATGGGGCGAACGCAGGACCGTGAACCGCTCGATGCGCGTCGGCAGCGGAATCGGTCCCAGCACCTGGGCGCCCGTGCGCTTGGCCGTGCTGACGATCTCGCTGGTCGATTGATCGAGCACGCGATGATCGAACGCCTTGAGACGAATGCGAATGTTCTGGTTGTCCATGATATCGCCTATTCGATGACGGAGGCGACGACGCCGGCGCCGACCGTGCGCCCGCCCTCGCGGATGGCGAAGCGCAAGCCCTCGTCCATCGCGATGGGCGCGATCAAATGCACCTCCATCGAGATGTTGTCGC